>JARSSH010000051.1 GCA_029624815.1 Candidatus Competibacter sp.
ATCAAAATACAACTATATTACAATAAGTTGGGATTTGTGGGTAAACGGGTGGGTTCCAGTGCCAGTTGAGTTAACCAGAACGTCACCTAGCTGAATGTAGCGTTCTGTGCCAATAGATTTTGCGCTGGGGTCATGTCGCCGAGATAATTCATAGTTAATCTGATGATCCCGGACACACTTCTGGTTGAGAACACAAATGCCGCCATCTTCAAGGTATTTTGGTGAAATGCCTCGATTCAAAAAAGTGCAAACATCACCAAGTTTTTTTGTAATCCACCCCTTCTTCATAACAGCGCCCTAATATTCCCCAATACCTCCGCGCTCTCCGCATCCAATGCCGCAATCTCGTCCATGATGTCCAGCGGACTGCGATGGGTAACCGCTTCGCCACCGTTGGGATTTTTCACCGACAAATCGAAGGTCGTTTTATCAATGTTCGCCGCATCCACACTCCACGATTTGGGTGAATCGGCGAAGGTCTTTTGCAGCTCCACGAACTCGGCCAAATCGGCATCGTTGAGCGGATTGGTCTTGCCCAGATTGCGACCGGGATCGAGCCGGTAATACCAAATCTTGCGGGTCGCCGCGCCTTTCTCGAAGAACAGCACCACCGTCTTCACGCCCGCGCCCTGAAAGGTGCCACCAGGACAATCCAGCACCGTATGCAGATTGCAGCTTTCCAGCAGCAGCTTGCGCAAACTCACCGAAGCGTTGTCGGTGTTGGAAAGGAAGGTATTCTTGATGACCACGCCGGCCCGTCCGCCGGCCTTGAGCCGCTTGATGAAATGTTGGAGGAACAGAAACGCCGTTTCGCCGGTGCGGATCGGAAAATTCTGCTGCACCTCCTTGCGTTCCTTGCCGCCAAAGGGTGGATTGGCCAGCACCACCTCGTAGCGATCCTTCTCCTGAATGTCGGCCAGATTTTCGGCCAAAGTATTGGTGTGGATGATGTTCGGCGTTTCGATGCCATGCAGGATCATGTTCATGATCGCGATGACGTAGGCCAGCGACTTCTTTTCCTTGCCGTAGAAAGTGCGCTCTTGCAGCGTTTTGAGGTCGGCGGTCGTCAGCGTGGACTGGGCCTTGAGGGTATCGAAGGCTTCGCACAAAAAGCCCGCCGAGCCCACCGCGCCGTCGTAAATGCGTTCGCCGATCTTCGGTTTGACCACCCGCACGATGGCGCGAATCAGCGGGCGCGGCGTGTAATACTCGCCGCCGTTGCGCCCGGCGTTGCCCATGTTCCTGATCTTGGCTTCGTACAGATGCGACAGCTCGTGCTTTTCGGCCTGGGAACGGAAACGCAGCTCGTCGATGTGATCGATGATCTCGCGCAGATTGTAGCCACTGTGAATCTTGTTCTTGATCTCGCCGAAAATCTCCCCGATCTTGTATTCGAGGGTGTTCGGCCCGCTGGCTCGCCGCTTGAAACCGTGCAGATAGGGAAACAGCCTGCGGTCCACGAAATCGCGCAGATCGTCGCCGGTCCGCGCTTTGTTATGGTCGAGCCTGCCGTCTTGGCCTTTAGGAGCGGCCCAGCGTTCCCAACGGTAGGGCTCGTCCAGGATGAAGGCGTACTTCCGCCCTTCCAACGCGGCTTCCATCGCCTTGTCCTGTTCGAGTCCATCCAGATATTTCAGGAACAGCAGCCAGGAAGTTTGTTCGGTGTAATCGAGTTCGGTGGTGCAGCCGGCTTCTTTTCTGAGCGCGTCATCGATATTTTTGAAGGCTTGTTCGAACATGAGGGAGCAATCGTTTGACCAGGATGATGGGCCACACAGGGGCCAAGGACATCAATCTACCTGGTATGAACGCTGTTTGACAAAGGGCTGGAAGTCCCTTGTCATGCCGCGCCACTCGCCCTCATTTCGAAACCGCGTTCGCGCTCACCGCACACCCGCCAGCCGTACCCGCCCCAACTCAGCAGGCAACGCAAGGCGGGGTTCTCAGAATTTCATATCCTCGAAGAACTTCTTGACGCCATCCAGCCAGCTACCCTGCTGCGGCGTGTGGCGCTCGCCGCTGGCTTCCATGGTGGCCGCGAATTTTTCCAGCAGATCCTTCTGCTCCCGGGTCAGGTTAACCGGGGTTTCGACCACGATCCGGCACAGCAGATCGCCGGTCGGTCCGCCGCGCACCGGTTTGACGCCCTTGCCGCGCAAGCGAAACACCTTGCCGGTCTGGGTCTCCGGCGGAATCTTCAGACTCAGCCGTCCGTCCAGGGTCGGCACCTCCAACTCACCGCCGAGCGCGGCGGTGTGGAAACCGATCGGCACCTCGCAGTGCAGATCGTTGTCCTCGCGGGTAAAAATCGGGTGCGGCTTTACCCGGATTTGCACGTACAGATCGCCCGGCGAGCCGCTGTGCTCGCCCGCCTCGCCCTCGCCCGCCAGCCGGATGCGGTCGCCGTTGTCCACGCCGGCCGGCACCTTGACCGACAGCGTCTTCTGCTCTTCGACCCGGCCGCTGCCGCGACAGGTCTCGCAGGGGTCTGGAATGATGGCGCCCCGCCCCTGGCAACGCGGACAGGTCTGCTGGATCGAGAAAAAGCCCTGCTGCATCCGCACTTGACCGACTCCGCGACAGGTGGGACAAGTGGTGGGCTTGGTGCCCGGCTTGGCGCCACTGCCGGCGCAGGCCGCGCAGCTAACCAGCGTCGGCACGCGAATCTTGGCGGTGGTGCCGAATACCGCCTCTTCCAGCGTCAAGTCCAGGGTGTAGCGCAGGTCGGCCCCGCGATAGCTCTGACCGCCGCCGCCGCCGCCCCGCATACCGCCGAAAATGTCGCGAAACACGCCGCCGAAAATGTCGCCCAGGTCGGCCGCCTCGCCGAACCCGCCGAAGCCACCGCCCGCCGCGCCCTCCACCCCCGCATGACCGAACTGGTCGTAAGCCGTCCGCTTACGCGAGTCGCTCAGCACTTCGTAAGCCTCCTTGGCTTCCTTGAAGCGCTCCTCGGCCACCTGATCGCCGGGGTTTCGGTCGGGGTGCAGCTTCATCGCCAGCCGTCGGTAGGCTTGTTTGACTTCGGCTTCGCTGGCGTTGCGAGCCACATTGAGAATTTCGTAATAATCGCGTTTGGACATGGGGTTGCGTTGCGAGTGCCTGCCAGGTTATGTCATCCAGAACCGAAAATCCGGGAACGCTCGCGCATTCCCGGATTCGCAGTTTACCGCAAGTACGGCGCTTACTTCTTCACTTCCTCGAACTCGGCGTCCACCACGCCGTCGTCGGCCGGCTTGTGGCCGCCGCCCGCTCCGCCGTGCGGCCCGCCCGGCCCGCCGCCGTGCGGCCCGTCGCCCGACTGACCGTAGAGCCGCTCGGCCATCTTGCCGGACAACTCGGCCAGCGTCCGGGTCTTGGCCTCGATGGCGCTCATGTTGTCGGTCTTGGCGGTGGTGCGCAAATCGCTGATCGCCGACTCGATCGCCGCCCGCTCGCCGCCTTCGACCTTGTCACCCAGATCGCGCAGGGTCTTCTCGGTGGCATGGATCAGGTTTTCGGCCTGATTGCGCGCGTTGACCAGTTCGTGGAACTTCTTGTCCTCTTCCGCGTGCGCCTCGGCATCGCCGACCATCCGCTTGATCTCATCCTCGGACAGACCGGAGGACGCCTTGATCACAATCCGGTTCTCCTTGCCGGTCGCCTTGTCCTTGGCGGAAACGTGCAGGATGCCGTTGGCGTCGATGTCGAAGGTCACTTCGATCTGCGGCACGCCGCGCGGGGCCGGAGGAATATCCTGCAAATCGAACTTGCCCAACGACTTGTTGGCCGAGGCCATTTCGCGCTCGCCCTGCATGACGTGCACGGTCACCGCGGTCTGGTTGTCGTCGGCGGTCGAAAACACCTGCTGCGCCTTGGTCGGGATCGTGGTGTTCTTCTCGATCAGCTTGGTCATCACGCCGCCCAGGGTTTCGATGCCCAGGCTCAGCGGGGTCACGTCGAGCAACAGCACGTCCTTGACCGAACCGCCCAGCACCCCGCCCTGAATCGCCGCGCCGACCGCGACGGCTTCATCGGGGTTCACGTCCTTGCGCGGCTCCTTGCCGAAAAACTCGCGAACCTTGTCCTGCACCTTGGGCATCCGGCTCTGACCGCCCACCAGCAGCACGTCGTCGATCTGGCCAACGCCCAGCCCGGCGTCCTTCAACGCAATCCGGCAGGGACCGATGGTCTTATCGACCAAATCCTCCACCAGCGATTCCAGCTTGGCGCGGGTCAGCTTCAGATTCAGATGCTTCGGTCCACTGGCGTCGGCGGTGATATACGGCAGATTGATCTCGCTCTGCTGGCTGGAAGACAGCTCGATCTTGGCTTTCTCGGCCGATTCCTTCAAACGCTGCAACGCCAGCGGATCGTTGGCCAGGTTGATGCCGGACTCTTTTTGGAACTGCTCGATCAGATAGTCGATGATGCGCTTGTCGAAATCTTCCCCACCCAGGAACGTGTCGCCGTTGGTCGAGAGCACCTCGAATTGCTTCTCCCCATCCACTTCGGCGATCTCGATGATCGAAATATCGAAGGTGCCGCCGCCCAGATCGTAGACCGCGATCTTGCGATCCTTGGTGCTGGACTTGTCCATGCCGAAGGCCAGCGCCGCCGCCGTCGGTTCGTTGATGATGCGCTTGACTTCCAGGCCGGCGATGCGGCCGGCGTCCTTGGTGGCCTGACGCTGGCTGTCGTTGAAGTAGGCCGGCACCGTGATCACCGCCTCGGTGACCGGGTGACCGAGATAATCCTCGGCGGTCTTCTTCATCTTCATCAGCACCCGCGCCGAAATTTCCGGCGGCGCCATTTTCTTGTCGCGCGCCTCGACCCACGCATCGCCGTTATCGTTCTTGACGATCTTGTAGGGCACCAGGTTGATGTCCTTCTGCACTTCCGGCTCGCTGAAGCGACGCCCAATCAGCCGCTTGACCGCGAACAGCGTGTTGTGCGGATTGGTGACCGCCTGGCGCTTGGCCGGCTGACCGACGGTGATTTCTCCGTCTTCCATGAAGGCGACGACGGACGGCGTGGTCCGGTCGCCCTCGCTGTTTTCGATCACCCGGGGCTTGCCGCCTTCCATGATCGCCACGCAGGAATTGGTGGTGCCCAGGTCGATACCGATGATATTGCTCATGATTGCGCTCTCTAATCAGGGAATTCGGTTGGTTGAGCCTTGCCTGCCATTGGATGTGGGGCCATCCGGCCGGATTTTCAATGGCGCGGAATGGTGGAAAGGCGTTTAGCTTGCCGGTCGGGGCACGGCCTGGGCAACGATTACCTTGGCGGGACGAATCAGCCGCTCGTTGAGCAGATACCCTTTCTGCACAACCTGCACCACGGTATTGGGCTCGGCTTGATCGGTCGGCAGCATGGCCATGGCTTCCTGCTGGCCCGGATCGAACTTGGCGCCGAGCGGATTCACCTCGCGGGCGCCGAACTTCTCCATCGCCACCGTCAATTGCCGGAGTGTCAGTTCGACTCCCTCCCGCAACTTGGCGATGTCCACGGCGTCGCTGGCCGCCGCCAGTCCCAGCTCCAGGCTGTCGCACACCGGCAGCAATTCGCCGAAAAACCGTTCCAGGGCAAACTTATGGGCATTCTGCACCTCGCGCTCGGCGCGCTTGCGCAGGTTTTCCATTTCGGCGTGGGCGCCCAGATACAGCTTCCAGTGCTCATCGGCCTTGGCCAGCGCCTGGTCCAACTCACGCTGCAATCCTTCGAATTCCTCGTGGCTGACCGGCAGTTCGAGTCCGTCCTCCTCGACGGTCAGCGCGGTTTCCAGTGCCGTTTCCAGGGGTGGCTGGGAATCGACCCCGGCGACATCCGGGCGAGTGGGGGGGGATTGCTTGGGTTCGGTTGAGCTCATCGGGCATGTTCTCCATCACGGGTGGCAAGCGGTCGGGCGGCCGCCGCCGCCCCGGATGGCGGAGAACTGGGGTTGAATACGGGAAATTCAAGAGCGCCGCCCCCCGAACGGCTTTTTTTCCACGATTCAATCCCGTTGTCCGTCCAGCACCTCGGCCAGCAAACGGGCGGTAACGTCCACCACCGGAATGACCCGGTCGTAGGCCATGCGGGTCGGACCGATGATGCCGAGCACGCCCAACACCCGGTCGCCCACGCCGTAGGGCGCCGTCACCACGCTGCATCCTTCCAATACGCCGCAGCCGGATTCCTCGCCGACGAAGATCTGCACGCCGCCGGCGTGCAGACATTGATCGAACAAATGCAGCAGGTCGCTTTTCTGATTGAAGGCTTCGAACAATTGCCGCAGTTTGTCGAGATCCGACAGATCGGCGTATCGCATCAGATGGGTTTGGCCGGCCACTACATAATCGTCGCTTTCGGGAGCGGTCTCGAAGGTCTGCTCCGCTATTTCCATCACGGTCTGCATCAGCCGATCGAGGCTGTCGCGAGTCTCGCGCAGTTCGTCGAGCAGGGCTTTTCGCACTTGCTGGATGTCCCGGCCGCCGAACTGCGCGTTGAGATAATTGGCGGCCCGCTGCAATTCCGCGGCGTCGTAGGCGCGCCGGGTCTGGATGATGCGATTCTGTACTTCCTGGCTGTTCAGCACCAGGATCGCCAGCACTCGGCACTCGGACAGCGGCAGGAATTCCACTTGACGCAGGGTCATGGTCTGACGGCGCGGCAGCATGACGATACCGGCCAGCCGGGTAACGCCGGACAACAGGTCCGACACCGAGCGCGCCATTTCGGCGCCGCTTTGCGCCGGCTGGTCGATCCGCCGGCGCAGCACCTCGATTTCCCGCGAGTCCAGCGGCTTGATCCGCAGCAGCGAGTCGATAAAGAAGCGGTAGCCGCGGGCGGTCGGCACCCGACCGGCCGAGGTATGCGGCGCGCGCAGGTAGCCCAGCTCTTCCAGGTCGGCCATGACGTTGCGCACGGTGGCGGAACTCAGATCCAAGCCGGCGTCGCGCGACAGCGTGCGCGAACCGACCGGCTGGCCGTCGCGGATGTAGCGCTCGACCAGAAACTTCAGCAGGTGCTGGGTACGCTCGTTCAGGGCGGGATGGCCCGCCAGCGTGGGGTCCGAAGTCTGCATGCCGACACCTGATGGTTTTTTAGCACTCTTCGCCTCGGAGTGCCAACGGAAGCTAGCAATTCCCTGTCGAGGTGTCAAGCTGTCCTGCTTGGCGCGCGTTCTTCTACAATGGTAATTTTCCCCTTTTAGATATCACTCAGTACGGAACGATGCCCATCCCTGTCTTCCACACCATTGGTCTCATCGGCAAGTTCGGCGACCCCAACGTTGCGGGCACGCTGAATCAAATCGCCGCCCATCTGCGCCAGCGTCAGTTGCGGGTTCTCCTCGACGAAAGCTCGGCCCAATTGATCCCCGACAGCGGCCTGGAAGTCGCCAGCCGAACCGCCATCGGCGAACAATGCGATCTGGTGGTGGTCATGGGCGGCGACGGCACCATGCTGAACGCCGCCCGTTCGCTGGTGGACTACGACATGCCGATCCTGGGGGTCAATCTGGGACGGCTGGGGTTTCTGGCCGATGTGTCGCCCAGCGAAATCCCGCACCGCCTGGACGGCGTGCTGAACGGCCAGTTCCGCGAAGCCCGCCGCCTGCTGCTGCACGCTCAGGTCATGCGCGATGGCCAGGTCGCCGGCGAAGCGGATGCCTTGAACGACGTCGTGGTGCACAAACGCGATGTGGCGCGAATGATCGATGTGGAGACCTTTCTGGATGGACGATTTCTGAACACCTACCGCGCCGACGGCCTGATCATCTCCACCCCGACCGGCTCCACCGCCTATGCGCTGGCCGGTGGCGGGCCAATCCTCTATCCGGGACTGGAAGCGGTGGTGCTGGTGCCGATCTGCCCGCACACCCTCACCCACCGCCCGATCGTGGTCGGCGCCGACAACGTCATCGAAGTGGTGCTAAACGCGGCCAATACCATCAACACGCAAGTGACCTGCGATGGTCAGATCAGCCTGCCGCTGGAGCGAGGCGACCAGATCGTCATCCGCAAGAAGGAACGCAAGGTGCGGCTGATCCATCCCATCAATCATGATTATTTCAAGCTCCTGCGGGCCAAGTTGCGCTGGGGCCTGAACCCGGAAGCCTCGCCTTTCGTCTGAAGGGCCCGCCGCCATGCTGACCCAGTTGTGCGTCCGCGACTTCGCTATCGTCGAACAGTTGGAGCTGGAGCTGGCGGCGGGGATGACCGCGGTCACCGGCGAAACCGGCGCCGGCAAATCCATCCTGGTGGACGCCATCGGCCTGCTGCTGGGCGATCGGGCCGACAGCGGCGTCATCCGCCACGGCGCCGGGCGGGCCGACCTCAGCGCGGTGTTCGATCTCAGCCAACTGCCGGCGGCGAGCGCCTGGCTGAACGAGCGCGATCTGGCCAGCGAGGGCGACTGCCATCTGCGGCGGGTGATCGCCAGCACCGGCCGCTCGCGCAACTACATCAACGGCGTGCCGCAACCGGCGCAGGCGCTGCGGGATCTGGGCGAACTGCTGGTGGACATCCACGGCCAGCACGAGCACCAGTCCCTGCTGCGGCGCGAGGCCCAGCGGCAATTGCTGGACGACTACGCCGGCAATCAAATCTTCGTGGCGAAACTGGCGGAGCGCTACCGGAGCTGGAGCCAGTCGCGGCGGGATTTGCACGCGCTGCGGCAAGCCAGCGGCGAACGCGACGCCCGGCTGGACATCCTGCGCTATCACCTGCGGGAGCTGGCGGCGCTGGATCTGGCGGAGGGCGAAATGGCGGAGATGGAACGCGAACAGCGGCGGCTGGCCAACGCCAGCGAGCTGCTGGAAACCGGTCAGCGCCTACTGGGCTGGCTGATCGAGGGCGACGGCGACGCCATCGCCGACCGGCTTGCTCGGAGCCTGCGCGAATTGGAGGCACTGAACCGGCTGGACCCCCGGCTCGCCCCGGTGAGCGCGCTGCTCGACGCCGCGCTGATCCAGATTCAGGAAGCGGGCGGCGAACTGCGCGGCTACGTGGGCGATCTCGATCTCGATCCCGACCACCTGGCCCGGATCGAACGGCGGCTGGCCGCCGCCCTGCAACTGGCGCGCAAGCATCGAACCACGCCCGAAGAGTTGCCGGCGCTGCGGGCGCGGTTCGAAACCGAGCTGGACCGCCTCGAAAACAGCGAGACCCGGCTGGACGAACTCCAGCAAGCGGCGAAAGCAGCGCGGGCCGCCTACCAGGAACAAGCCGATCGCTTGAGCGAGCGGCGCACGGCGGCGGCGCGGGAACTGGGCGAACGGGTCTCCCAGGCACTGGCCGAGCTGGGCATGCCGGGGGGGCGTTTTCACATCGCCCTGGAGCGGCTGGATCAACCCGCGCCCGGCGGACTGGAAACGGTGGAGTTTCAGGTCAGCGCCAATCCCGGCCAACCGTTGCGGCCGTTGGCCAAGGTCGCTTCAGGCGGCGAGCTGTCGCGTATCAGCCTAGCGATCCAGGTCATCACCGCCCGCGCCGCCCGCATCCCGACCCTGATCTTCGACGAGGTCGACAGCGGCATCGGCGGCGGGGTAGCGGAAGTGGTCGGCCGGCAATTGCGGGCACTGGGCGGCAATCGGCAGGTGCTGTGCGTGACTCATTTGCCGCAGGTGGCGGCGCAGGCGCACCAGCATTTCAAGGTGGACAAGCAAACCGACGGCGCCAGCACCCACACTCAGGTGCTGCCGTTGGATGCCAGCGCGCGGGTCGCGGAAATCGCCCGGATGCTGGGCGGGCTGGAGCTGACCGCCAGCACGCTGGCGCACGCGCGGGAGATGGTGGAGAACGGTGCGTCATCGCGCTGATCGCCATTTCGCGCCTCGCTGTTCAACAGCGGCAAATTCAGCGGCGTTTCATATGGCCTCAGGCGAGCCAACCGGCTGAAAAATAACCCTCATTCCTGTCCTTATCTTGCCCGCGGGCGAGGGACTTCCACGCGGCTTCTATAGTCATGGGCAACAATTTCCATAAGATTTAATGAGATCAGCGAGTGACGTG
>JARSSH010000052.1 GCA_029624815.1 Candidatus Competibacter sp.
TGATGTTCGTTAAACTCATAATCCTAGTCTAACTCAGAACTGATAGGTGGTAAGCGCGATGGTCTGCGCTTCCTGCAGGAAAGTGCGCAGTCCGTAGTGGAACAGCTCTTCATGCTCGTGGGCGTTGAGCACCACCGTCTTGCGGTCGGTGGAACGCCCGACCAATTCACTGGGGTAGTATTCCTTGATCGCCACCTTCATTTTCAGGGTGACATCGAAGCCGCGATAGGTGATCCCGAAGCCGCCCTGGCCCAGCTTTTCCCCGACCACGTAGCCCTGGAGTTGCGTCCCGACCGGCAACAGCGCGGCGGATCGCCCTTCCAGGTTGGCCCGGTAATGGCAAATCGGGCACACCCCGGCCGCATCCCACTCTCGCGGGTGAAAACAGCCCGGACAGGTGACCTCGACCGGCTGGACGCGGGTTTCTTCCGATGACGCGGTCATAATGGCAAGCCCTCATACAGAGTCCGATCGGCGCCGACAAACTCCTTGTCTAGCGCCCCCCCAACGGCGATGCTATAGTTCCCCGCCGATGTTATTGTTCAAAAATTACTGATGACGCGCAAACTTTACATCAAGACCCACGGCTGCCAGATGAACGAGTACGACTCCGCCAGGATGGCGGACGTGCTGCGCGCGGCCCACGGCCTGGAGCGCACCGACGACCCGGACCAGGCCGACGTGCTGCTGCTCAATACCTGCTCCATCCGCGAAAAAGCCCAGGAGAAGGTGTTCTCGCAACTGGGCCAGTGGAAAACCCACAAATCCCGCCGCCCCGGCGCGGTGATCGGCGTCGGCGGCTGTGTCGCCAGCCAAGAGGGCGAAGCGCTGCGCCAGCGGGCGCCGCAGGTCGATCTGGTGTTCGGGCCGCAAACCCTGCACCGGCTGCCGGACATGCTGTCGGCCGTGTGGGCCGACCGCCGCCCCGTCGTCGATGTCTCCTTCCCGGAAATCGAAAAGTTCGATCGCTTGCCCGAACCGCGCGCCGAAGGGCCGACCGCCTTCGTCTCGGTGATGGAAGGGTGCAGCAAGTATTGTACTTTCTGCGTGGTGCCCTACACCCGTGGCGAGGAAGTCAGCCGGCCGTTCGCCGCCGTGCTGGCCGAAGTAGCGGCGCTGGCGGCGCAGGGCGTGCGTGAAATCACCCTGCTCGGCCAGAACGTCAACGCCTACGCCGGGCCGACCGACGACGGCGAAACCGCCGATCTGGCGCTGTTGATCGAATACGTCGCCGCCATCGACGGCATCGACCGCGTCCGCTACACCACCTCCCATCCCGTGGAATTCTCCGACCGGCTGATCGAGACTTACGCCCGCGTCCCGCAACTGGTCAGCCACCTGCACTTGCCGGTGCAGAGCGGTTCCGACCGCATCCTGGCGCTGATGAAGCGCGGCCACACCATGCTGGAATACAAGGCCAAGATCCGCAAGCTGCGCGCCACGCGCCCGGACATCAGTCTGTCCTCGGATTTCATCGTCGGCTTCCCCGGCGAAACCGAGCGGGATTTCGAAGCCACCATGGCGCTGATCGACGAAATCGGCTTCGACCACAGCTTCAGCTTTATCTACAGCCCCCGGCCTGGCACTCCCGCCGCCAGCCTGCCCGACCCCACCCCGTTAGCGACCAAGAAAGAGCGGCTGGCGCGGCTGCAAACGCGCATCGAGGACGGCGCGCGCGCCATCAGTCAAAAGATGATCGGCACCGTCCAGCGGGTGCTGGTGGACCGGCCCTCGCGCAAGGACGGCCGGCAACTGTCGGGCCGCACCGAGAACAATCGCGTGGTCAACTTCGACGGCCCGCCCGGACTGATCGGCCGCTTCGCCGAGGTTGCCATTACCGAGGCGCTGCCCAATTCCCTGCGCGGCCGGCTACCGGCCGGTTCGGAACCGCCGGCCGCCACCCTCGGACAAGCCAGTTAGCGGATATCCGAGCCGCCCCCGCCTTGAACCTAAACGCTACTCCCCAATTTCGAGATTTATTGCTGGAACCCGCCGACAACGCGCGGCTGGCCAATCTATGCGGGCATCTGGACGAGCATCTGCGCCAGATCGAACGCCGATTGGGCGTGGAAATCAACAATCGCGGCCATCAATTCCGGGCGATCGGCGAGCCGGCGACGGTCGCGATCGCGGTCGCGGTGCTGGAAGCGCTGTACCGAAGCACCCGCGACGAGACGCTGATCCCGGCCAGCGTGCACCTCGCCTTGCAGGAAGCCGGCGCCGATGCCCTGGTCGAAAAACCGGAGCCGGACGCCGACGAAGTGTCGATCCGCACCCGGCGCGGCCTGATCCGCGGTCGCGGTCCCAACCAACAGCGCTACCTGTGGAACGTCAAGCACCACGATCTGAATTTCGGGGTCGGGCCGGCCGGCACCGGCAAAACCTATCTGGCGGTGGCTTGCGCCGTGGATGCCCTGGAATCCGGCACGGTGCGGCGGCTGGTTCTGGTGCGGCCGGCGGTGGAGGCCGGCGAGCGACTGGGTTTCCTGCCCGGCGACATGGCGCAGAAAATCGATCCCTACCTGCGGCCGCTCTACGACGCCCTGTACGAAATGCTGGGTTTCGAGCGGGTCGCCAAACTGATCGAGCGCGGCATCATCGAAGTCGCGCCACTGGCCTTCATGCGCGGCAGGACGCTTAACGATTCCTTCGTCATCCTCGACGAGGCGCAGAACACCACCGTGGAACAGATGAAAATGTTCCTGACCCGGATCGGCTTCGGTTCCACGGCGGTGGTCACCGGCGACGTGACTCAGGTCGATCTGCCGCGCAACATCCAGTCCGGCCTGCGGCAGGTACTGCAAGTGCTCAAGGATGTCGAGGGGATCGGCATGACCTTCTTCAATGCCCGCGATGTGGTGCGGCACCCACTGGTGCAGCGCATCGTCAACGCCTACGCCCGTTACGAACAGGACAACCCCTCATGATGCTGGAACTGGACAACTTCCCATGGACGCTGGAGCTGGATTTGCAGATCGCCCTGGATATGCCGGGATTGCCGACCGAGCCCGAGTTCCGCCGCTGGACCGAAGCGGCGCTCGCTGGCGCGGGCTATCGGCGCGATGCCGAACTGACCATCCGCGTGGTCAACGAAGCCGAAAGCACGGCGCTCAACGAAACCTACCGCCACAAGCAGGGACCGACCAACGTGTTGTCCTTTCCGTTCGAGGCGCCGCCTGGGGTCGAAAGCGCCCTGCTGGGCGATGTCGTGATCTGCGCACCGGTGGTGCTGCGCGAGGCGTTCGGCCAGGAAAAACCGCCCGAGACGCACTGGGCGCACCTGGTGGCGCATGGCGTTTTGCACCTGCTGGGCTATGATCATCAGCATGAATCGCACGCCGAAACCATGGAAACCCTGGAAATCCGCATCCTGGCGGGTCTCGGCTATCCCGATCCCTATGGAGACCCCCAAGACCGATCATGAACGACGAGCGATCCGAATCAAGCCATAAATCCTGGCTGGAACGTTTAAGCTCCGCCCTGATGGGCGAACCCAAGGATCGGGACGAACTGATGGAATTGTTGCGCGACGCCCAGCAACGGGAACTGCTGGACGCCGATGCCTTCACCATGATGGAAGGCGTCATGAAGGTGTCGGAGACCCAGGTGCGCGATGTCATGATTCCCCGCGCGCAGATGGTGGTGCTCGAACACGACTGGAATCTGGAGCGCCTGATCGCCGAAATCGTCGAGTCTGGCCATTCCCGCCTTCCGGTCATCGATGAGACCAAGGACAACGTCATCGGCATCCTGATCGTCAAGGACTTGCTGAGCCACGCCTTCGACCGCCGCGAAATCTTCGACCTCCGCGCCCTGCTGCGCCCGGCCAAGTTCATCCCCGAGAGCAAGCGTCTCAATGTCCTGCTCAAGGAATTCCGCGGCAACCGCCTGCACATGGCCATCGTGGTCGACGAATACGGCGGCGTGGCCGGACTGATCACCATCGAGGACGTCCTGGAAGAGATCGTCGGCGAAATCGACGACGAGCACGACACCGACGACGACAGCGCCTTCATCCGTTCTCAGGGCGACGTTTTCATCGTCAAGGCGCTGACTCCGGTCGAGGATTTCAACGAGTACTTCAAGGCCGATCTCAGCGACGAGCGGGCCGACACCGTCGGCGGGTTGGTCATGATGGAGTTGGGGCGGCTGCCCAAGGGTGGCGAAACCGTGGATCTCGACCGGTTTCGTTTCCGGGTGCTGCGCGCCGACAACCGGCGGATTCATCTGCTGGAAACCGCTTTGCACGACGGTCGGGAAGCCGCGCCGCCCGCCACCGAGAACGTCTGATTCCGGCGTCGCGCCAACCCTCTTCCCCCTGAAGAGGGTTTTTTCCACCGTCGCGCTCCCGCACGCCATGACGATCCTACTCTTCGTCGCTACTCTCCAGTGGGCCGAACCCATCAACCCTTTTCGCCGATCACGATGTTCGATCCTTCGCAACGCCGTCCCCTCGCCATCGACCTGTCGGCCTTTACCGCCGGCGCGCTGCTGCCGCTCGCCTTCGCGCCGTTCGGAATCTGGCCGCTGGCGATTTTGCTGCCCGCCGTCCTGTTGTGGAGTTGGGACGATGCCTCGCCGCGACGCGCGGCGGCGCGCGGCGGGCTGTTCGGCCTGGGCGCGTTCGGCTTCGGCATTTACTGGATTTTCATCAGCCTGCACGATTTCGGCAATGCCCCGGCGGCGTTCGCGGCGCTCGCCACCTTCGCGATGGTGGCGGCAATGGCGCCGTACCCGGCCGTCGCCGGCTGGCTCCTCGTCCGCTGGGGACCGCCGCCCGGTCCGGCTCGCTGGCTGCTGGTTCTCCCGGCGCTGTGGACCCTGCTGGACTGGGTCAGGAGTTGGCTCTTCACCGGATTTCCCTGGCTGGCGGCGGGTTACAGCCAGACCGACTCGCCGCTGGGCGATCTCGCGCCCTACATGGGCGTGTTCGGCGTCGGCTGGGCGGTGTTGGTCAGCGCGGGCCTGCTGCGGGCGCTGCCGAGCAGCGGTCGCTGGCAAGAGCGCTTGCCTTGGTTGGGCATGTTGGCGGCTTTGTGGCTCGGCGCCTGGAGTCTGGGCCGGATTTCCTGGGTCGAGCCGGCGGGACCGCCGCTGCGGGTCGCCCTGGTCCAGGGCAACATCGCCCAGGATCGAAAATGGCGGCCCGACGTATTGGAGGAAACCCTGCGCCGCTACGTCCAGCTTAGCCTGAGCGAGCACGGCCGCGCCGATGTGATCGTCTGGCCGGAGACGGCGATCCCGATTTTCCAGAATGAGGTCGGCGCTTTCGTGGCCACGCTGGCCGAGGGCGCCCGGCGCGCGAAGGTCGATTACATCACCGGGATTCCGACCGGCTCATGGGAAACCAACGTCTTCCACAATAGCGTGATTAGCATCGGCCGCTCGCCCGGTTCCTACCAAAAGCGCCGCTTGTTGCCGTTCGGCGAATACCTGCCCCTGCGCTCGCTCTTCCTGTTTTTTCGGGACTGGGTCGATATCCCGATGGCCGACTTCACCCCCGGCGAGCGCAACCAACCGCTACTGCATGCCGGAGGGCAGCCGGTCGGGATCTCCATCTGTTTCGAGGCCGTGTTCGGCGAGGAAATCCGCTTGGCGCTTCCCGAGGCAACCTGGCTGATCAACGTCAGCAACGACGCCTGGTTCAAGGATTCCACCGCCCCGCACCAGCACCTGCAAATCGTGCGGATGCGCGCCCTGGAAACGCAGCGCTACCTGGCCCGCGCCACCAATACCGGCCTCTCCGCCATTCTCGACGACCGTGGCCGGATCGTGAGCCAGGGCGCTCAATTCCAGGCCGAAGTCATCCGCGGCGAGGTGCGACCGTTGCGCGGGCTAACCCCATACGCCCATTTCGGGGATTTGCCGGTGGTGCTAATGATGTTCTGTTTGTTGGGAACCGGGCTATTTCTGGGCAGATGCGGCAAGATCGGCCCATGATCGGATGGCGCGTTTTATTCCCGCCCGACTGGCGCGCTCGATTCGCCGGAGGAATGCGCCGCCACGCCGGGTTACTATTGCGGGAACCGGTTTTCTGGGGCGGGAGCCTCGCTGTTCTCGGCAGCGTCCTGCTGCTGCTAGTCGCTTCGTGCGCGACCGCCCCACCGCGCGACATCGACAATGCCTGCGCCCTCTTCGAGCAATACGAGAGTTGGTCCGCCGACGCCGACGCCGCCAGCCAGCGTTGGGGCGTGCCTCTGCCGGTACTGCTGGCAATCGTCCACCAGGAATCCGCCTTTCGGGCCGACGCTCGGCCGCCCCGCGCCTGGTACCTCGGTTTCATTCCCGGCCCCCGCCCTTCCTCCGCCTACGGCTACAGCCAGGCGCTCGATGGAACTTGGGACGATTACATCGCCGCGACCGGCAAGCACGACGCGGACCGCGACCGGTTCGGCGACGCCGTGGATTTCATCGGCTGGTATGTCAGCGAAACCGCGCACCGCCACGGCGTCGCCAAACACGACAGCTACCATCAGTATTTGGCCTACCACGAAGGCCAGGGCGGTTTCGCCAAGCGTGGCTACCGGAACAAACCATGGTTGATGGAGCGAGCCCGCCAGGTCAGCCAGCAAGCGGCTCGCTACCACGCCCAACTGGCCCGTTGCGAGCCGCGACTGGTGGCGCGAAGACTCCTATAGCCATCCCTCGCCCTTCGAGCCGGCGACATTCCCGGCTGACGGCCATAAAAAAACCGCCAGCAGACGGCTGGCGGTTAAAGTACAGGATATTGAGCTTAAAACACGCTTCGCTGTAGAAACCAGCCTAAGCGGCGCCTAGTTAAAAACAATCCGGGAAAGCGGTAAATCGGGACGATTGACAGCCGAATCAGGGTTTATACTTATTTCGCGATCGTCACGGCTCTTCGGTTACACGCGCGAAGTCCGCGCCCCCACAAACCGGACAAGGCGCGATCGTCGCGCTGGCCCGAAAGATCATCAACTCCCCGCAATTTTCGCATTGCAGGGTGCCGGGTCCGGTAATCTCGCCGCTGCGATAGCGCTCGGTCTCCACCTCCGCTGCCGGCGCTTCGAACGCCAGCAGTTCCAGCCGCGATTGATCCACGCCGCGCTGAAAAAACTCCAGCATGCGATCCTCAAGCAACTCCAGATCGAATCGCAGCCAAGCGCGCAAATCTCGACCGGTCGTCGTCAAATATTGGCCGGCATCCTCCAGATCGCGCTTCAAATAGCCGCTGATCAAACGGGCTTCCTCGCGGGTCAATTCACCCAATTCCACGGCCTTTTCCGCCGCATGCTCGATACTGGCGCGCAATCGCGGAAGCGCCTCCTGCTCGGCGCGTTCCAATTCTTCCAGACGGATTTTTACCCGCTCCATCATGCGGTCGTACGCCTGAACCAGACGATTGGCTTGCGTGGGTCCGGTCATTTCATATCCTCCATCCGGCTTTCCCGGAACGGGATCGTCACTCGTTCGATCTTTTTAGTTTAGTTGTATTTCCAGGTGCTGCTCGGTGGGATTCAGCCACGTTGTGCCCAGAAAATGTCCGGCGCAAAAGATGCCTCGATCGCAAAATTTGGTAGGCTGTACGCAAGGATTGGGAATGGCAAGCCACGGACGGGGCGTCGAGGCCAGCCCCCGCGCGGGATCGACCCGTCCGCCCTCGAAGACCAGGCCTTGGGGCGTAACTCCACCGATCGGGGACGCGGCGGGCGCAAGACCCATCTCCATGCCGATCCACGGGAGATGCCGCCGGGGATCGCCCCGACCGGCGTCAGCGTGGGATCGCCGGTCGATCTCCCCGACCTTGACCACGGCCGTCTCGCAACTTTGATAAAGGATCGATTCCGAAGTGACTGAATCCTCCCCCCTCCTTGCGGTCCGCGATCTGGCCGTCTCCTTCGGCGCGACCACGGCGGTCAAGCAGGTGTCGTTCACGCTGGAACGCGGCCAAACCCTGGCGCTGGTCGGGGAAAGCGGCTCCGGCAAGTCGGTGTCGGCGCTCTCCATCCTGCAACTGCTGCCCTATCCCCATGCCCGACATCCCGGCGGCAGCATTCGCCTGCGCGGCGAGGAACTGATCGGCGCGTCGCCGACCCGGTTGCGCGAGGTGCGCGGCAACCAGATCGCCATGGTGTTCCAGGAGCCGATGACCTCGCTCAATCCTCTGCATTCCATCGAAAAGCAGATTGGCGAGACGCTGTGGTTGCATAAGGGATTGACCGGCGCGGCGTTGAGGGCGCGAATCGTGGAATTGCTGGATGTGGTGGGCTTGCCGGATGCGGCGCATCGCCTGAATGCCTTGCCGCACGAACTGTCCGGCGGCCAGCGCCAGCGGGTGATGATCGCCATGGCCCTGGCCAACGATCCCGACATCCTCATCGCCGACGAGCCGACCACCGCCCTGGATGTCACCATCCAGGCCCAGATCCTCAAGTTGCTCAAGGCATTGCAGGCGCGGCTCGGCATGGCCATTCTGTTCATCACCCACGATTTGAGCATCGTCCGCAAAATGGCCGACCGGGTATGCGTGATGCAGGCGGGCCTAGTGGTGGAAAGCGGCACGGTCGCCGAACTGTTCGCCAACCCGCAACATCCCTACACCCGGCAACTGCTGGCCGCCGAGCCCAGGGGCGAGCCACCGCCGGAAAGCGACGATGCGCCGGAAGTCATGGCCGGCGACGGTGTCAAGGTCTGGTTCCCGCTCAAGCGCGGCCTGTTCGGACGGGCGGTGGATTATGTCAAGGCGGTGGACGGGGTCAGCGTCCAGGTGCGTGAAGGGCAAACCCTGGGCGTGGTTGGGGAGAGCGGTTCCGGCAAGACGACCTTGGGATTGGCGCTGCTGCGGCTGTTGTCCAGCAAAGGCGCGATCCGCTTCCAGGGCCAGCGCATCGATGACCTGTCTGGCAAGACGCTGCGCCCCTTGCGCAAAGCCATGCAGATCGTATTTCAAGATCCCTATGGTTCGCTCAGCCCCCGCTTGTCGGTGGGCGAAATCATTGAGGAGGGTTTGCGAGTGCACGGGCTGGCCGGCGACCGCGCCGCCCGCCGCGCCTGGATTGCCGGGGCGCTAGAGGAAGTCGGATTGGATCCGGATACCCAGGACCGCTATCCGCACGAGTTTTCCGGTGGCCAGCGCCAGCGCATCGCCATCGCCCGCGCCCTGGCCTTGCAGCCCCGACTGCTGGTGCTCGACGAGCCAACCAGCGCCCTGGATGTGTCGGTACAGGCGCAGATCGTGGATTTATTGCGCGAACTGCAACGTCGCCACCGGCTGGCCTACATCTTCATCAGCCACGATTTGCGGGTGGTGCGGGCGCTGGCCAATCGTCTGCTGGTGATGAAGAACGGCCAGATAGTGGAAGCCGGTCCGGCGCGGCGGGTGTTCGATAGCCCCCGGCATCCGTACACGCAGGCCCTGCTGGCGGCGGCCTTGAACCTGGAAGCGACCGGCAACGGCGCGGTATCCATCTGATGGCGGATGAAATGGAACCCTGGGTGAATCTATTCACCGACGGCGCTTGCTCCGGCAACCCCGGTCCCGGCGGTTGGGGCGCGTTGCTCCGCTACCAGGGGCATGAAAAGGAACTGTCCGGCGGCGAAGCGGCCACCACCAACAACCGCATGGAATTGCTGGCCGTCATCCATGGCCTGGAAGCATTGAAGCGGCCGATGCGAGTGCGGATTTGCACCGACAGCCAGTACGTCATGAAGGGGATCACCGAATGGCTGGCGGCCTGGAAGCGGCGCGGCTGGAAAACCGCCGACCGTCAGCCGGTCAAGAACGTCGATCTCTGGCAACGGCTGGAAGCCGCCCTGGCCGCGCATCGGGTGGAATGGGAATGGGTGCGCGGGCACAGCGGCCATCCAGAGAACGAACGGGTGGACCAACTGGCGCGGGCGGCGATTTCTCGCATCAAAACAAGCGGAATCTGAACGGAGCGAGGGGCATGTACGAACGGCAAATTGTTCTGGACACCGAAACCACCGGTCTCGATCCCGCCCAGGGACACCGGGTCATCGAAATCGGCTGCATCGAACTGCGGAACCGGCGGCAGACCGATCAGCGCTTCCACGTTTACCTGCGACCGGAGCGCGCCATCGACGAAGGGGCCATCAGAGTCCACGGCCTCACCAACGAATTTCTCGCCGATCAACCGCGTTTTGCCGAAATCGCCGAGCAATTCCTGGAGTTCGTCCGGGGCGCCGAACTGATCATTCACAACGCGGCTTTCGATCTGGGTTTTCTGAACCATGAGTTGCAGCGCTGCGGGCGCGGCCAAGGCGCGCTGGAGCAGATCTGCCGGGTCGAGGACACGCTGTTGCTAGCCCGCCAGCGCCATCCCGGCCAGCGCAATAACCTGGATGCCCTGTGCAAGCGCTACGGCGTCGATAATTCGCAGCGCGCTCTGCACGGCGCTCTACTCGACGCGGAGATTCTGGCCGATGTCTATCTGGCGATGACCCGCCAGCAGGATTCGCTGTTCGTGCAAGAGCGCGCGGCCACGGTGCGGCGCAACGAGGAGAGCCGACGGGCGGCGCTGCCTCGGGAGCGACCGCCGCTGCCGGTGCTCCGCGCCAGCGCCGAGGAACGCGCCGCTCATGCGCAATATCTCGACACGCTGGACAAGAAAAGCGGCGGGGCCTGCGTGTGGCGACGGCTGGATGAGGCGGCCGCCGGCTCGGCCTAGACCCGATAATAGTCCCGATACCAGGCCACGAAGCGGGCCACGCCTTCCTCGACCGGCGTGGAAGGGCGATAACCGACATCTTCGACCAGGTCATCGACATCGGCATAGGTATCCGGCACGTCGCCGGGTTGCAGCGGCAGCAGGTTCTTGATCGCCGTGCGGCCCAGGCACCGTTCCAGCACCTCGATATAGCGCAGCAGTTCGACCGGCCGGTTGCTGCCGATGTTGTAAAGGCGATAAGGCGCGGTGCTGGTGGCCGGGTCCGGCGCGTCGCTCGACCAAGCCGGATTCGGGGTCGCGACCCGGTCCAACACCCGGATCACCCCCTCGACGATGTCGTCGACGTAGGTGAAATCGCGCCGGTGATGGCCGTGGTTGAATACGTCGATCGGCTCGCCGGCCAGGATGGCGCGGGTGAACAGAAACAGCGCCATGTCCGGCCGGCCCCAGGGACCGTAAACGGTGAAGAAGCGCAAACCGGTAACCGGTAGCCCGTACAAATGGCTGTAGGTGTGCGCCATCAGTTCGTTGGCTTTCTTGGTGGCGGCGTACAAGCTGAGCGGATGATCGACGTTGTCGTGCACCGAGAACGGCATCCGGGTGTTGGCGCCGTACACCGAACTGGTCGAAGCGTAGACCAGGTGCTCGACTTCGTGGCGGCGGCACGCCTCCAGGAGATTGACGAAGCCGACCAGATTGGAATCAACGTAGGCATGCGGGTTCTGCATCGAGTAGCGCACCCCGGCCTGGGCGGCCAGGTTCACCACCCGTCGGGGCCGATGCCGGGCAAAGGCTTCGGCGAGCGCCGCCCGATCCTCCAGGCTGGCGCACACCTCGGCGAAGCCGGGATGCCGTTCTAGGCGGGCCAGCCGCGCCCGCTTCAGATTCACGTCGTAGTAATCGTTCAGGTTGTCGAAGCCGATGACTTCGTCGCCGCGCTCCAGCAACCGTTGGGACAGCGTCGAGCCGATAAAACCGGCGCTACCCGTGACCAGGATTTTCATGGCGGACTCCGCGGCGACCTTTACAAACGGCCGTCCGCGCTGTGGGCGGGCAGCAGATATTTAACATCGAACAGCACCGCGTTGGGTTTGCCGGCGGCGCGGATGCCTTCCGCCCCCATCTCGCGGAACTGGCGGTGGCCGACCGCCAGAATGATGGCGTCGTAATGTCCCGGCTTCAGCTCCGTCACCGGATCGATACCGTATTCATGCCGCGCCTCCCGAGGGTCCACCCACGGATCGTACACATCGACGCAGGCGTTGTAGTCGCGAAATTCCCGCACGATGTCCACCACCCGGGTGTTCCGTAAATCCGGGCAATTTTCCTTGAAGGTCAGGCCCAGCACCAGCACCTGGGCGTCCATGACCGCGATCCGACGCTGGTTCATCAGCTTGACCACCCGTTGCACCACGTAGGCCCCCATGCCGTCGTTGATGCGCCGCCCGGCCAGGATCATTTCCGGGTGGTGGCCGATCTGCTGCGCCTTGTGGGTCAGATAATACGGATCGACGCCGATGCAATGGCCGCCCACCAGGCCCGGCCGAAACGGCAGAAAGTTCCACTTGGTGCCGGCGGCCAGCAGCACCTCTTCGGTGTCGATGCCCAGGCGTTCGAACAGCAGGGCCAGCTCGTTCACCAGGGCGATGTTGACGTCGCGCTGCGTGTTCTCGATCACCTTGGCCGCCTCCGCCACCCGGATGCTGGAGGCGCGGTGGGTTCCGGCGGTGACGATGCGCCGGTATAGTGCGTCCACGAATTCCGCCGCCTCCGGCGTGGAGCCGGAAGTCACCTTGAGAATGGTGGTCACCCGGTGATCCCTGTCGCCGGGGTTGATGCGTTCCGGGCTGTAGCCGGCGAAGAAATCCACGTTGAAACGCAAGCCGGATTCGCGTTCCAGGATCGGTACGCAGACTTCCTCGGTGGCGCCGGGGTAAACCGTGGATTCGTAAATCGCCACGTCGCCCGGTTTCAACAACCGACCCACCGTGGTGCTGGCGCCGATCAGCGGGTCGAAATCCGGCCGCTTGTAGTCGTCCACCGGAGTCGGCACCGTCACGATGTAAACAGTGCAGTTTGCCAAATCCTCGGCGCGGTCGGTATAACGCAGATGGCGGGCTTGCCGCAGTTCCTCGGGCGCGACTTCCAGGGTGCTGTCGCCGCCGGCCTGTAGCTCGCGAATACGGGCCGAATCGATGTCCAGACCGAGGGTCGGGAACTGTTTGCCGAATTCGACCGCCAAAGGCAAACCCACGTAGCCGAGGCCGACGATGCCGATGCGAGCAGTGGCAAGATCGAACATAATAATAATGCTCCGTATGTGGGGAAGACTGCAAATGCTGGCAAGTATAGAGGAGAGACCGGACGCGGCGCGTCCGTTTTCGTTGCGGCGGAACACCGCCACGGCGCTTTTTGAAAGGCTTATGAACGTAGCGTCGGACTTTCCCGGGTTTGTGCTGGAAAGCGCGAGAAAAACAATCACGGATTTTCCGCCGCCATGATGCGCCTGCTCAGACACTATGGCTCCCAGGCGCTGCTGGTGTTGGTGGTGGTGGAAGCGTTCAGCCTGTTTTGGTCGATCTATATCGGCCGGTCGCTGTACTTTATGTGGATCCAGGGCGAAGACGGGTCCGGTACGGACGAATTGGCCTTGAGCGCGACGGCCTTCATGATCATCATGTCGACAATCATGGTCGCGCTGGGTTTGTACGAGCGCAACTTCTGGAACGGAAAGGGCGAGATGCTGTTGCGGGTCGGCGTCGGCTTTCTGGTTGGGCTGTTCGCGATGACGCTGTTTTACTACCTGGTTCCCAGCCTCGCGCTCGGTCGCGGCGAGTTCGGATCCGCGATGGGAATCGCCTTTCTGAGCATACTGCTGTTGCGCTTCATCTTCTTCAAGGTCTCCAAGCACGATCGCTTCAAGTACCGGGTGCTGGTGTTGGGCGTGGGCGAACAGGCGGCCAGGATCGAGGCGTTGCGGCAACCAGGAACCCCAGGGTTCCTGGTTGCCGGATATATTCAGGTCCACGAGCACGAAACGCCGAGAGTGCCGGCTGCCCGCATATTGCAGGCGATCGGCAATCTATCCGACCTTGCGGATGGGTTGCGCATCGACGAGATCGTGGTGGCCATGGATGACCGGCGCAAGGGATTCCCCTTCGACGAGATTCTGGATTGCAAGATCAACGGGATTGCGATCAGTCACTTTCTGGACTTCTTCGAACGCCAGACTGGCAAGGTCCAACTGGAAGCGCTGATGCCAAGCAGTATCGTTTTTGCCGAAAGTTTTCAGGGAATGGGGCTCAGAAGCGCCGTGAAGCGGGTGCTCGATATCACCGCGAGCCTATTGTTGCTGGCGTTGACCTGGCCGTTCATGTTGGCGGCGGTCTTGGCGATCTGGCTGGAGTCGGGTGGCCGCGAACCGATTTTGTACCGGCAGACCCGGGTTGGATTCAAGGACCGTTTGTTCGAGGTCATTAAATTTCGCAGTATGGTGGTCGATGCCGAAAAGGATGGCAAGGCGCGCTGGGCCGGGAAAAACGACTTGCGGATCACTCGGGTTGGCGCGGTGCTGCGCGAAACCCGCATCGATGAATTGCCCCAGTTGTTCAACGTGCTGCGCGGCGACATGAGTTTTGTCGGCCCGCGGCCGGAACGACCGCAGTTCGTGGCCGACCTGTGCCGGGCGATCCCCTGCTATTCCATGCGTCATATGGTCAAACCGGGCATCACTGGGTGGGCGCAGATTTGCTATTGCTACGGCGCCTCCGAAAAGGACGCACGCGAAAAATTGCAGTACGACTTGTACTACATCAAGAATTACAGCTTCTTTTTCGACGTCGTCATCCTGCTACAGACCGTTCACACCATCCTGTGGGGTCGGGGCGCGCATTGATCATTTGACCCGCATCCCCGGCTCCGCGCCGCTGTCGGGGCCGAGCAGGTAGATGCCGCCCCCGCCGCCAGCCGCCAGCACCATGCCCTCGGAAACGCCGAAACGCATCTTGCGCGGGGCGAGATTGGCGACCAGCACGGTCAACCGGCCTTGCAAGTCCGCCGGCGGGTAAGCGGACTTGATGCCGGCGAAGACCTGACGGATTTCGCCACCGAGATCCAGTTCCAGCCGCAGCAGTTTGTCGGCCCCCGCCACCACGTCGGCCTTGACGATCCGCGCCACCCGCAAGTCCACCTTGGCGAACTCCTCGATGCCGATGGCGGGAGCGATCGGATCGTCGATCAGCGGCCCACTCGGCGCGGGCGTCTCTTCGCCGCTTGGAGCGCCTTCCCTGGATTCCTCGATGATCGCCACGATTTGCGCCATATCCACGCGCTGCATCAGTGGCTTGAACTCGGCGATGGCATGGCCGAGCAGCGGGTGACCGACATCGCTCCAGCGCAGCGGCGCGATTTGCAGGAACCGTTCGACTTGTGCCGTCAGGCCGGGCAGTACCGGCTTGAGGTATAGCGCCAACACTCGGAACAGATTCAGCCCCATGCCGCACACGACCTGCACGTCGGCCTCGGCGCCGGGCTGTTTGGCCAGCGTCCAGGGTTTCTTCTCGTCGATGTACTGGTTGGCGCGATCGGCCAGCGCCATGATCTCGCGCATGGCCCGGCCGAATTCCCGCCCTTCATACGCTTGGGCGATCGACTCGCCGGCTGCGATAAATTCGGCGTACAGCTCGGGTTCGGCGAGACGGTCGGCCAGCCGACCCTCGAAACGGCGGGTGATGAAGCCGGCGCTGCGGCTGGCGATATTGACCAGCTTGCCGACCAGATCGCTGTTGACCCGGTGCAGGAAGTCCTCGAAGTTAAGGTCGAGATCGTCGAGGCCGTCGCTCAGCTTGGTGGCGAAGTAGTAGCGCAGATACTCCGGCCGCAGATGGTTGAGATAGGTGCGGGCCTTGATGAAGGTGCCGCGCGATTTGGACATTTTCTGGCCGTCCACGGTCAGAAAACCGTGGCAATGCACGGCGGTCGGCTTGCGGAAGCCGGCCCCGGTCAGTTCCGCCGGCCAGAACAGAATGTGGAAATAGGCGATGTCCTTGCCGATGAAGTGGTAGACCTCGGCCGTGCTGTCCGGTCCCCAGAACTCGTCGAAGTTCAGCCCGGCGCGGTCGCAGAAATTCTGGAAGCTGGCCATGTAGCCGATCGGCGCGTCCAGCCAGACGTAGAAGTACTTGCCGGGCGCGTCGGGGATTTCAAAGCCCCAATAGGGCGCGTCGCGGGAAATGTCCCACTCCTGCAAGCCGGCGGTAAACCATTCATTGAGTTTGTTGATCATCTGCGGTTGGATCGGCCCACTGGCGATCCAATCCTTCAGCATGGCCTCGAAATCGGCCAGTTTGAAAAAGAAATGCAGCGATTCCTTGGCGATCGGCGTCGCGCCGGACAGGACCGATCGCGGATTTTTCAGATCGGTGGGGGAATAGGTGGCGCCGCAATTTTCGCAACTGTCGCCGTACTGGTCCGGCGTGCCGCAGCGCGGACATTCGCCCTTGATAAAGCGATCCGGCAAAAACATCTGCTTTTCCGGGTCGAAGGCTTGGGTGATGACCCGGCGGCTGATGTGCCCGGCTTCGTTCAGCCGCCGATAAATCAGTTCGGCATATTGACGGCATTCCGGCGAATGCGTGGAGTAATAGTTGTCGAACTCGATCAGGAAATCGGCGAAATCGGCGCGATGTTCCCGCCAGATCCGCTCGATCAGTCGTTCCGGGGTTACACCGTCCTGTTCGGCGCGCAACATGATCGGAGTGCCGTGGGCGTCGTCGGCGCAAAGGTAGTAGCATTCGTGGCCGCGCAGTTTCTGGAAGCGGACCCAGATGTCGGTCTGGATGTATTCGACCAGGTGGCCGATATGGATCGGACCGTTGGCGTAGGGCAGGGCGCTGGTGACGAGAATGCGGCGGGTTTGGTCGCTCATGGTCGGGATCGTTGCGGTCGGTCGGAAAGGCCGCTACGTTAGCAGCATTGCCGCATGGCTGTCATCCGCCGGGCGGAGCGTCCGTTATGCGGGTTCGAGTAACAACGAGGAGGTGTTTATGCACATCAAAATGCTTTTCAGCGGGGTCGTGGCGGTCGCCGGACTGGTGGTCGCGGGTCCAGCCCATTCCCAGGGCGCGCTGGCGGAAGAAGTGTGGAGCGAGAATTTTTGCCAGCAGGCGGTATCCCTGGCGCAACAGCATGGCGAATCGCCCCAAGCCCTGAATCAGGTCAACTGCCAGGGCATGGCGGATAACTACCAGCCTTCGTACTGGCAATGCGTGATCGCGGCCATGAAGGCGGATGCCCGCCTAAGGTTGGATGCGGCCCGGCAAAAGTGTCTGGTCGGGTATTGAGCGACCGCGCCGGACGCGAACCGAAGCGCTGGCGTCCGGTTTTTCAGTATCGAATCGAACCTATTTCTCAGGAGAAATTCCGTTTATGACCACTGTAGCGCGAGCCGATGTGGAAACCGCCCTCAAGGGCTATGTGGACCCCTATCTCGAACAGGATTTGATCGCCGCCAAGTGCGTCAAGGCCATTCGGATCGAAGCCGGTCGGGTCGAGATCGATGTGGAACTGGGGTTCCCGGCGGCGGGCTATCGGGATGCGTTGGCCGAGACCCTGCGCGAACGGCTGGCGGCGCTGGGGGCCGGCGAGACGGTGGTGCGGGTGGAGTGCAAGGTGATCGCCCACGAAGTGCAAAAGGGGCTGAAACCGATGCCGGGCGTGCGCAACATCATCGCCGTGGCGTCCGGCAAGGGCGGGGTCGGCAAATCCACCACGGCGGTCAACCTGGCCCTGGCGCTCAGCGTCGAAGGGGCGCGGGTCGGCTTGCTGGACGCCGACATCTACGGCCCCAGTCAGCCGCGTATGCTGGGCGTGCGCCAGCAACCGGAATCGCCGGACGGCAAGACGCTGAATCCGATCGTCAGCTACAACGTGCAGTCCATGTCGATCGGCTATCTGATCGAGGAAGACACGCCGATGATCTGGCGCGGACCGATGGTGACCCAGACCCTCGAACAACTGCTGCGCGATACCCGCTGGCACGATCTCGATTATCTGATCATCGACCTGCCGCCGGGTACTGGCGACACGCAGTTAACCCTGTCGCAGAAAGTGCCGGTCAGCGGCGCGATCATCGTCACCACCCCGCAGGATATCGCCTTGCTGGACGCTCGCAAGGGCTTGAAGATGTTCGAGAAGGTGGAGGTGCCAGTACTGGGCGTGGTTGAGAACATGAGCATTCACATCTGCTCGCAATGCGGCCACGAGGAGCATGTCTTCGGCGCCGGCGGCGGCCAGCGCATGGCGGACGAGTACGGCGTGCCCTTTCTCGGCTCCCTGCCGCTGGACATTCGCATCCGCGAGGAAACCGACGGCGGCCGGCCCACGGTGGTGGCGGAGCCGGACAGTCGCATCGCCAGCCTGTACCGGGAGATCGCCCGCCGCGCGGCGGCCCGACTGTCGTTGCAGGCCCGGAACTACAGTCACAAGTTTCCCAACATCGTGATTCAAAACACCTGAGGTTTCGCCCCATGCGGCTGTGCGACCGCGACATCGAACGTTGTCTGAACGAAGGGAGAATCCGCATCGAACCCCGTCCGGCGTCGGGCCGGATCAACGGGGTGAGCGTGGATCTGCATCTGGGCAGCCGCTTCCGCGTGTTCAACGATCACGCCGCGTCGCATATCGACCTCAGCGGGCCGCGGGAAGAAGTGGACCACGCCATCAACCGGATCATGAGCAAGGAGATCCGGATCGGCGCGGATGGCGCGTTTTTCATCCATCCCGGCGAGCTGGCGCTGGCGGCCACCGTCGAGACCATCACCGTGCCGGACGATCTGGTCGGCTGGCTGGATGGTCGCTCCAGTTTGGCCCGGCTGGGATTGATGGTGCACGTCACCGCCCACCGCATCGATCCCGGCTGGAGCGGCGCCATCGTGCTGGAGTGCTTCAACAGCGGCAAGCTGCCGCTGGCGTTGCGGCCCGGCATGGCGATCTGCGCCATCAGCTTCGAAACCCTGACCAGCCCGGCCATCCGGCCCTACCACAAGCGGCAGGACGCCAAATACAAGCGGCAGAGCGGCCCGACCCCGAGCCGGATCGGCGACGACGAACCGCCCGACAAAGAACATTGATCGAGTGATCGACCGAGGGAAAATTCATGGCCGCATCCGTGTCGTTATCGCTAGCAAGTCAGCCCACCGTCAGGTCCAGCCCCGTTCGGCGTCTCTGGAGCGTGGCCGATTTTCACCGGATGGCGGAGACCGGTTTCCTCGATCCCGATGCACGACTGGAATTAATTGATGGGGAACTGTTCGAGATGGCGCCGATTGGCAGTTTTCATGCGGGTATTGTCCGTATCCTGGCGGAGAAGCTGAGGTTTGGAGCAGGTAACGCGGCACTGGTGGATTCGCAAAATCCCATTGTGCTGGACGACCATTCCGAACCTCAGCCCGATCTGGTCCTGCTGCGCCCGCGTTCGGATTATTACCTGAGCGAACATCCCCACGCCCAAGACGTGCTGCTGCTCATCGAAGTTTCCGACAGCACGGCGCAATTCGACCGCAAGACCAAGGTGCCGCTCTACGCCCGGCACGGTATCCCCGAAGTTTGGCTGGTGGTGGGGCCGCGCCGCCGTCATGTCGAAATCTATCGCGATCCGCAACCGGAACGCGGCGCTTATCGCACTCGCGTTCAGGCGCGGGAAGGCGTGTTGACGCCGGTTCTGTTACCAGGGGTGGAAATCCGTCTCGACGAAGTGTTCATCGGCTGAGTAGCGCTTCCTCCAGCCATAACGGTTCGGCCAGCGGTTTCCCATCGAACCACACCCGTTCCCCGTCCAACCGCACCCGCCCTTCCGCGAACCAGCGAATCGCCAGTGGGTACAGCCGGTGTTCCCGCTCCAGCACCCGCGCCGCCAGGGTGTCCGGATCATCGCCCAGTAATACTGGCACACGCGCCCGCATGATGACGGGTCCGCCGTCCAGTTCGGCGGTGACGAAGTGGATGCTGGCCCCGTGTTCGGTTTCGCCGGCCGCGATGGCCCGTTCATGGGTGTGCAGGCCGCGAAATTTGGGCAGCAGCGAGGGATGGATGTTGAGCAGCCGTCCCCGATAGTGTTCGGTGAAGTCGGCGGTCAGCACCCGCATGAAACCCGCCAGCGCCACCAGATCCGGGCGGTGACGGTCGATCAATTCGATCAACGCCGCTTCGAACGCCGGTCGATTGGCGAAATGCTTATGATCCAACTCCAGGGCGGGAACGCCGGCTTGCCGTGCCCGCTCCAGGCCGTGGACGCCGGGCCGGTTGCTGATGACCGCCGCGACTTCGACCGGCAGTTCCCCGCTGGCGGCCTGATCCAGAATGGCTTGCAAATTGCTGCCGCGCCCGGAGATCAGCACCACCAGCCGGATTTTGCGGACGGCGCTCACGGCTGAAACTCCACGAACGGCTCGCCCTCGCTGGTGGCGATCCGGCCCAGTGCCCAAACCGTTTCGCCGCTATCGCGCAGGATTGCCTGTGCCCGTTCTTCGTCTTCCGCCGCGATGCAAATCACCATGCCCACTCCACAGTTGAAGGTGTGCCGCATTTCCGCCTCGGCCACGCCACCCTGCCGTTGCAGCCATTGAAAGATCGCCGGTCGTGGCCAACTGACGGTGTCGATGATCGCCTTGGTATGGGGTGGGAGAACACGCGGCAGGTTTTCGGTCAGACCACCACCGGTGATGTGAGCGATGGCGCGGACTTCGACCTGTGTCAGCAGGCCCAGCACTGACTTGACGTAGATTCGGGTCGGGGCCAGCAAGGCATCGCCGAGGGTGCGATCCGCGAACGGCTGATTCAGCTTCGCGCCGCCGACCGTCAGGATTTTGCGGATCAGCGAATAGCCGTTGGAATGCGGCCCGGAGGAGGCCAGTCCCAGTAACACATCGCCCGCCGCGACCCGTGACCCGTCGATGATCCGACGCTTCTCCACCACGCCGACGCAGAAGCCGGCCAAGTCGTAATCGCCCTCGCCGTACATCCCCGGCATCTCGGCGGTTTCGCCGCCCACCAGCGCCGCGCCGGCCTGTTCGCAGCCATCGGCGATGCCTTTGATCACGGCGGCGGCCACCTCCACATCCAATTGGCCGGTGGCGTAATAGTCGAGGAAGAACAAGGGCTCGGCGCCGGTCACCAGCACGTCGTTGACGCACATCGCCACCAGGTCGATGCCGATGGTGTCGTGGCGACGCAGTTCCAGCGCTAGCTTGAGCTTGGTGCCGACGCCGTCGGCGCCGGACACCAGCACCGGCTGGCGGTAGCGGTCCAACGGCAGTTCGAACAGCGCGCCGAAACCGCCCAACCCGCCCAGTACGCCGGGCCGATGGGTGCGCTTGGCATGCGGCTTGATGCGGTCCACCAGCCGGTTGCCGGCGTCGATGTTCACCCCGGCGTCGCGGTAGCTGAGGGTGGGGGCGTGCGGATGGGAGTCGTTCACGGATGGCTGACCTCGGTGTGGCGGTCCGGCGGACCCTGCGGCCGGTTAAAAAGTTGTGCTATCTTACCGCACTTCGTTTTAAAGCCAGGGAACAGCCGTGATCGCCGAGTCGTACAAGCCGCAACTGATTGAAGCGGAAGCGCAACGCCACTGGGACGAGCAACGGACCTTCGCCGTGCGCGAGGAGCCGGGCCGTGAAAAATTCTACTGTCTGTCCATGTTCCCCTATCCCAGCGGGCGATTGCACATGGGCCATGTGCGCAACTACACCATCGGCGACGTGATCGCCCGCTACCAGCGCATGTTGGGCAAGAACGTGTTGCAACCGATGGGCTGGGACGCTTTCGGCCTGCCGGCGGAAAACGCGGCCATGGCGTCTGGGGTCGCCCCGGCGCAGTGGACCTTCGACAACATCGCCTACATGAAAAAGCAGCTTCGCTTGCTGGGTTTCGCGGTGGACTGGGAGCGCGAGCTGGCCACCTGCCAGCCGGAATACTACCGCTGGAACCAGTGGCTGTTCCTGCGGATGCTGGAAAAAGGCATCGCCTACCTGAAAACCGGCGTGGTCAACTGGGATCCGGTGGATCAAACCGTGCTCGCCAACGAGCAGGTGATCGACGGGCGCGGTTGGCGCACCGGCGCGCTGGTCGAAAAGCGCGAAATCCCGATGTATTACCTGGCGATTACGAAATACGCCGAGGAACTGCTGGCGGAGCTGGACCAACTGCCCGATTGGCCCGAACAGGTCAAGCTGATGCAGAAGAACTGGATCGGCAAGAGCCACGGGGTACGGATCGGCTTTCCCTATCGACTCCCCTCACCCTCCGGGAGAGAGGTTGGGGGTGAGGGCGAATCCGGCACTCTTTGGGTGTTCACCACCCGCGCCGACACGCTCATGGGCGCCACCTACGTCGCCGTGGCCGCCGAACATCCCCTGGCCCTGCACGCCGCGCAAACCAATCCGCAACTGGCTGCGTTCATCGAAGAATGCCGGCACGGCGGCGTCACCGAAGCGGAGTTGGCCACCCAGGAAAAGAAGGGTATGCCGACCGGTTTGACCGTCACCCATCCCCTGACCGGCGAGCCGTTGCCGCTGTGGGTCGCCAACTACGTGCTGATGGGCTACGGCGAGGGCGCGGTGATGGCGGTGCCCGCCCACGACGAACGCGATTTCGAGTTCTCGTGCAAGTTCGGCCTCCCGATCAAGCCGGTGATCCGCACCCGCGCCGGCGACATCACGCCCGCGCCGTGGCAAGACGCCTACGCCGATTACGGCGTGTGCATCAACTCCGGCCAATACGACGGCCTGGATTTTCGGCAGGCCACGGACGCCATCGCCGCCGACCTGAGCGCCAGGGGCCTGGGCGAAAAAAAGGTGACTTGGCGGCTGCGCGACTGGGGTGTTTCCCGGCAGCGCTACTGGGGCACGCCGATCCCGATCATCCATTGCCAAGATTGCGGCGCGGTGCCGGTGCCGGACGCGGATCTGCCGGTGGTGTTACCGGGCGACTTGATTCCAGACGGTTCCGGCAACCCGCTCAACAAATACGCCGAATTCTTGGACTGTGCCTGCCCGCGCTGCGGAAAGCCAGCCCGGCGTGAAACCGACACGATGGACACCTTCGTCGACTCGTCCTGGTACTTTTTCCGCTATTGCACGCCGGGCGCGGCGACCATGACCGACGCCCGCGCCGATTACTGGATGCCGGTCGATCAGTACGTCGGTGGCATCGAGCACGCCATTTTGCACCTGCTTTATTCGCGGTTCTGGACCAAGGCGATGCGCGATCTGGGCCTGACCCCGGTGGCGGAACCGTTCGCCAAGCTGCTCACCCAGGGCATGGTGGTGGCGCCCACCTTCTATCGCGAAACCGAGGATGGTCGCAAGCAATGGATCAATCCGGCCGACGTCAAAGTTCAGACCGACGACAAGGGTCGGCCGCTGGCCGCAACCTTGAGCGCCGACGGCCAACCGGTGGCGATCGGCGCCATCGAGAAGATGGCCAAGTCCAAGAACAACGGCGTCGATCCGCAATCGCTGATCGAACAGTACGGCGCCGATACCGCCCGTCTGTTCATGATGTTCGCCGCGCCGCCCGATCAGGCGCTGGAATGGTCCGATGCCGGCGTGGCCGGCGCCTACCGCTTTCTGCGCCGGTTGTGGCTCCATGCCACAGAGCATCGGGAGGCGATTCGCGCCGCTGGCGACCTGGACGCTGCGTTACTGTCCGGGCCGCTGCGCGAGCTGCGCCGCGAGATTCATGACGCGCTGCGGCAGGCGCTGTACGATTTTGGTCGCCACCAGTTCAACACCGTGGTTTCCGGCGGCATGAAGATTCTCAATGCGCTGGGTCGGATCGAGGCGGGCGGTGATGTTTCCGCCGCCGCCGTGCGCCGCGAAGGGCTGGGCATCCTGCTGCGCCTGCTGGCGCCGGTGGCGCCGCATATCACTCACGCGCTTTGGCGGGATTTGGGCTATGGCAACGACGTGCTGGACGCTGCCTGGCCAATGCCCGACGAAGCGGCGCTGGCCCGCGACCTGGTGGCGCTGGTGGTGCAGGTCAACGGCAAGCTGCGCGGGCAGATCGAAGTGCCGGCGAACGCCGACCGCGAAGCCATCGAACAGGCGGCGCGAGCCGAACCGAACGTACAGCGTTTCATTGAAGGTCGGCCACCGCGCAAGATCGTGATCGTGCCCGGCAAACTGGTCAACCTGGTGTGCTAGGCGGGTCGAACATGCGTCGGATCGTGCTGGGCGGCTTGGGGTTGTGGATGCTACTGCTGGGCGGCTGCGGCTTCCAGTTGCGCGGGTGGATCCAACTGCCGCCAGAGCTGTCGGCGGTGTACGTGCAGAGCCAGACCGCGATTGGAACGCCGCCCGGCGCCTTGAGCCGCAAGCTGCGCTTGCTGCTGGCGGGCAATGGCGCGACCGTGACCCGCGATCCGGCTCAGGCCAAGGCGACCATCACGATCCTGCGCGAGGGCAGCGGCCGCCGCGTGGTCGCCACCGATCGCTTCGATGTCAAGCGGCAGTACTTTCTGGCGTACGATGCCTCTTACCAGGTGACGCTGGCCAACGGCAAGACCCTGATCCCGCCGGAGGGGCTTAGCGCCAACCGCACTCTGTTGTTCGATGAAAACCAGGTGCTCGGCTTCGAGGCCGCGCAGGAAGCCCTGGTGGACAGCATGGCGGAAGATCTGGCTTGGCAGATCCTCCGCCGCTTGCAAGCCGTCGGTTCCTGAGGTTGCCGCTTGCGACTGCGCCCCGAACAGCTCGCCGGGCATTTGCGCAAAACCCTGGCGCCGCTGTACCTGGTGTTCGGCGAGGAAACCCTGCTGGCTCGGGAAGCCGCCGACGCCCTTCGCGCCGCCGCTCGCGACCGGGGCCACATCGAGCGGGAATGCCTGACGGTCGACGCCGGTTTCGACTGGAACACGCTATGCCAATTGGCCGCCAGCCCCTCGCTGTTTGCCAGCCGGCGGCTGCTGGAACTGCGCCTGGACAACGCCAAACCGGGCGACGCCGGCGCCAAGGCGCTGAGCGAGTACGCGGCTCGTCCCGCCGCTGACGCAGTGTTGTTGGTTACCGCCGGCAAACTCGATTGGAATACTCAGAAAAGCCGCTGGTTCGCCGCCCTGGATGCGACCGGCGTGGTCGTGTCGGCGGCGCCGGTGGAGTCGGGGCAATTGCCGGCCTGGATCGAACGTCGGTTGCGGGAGCGTGGTCTGAAGCCTACCCCGGAAGCGGTGCTGCTGCTCGGCGAACGGGTGGAAGGGAACCTGCTGGCCGCCGCCCAGGAAATCGAGAAGCTGGCGTTGCTGGCCGACGGCTCGTCACTGACCGTCGATGCGGTGTTGGCGGCGGTTGGCGACAGCGCCCGATACAGCATCTATGATTTTGTGGATGCCGCCCTGCGTGGCCAACCGGAGCGCGTCGCGCGGATTTTAAGCGGGTTGCGCGGCGAAGGCGTGGAGCCGGTATTGACGAACTGGGCCTTGCACCGGGAGGTACGGGTGCTAACCGCGCTGGCTTTCGCCCGCGGCCAGCGCCAGCCGCCGGAAACCGTATTCGCCGCGTTCGCCGCCCGCAAGGAAGTCGTCTGGGATAAACGGAAGCCGCCCCTGCTCCAGGCTTTGCAACGGCTGACGTTGGCCGACTGCCGGCTGTTACTGGGCGCCTGCGCCCGGACCGACCGCGCGATCAAGGGCATCGAGCCCGGCTCGCCGTGGGACGGGCTGCTGGCGGCGGGTTTGCGACTGGCCGGTCGGCCGTTGTTGCTCGACGAATTGTGATGTCATAGCCCGGCGCTTGAGGCGGCGTCGGTCATGAGGACGCTTTGCCGATGAACGATACCCACATGGAAACCGCCAACGCGATCGAGCGCTACATGCTGGATGTGGGCCGCCGCGCCCGCGCCGCGTCCCGCATCGTCGGCCGGGCCGAGACTCGGATCAAGAACGATGCCCTGCTCGCCATCGCCGCCGCCCTGGAAGCGGACGAGGAGCGATTGTTGGCCGCCAATCGCCGGGACATGGACGCCGGCCGCGCCGCCGGGCTGGACGCCGCCCTGCTGGATCGGTTGGAGTTGACGCCCAAAGGTATTCGCGGGATGGCCCAGGGTCTGCGGGAAATCGCCGCCCAGTCCGATCCGGTGGGCGAGATCGGCGATCTCAAATATCGTCCCTCGGGGATTCAGGTCGGACGGATGCGGGTGCCGCTGGGCGTGATCGGCATCATCTACGAATCGCGGCCGAACGTGACCGCCGACGCCGCCGCGCTGTGTTTGAAGGCCGGCAACGCCGCCATTTTGCGTGGCGGTTCCGAAGCGCTGCATTCCAACCGCGCCATCGCCGCCTGCATCCAGCACGGACTGGCCGCCGCTGGTCTACCCGCCGACGCCGTGCAGGTGATCGACACCGCCGACCGCGCCGCCGTCGGCGCGCTGATCGGCATGGCCGAATACGTGGACGTGATCGTGCCGCGCGGCGGCAAGAGCCTGATCGAGCGGATCAGCCGCGAGGCCCGGGTGCCGGTGATCAAGCATCTGGACGGCGTTTGCCACGTCTACATCGACGACCGCGCCGATCCCGACAAGGCGGTGTCGATCGCCTACAACGCCAAGACCCAGCGCTACGGTACCTGCAACACCATGGAAACCCTGCTGGTGGCGGCGGGCATCGCCGGCCGGGTGCTGCCCGAGTTGGGCCGCCGCTACCGGGAAGCCGGCGTGGAACTGCGCGGCTGCCAGCGGACCCGCGACCTGCTGCCGGAGATCAAGATGGCGACCGAGGACGACTGGTTTGCCGAGTATCTGGCGCCGGTTCTGGCGGTTCGGGTGGTCGACGATCTCGACCAGGCCATGGAGCACATCGCCGTCTACGGATCCGCCCATACCGACGCCATCGTGACGGAGGATTACGGCCGGGCGCGGCGTTTCCTGCGCGAAGTGGATTCCAGTTCGGTGATGGTGAACGCTTCCACCCGCTTCGCCGACGGCGGTGAGTTTGGCCTGGGCGCGGAAATCGGCATCAGCACCGACAAACTGCACGCTCGCGGCCCGGTCGGCGCGGAAGGATTGACCACGCTGAAGTTCGTGGTGCTGGGGGATGGGCATATCCGGGAATGAGGGCCAAAACTCTGAGAAGCCGCTTTCCGCCGCATCCGCGTCCCATCGGCATTCTGGGCGGCACCTTCGACCCGATCCATGACGGTCATCTGCGACCGGCGTTGGAGGTGCTGGAGGCGCTGGATCTGGCGGAAATCCGCTTCGTGCCCTGCCGGATTCCGGCGCATCGCGACTCGCCGCAAATCACCGCCGAGCAGCGGTTGGCGCTGGTGCGCTTGGCCACGGCCGGGCAAGCGGGCTTCGCGGTCGACGACCGGGAACTGCGCCGGGAGGGAGCCTCCTATATGGTGGATACCCTGGCCTCGCTGCGCGAGGATCTCGGCGATATCCCCCTGTATCTGATCGTCGGCGCCGATGCCTTCCGCGAACTGCACACCTGGCATCGCTGGCGGGAGCTGGGCCAATTTGCCCATGTCGTGGTGATGCAACGGCCCGGACCACCGAAGCCGTTCGCTCCGGTGCTGGAGGAATTCGTCGCCCCGCGAATGGCGGACGCCGCCGCCCTGCGCCGCCAGCCGGCCGGTCTCATCCTGTTCCAGCCGGTGACCCAGTTGGACATCTCCGCTACCCACATCCGCGCCTTGCTGGCGCGCGGCCAGTCACCCCGCTTTCTGTTGCCGGAGGCGGTGCTGGCCTGTATCCACGAGCGGGCGCTGTACCGGCCACTGTCCACCCCGGCGTCCATGACTTAATGAGGATCAATGAAATTCATGCAACTTGAGGGTTTACAAAAAATTGTGGTGGCTGCCCTGGAAGAGGTGAAAGCCCAGGACATCGAGGTTCTGGATGTACGCGGGATCGCCAGTTTCACCGACCTGATGGTCATCGCCAGCGGCTCCTCCAGCCGTCAAGTCAGGGCGCTGGCCGACAAGGTGATCGAAAAATGCGCGGCGGCCGGAGTGCGGCCCCTGGGCGTCGAAGGCCAGCGGGAGGCCGAATGGGTGCTGGTGGATTTGAACGATATCGTGCTGCATGTCATGTTGCCGCAGACCCGCGACTTCTACAACCTGGAAAAGTTGTGGTCGGTGAATTCCGCCAAGGCACTGAGATCTTGAGCGGCCGATCTCCGCGCGGCGCCCATGAAAATCCATCTGCTTGCCGTCGGAACCCGCATGCCGGATTGGATCAAAACCGGCTACGAGGAATACGCCGGGCGACTGCCGCGGGAATGCACGTTGAATCTGATCGAAATTCCATCCGGCAAGCGGGGTTCGAACGCCGACCTGACCCGTCTGGTCCGCGCCGAGGGCGAACGCCTGCTGGCGGCGGCGCCGGTGGGGTCTCGGGTGATCGCCCTGGACGAACGCGGCCAGGAATGGAGCACCGTGCAACTGGCTGAACAACTGGCTGGTTGGCTGCGGGAGGGCCGCGATCTCAGCCTGCTGGTCGGTGGCCCGGACGGGCTGGACCCAGCCTGTCGCGCCCGCGCCGAGCGGCTGTGGGCGCTGTCGCGGCTGACCTTGCCGCATCCGCTGGTGCGGGTGGTGCTGGCCGAACAGATTTACCGGGCCTGGAGCCTGCTGCATCGCCATCCATACCACCGCGCCTGACATGGCCGCCTTCCACATCTACCTGGCTTCCGCGTCCCCGCGCCGCCGCGAACTGCTGCACCAGATCGGCGTCGCCTTTTGTCTGCTGCCGGTCGCGGTGGATGAGACGCCGCTGCCCGGCGAGACACCCGACGCCTACGTGGCCCGGCTAGCGCGAGACAAGGCGCGGGCCGGCGCGGGCGCGCTGGGCCGGCGACAGTCCGCGCCGGTGCTGGGCGCGGATACGGCGGTGGCGGTGGACGGCGCGATTCTCGGCAAGCCCGCCGACCGGGACGAGGGCTTGGCGATGCTGGCGCGCCTGTCCGGGCGGGAGCACCGGGTCTTGAGCGCCGTGGCCTTGGCCACCGAGGAGCGCGACGCGGTCAAGGTACAGGAAAGTCGGGTTCGCTTCCGAGATCTGTCGCCGGCGGAATGCCGGATCTACTGGGATAGCGGCGAACCATGGGACAAGGCCGGCGGCTACGGCATTCAGGGCAGGGCGGCAACCTTCATCGTGGAATTGCGCGGCAGCTACTCCGGCGTGATGGGGCTGCCACTGTTCGAAACCGCCGAGCTGCTGCGCGAGTTTAACGTCCCTCTCTGGCCTTCCTTTACCTCCTGACGGGGAACGATCACCCATGGCTACACGCGCCGAAGGCGGCACGGGCGACGAAATCCTGATCAACGTGACGCCCCGCGAAACCCGGGTCGCCGTCGTCGAGAACGGCGTCCTGCAGGAAATCCTGCTCGAACGGGTCGGTCGGCGCGGTTTGGTCGGCAACATCTACAAGGGACGAGTCTGCCGGGTGTTACCCGGCATGGAGGCGGCGTTCGTGGACATCGGCCTGGAGCGGGCCGCGTTCCTGCACGTCTCCGATATCCGTTCGGAAACCGCGACCGAAGAAGGAACGGCCGCTGGCGAACGCTGGCCGGTCATTACCGAACTGGTGCGCGAGAATCAGGAGCTGGTGGTGCAGGTGATCAAGGATCCGATCGGCACCAAGGGCGCACGGTTGACCACGCATGTCACCTTGCCGTCCCGCTTCCTGGTTTTTCTGGCCGATTCGGATGTAGCGGGGGTGTCGGTCAAGATCGACGGCGAGCGCGAACGGCAGCGGCTCAAGGAAATGATCAACGGTTTCCGAGCCGAGTTTGGCGGGGGTTACATTGTGCGCACCGCCGCGGAAGGCGCGGAGCCCTGGGCGCTGCGGGCGGACATGCAGTTTCTGCAACGCCTGTGGGGTTCGATTCGGGAACGGGTCAAGGAGACCAGCGGCATCGCGACCCTGTACGAGGATTTGCCCCTGATCTTGCGGGTGTTGCGCGATTTCGTCGGCGACAGCGTCGAGAGGGTGCGCGTCGATTCGCGCGAAACCTGCCAGCGGATGCTGGAGTTCGCCGACAAGTTCGTGCCGGAGATGGTGCCGCGCCTGGAGCACTATCCGGGCGAGCGGCCGATTTTCGAGTTGTACGGCATCGAGGACGAAATCCAGCGGGCGCTGGGCAAGAAAGTGCCGCTCAAGTCCGGCGGCTACCTTGTCGTCGATCAGACCGAGGCGATGACCACCATCGACGTCAACACCGGCGCCTATGTGGGGCATCGCAATCTTGAGGAAACCATCTTCAAGACCAATCTGGAAGCCGCCACCGCCATTGCCCGGCAATTGCGGCTGCGCAATCTGGGCGGGATCATCATCCTCGACTTCATCGATATGGTCAGCGAGGAGCACCGCCAGGCGGTGTTCAAGGCCCTGGAAAAGCACCTGGAAAAGGATCGCGCCAAAAGCCATATCTCGCAGGTGTCGCCGCTGGGTCTGGTGGAAATGACCCGCAAGCGCACCCGCGAGAGCCTGGAGCAAGTGTTGTGCGAACCCTGTCCTCTGTGTAACGGTCGCGGCTCGATCAAGACCGCCGAGACGGTGTGCTACGACATCTTCCGCGAACTGCTGCGCGAGGCCCGCCAGTATTCGCCGCGCCAGTTCGTGGTGCTGGCCGCGCCGGACGTGGTGGACGCCATGCTGGACCAGGAATCCACCAGCGTGGCGCAACTGGAAGCCTTTATCGGCATTCCCATCAAGTTCCAGGCGGAAGCCCTCTACACCCGCGAGCAATACGACGTGGTGTTGATGTGAGTCGGGGGTTTTGGCATGCGGCCGGGGCGACGCGGCGAACCCTGCGGTGGACACGCTGGCTGATCTTGGCGCTGCTGTTGCCGCTGCTGCTGTTGGCGGCGTTCGGGCAGTGGTGGCTGCTGCCGCGTCTGAACGACTACCGCGCCCCTCTGGCGGACGCCCTGCGGGACGCTCTGCGGACGCCGGTGCGGATCGAATCGGTCGCCGCGGATCGGGACGGCTGGCGGCTCGGGTTGCGGCTGCGGGGCGTCAGCCTGCGCGATCCCGATAGTAACGCCGCCTGGGCCAGTTTCGCCCAAGCGACGGTGAGCCTGAACCTGTGGCGTTCTCTGCGAGAATGGCGGCCGGTGTTCGGCCACATCCGCCTGGAGGGCGTCAGCCTGACCCTGGAGCAGGGGCCGGATGGAACCTTGCGGCTACGGACGAATGGCGGCTCCGAAAATACCGCGTCATCCCTGAAGAAAGCCGCCCGCTGGCTGTTCGCCGCGCGCCGGCTCGATTTGATCGGCGAGCGGCTGACCGTGCGCCGCCAAGATGGAGGGGTGCTCATTATTCCGCATCCCTATGTTCGGGTGCGGGACACCGCCGAAGGCCAGCGGCTGACGTTCACCGCCGAATTGCCGATTGGCCTGGGCGACCGGCTGCGACTGAGCGTGGAACGGCAAGGGGTCGATGGGGCCGATTCCGAAAAAACCGGCCAGGGGACATTTCGGTTCGAGGTCGGTCGTTTGAATTTGGCGGGTTGGCCGTTGTCCCTGCCCTTCGGCGCCGGTCAGGTCGGGCTGGAGGTGGACGGCGATTGGCGGGACTGGCAACCCACCCGTTTACAAGGCCACTTGCGCCTGCGCGCGGCGCGTCCGCAACCGGAACCGCGCACCGCCTTGTTGGAGTCCTGGCTGGCGGCGACGCCGGACAGCACGCTGAATTTCGAGTGGCGGATCGAGGAAAACGGCTGGCGGCTGCGGGGTCAGGTCCGGTTCGGCGGCGCCCAAGGCCAAAGCGAGGCCCGATCCAGCTTCGTGTTGAGCCGAACCGGCGAGCGCTGGCGGGGCGAGGGTCGCGACTGGCGCGTTCGGGATGTACTGGCCTGGGTGGCGCCGTGGCTGGACGAGTCGGTCCGAAATAGGCTGACGCCGCTCGATCCGCGCGGCGATTTGCCGGAAATCGCGCTGGACGCGGAATCCGGTTTCGATGCCTATACGGCGACCGTGCGCTTGAGCGGGGTGGCCGGGCAGCCGACCCACGGTTTGCCGGGATTCGACAACCTCGCCGGCCTGTTGACCTTTGGCCCGACCAATGGCCGGCTCGAACTGGACAGCCGGGAGGTCCGGATCGATACCGACGGCCTGCTGCGAGTTCCGCTCGACCTGGACCGCTTGAGCGGGACGATCGCCTGGCAGCGCAATTCCGACCGACTGCAACTGGATAGCGCCGGTCTGGAAGTGGCCAATGCCGATCTCAACGGCCGCTTTTGGGGCAGCGTGATTCTTCCCGACCAGGGCGAGCCGGTGCTGGATCTGGGCGGGCGCTATTGGGGTGTCCGGATCGGGCCCGAGCAAGCACGGCGCTATCTGCCGGTGGCGGTGATTCCACCCGCGGGGATCGCTTGGCTGGATCAAGCAATCATCAGTGGCCGAGTGGTGTCTGGGGAGCTGGCGTTGCGCGGCCCGCCGGCCCAGTTTCCTTTCGACCGGGACGAAGGGTTGTTCGAAACTCGCTTTCGGGTCGAGGATGCGGTGGTGAATTACCTGCCCGGCTGGCCCCGGCTGGAAGGGTTGCGGGGAAGCGTGACATTCCGCAATCGCGGCGTGCGGATGGAGGTGGAACCCGGCGCTGGCCGCCTGCTCGATGCCAAGATCGAAAACCTCGCGATCTGGATCGACGATCTCGAGAAGGTGGTCGCCCAGGCCAAGGGGCGGATCGATGGATCCGGCGCCAGTTTGTGGCGCGGACTCAAAGAGAGCCCGGTTGGCCAGGATCTGGGTGGGGATTTGCCTGATTTGCGGATTACTGGCCAAAACACCGTGGATCTGGAATTGACCGTTCCGACCGATTCGCGCCCTATCCGCGCGCGGGGGCGGGTTGGCTTAGTGGACAACAGCGTGAGCTTGCCGTCCCGGACGCTCGAATTCAGTCGCTTGAAGGGCGAAGTGGAGTTCACGGAAACCAACCTGAAAGCCGAGGACATGCGGGCGCTGTTGCGCGGAGAGCCGGTTCGGATTGACCTGAGCCTGGCCGGTGGCGAAGGCCAGCGCGAACTGCGCGGCCAGTTGCGGGGCCAAATAGGGTTGCGGACCCTGACCGGCGCGCCGGCGGCATTGGATGCCTACCTCGAAGGCAAGAGTCTTTGGCAGGCCGTGCTGACGGTTCCGATCGGCCGGCGCGACCGGCGAAACGAGGCGTCACCGTTCACGTTGACCTTGAATTCGGATTTGCGCGGCATGGCCGTTCGGTTACCGGCCCCGCTGGGCAAGGACGCCAACGAAGTTCGCCCCTTTGCCGCGACCTTGCACCCCCTCGGACACGATGCCCTGGAATTGGCGCTGGAGTACGAGATGGGTGTGCGAGCGGCGCTGGAACTGAGTGGTTATCCGCACAATCTCCGGCTCGAACGCGGCGAGTTGCGAGTCAACGCCGGCGCGGCCAGACTGCCGGACACACCAGGACTGGCGATCGTCGCCGACTTGTCGCGCTGGCGATTGGACCTGCCCGCCGCCTTGTCCGATTCGACCGATTCCATCACCGACGCCGATATCGAACCGAAAACCATGGCATGGTGGAGCGCGTTGCGCGATATCGACGCTCGAATCGGCGAGTTCGCGATTGGCGATCAGTCGTTTACCCAGCTCACGCTGGCGGCGACTCGCCGGAACGGCGGCCTGCAAGTCGAACTCGAAGGCGAGGGATTGGCCGGACGCCTGACCGTGCCGGATCGCCCGACTCCGGCGCGGCCGATCAACGCGGCGCTGCGCCGTTTGCATTGGCGGCGCGCCGCGGAGGATGCCGCCAGCCCAACGGTCGCCCCCGATCCGCGCCGCCTGCCGCCGCTGGTGCTGACCGCCACCGAATTCCGCCTGGACGATAAGGCCCTGGGCCGCTTGCGGGTGGTGGCGATGCCGATGGCGAGCGGCGTTCGTCTGCCGGAAATCAGCCTGGGCTCCGAGCGGCAGCGTATCGATGCCAGCGGCGAGTGGCGCCGAACCCTCGATGGTCAACTGGCTCGGTTGCAAGCGACTTTGTGGAGTCGGGCGCTGGAGGAAACCCTGGCGGCGTTCGGCTACCAGAATAGCGGCATCGCCGGAGGCGAGACCGAGGCGGAACTGCGCGCCGAATGGATGGGAGCCCTACCCGATTTGGCCTTGGAACGCATGGACGGCCACTTGAAATTTCGGATCGGTCCTGGACAGTTGCTCAACATCGATCCCGGCTTGGGCCGGGTGGTCGGGCTATTCAGCGTGCAGAACATCATGCGACGCCTGACCTTCGATTTCAGCGATCTGTTCCAGCCGGGAACCAGTTTCGACCGGATCACCGGCGAATTCGCTTTCAAGCACGGCCAGGCTTTCACCGACAACCTCACGATCGAGGCGCCGGCCGCGCGGATCGACATCCAGGGCCGGACCGGATTGCGGGACCGCGATTACGACCAGCAAATCACGGTGACGCCGAAGCTGGGCGGCGCATTGCCGGTCGCGGGCGTGCTGGCCGGCGGCCCGGCGGTCGGCGCGGCGGTGCTGGTCGCCGAACGCCTGCTGCAAAAAGGCATCGAACACGCGACCCGCTACCGCTATACCCTGACCGGTTCCTGGGACCATCCGGTGCTGGAACCGCTGCAAGAACCACCGCCCGCGACCGCGTCCAAAAAGTTCGCGGGCGACCAATGAACGAGGTGCCCGACATGCCGACGATGGCCGCCATTCAAATGGTTTCCGGACCCGACGTCGCCGAGAATCTGGCCGCCGCCGCCGAGCTGCTGGCCCAGGCCGCCGGCCAGGGCGCCCGGTTGGCGGTGCTGCCGGAGAATTTCGCCCTGATGGGTCGTCGCGAGGAGGAAAAAGTAGCGGCGCGGGAAGCGGAAGGCGAGGGGCCGATTCAATCCTTTCTCGCCGAGCAGGCGGCCCGTCACCGGCTGTGGCTGGTCGGGGGCACGATTCCGCTGCGGACCGCTGGCGACGCGCGGCGGGTGCGGGCCGCTTGCCTGCTGTTCGACGATCAGGGCCGGCGGGTGGCCCGTTACGACAAGGTGCATCTGTTCGATGTGCAAGTAGTCGGTAGCCGGGAACGCTACGCCGAATCGGCCACCATCGAACCGGGCGACCGTTACGTTTTCGCCGAGACGCCACTGGGTCGGCTGGGGCTGGCGGTATGCTACGATTTGCGCTTTCCCGAACAGTTTCGCGCCCTGGTGGAGCGCGGCATGGAAATCCTGGTCTTGCCGGCGGCGTTCACCGCCGCCACCGGGCAGGCCCACTGGGAAACGCTGCTGCGGGCGCGCGCCATCGAAAATCAGTGCTACGTCATCGCCTCCGCCCAGGGCGGTCGCCACGCCAACGGCCGCGAAACCCACGGCGACAGTTTGATCATCGACCCGTGGGGCGCGATCCTCGACCGCTTGCCGCGCGGGCCGGGCGTGGTGCTGGCCGAATTCGACCGGGAGCGCCTGGAAAGCGTCCGGCGCCAGTTCCCAGTCCTGGAACATCGCGTGCGCCGCGAAACCTGAGAGAGCCATGACCACCGATACCCTCGTGCTTGCCCGCCAACAATTGCTCGCGCCCGCCGGTCTCGGCGAAAACGATCTGCACCGAACCCTGGCCTGCTTGCTGGATCATGCCATCGACGGCGGCGATCTGTACTTTCAGCAGCGCCGCGCCGAATCCTGGGGGCTGGAGGACGGGCAGGTCAAAAACGCCAGCCACGCCATCCAGCAGGGCGTCGGCGTCCGGGCGGTCAGCGGCGAGAAAACCGGCTTCGCCTATTCCGACGAAATCGTGCCGCCGGCGTTGCTGGAAGCGGCGACCGCCGCCCGGTCCATCGCTCGCAGCGGCGGCGAAGCCCGGTTGCAGGTCTGGCGTTCCGCCCAACGGCCGGCGCTGTACGAACCGCTCGATCCGCTGGAAACGCTGTCGGCCAACGCCAAGGTGCGCCTGCTGGAAGCGGTGGACGCCGAGGCGCGTCGCCAGGATCCGCGCGTGACCCAGGTCATGGTCAGCCTGGCCGCCGTGCGGGATACGATTTTGGTCGCCGGCAGCGACGGCACGCTGGCGGGCGACCTGCGGCCGCTGGTGCGGCTGAATGTGAGTGTGATCGTCGAACACGGCGGCCGCCGCGAGCAGGGCAGTTCCGGCGGCGGCGGCCGGGTCGGTTACGGCTGGTTTCTCGACCAGGATCGCGCCCTGGGCCACGCGCGCGAAGCGGTGCGGCAGGCGCTGATCAACCTGGACGCCGTTCCCGCGCCGGCCGGAACACTGACCGTGGTGCTGGGACCGGGCTGGCCGGGCATTCTGCTGCACGAGGCCATCGGCCACGGGCTGGAGGGCGATTTCAACCGCAAGGGCACCTCGGCCTTCAGCGGGCGGATCGGCGAGCGGGTCGCCGCCCCACTGTGCACGGTGGTGGACGACGGCACCCTGGCCAATCGGCGCGGCTCCTTGAACATCGACGACGAAGGCACCCCGACCCAATGCACCACACTGATCGAGCGCGGAGTGCTGAAGGGCTATTTGCAGGACACGCTCAACGCCCGGCTGATGAAGGCCGCGCCCACCGGCAACGGCCGCCGCGAGTCCTACGCTCATCTGCCGCTGCCGCGCATGACCAACACCTACATGCTGCCGGGCGAGCACGACCCGGCGGAGATCCTCGCCTCGGTGGAGCGCGGGCTGTACGCCGTGAACTTCGGCGGCGGCCAGGTGGACATCACCTCCGGCAAGTTCGTGTTCTCGGCCAGCGAGGCCTATCTGATCGAGAATGGCCGCGTGACCCGGCCGGTCAAGGGCGCCACCCTGATCGGTAACGGCCCGGACGTGTTGACCAAGGTTTCGATGGTCGGCAACGATCTCCAGTTCGATGCCGGCGTCGGCACCTGCGGCAAGGACGGCCAGAGCGTGCCGGTCGGGGTCGGTCAGCCGACCCTGAAAATCGAAGCGCTGACCGTGGGCGGAACCCAAGCCTGATCTGATCCCCAACTCCCGATTTCCAGCCATGCCCGAAGCCATCGCCCCCACCACCGCGCCGCTGCCGGCGCGCGAACATCTGGAAACCCTGGTCGGCGACATTCTCGCCGAAGCGCGAGCCCAGGGCGCCACCGCCGCCGAGGCGGCGGTCAGTTTCGGCAGCGCCCTGACCGTCACCGTCCGGCTGGGCGAGGTCGAAACCCTGGAACACCACCGTCAGCGCGGTCTGGCGGTCACGGTCTACCACGGTCGGAGCCGCGGCTCGGCCAGCACCGCCGACTGGCGGCCGGAGGCGATCCGCGACACCGTGCAAAGCGCCTGCGCCATCGCCCGGCATACCGCCGCCGACCCCTATGCCGGGCTGGCCGATCCCGAGCGGCTGGCGCGGGAGATTCCCGATCTCGATCTCTACCATCCCTGGACGTTGTCGGCCGGGGAAGCCATCGAATTGGCCCGCGAATGCGAGGCGGCGGCGCTGGCGCTGGACCCGCGCATCCGCAACTCCGAGGGCGGCGGCGTCGCCACCCGTGCCGGGCTGGTGGTGTACGGCAACTCGCACGGGTTTTGTGGCGGCTATCCGACCACCCGCCATTCGCTGAACTGTTCGGTGATCGCCCAGGATACGGAGGGGATGCAGCGCAATCACTGGTACACGGTGGGGCGCGATCGCGACGATCTGGAAACGCCGGTCGCGGTCGGGCAACAGGCCGCGCGGCGAGCGCTGCGCCGACTGGGCAGTCGCCGGCTGGAAACCCGGCGGGTGCCGGTGCTGTTCGCGCCGGAACTGGCGCGCGGCCTGATCGGCCATTTCGTCGCCGCCATTCGAGGTGGCGCGCTGTATCGCAAGGCGTCGTTCCTGCTGGATCGCCTGGGGACGCCGGTTTTCCCCGAATTCGTGACCATCCGCGAACGGCCGCGGCTGCCTGGGGCGTTGGGCAGCGCGCCGTTCGACAGCGAAGGCGTGGCTACCGCCGACCGGGACGTGGTCGCGAATGGGGTATTGCAAGGTTACGTGCTGGACAGCTATTCGGCACGCCGCTTGGGGATGCGGACCACGGGCAACGCCGGCGGCGCCCACAACCTGATCGTCGAACCGGGTCCGCTGGGTCACGAGGAATTGCTGCGGCAACTGGATACCGGTTTGTGGGTAACCGAATTGCTCGGCCATGGGGTCAATCTGGTGACCGGCGACTATTCGCGCGGGGCGTCCGGATTCTGGGTGGAAAAGGGCCGGATTCAGTATCCGGTCCACGAAATTACCATCGCCGGCCATCTGAACGAGATGTTCGAGGGCGTGGCGGCGGTCGGTGGCGACGTGGACGTTCGCGGCGGCATCCGTTGCGGTTCGCTGCTGCTGGAACGGATGACGGTGGCGGGAGAATAGGGGCAGGCGGGTATCCGCTCCGAATCGTTCCCATTCGTTCCCCGTGCCGCGATATTCAATCCTCCCGCTTGCGCACCAGAAAGTAGAACCGTCCAGCCTCCTCCCGCGCTTCCAGCAGGGCGTGGCCCATCTGCCGGCTGAAGGTCTCGAAATCCCCGACCGATTCCGGGTCGGTGGCGGTCACGCGCAATACCTGACCGCCGCGCAGACCGGCCAGCGCTTTCTTGGCTTTGAGAATCGGCAGCGGGCAGCTCAATCCAGAAGTGTCGAGTTCGGCATCGATCGGGGTCATGGCGGTATCCAACGGATCAAGATGCCCTAGCTTACCGGATCGAACCGCGCTTTCGCTGGCTCCAGACATTCCGCACGGCCGGCGCTTGGTCGGTGGTCCAATTCAGTGTGGACGGACGAAGTTGTGTTGCGACAGATGCACGTCCAAGGTCCGTCGCGGGGCATCGGTGTTCTTGGCATACGTGTTGGTTCCACGCCGAAAGGCGCTATTGTGCCGCTGTAAAGCCGCATTATGGCCTTCCAGATGATTGGCGTGGATAGCTGATCGGGAAAATCCGGCGCGGTGTTGGAATGTTCGGGTTGGGACGCTTGATGCCTCGGACGCTTGCGACCCCGCCGATGCCGTTGGCTACCCTTGTTCTTGAGACGCTCGCGGCAGCCTTTCGGCAACGTCTTGCGGGGACGCCCCCGCTTCCCGGCCCGCACCGTTCGGGCATAGACTCCACGCAACCACAACGCGGACGCGATCTTGCCGATCGGCGTCTTGATATCCTGCATCGGGACGTCCGTCGTCTCCGAGAAGATCTCCCCTCAGGTCGTGCAGGCGCGAAGGCTTCGGGTTCCGTTGTGAACCGTCTCATAGCACCCATGGTCGATGGCGTCACGGGAACCGCAGATCGGGCAAACCGGCATCGTCGGCATTTTTATCGCCCCGGTAAAACTCGCCCAACAACCAGACGCAAGGGAAATCCAGTGAGCCCAGTGCCGTAACTTCGACAGGCACACCCGCACCGAGATCACCATCACCGCCGCCAGCATTCCGGCGAAGAGCCACAACTCGGCGTCGATGGCCAGATCGCGCCTCGACGACAGACGCCAGCGCTACGACCATCGCCGGGATCATCGCCGGAGCGATGGGCTAAGAACCGACTGAACCCTTGCCCCCGTCCACTGCCCAATGACCGAAATCGAAACCTCGGAATCGGCCAACCCCGGAGATCTCATGTCGCGCAGTCGAACCTTCATCGCAACCCTTTGGCTGTCCGTGGCCCCCGCCGCCTTCGCGGCCATGCCGGTCCACGAATTCACCCTGGACAACGGGCTGAAAATTCTGGTGCGCGAGGATCACCGCGCGCCGGTGGTGGTTTCGCAGGTCTGGTACAAGGTCGGTTCCAGTTACGAACCCAGCGATCTGACCGGCATCTCCCACCTACTGGAACATATGATGTTCAAGGGCACCCCGACGACGCCGGGCGGCGAGTTCTCCCGCCTGATCGCCGCCAACGGCGGGGACGAGAACGCCTTCACCAGCCGCGACTACACCGCCTATTTCCAAACCCTGGAGAAGGATCGGCTGGAACTCAGTTTCCGGCTGGAAGCCGACCGGATGCGCCACCTGCTGCTCAAACCGGAGGACGTGAGCAAGGAAGCCCAGGTGGTGGCCGAGGAACGCCGGCTGCGCACCGAAGACCAGCCCGAGGCGCTGACCAGCGAGCGGTTCAACGCCGCCGCCTATCTCACCAGCCCCTACCGCAACCCGATCATCGGCTGGATGCAGGACATCCAAGCCCTTTCCCTGGACGATCTCAAGCGCTGGTACCGGCAATGGTATGCCCCGAACAACGCCACCCTGGTGGTGGTCGGCGATGTGAACCCGACCCAAGTCCGCGATCTGGCCCAGAAACATTTTGGGCCGCTGCCGGCCAGCGAGCTGACTCCGCCCAAGCCAGCGGCGGAAATCCCGCAACTGGGCGAGCGCCGCATCGTGGTGAAAACTCCGGCGGAAGTACCCTACGTCCTGCTTGGCTACAAGGCCCCGACCCTGAAAACCGCCACCGAGGAATGGGAACCCTACGCCCTGGACGTGCTGGAGAGCATTCTCGACGGTGGCAACAGCGGCCGGATCAGCCGCAATCTGGTGCGCGGCGCCCAGATCGCCGCCGCCGCCGGCTCCGGCTACAACCCGACCTCACGGCTGGAAGAACTGTTTCTGCTGGCCGGAAACCCGGCGCCGGGCCGCACCAACGCCGAACTGGAACAGGCTCTGCGCGCCGAAGTGGCCAAACTGCGCGAGGAATTGGTCAGCCCCGAAGAACTGGGACGGGTAGTCACCCAGGCAACCGCCGCCGATGTCTACCAGCAGGATTCGTTGTTCTACCAGGGGATGCGGCTGGGTATGCTGGAAACGGTCGGGCTGGGCTGGAACAAGCTCGACGACTACGTGCAGCGCCTCCAGGCCGTCACCCCGGAACAGGTGCGCGAGGTTGCCCGCAAGTACCTGACCGACGACCGACTGACCGTGGCCACGCTGGAACCGCTGCCGCTGGATGGCGGTCGTCCGGCCGCGCCCGGCACGGGGGTACATCATGCCATCCGCTAAAACGCGCCTACTCTCAACCCCTCTCCCACATGGGAGAGGGGAACCCAGGATTCTCCCCGCCATGCCTCATCCGAAATCGTCGCTATCGGGCATTCTTGCCGCCGCGCTGCTGCTCGTCTCCAGCATGGCCCAGGCTATCCCCGAAATCCAGAACTGGCGCACCGCCAACGGCGTGCCGGTCTACTTCATCGCCGCTCGGGAACTGCCGATGGTGGACGCGCAAATCCTGTTCGGGGCCGGTTCGGTCCGCGATGGCAACCAACCGGGCCTGGCGAAATTGACCAACGGACTGCTGGAGGAAGGCGCCGGCGACTGGTCGGCCGATACCATCGCCGACCGGCTGGACCAAGTGGGCGCCCGGCTGGAAACCAGTTCGCGGCGCGACTCGGCCTCGGTGGCGCTGCGCAGCCTAACCGACCCGCGCTACCTGCAACCCGCCGTCGAAACCGTCGCCCGCCTGCTGAAGGAACCGACCTTCGCACCGGAGGCGGTGGAGCGGGTTCGCAAGCAAATGCTGACGGCGCTCCAGGAACGCGCCCAGTCGCCCGGCGCCATCGCGCAGGATGCTTTCTTCAAGGCGCTGTACGGCGACCATCCCTATGGTTCGCCATCCGATGGGACGCCGACCAGCCTGAACGCCATCGCCCGCGCCGATATTCAGAACTTCCACCGCCACTATTACACCGCCGCCAACGCGGTCGTCGCCATCGTCGGCGATCTCGACCGGCCCGCCGCCGAGCGGCTGGCCAACGCCCTGGTCGGTGGCTTGCCCAAAGGCGAACCGGTGCCGCCACCCCCGCCGGTCCCTGCCCTCGCCGCCAGCCAAACCGTCCGCATTCCCCATCCTTCCAGCCAGAGCCACATTCTGATCGGCCAGCTCGGGGTCAGCCGCGCCGACCCCGACTACTACGCGCTCTATCTGGGCAACCATGTGCTGGGCGGCAACGGCCTGGTTTCGCAACTGTCCCAGGAAATCCGCGAAAAGCGCGGGCTGGCCTACGGCGCCTACAGCGCCTTTTCTCCGATGCAACAGGCCGGCCCCTTCCTGATCAACCTGCAAACCCGCAACGATCAGGCGGACACCGCGCTGCAAGTGGCGCAAACCACCCTGCGCCAATTCACCGCCGACGGACCCGACCCGCAAACCCTGGAGGAAGCCCGCCAGAACATCACCGGCGGCTTCGCGCTCGACCTGGCCGGCAACGGCAAGCTGGCCAACTACCTGGGACTGATCGCGTTTTACGGCCTGCCGCTGGATTACCTGCAAACCTTCATCGGCACCATGAACGGCATCGGCCTGGAACAGGTCAAGAGCGCCTGGCAACGGCATGTTCAACCCGACCGACACATCGTGGTCATCGTTGGCGGCCAGAGCGCGCCGACCCCGCCCGCTCCAGCCGGCGCACCCGCCCCCCCGACCTCGCCGGGACCGGCCGGCACATGAATCGGCGCGGCGGTCGCGCCAACCAGTTGCGCGTCATTGGCGGACAATGGCGCGGCCGGCGGTTGACCTTCCCGGATCTGCCGGGTCTGCGCCCGACGCCGGATCGGGTGCGGGAGACCCTGTTTAACTGGTTGACCCCGGTCCTGCCCGGCGCCCGCTGTCTGGATCTGTTCGCCGGTAGCGGCGCGCTTGGCATCGAGGCGCTGTCGTGCGGCGCGGCCGAAGTCGTATTCGTCGAACGCCACCCGCTCGCGGTCCGCGCCCTGCGTGACCAGCTTGATCGGCTGGGCGCGCAAAACGCCCGGGTCGAACAGGCCGACGCGCTGGCTTGGCTGGACCAGCCGGGGACGCCGTTCGAGATCGGGTTGCTCGATCCCCCCTACGGCGCGGGTTTGCTGGAGCCGGCGTGCGTGGCTCTGGAAGCGGGCGGCTGGCTGGCGGCACACGCCTGGATTTATCTGGAATCCGAGCTGGAAGCGGGAGCACCCACCCTGCCCGCGCCCTGGACCCCGTGGCGAGAAAAAACCGCCGGCGCGGTCGCTTACCGGCTGGCGCGGAGAAATGGAGGGTGAAGACGCCGATGATCCCGACAAGCGTCGAGATCATCCCTTGTCCATAGCGTTCCTCAATCGCTTGTGGTTGCGGCTCGCCCTCACCCCGCGCGGACGCGCTCCGCTTTCCCGGCGGGAGAAGGGTCGGGGGTGAGGGAGTTTGCATTGTCCGGGCATCCACAACCCGCATGGGATGGCTATATTGGCGTTCCATAAGCTGCATGGATATTTTGATGATGGTGCTGTGCGCGGTGCTGAGCGGCGTCGAGGATTGGGTGGGGATGGAAGCGTTCGCCGAGGAGAAGGCCACCTGGTTGCGGGGCTTGGCCGACGAGCCGGTCTGTGTCGATGGCAAGGCGATTCGGGGAAGTCGGGACGGCGTGAATCCGGCGGTGCATAAGGACCATTCCGCCGAAAACCTGGCCCTGATCCGTCGCATGGCGCTGAACGTGCCGCGCCACAATGGCCCGCCGCGCGACAGCATCCGCCATCGCAAACTCCGCGCCGCCTTCAACGATGATTACCGGTTGCGCCGGCTCCTCGGCCAGTCCAATCCGGCTACCGCATAGCGCGATCGCCCTGGTCCGGTTGCCTTGCCGCCTGGCTTTCCCGATAATCCGAGCAACCTTCGCGCCTCCAGGAACCTCCCATGTCCGTCGTCGCCATCTATCCGGGCACCTTCGATCCCATCACCAACGGTCACGCCGATTTGATCGATCGTGGCGCGCGCATGTTCGAGCGGCTGATCGTTAGTGTCGCCGCCAATCCCAACAAGCAACCACTGTTTTCGCTGGAGGAGCGAGTGGCCCTGGTCAACGAAGTGGTGTCGCACCTGCCTCATGTCGAGGTGCGCGGCTTCGATATCCTGCTGGTGAATTACGCCAAGAGCATCGGCGCCAACGTCATCATGCGCGGCCTGCGCGCGGTGTCCGATTTCGAATTCGAATTCCAGTTGGCCAGCATGAACCGCCGATTGAACTCTCAGATCGAATCCATTTTCTTGACTCCCGCAGAGCAATACGCCTTCGTCTCCTCCAGTCTGGTGCGCGAAGTCGCCAAGCTGAGCGGGAACATCGCGCCGTTCGTCCACCCCAAGGTGGAAGCGGCGCTGGCGGCGAAATTCGCCTTGCGCCATTAATTGAGTAAAATACTCGGAAATTCAGCCTGCCCGCTCCAGGCCAGAGGTAGGTTCGAGTTGCGATAGCCGGCGCCGAACCGGCCGCGAGTCAACATAAAACGAGGAGCCAGCCATGGCACTGATGATCACCGACGAATGTATCAACTGCGACGTGTGCGAGCCCGAGTGCCCGAACGAAGCCATCTATCAGGGCGAGGAAATTTACGAGATCGATCCGAACCGCTGCACCCAGTGCGTGGGCCACTTCGATACGCCGCAATGCATCGAAGTCTGTCCGGTGGACTGCATCATTCCAGACCCGGACCATGCCGAAACCGACACGCAACTGCAAACCAAGTACGAGAAACTGACCAGCGCGGCTTGAGAATCCGACCCATGAGTGGCCACCCACTCCGGTATGCGGGTTCCTCGGCACACCGATTCGGAAACGGTGAGTTGGAATCGATCGATCGATCCCAAGCGCTCGACCCGATACTGGCCAAACCTTACTTCAACCTGAACCACGCTTCTATCGAGGGCGGGGCAGCGTTCCGCCCTTGGTCTTAAGCGATCGCCACGAGCGCCCGCACACCGGCCACGCCTCGTCCACAGCAACCCGGAATTCGGCATTCTTCGCCGTGAGGCAAACTATCCGGCGTGGAAAATCCGCGCCTTCGACATGATCCCCGCCGATTTTTCATGGCAGCATAATCTTCTCCCCATCGGCGGCGGCGAACATCGGTCGCTCGCGCGATTTTGGAAAGGCCAAACGACGACTATGCTTTAAACAGGTATCCAGCGAACAGTTCGAGAGCCGGCTGGCGCCGGTTCCCGCGTCAAACATTCAGCGACAAAAATCCAGTTGCCAAGATCGGGAGCGCCAACATGGGGGAACAACGACAATCGGCAATCCGCGTCCTGCTGGTGGGAGCGACCGGCTTGGTCGGGGGACATTGTTTGACCCAATTGCTGGCGGACGACGACATCGGCCAAGTCACGGTCTTCGCTCGCCATCCGCTGGAACCAACCCACCCGAAACTTACCGTATACTTGGTGGACTTCGACCAACTGCGCGATCACGCCGGCGCGATCGACGCCGATGTCGTCCTGTGCTGCCTGGGCACCACCCATCGGGCGGCCGGCTCGCCGGAAGCGTTCGCCAAGGTCGACCACATTTACGTTGCCGAATTGGCCCGGCTGGCGGCGACGCGCGGCGTACCCTGCTTTGTGCTGGTCTCGGCGGTCGGCGCCGACCCCAGTTCGCCGGTCTTCTACAACCGGGTCAAGGGTCGGGCCGAGGCGGCGGTCAGCGAACTACCCTTCAAGACCGTTCACCTGCTACGCCCCTCGTTGCTGTTGGGCGAACACCGTGAAGCTCGACCGGTCGAAGATTGGAGCCAGCGACTGGCGCCCCTCTGGACGCCTTTCCTGTGGGGACCGTTCAGCCGCTACCGGCCGGTGCCGGCGGAAACCGTCGCCGCCAAAATGGTCGAACTGGCCAAGAGCGACCAGAGAGGCGTACACATCCACCACTTTAGCTCCTGACCGCGGTCTGAATGGTTATCGCACGAAAACGCCAGGCTCCGGGATCGGCCGCGGTCGCGCTGCTGACGTTACTCGCCTTACTGGAATCGCAGTCGGCGCTGGCCAAAAAACTCTACAAATATCGGGATGCCAGCGGCGCCTGGATGTTCACCGACCGACCACCGGCCACCGATGTGCCGGTCGAGGTCAGTCAGTTGGCGGTTCGCGATCTACCGGCCAGGATCAGCATCCGCAACCGCGGCACACCGGAAGCGCCGATTCTGGCGGCGATCAACGACTATTACGGCCCGGTGCAGGTGGAAATCAGCGCCGAATCCCTGAAAAACATGCGCGCCGAACCGCCGCTGCCGGTACGGGTGGTCGTCCCGGCCCGCACGGAACTCACGGTGGTCGCGCTCAAGCCAGTCGGCCTGCGCTGGAGCTACAATTACCAGGTACGGGCGGTACTGGGCGACCCCGCCGCCGTGCACCGGCCCGAGCAACCTTACGCACCGCCGTTCGCGCTGGGACAACAGTTCCGGATCGGCCAGGCATTCGACGGCGCCTTCAGCCACCAGCACCCGCAGAGCCGCTATGCGGTGGACATCGGCCTGCCGCTCGGCACGCCGGTGCGCGCCGCACGCGCCGGGATCATCATGGAAGTGGCCGGCGATTTCTTCGATGGCGGCGCCGACCCGAAGTATCGGAGCCGGGCCAACGCAGTGCGTGTCCTGCACGACGACGGCACCATCGCGGTGTATGCCCACCTGCATCCGGACTCGATCCAGGTGGCGCCCGGCCAGCGAGTTAAGCGCGGCGCCTGGCTGGCCAATTCCGGCAACACCGGCTTTTCCACCGGCCCGCACCTGCATTTCGCGGTGCAGCGCAACGCGGGCATGGAGCTGGTCTCGATCCCGTTCGAATTCGCCGGGCCCGACGGGCAGGGCATTACTCCGGTCGCCGGCATGTCGCTGACGGCATATTGAACGCTCGCTTCCGTTTCCCCGTCATGACCCCAACGCAACCGGACGCGCGCCAGTCTTGCACGCCGTTCCCGGACTCCGTCCGCGCCTTCCCCCGCGCCGGACGCGATCCCACCTGAATCCATATTCGGCGGTCGGCGGACGGATGTCCCCTGTCCGGCCGGGCCGCTTTCTTTCGTTCACCACCCAAAGGAGGAATCCCATGCCTTTTCGTTGGCTAGCCATTCCGATCCTCGGCTTACTGGCGCAAAGTCCACACGCCCAGCCGGCCGCCGCTCCGTCGGAAACCGCGCCCGTCACCTCGACACAGGAGCCGCTCCCCGCCACTCCATCGCGGGAAACGCAGCTACGAACGCTGATCGACACCATCCAGGAAGTCGAGGCCGAGCGCGCCGATCTGAGCCGGCGGTTGAAGCGCGCCACCGATCCCGCCGAAGTGCAGCAGATGAACGAGCAGGCGACACAAATCGCCGGCCGGCGCAAGGAGTTGCAAACCGCGTTCGAAGAGATCGCCACCGGCGGCGCCAGCAGCGCTGAACTCCAGCAAAAAACCGAGACCGCGTTCGACTGGCAACAGGAAATCGAGGATTTGATCCGGCCACTACTCGACGAGCTGAAACGGCTGACCGAACGGCCACGAATGATCGAACGCCTGCGCAGCGAGCGGACCCTGTACGAGAACCGGCTGCAAACCGCCAATGCCGCCGTCGCCCATATCGAGCAAACCCTGGCGGCGGCGGAAGGAGCAACCGTAAAAAAGGCCTTGCAGGCGACGCTGGAACGATGGCAAGACCATCGCAAGGAAGCCGAAAGCCGCTTGCAACGCATCAATGCCCAACTTGAACGGCTGGCCGCGCCGGGCGAACCCACCGGCAAGCGCTTCGCGCTCACGCTTCAGGAATTCGCCAGCGGTCGGGGCCTCAATCTAGTACTGGCGATCGGCGGTTTCGTACTGACCTATCTGGTGCTGGGTGGATTTGGCCGACTGACCGGCTGGCTTGCGGACCGTGGCCGCCCACGGAAAGCCCGCCGGCTGGCGCGAGTGACCGCATTGTCTTTCAAGGCGCTCACCTTGATCCTGGCCTTTTTCACGGCCACCCTTATTCTGTACGCCTGCGGCGACTGGCTGCTGCTCGGCCTGCTGATCCTGCTGGCGATCGGCGTTCTGTGGGGCCTGCGGCAGTCGCTGCCGCGCTACGTGGCCGAAATCCGCATCCTGCTCGGCATGGGCAGTGTGCGGGAAGGCGAACGGATCGTATACGCCGGCGTACCCTGGCGGATCACTTCGCTGAATGTCTACTCGACCCTGAGCAACCCGCTGCTACGCGGCGGCACCCTGCGTCTGCCGCTCGACCGGCTGGTCGATTTGCAGTCGCGCCCCCACGCGCCGGAGGAATCCTGGTTTCCCAGCCGGGAGAACGATATCGTGATTCTGGATGGCGACATCCACGGCAAGGTGCTGGTACAGACTCCCGAGGTGGTCCAGGTACAGGTCGTCGGTGCGGTCAAGACCTTCGCGGTCGCCGACTATCTCGCCAAAAGCCCGCGCAACCTGTCGCTGGAAGGCTTCGCGGTACCCGTCGTCTTCGGGCTGGACTACCGTCATCAGGGTGAAATCCTGAGCGAAATCGTGCCCCGGTTGCGCGCGCATCTGGAGGAGCAGTTGGAACAGCAGCCGTTCCGTCCCCATCTCAAGGATCTGCTGGTGGAATTCAACGAAGCGGCGGCTTCCTCGCTCAACCTGTTGATCGTGGCGGTATTCATGGGTAGCGGAGCCGAGTATTACTGGCCGATTCGCCGTTTCCTGCAACGCACCGCCGTAAGCGCTTGCAATCAATACAACTGGACCATCCCGTTCGACCAGTTGACCGTGCACCTGCCGCCAGCGCAGTCCTAACGCACCCTCTCGCGCACCGCCCACCGGTCAGCGAGCGCTCCTTCACCCCGGCAGCGGTCGCGGCGGTTGCTCGCTGCTCGGATCCTCGTGGATCAGCACGTCGGCATTGGGAAACACCGCCAGCAGGTTCGTTTCCACTTCGTCGGCCACCCGATGCGCTTCCAGCAATGTCAGATGGTCGTCCATCATCAGGTGCAACTGGATAAAGTAGGTCTGTCCGGAGCGGCGGGTGCGCACCTCATGCATGCCGCGCACCCGCGGATGGGCGCGGATGATCTCCTTGATCCGGGCGTGCACCTCGGGAGGCAGTTCGTGATCCATCAGCAATTGAATGGATTCGTAGCCGATGTGCCCAGCGCTATAGAGAATGTACAGCGCGATGCCGATCGCGAACACCGGATCCGCCCTCGGCCAACCCAGCATCGCCAACCCCAGGGCCACGATAGTGGCGGCGTTGGTCAACAGGTCGGTGGCGTAGTGCAGGGCATCGGCGCGGATGGCCGTGGACTGCGTGCGGCGAATCACGTAATGCTGGAACAACAGCAATGCTCCGGTGACGACAATGGCGAACAGCAGCACCCCAACGCCGACCAGGGCGTCGTTGATCGGCTGCGGGTGCAACAAGCGATTCACCGCATGCAGAACCAGGAACACCGCCGAACCGGCGATGAACGCCGCCTGCACCAGCCCCGCCAGCGGTTCCGCCTTGCCGTGGCCGAACCGGTGATTGCGATCGGGCGGTTGCAGCGAATAATGCACCGCCAGCAGATTGATGATCGACGCCGCCACGTCCATCATCGAATCCACCAGCGACGCCAGCACGCTGACCGAACCGGTCAGCAGCGCCGCCGCCAGCTTGCCGACGATCAATATCGTTGCGGTAAACACCGATGCGTAAGTCGCCAACCGCAACAGACGGGCGGTTTGGGCTGGATCGGCGGTCAACGGCGTTTCGTCGTTCATAAGCCTTCATTCCCGGTCATTCGAAAACGATCTATTCTAACGAGCTTCCGGCCGACGCGCGGCGCGAACTCTTGGGACAATCTCTTGGGACAATGGCCAATCTCACCCGCCCAAGGTGCGCTCGCCGAACCCGGAACCTTCGTGATCTGGCATTTTATGAAGCCGATAACACATTGAAGCATCATTTAATCCTTGGTCCCCTCGCGCTATCGCAGCCCCTTGTGGTGGCTCATCCCTCGAACCGTTTCCAGTCGGAAGGAACTCCGCCACATGCTCAAAACCCTGCGCCGCATCGTTCAGGAGGTCAGCGCCGCGCCGGACTTGCCCAGCGCGCTGGCGATCACGGTCAATCAGATTCGGGATGCGATGCGCGTCGCTGCCTGCACCCTCTATCTGGCCGACGAAGACAACCGCGAGTACGTTCTGATGGCCACCACCGGCCTGCATCCGCAGGCCGCCGGCCGCGTGCGTTTGAATCGCCAGCAAGGCTTGATCGGCTTGGTGGCCGAACGCCAGGAACCGCTGAACCTGGAAGACGCGCCACGCCATCCCCGGTTCCATCCGGTTCGGGACGTGGGCGAAGAGGCGTATCACGCTTTTCTTGGCGTGCCGCTGATTCAGTATCGCCGGGTGCTGGGCGTGCTGACCATCCAACATACCGCGACCCGCCAGTTCCATCCCGCCGAAGTGGATTTCCTGGTCACCATCGCCGCCCAACTGGCCAGCACGCTCAATCACGCCATTCTCAGCGGCGCCACCCAGGAGCTGCTCAACCCGCTGGCGACCGGCACCCGCGCCTTGCAAGGCATCGCCGGCGCGCCGGGCGTGGCCATGGGCGCCGTGACCATCCCGCACCTTCTGGCCGACCTCGACGATATTCCCGACCGTGCGGCAACCGACCCCGCCGCCGAGGAAGCGGCGTTTCGGGCGGCCATCGCCACCGTCGATGACGAGCTGCGCGGCGCGTGCGAACGGCTCTCGCCTCTGTTGCCGCCGACCGAACAGGCGCTGTTTACCGTCTACCGGATGATGCTGAGCAGCGACAGCCTGATCGGCGATACCTTGACCGGCATCCAAGCCGGCCGCTGGGCGCCGACCGCCTGGCGCGACGCGGTGCTGGCCAGGGTCCGGTTGCTGGAACGGGCCGAGGATCCCTATCTTAGCGCCCGCGCCGAGGATATCCGCGATCTGGGCCGGCGGGTGCTACACCATCTGCGCGCGGACCCTAACCGGCAGGCCAAACTCGCCACCGCCGAGCGCTGCGTGCTGGTAGCCGAGGAAATGAGCGTGGCCCACCTGGCGGCGGTGCCGCCGGAACGACTGGCCGGCCTGGTCTGTCTGCGCGGTTCGGCGCTGTCCCACGTCGCCATTCTGGCGCGGGCGATCGGCATTCCGGCCGTCATGGGCCTGGGCGACCGACCGATCGGCCGCTACGAGGGTTGCGCCATCATCGTGGACGGCTATCAGGGCCGGATCTACATCGAGCCGGACCCGGCGGTGCGCGAGGAATACCGGCAACTGATCGCTGACGAGGCCGAACTGTCGGCCGAGCTGAACGCCTTGCGCGACCAGCCGGCCGTCACCCGCGACGGCTATCCGCTGTCGCTGTACGCCAAGGCCGGGCTGCTGGCCGACATCGCCACCGTCCGCGACAGCGGCGCTGGAGGCATCGGCCTGTACCGTACCGAATTCGCCTTCATGGTGCGCGAGTCGTTCCCCAGCGAGGACGAGCAGTGCCGAATCTACCGGCAAATGCTGACCGCCCTCACGCCGCGCCCGGTGGTCATGCGCACCCTGGACATCGGCGGCGACAAAACCCTGCCCTATTTCTCGATCGAGGAAAAGAATCCCTTCCTCGGCTGGCGCGGGATGCGCTTCACCCTCGATCACCCGGAGATCTTTCTGACGCAGTTACGCGCCATGCTGCGCGCCAACGCCGGGCCCAACAATCTGCGCATCCTGTTCCCGATGATCACCACGGTGGAAGAGGTGGAGGAGGCGCTGCGCCTGCTGGACCAAGCCCATCGGGAATTGCGGGAAGAGGGCCTGCCAACGGCGCGACCCCCGGTCGGCGTGATGATCGAGGTACCCTCCGCTGCCTGGCAGGCCGCGCAACTGGCCCGGAAGGTGGACTTCCTGTCGGTCGGCACCAACGATCTGACCCAGTATGTGCTGGCGGTGGATCGCGACAACGCCCATGTCGCCGGCTTGTACGACAACCTGCATCCAGCGATGCTGAAAACCATCGCTTACATCATCGAAGAGGGGCATCGAGCCGATCGCCTGGTCAATTTATGCGGAGAGATGGCGGCCGACCCCGGTGCGGCGGTGTTGCTGCTGGGGATGGGCGCGGATAGCCTGAGCGCCAGCACCGTCAGCCTGCCGCGGGTCAAGTGGGCGATCCGCAGCTTCACCCGAACCGAAACGCGGGAGCTGGCGCGGCAGGCGCTGCAACTGGATACCGTCCGGCAGGTGCGCCGGCTGCTCAACGATGCCCTTCGGCGCGCGGGCCTGGGTGAAATCGTGCACGAGATCCATTGATCCCGTCCGCCGCTCAAAATGACAGCGCGGGCCGAAACCCGCGCTGTTCGAACGATTCGCCGAAACGTGGCATCCCGCCGCGCCCGGCCTGGATTGGGTCAGCTTTCGATGGCGATCCGCCGCGGTTGCGCCGACTCGCGCTTCGGCACCATCACCTCCAGCACGCCGTCCCTACACTTGGCGCTGACCTTATCGGCATCGGCCACATCCGGCAGCGAGAACCGCCGCAGGAAGGTTCCCCGCACCCGCTCGACCCGACGATACTGCTCGGTCTCTTCCTTCTTCTCGGCGGATCGCTGGCCTTTCAGGGTCAGCACCCCGTTTTCCAGGGTAATATCGATATCCTTGATATCCACACCTGGCAGATCAGCGTGGATGACGAACTGGTTCGGCTCTTCCTTGATGTCCACCGCCGGCGCCCAGTCGGCCAAAATATTGCCCGCCTCTTCGTCGCCGAAGCGACCGCTATCCAGCAGGCGGTTTACTTCCCGCTGCAACTGGTTCAACACATTGAAAGGTTCATAGCGCATCAGAGCCATGGTTATGCCTCCTCTATCTTGGGGTTTCGGCGTTTTATCGAACGCCCCTTGCTCTTACCGTCAAGATGGGGTCAAACCTGCTCTTTTCAAGCGTCCCTCCAGGTATTTTTGCGCTAACATCCCCAGTTGATCCGACACCTTTGCGGAGTCGCACGATGGCTACTGCTTCCATCTTTATCTCCCATGCCCATGCCGATGCCGCCTTTGCTCAGGATCTGGGCCTGGCTCTGGAAACCTACCGCTTAAGCGTCTGGCACGACGCCCGCGGCCTGCGCGGCGGTGAACGGCTGGCGCCCGAGGTTCGCTGGGCCATCGAACAGGCCCGCCAAGTCATCGTGGTGCTCGGCCTCAACACCGGCGACCCGGCCTGGCTGCGCCGGGAGATCGAGATCGCGCAGAAAACGGAACGGCGACGGGCCAGTACCTATCGGGTCATTCCCCTATTGCTGCCGGGCGTCGACCTCGCCGTCATCAATCACTGGTTTACCCCACCGCCGCAGACCGCTCCGATTCAATTGTCCACCGAGGGGTTGGGCGTGGTGTTGCCGGGCTTGCTGACGGCGTTGGGCGTGCCGCTTCCCGGCGAAACCACCACCGACCGCAATCGCCCGCCGCTGGCGGAACTGGAACTCCTTTTCAGTCAAGCCGATCCGACGGCTCCCGATGGCTGGCTGCTCACCGCAAGGCTCAGTCATCACCCCCTGCGGGCCCCGGTCACCGTCAACGCGGCTATCGATTCGTTACCCCGGCCGCCCGACCCGCGGATTCTGCATTGGTATCTGCAAGAGCACCTCTGCTGGCCAACCGATACCGTTCGCCAGTTTGCCCGCCGCACCGACACCTTCTTGGCGTCCTGGGGCCACGCCCTCTACCAAACCACCCTCGGCGCGCCGGGCTTGCGGGACTTGACGACCGCTTGGCGCGCCGATCCGGACGCCCACGACCGCCGCCTGGTGATACGGGCCGATGCCGTCCCGGCAACCGCCGCGACGGTGCTCGACCTGCCTTGGGAACTGCTGCACGATGAAACCGGCTTTTTGCTCCAAGGCAAACAACCGGTCCAGTTCCAGCGCCGACTCTCCGGCGGCGGCGATCTCTTTTCACCGGATCCCCCGCCCCTGCGCGTCCTGGCGATCAGCCCGCGCCCCGACATGGAACCAACCGGCCACCCCGATTACCGCTGCCATTCCCTGCCGCTGCTGGAAGCACTTGAGAATCTGGGCGGCTTGATGGAGATGCAACTGCTCAACCCGCCGACGCTCGCAACACTGGAAAAGCGGCTGAATGACGCCTGGTCCGCCGGGCGACCCTTCACCGCCCTGCATCTAAGCGGCTATCTCCGCCATGACCCCGATCAGGATAGCGCCGTGTTCGGATTCGAGGCCAGTTATGACCTGCATGCGCCGCTCTGCCGCGATATTCACTTCGTCCCGGCTGCGGCGCTGGCGTCACTGCTGGCTACTTACCGCATCCGCCTGGTCGTTCTGGCCTGTTCCAGAGATGGCGCCGCTGCCGTATCCGGGCTAGCCTCCACCCTGTTGGCGGCGGGCATCGCGGCCACAATCACCGTGCATTCCAGTACGCCGACGGAAACCCTGCGCCGGTTCTGGGCGGCGTTCTACAAGGAATTACTCCGGGGTTCCCGTATTAGCCAAGCCCTATTCGCCGGTCACCGTCAACTGGCCAGCGACAGCTATCGCACCGCCGGTTTGGGTGGCGGCGGAGTTTACTTGCAGGACTGGCCGACCTGTATCCTTTACCTGGGCCAGCACGACCCGCGGCTCGCCTTGCGCCCTCCGTTGGATCTCTGGCGTCGGCTGCTCGACCGACCCAGGCTCGGCCCACCGGAATCGTTGCCCGATCCTTCCCCGGTTGGCTGCATCGGGCGCGGGCAAGATCTGTTGATTCTGGAACGGCTGTTTGAAAACCACACCAGCGTCTTCCTGCGCGGGTCCGGCGGCAGCGGCAAGACCGCCGCCGCAGTGGCCTTGGCCAGATGGCAAGCGCGCTGCGGTCGCTATCGCCATGTCGCTTACATCCGCGCCAACGATGCCGACGACACCCGCACGCTACTGGAAGCCTTGGGCCGACAATTGCTTTCCGAAGGCAAGCACTGGTCGGTCACCCGTTACCCAACTCAGTGGCAAGCACTGGATCACCTCCGGCAAACGTTGCGCACGGAGCCTGTTCTGATCGTGCTCGACCAATTGGAGCAATGGCCCTCGGAGCAGGATGAAGCGCTTGATCAATTCTGGAAACAATTGCTGGACGATTGGTCCGAGCTTCGCCTATTGGGGCTTGGCCGGATCGGGCCACCCTCCTTCGCCCAACCCTGGACGGAAACGGTATTGAGCCCGCTGAGTGAAAGCGACGCCATCACCCTGATCGGCCAGACGCTGATCGAAGCACGGGAAATACCGCCGAACACTGACAGCGGCGAGAGTTTTCGGCAGCTGCGCGACGTCGCCACACTGGCCGGAGGACATCCGGGCGCCCTACGCCGCCTAGCCCATGAAATCGGTGTGCTGGGCGTGGGCGCCGCTCTCAAGCTGCTGCGTCCGCTGCGGGCTGAATTGTTGCGCCTTCACAGCGACGACCCACAATGGCCGCTCTACCTGAGCATGGAACTCACCTTGCGTCGGCTTTCCAGCCAAAATCGGGAACAACTGACGGTTCTCGCGTTTTGCAGGGAAGGCATCAATCGCATCGCCCTGGGGCATGCCTTGGGGTTCGATACGCTGGCCACCGACGCCTTCTGCACACGGATCACCGATCTGGGTCTAGCCGAAGACCAGGGTTACGGCCACCTGCGCTTCGATCCCGCGCTGACCCACTATCTGAGCAGTCAGTTGGATCCGAACAAACGTTTGACTTGGCAGGCGCGCTGGCGCGCTGGCATGGAGCGGTTGCTAGCGGTTCTCTATCAACAATACTTCAAAGACAATGCCCGCGCGACCCGCTTGCTGCGACTGGAACTGCCCAATTTACTCGCCCTGCTGCGCGATCACACCCAGCACGCCGCTCACGAGCGGGTCGCACAGATCGCCGCTCAACTGGAGCACATGCTGGCCGATCTTGGCTTCCCTATCGCACTGGCCGAAGTCGTGGCCGCCCGCGAACGGGCCGGTCAGGCACTGCTTGGCTGGAGTCGGGCCCGCTTCGAAACCGAGCGGCTGAACGTCGAGCGGCTGCGCAACGATGGAGCGCTGGAAGATGCCCTGCAAGCGGCGCGGCGGATGCTGAGTCTCTGCCAGGATGCTGGCGCCGACGCCTACCCCGGCGCCACCTACGATTTGGCCCGCGCGCATTTCCAACTGGGCAAGCTGCTAAAGCTGGCCGAGGCCGCCGAACCCGCCTCGCGGGAGCTGACCGCCGCCCGCCAACTATTTCAGACGCTGGCCGAGGCCGGCAACGATAACGCCGGCCGCATGGCCGCGGTCGCCGACGCCGAAAACGGCGACTGCCTAACCTATTTACGACGCTTGCAGGAAGCCGCCGACGCCTACGAGGCCGCGCTGGCGCACGCTGGACCCAACCCCAACAATGGAACATTCGCAACCAATAATATGCAGCTTGGCCTGGTGCGCCAACGACAGGGGCGCTACGGCGAAGCCGCGAAGCTGTACGACACCGCCCGGCGGACATTCGAAGCGCTGGGCGAGCCGGATGGCGCGGCACAGGCTTGGCGGCAACTCGGCTTAGCCCGGAAAATGAGTCGCGAGATCGAACCGGCGCTTCATGCCTGCCAACAAGCTCTTTACCTGTACGAGCAACAGCGCAACCGGAGTGGGGTTGCCGAAACGCTGGGCGAACTGGGCCACTTGCATCAAGTGCTCAACCAACTTGAACCAGCAGCCCTATCCTATCGCCGGATGGCGGAACTTTACCGGGAGTTGGGAGACGGCCACAGCGAGGAAGCCAGCCGCAACAAACTGGCGAACGTGCTGATCCAGTTGCGGCGGCACGACGAAGCCCGTCAGGAGCTATACCGCGCCAGCGAATGCAATCTGCCTGAAAGTCCCACAGCCCGCAACTGGGCGATCCGTCGCGGTTTGCGCGACTTTGGTCAGGCGGTTCAAAACCCCAGTGTGGCCGACCAGGCGCGGCGGCAAGCTATCCAGAAGTATCTTGCATACCGGCGAGCGGGCGGCGAGAACACCAACCCCGGCACCCGCTTGTGCGCTCAGGTTGGCCAGGCCATTCAAGCCGGCGACGCCAGCGCGCTCGCCACCAAACTGGAACAGATTGCGGCCAGCCCCAATGTTCCGTCCGCCGGCAGGTTGTTGATCGCGAAATTGCAGGCTATTTTGGCGGGTTCTCGCGATCCCGAGTTAGCCACCGACCCGGAATTGCACTACCAATATGCAGTGGAAATCCAGCTCTTGCTGGAATATCTCGCCTCCCACTGAACCTGGCTCAGCCACCCATGCACTCTTCACATCCTGCTCGCACCATTCTTCGCCACCCTCTCGCGTTTCTCGCAAGAGTATTGCGCCATTTTCAGGCCAATCGAGGAACCTTGCTGGCCAGTGCCGTCGCTTATCACGCGCTACTATCGCTGATTCCGCTGATTATCCTGTTATTGGTCGCTCTATCCAATGTGTTGGAGAAAACCTGGCTGCTCGCTACCCTGAACCGCTTTCTGGAGCAGATCGTGCCCGGCGAATCGGACCTTATCCTTGGCCAAGTCGGACAATTTCTCGATCAAAGGCGGGCGTTAGGCTGGATCATGGCCGGCACCTTGTTTTTTTTCAGCGCGGCGGCCTTTGGCATGCTGGAAAACGCGATGGCGGCGATTTTTGCTCACCGACGCGCGCTACACATCCGACACACCTTGATTTCGTTGTTGCTTCCTTACTTGTACGTTGTCCTATTGGGGTTTGGTCTGTTGGCCGCGACTTTACTGAATGGCGCACTGCAAACCCTGGCGACCGGTGAAATCCAACTGTTGGGCTGGCACTGGTCGCTAGGCGATCTGACCGTGACATTGCTCTATGGACTCGGTTTTTGCAGTCAAGTCGGCGTGCTCACTTCGATCTATATGCTAATGCCGGCCGGCCGCCTGCCGTGGCGACATGCCCTTATCGGAGGCATCGCCGCCGCACTGTTGTGGGAAGGTGTCCGCTACGGTCTGGTGTGGTATTTCGCCAATCTTTCGAAGGTCAACATGATCTACGGCTCACTAGCGGGTGCGATTATCGTGCTCATGACCATGTATGCCATTAGCATCATTATCCTGCTGGGCGCACAGGTGATCGCCGAATACGAACAGTCGTTACCGGAGTTCGGCCAAGACAACACACAACCGCCTATCTGAGAGAACGACATAAAAAACCCCCACGTTGTTACAGTGGGGGTTTCGGGTGTAGGTTGCCTGGCGATGACCGACTTTAGCGTGAGTGATGCTCACACGATCATAGG
>JARSSH010000053.1 GCA_029624815.1 Candidatus Competibacter sp.
TACCGATCAGATGACCGTCGGCGGCGGCTTGCGCCACCAGGGCCGGATATAGTCGGGCCGCCTCGCCCACGTAGAAAAACACGGCGCGGATTCGTTCGCGTCGTAGCAGTTCGAGCAGCAAGGGGGTGACGGCGGGATCGGGGCCATCGTCGAAGGTCAATGCCACCCAGGGTTGGTCGGCCGGACCGCGACACACCGCCCGCAGGTAGAAATCCAGGCACGGCACCAACGCGCCGACCGCCAGCAGCACGATGTAGAAACCCGCCAGCCCGGTCAACAGCCAGGTTCGGCCCAGACTGGCGTCCACCAAGGCCAGGGTCAGGCCAAACGCGCTCATGACCCAGGCGGTACTCCACGCAAATCGACTCATCGGTACCGATCAGATCAGCAACAGTCGGATGATTTGACTTGCCCATCGGTCCGGGCCGACGGACCCGGAAACAGCGTTCCTTGCGGCGGTCGATTCCTAACGGGCGCGGTATTGCGCGATATGCGCGCTCAGGGCGCGCAGCGAGGCGAACACGCGCCGGTTTTCCTTGTCGTCGGAACGCAATTGAAAACCGTAGGCTTTCGAAATCGCCAGCGCCAGCTCCAAGGCATCGATGGAATCCAGGCCGAGACCGTCGCCGAACAGCGGTTCTTCCGGAACGATTTGTTCCGGACTGATATCTTCCAAGTGCAGAGTCTCGACCAACAGCCGAGCCACCTCCAACTCGAACGGCGAGAGAACATCCATGGGCGACCTCGTCAGGATGGGGGATGGGGGCGCAACCGCGCTACCGAAGCTTGCGAATTCGAGCATAAACTATACCATGGCTTATCCGAAAAACTTCTTATCGCCCGGCCTCGTCGACCGCCTGAGCGCAGGACTCCCCAAACCCGAACGGCTCAAGCTCGACACGACCTCTCGCGTTCATGAACAGCGATAAACCCGAACGGTGATAAACCCTTTATTTTAGAGCGCTTGCAAGAACGATACGCATGTTCCCTTTCCAGGTTGTCTATCGCGACGCAACTCAAGCCGCCCACTCGCTAGACGACGAACGCTTACTGGCGCTGATCCGGTTTGGGGAGCCACCTGTCCCGGAGCGAGATCCGCGCACCGGCGCTATCCCCCTGCTCGAACTGGGTGGCACCGAGACCGCCGAGATTTGGCTCAGCGCTCGGCCGGTGCGTACCGGGGTCACTCACGGCGTAAGCCACGCTGGCAACGATACCGTTCTTTTTCTCCAGCACCGCCTGGACGAGTACGCTCCCGATGCCTTGCAGCCCCTGACCGCCATGGCCTACCGGCGGCTGTTTGCGGCGGCGCGCGAACTGGGCTACCCGCATCTGCTGCGGGTCTGGAATTATTTTCCCGCAATCAACCAGGAATGTGGCGGTCTGGAACGTTACCGTGCGTTTTGCGCCGGCCGGCATCAGGCTCTGGTGGCGGAGCTGACGGAATTCGAGACGCACCTGCCGGCCGCTTGCGCCATCGGCGCCGACGAGCCGGGATTGCGGCTTTACGCGCTGGCCAGCCGGATAGCGGGAATCCAGATTGAAAATCCGCGACAAACCAGCGCCTTTCGCTACCCGCGCCAGTACGGGCCACGCAGCCCTTCGTTCTCGCGCGCCGTGCTGAAAGCCTGGGGAGAGCGGCGCCACCATCTCTATATTTCCGGCACGGCCAGCATCGTCGGCCATGCCAGCCGGCATCTCGACCCGATGGCGCAACTGGAAGAGACGCTACTCAATCTGCAAGCGCTGCTCGCCCAGGCCAACCGCCTGACGCCGGAGCCGCTGCGCCCGGCGCTGTTGAAAATCTATTGCCGGCCGAACCTCGACCCGGCGCCGTTGCGGCAACGGATCGTCCAGGCGCTCGACGCCGACCCGCCGATGCTGTTTCTGCGCGCCGACATTTGCCGTCGGGAACTGCTGATCGAAATCGAGGGACTGGCGGTCGGCCCCGCCCCCGTAAACCCGCTCCAGGACGATGCCTTGTGAAACTCGATCGACCGTTGAAACCGCACCCGGTGCTACCCGAGTACTATCCGGATTTGGCCCAGCGTCCTGCTTTCGTGCGCGGGCTGTTCGACCGTACCGCCGGCTATTACGATCGGGTCAACCGCTTGCTGTCGTGGGGATCGGGCAGTTGGTATCGCCGCCACGCGCTGGTCCGCGCCGGTTTGCGGCCCGGCATGAGCGTGCTCGACGTCGCCATCGGCACCGGACTGGTGGCCCGGCAGGCCCTGGCGATTACCCAGGACCGGCGGGCGGTGGTCGGACTGGACGTCAGCGCGGGGATGCTGGACGAAGTGCGTCGCCTGCTCGATATCCCGCTGATCCAGGGGCAAATGGAGCAACTGCCGGTCGCCGATGAGCGTTTTGACTTTGTCAGCATGGGCTATGCATTGCGTCACGTCGCCGATCTCAACGCTACCTTTCGCGAATTTCGACGTGTGTTGAAACCGGGTGGGGTGCTGCTCATCCTGGAAATCGCCCGGCCTAGCGCGCCGTTGAAGCGCGCCGCGCTCAAATTCTATCTCGGCCGGATGATTCCGCTGCTTGGCCGGTTGACTAGCGGCCAGCGGGAGATGCAGACCTTGATGCGTTATTACTGGGACACCATCGAACATTGCGTCCCCCCGGACACCATCGTCCAGGCCATTCGCGACGCCGGTTTCGCCGAAGCGGGCTGCGATGTGGAATTCGATCTGTTCCGCGCCTATTTCGGCCACACAAGGTAACGGCCGACATTCCGCGCCCCCTATTCCGAATTGGCATATAAATCGACATAGGGTTCGCCGAGGATGGCGAGCAAGGTTCGGTGGTGGGTATTGAGGTTCAGCGCCACCTCGGTGATCTGGCCGACCAGAAGGACATGGATGCCGGTGAAGACCTGGAGGAACCTCCAGCGTGCGGCGGGGGATTCCGCGGGATGGCCTTTCTGGTCGGGGAATGTTCGCCGGTGTTCCGCCAGGCCTGGCCGGATGCGGTGTTCGAGGGCGGCGTAGACCATCAGGCACGGCATCATGACGGCCATCAGGGCCATGATGGCTTGGGCGACTTGAGGAACAGGGTGGACGCCATGAACAAGGGATCTCTTGAGGAAGCGGAAGCCGTGCTCGACCTATCCGTTGGTCTTTCTTGTGGGCATCGACGACCGGTTTGTCGCCGAGGATGCGTTCGTTGATCTCGTGGGTGGCGATGATGAAGGCGCTCTTCTGCCGCGACCGCCGGGCATGGATGTCCAACCGGGACGCCAACTGGCCGTGGGATGTGGGCGTTCCGCTTACTCGCCAATAAGCGGGTTGCTGTTAGGAGCCGTCGGCAAGCCGAATCGCTGGGGATAACGCACCGCCAGCAGATAGAGACCTTCGGCCGGCGCGGTCACGCCGGCCCGGGCGCGATCACGGCCTTCCAGCACCTCGGCGGCCCATTCGACCGGCCGGTCGCCGGCCCCGATCGCCAGCAGCACGCCGACGATGTTTCGCACCATGTGGTGCAGAAAGGCGTTGGCCTCGATCTCCAGCAACACCCCATCGCCTCGTCGCCATACGGCCAGTTCCAGAATTTCCCGGACGGGGTGGCGGGCTTGGCACTCAGCGGCGCGGAACGCGTTGAAGTCGTGCTCGCCCACCAGCGCCTGACCGGCCACATGCATCCGATCGGCATCCAGAGGCCGGTAGCGCCAAGCCGCGCGCGCGCGCCACAAGGCCGAACGCTGTGGGTGGTTATGGATCAGGTAGCGGTAGCGGCGGGCCGAGGCCGAGAAGCGGGCATGAAAATCGTCCGGCACCTCGCAAGCCCAGCTCAGGCTGATATCCGACGGCAAGTGGGCGTTGCCGCCTCGCACCCAAGCCCGCGTCGATCGAACCGACTCGGTGTCGAAATGCGCCACTTGGCCCACCGCGTGAACGCCGGCGTCGGTGCGACCGGCACAGGTCAAACCGACCGAGTGATCGGCAACCCTGGCCAGCGCCTGCTCCAGGCTGGCCTGCACGGTTCGCACTCCCACCGGCTGGGCCTGCCAGCCACGAAAACCGGTTCCATCGTATTGGATGCCCAGCGCCACGCGCATCGTCAAGAAACTCTCCCCGATCCAACGAAAATCCCCCGACCGCTGCGGTCGGGGGATAGCGTTTGCCGCGGAAAAACGCTTTAGGCATCGCCGCCCCGAACCTCTCCTTTCTGGTAAAGAGCCCGGACCATGGGTTTGTCGCGCTGATAAATGTCGTCGCGGAAATTGAGCAGGCCCTCCTCATCGACCCAAGCTGTCCAGTACAGCAGGTACACCGGCACTTCCTCCGGCAAACGGACAACCCGCTGCTTGCCGCTGGCGGCGGCGGTCTTGATCGTATCCTTATTCCACTTCGGGTCGTGTTTGAGCAGGTAATCGGCCAGTTCCACTGGATTGGAGATACGGATGCAGCCAGAGCTGTAAGTCCGCTGGTTGCGACTGAACAGCTCCCGCGATGGCGTGTCGTGCAGGTAGATACTGTAGGGATTCGGGAACATGAACTTGATCCCGCCCAGCGCGTTGCGAGGCCCGGCGTCCTGGCGCAACTGATAACGGAAGCTGTTGGCGCTGACCGCGCTCCAGTTGATCGAACCTGGATCGATTTCCTGGCCGGTGCTGTTGAAGATTCGAATTTTCTGCTTTTTGAGCGCATAGGGATTGCGCTTGAGCTGCGGCAGCTTGTCCTTCACCGCGATGGAGCGCGGCACGTACCACTTCGGACTCAACACCAGGTAGGCCATGTTGGCGGTGAAGGTGGGCGTTTGCCGCTCTTGGCGACCTACCACCACGTTCGCTTCCATCACCTGCTTGCCACTCTCGAACACGCCCATCTTAAAGCTGGGGATGTTGACGAGGATGTAGCGTGGCCCGAAATCGTCCGGCAGCCAGCGCCAGCGCTCCATGTTCAGCTCCACTTGGCGCATCCGCTCCGACACCGGCACGTTCAAGGCAGCCAGCGTGGCGGCATTGACGACTCCGGTTTCCTTCAACCCGTGTCGCTTCTGGAAGCGGCGCAGCGCCTCGGCGACTGGTTTATCGTAGGCGTCGCCGTTCTTACCGGATTGCTCCTGTCCGGCCGGCAAATCGCCGCTAGCCTGCAAGCGGGCCCGCAACCGCCCCGTCTGCGAGCCCTGTACCCCTTTGGCGGAGCCGACGAGGGGCCAGCCGCCCGCCTGTTCGACTGTCCGATAGCGCCGCAACATCTCCCGCAATTCGACGTAGCCCCGGCCCTGTGGCGACAGCGCTTGCAGCGATTTGGCCACGGTGTCGTCGGCCAGCGCCCGCTCCAACACCTCGGCCAAATCGCGGGAACGCGGCTTGATTGTCCACTCGGGATCGATCTTGCGGGGTGGCAGCCGGCCGGACAGCAGATGGGAACCGTAGGTCAGGAACGTGTCGGTGAACAGCAAATCGAAATCGGCCAACTGGCCGGCGGTCGGCGCGGCGGTATCTCGCTGGAGCGCTTCGTACAGCTTGCGCAAGCGGGCGTGGGGATAGTCGGCGGATCGCAATCCTTCTTGTTCGGCCTGACCCAGGGTCCGCAACAGGCTATCCGCCGCCGGCAACGGCTTGCCGCCGGCGTCGAGCCAGGCGGCTCGATAGTCGCGCCCGGCGTAGAAGGGAATCAGGTACTCCAGCGAGTGCAGCGTTAGCTTGTCGACCCGCAGGCTGGGCGGCGGCGGTTCGATTCGCACCTGCTGGCAGATGCGGGCGGCGATCCGTTCCCCCAACCCCCCGTTATTGTCGGTCGGACAAGGCGGCAGCGGCGGTGGCCCCACCATCGGGTCCGCCGTCGGTGCTTGCGTGTCGGCCGGTGGCGGCTCGGCCTCGTCGGCGGTGATCTCGGCGTTCTGGTCGGTATGCAGGCTGGCCACCACCGGCTGCATGGTCGCCCCAGCCGCGCCGCCGCTGGCGCCCTGGATTTCGAGAGCGTGGCCATCGACCACCTGCGCCACCACCGGCCATGTATTGAACGCACAGGCACCCAACAACAGGCAAAGCCATACAGGAAATACGGTTCGCTTGGACATGGAAACGACTGCCCCAATGCATTGAAGTAGCATATTGTGTCGTATCATCATACCAACAAAGTATCAAGATAGCCACGCCCAAACGATACAAAACAACAAGCATCGACTGCTGGCTTCTTCGCCATTTAGAAAGGGGAGGTCTCTAATAATTCCAAGCTTACCAGTGCGAAATTTCTCCCAACTCCAGCAGGATTTCGTTCAGGGGCGCGTCGGCGCCTTCCACGATGCAAACCAGGTTGCCGACACCACAAACCGACTGCGCCGCGCCCCGGGCAATCCAGCCACGCGGTGGGGTCCAACCACGCATGCCGGTGAACATCGCAAGCTGATCGGCATTGCCCTGGATCATGCGCCGATAATCGTGCGCGAACTGCGCCAGTCGCGCCATGTCGTCGCGTCCCATCAAACCGTAGCCTTCGAGTAGATAGCCGTCGTCACGGAAATGGCAGACCACGTTGACTCCATCCAAAGCCAGAATACGCCGGATCATGCTCATGGAGCCGGTTCCTGTTCTTCCAAGATCGCAAACGCCGCTTCATAGTCGGCCTTTTCGTTGCCCAACACCACCCCCATGAACGGCGGCAAGTGGGTCTTGCCCTCGCCCTTGAATTGCTCCCGGTGGAGGCCACTGACCACCACCGACCAGTCGAAGCCGACCAGGGTGAATTCCTGGATCGGATAGAACCCCTTCATGCTGGTCATCTTCTCCCAGCCACGCGCCTGCATGGTGGCAATACTCAGATTGGCCGCGCACATATGGGCCAGCAGGTCGAGCGTGGTTTCGTTGATGCGTTCGGGGTAGGCGATGCGCTGGTCCAGCAGTTCGCCGCTACCCCGGAATTCGAAAGCAGCCATCGCCCCTGGCAATCGCATCAGTTGGTCGAGTGTTGCCATCGGTCACTTCTCCTTAATTACTTCGGTGGACTTACCGGGCGGGTTCAGATCAGACCGGAGGGGGCCTTGGCCATGGTCTGGCGCATGAATCCAACGATGTCGTTGATCGAACCCTGTGCGTTGTCAAGCATGCAAAATACATTGGCCATGACGCACACGGTATAGTCGGGACCATGCACTACCCAGCCACGCGGCGGTTGCAGTCCGCTGCGTGGCTGGAAGACTTCGAGCATCCTGCCCTCCATATTCACGCCCATGGTGGTGGCGCGGCACATGATCGACGCCATGCGGGCATATTCTTCGGTGAGAGCGCCGCGGTAGGAAAACCGGTCGCCCCGGTAAGCGTATTCGCCGGCGGCGACGACACCGGGCTTGGCCAGCAGATCGGTCACAATGCTCATCCGTAAATTTCCTCGGGTGGTGGCTGGCGTTATGATGGGGTGGGGATGGCGCTCGCGCGCACAGCCGACCCAAACCACAATATTTCTGATAAAACAATAGTCAAGGCAGCGCACAAATGCACGTCGAGGCGATCGCGGAAAATAGTGCCGGGACGGCCTCCACCACCTTCGCTGAACCGCTTCGCGGCCATGTTTTCACCTGACGCCGAATCCGCGGCGCTGCCCATCGAGCCGGCGCTACCGACGATCCGCGCCGCGCTGCGCGATGCCACCGCCCTGGTGCTGCAAGCCCCGCCGGGCGCCGGCAAGACCACCCGGGTACCGCTGGCGCTGCTCGATGAACCCTGGCTGGAGAACCGCGCCATCCTGTTGCTGGAACCGCGGCGGCTGGCGGCGCGAGCGGCGGCGGCGCGCATGGCCGCGCAACTGGGCGAGCCGGTCGGCCACACTGTTGGTTACCGCATCCGCTTCGACCATCGAGTCTCGCGCCAAACCCGTATCGAGGTACTGACCGAGGGCATCCTGACTCGTCGCCTACAACGCGATCCGGCGCTGGACGGCGTAGGGCTGGTGATCTTCGACGAATTCCACGAGCGCGGCCTGCACGCCGATCTGGCGCTGGCGTTGTGCCTGGACAGCCAGCGCGGGCTACGCCCGGACCTGCGGTTGCTGGTCATGTCGGCCACCCTGGACGGTGCTGCGGTCGCCCGGCTGCTGGGCGACGCGCCCATCGTGACCAGCGAAGGCCGCGCCCATCCCGTAAGCCGGCATTATCTGCCACGAGATCCCGATGGCCTGGATCTGAATGTCGTCGTCCGCGCCGTGCTGAACGCGCTGAACCAGGAGCGCGGCGACCTGCTGGTATTCCTGCCGGGCAGCGGTGAAATCCGGCGAATTTTGCGCGGATTGCAAGCGGAGCCGGCCTGCGCCGGTCTGGCGTTGACGCCGCTGTACGGCGACCTGCCGGGAGAAGCACAGCAGCGCGCCATCCAGCCCGACCCCGACGGTCGGCGCAAGATCGTGCTCGCCACGCCCATTGCCGAAACCAGCCTGACCATCGAGGGCGTCAGCGTGGTGGTGGATGCCGGCTGGACCCGCATCCCACGTTTCGATCCACGCAGCGGCCTGAGCCGCCTGGAATCGGTGCGGGTGTCGGCCGACGCCGCCGAACAGCGCGCCGGCCGGGCCGGACGGCTGGGACCGGGAGCCTGTTACCGGTTGTGGAGCGAAGCCGCTCAAAGTCGGCTCCGACCTCGGCGCATCCCGGAAATTCTGGAAGCCGATCTAGCCCCGTTGGCCCTGGAACTGGCGCAATGGGGCGTGACCCAGGTTGCGGCGCTGGCCTGGCTCGATCCGCCGCCGCCGGGCGCACTGGCCCAGGGGCGCGAGCTGTTGCGCGAACTGGGTGCGTTGGACGAACGCGACCGCATCACCGCGACCGGACAGGCCCTGGTGGAACTGCCAGTCCATCCGCGGTTGGCCTATCTGCTGCGGCGCGGCGCGGCGCTCGGCCTGGTCGATCTGGCCGCCGATCTGACCGCCCTGCTGGAGGAGCGCGATCCCTTGCGCGGCGAACATCCCTTTGGCGGCGATCTCGCTGCCCGTCTGGACGCCCTGCGGGATTTTCGCCGCGACGGTCGCAACGGCGCGCGACGCTGGCAGGCCGATCCGGCGGCTTGCGCCCGCATCGAGCAGGCGGCGCGACGCTGGCGGGCGCTGTTGCGGCCGGCGGACAACCCAGCAAGAACGGACACGAAGGTCCGCCCCGCTCTCGATCCAGGAGACGGCGCGACCGCCGGGCTACTGCTGGCCTTCGCCTACCCCGACCGGGTGGCGCGGCGCCGGGAGGGCGCGACGGATCGCTACCGGATGGCCAACGGACGCGGGGCGCGGCTGGCCGCCGGGGAACCGCTGGCGGGTCGCGACTGGCTGGTGGCGGCGCACCTGGACGCCGGTACCAGCGAAGGCCGGATCTGGCTGGCCGCGCCGGTCGATTCGGCCGATCTGGAAGCGCATCTCGCCGACCGGCTGCGCACCGTCACGGCAGTGATCTGGGACGAACGACAGACGGCGGTCATGGCTCGCCAGGAACGGCGACTGGGCGTGCTGGCGCTCGACAGTACCCCACTGGCGGACGCCGATCCCGAACAACTGTGTCAGGCGATGCTGGCCGGTGTCCGGCAACTGGGTTCCGATAGCCTGCCGTGGACTCGCGAACTGCGCGAATGGCAGGCGCGCGTGCTGTCGTTGCGGCACTGGCTGACCGACGAGGGCTGGCCGGACGTGTCCGACGACTGGCTGATGGCGCATCTCGAAAATTGGCTGCCACCCTGGCTGAACGGCATTAGCCGGCGCGAGCACCTCCGGCGGCTGGATCTGACGGGGGCGCTTCACAATCTGCTGGACGGTCGGTCGCGGGCGCGGCTGGACGAACTGGCGCCCACGCATCTGCCGGTCCCGAGCGGCTCGCGCATTCGCCTGCGCTACCCACTGGGCGAACCGCCGGTGCTGGCGGTCAAATTGCAGGAGTTGTTCGGGCTGGCCGACACTCCTTGCATCGCGGGCGGGCGGATTCCGGTAACCTTGCATCTGCTGTCGCCGGCCCAGCGACCGATCCAGGTCACCCAGGATCTGCGCGGTTTCTGGGAACGGACCTACGTCGAAGTCAGGAAGGAACTGAAAGGCCGTTACCCCAAGCATCCCTGGCCGGACGATCCGTGGAGCGCAATCCCCACCCGGCGCGTCCGGCCAGCCGGAAAGTGACGCGCCTCAGGGAATCATCTCGGTGAACTGCCCCGGTTGGAGCACCGTGATCACGCCCGTCCAGGTACACATCAGGGTGGAGGTATTGTTGAGCGCCGGCATGTTGCCCAGCAGCACGGTCGGCGATCCCACCACCCACGGCGCCGGCGTGACCGGCACGCAGGGCATCGGGGTCAACACCCCCATCGCTGCCGCCGTGGCCGACGCCACCGCCGGATTGGTGGGAGTGATGCACATCCCGAACGGCATGATGTTGACCATCGGAATATGATCCATGATGTTGGCCGCCGGCATGTTGCTGGTCAGGGTCCGGTTGATCGGCAGGACGGTAAGAACGCTGGGCGCCACGCCAAAAGAACACTTCAGCATCGCGCCGTTACACACATGCATGGACATACGCACACCTCGCGGGAATAGCCAGCACAAGCAGTTTGCCAAACTATAGTCTACCCGCCAGTCGGTCGTGGAGGGCTCGCGCTCTGTATCTTGCCCTCAAGCATCTTCCATCTTCTGCGACCACGGCGATTCCGAGCCCGACGTTGTTCGTGCCGCGTGGGTTTTGGATGCTGGCCGATCCTCGCAATCGCGGCGGCGCTGGGTTCGACCCGTGCCGCGCGTGGTCGATGCCGTATGCTGGCTAGCGTCGCCGTGACTCATGCTCCGCCGGGTTTTCTATCGTGGTTGTGGAGAGGGTCGTGATTTTCGCAACGAAAAGCGCCGCTTCGAAGCGGCGCTTTGGCAAGGAACCCAATTGTGGCGACGATCAATCCTTGAACAGTACGCTCAACATGTTCTGCCGGGCGAGACGGTTGGTCTGGTTACAGCAGTCCGTACCCCATTCGGCCAGCATGCGGCCATCGTCCACGACGCGGTGACCCACGAAGCTCGCCACCGCGAACTGGCTGTCGGCGAATTCGTTCAGGCTATGCGGATCGATCACCTTCATCGCCACCTTGGCTTGGGCGACGCCCAGATCGACATAGGCTCTCAGGCTATCCATCTGGAGTCCGACCCACTTCTCCAACTGTCCGATCATGGATTGATTGACCCTGGCCAAGGATGCAACCCAAGGTCTGAACGGCTCGACAAACGCAACAGAACCCTCGTTCATGACATCCTCCCAATCCGGTTTAGCAAAATAGCTAAGATAAAGTATAGCAAAATATGCTGCATCGCGACAATAAATTCGATGCCTTGCGCGGCCCCCATAAACCACACTATTTTTATGACAAATGATATAATCGGTGCGGAGTTCGACCGGCGCGGGCGCCATCCGCCCTCACGCCATGCTGCTTTATCCAACCCAGGAAAACCCTCATGCCTATCGGCACCACCATCACCGAATACTTCATCGAAGAACAGCGGCGCATCAAGGGCGTTTCGGGCGACTTCACCGCCCTGATCAATGATGTCGTGATCGCCTGCAAGGCCATTTCCAGCGCGGTCCGCTACGGTAGCCTGGTCGGCGTGCTTGGCGCCGCCGATACCGAGAATATCCAGGGCGAAACGCAGAAAAAGCTGGACGTGATTTCCAACAATCTGTTTATCAACCGCAACGAATGGGCCGGACATGTGGCCGCCATGGCTTCCGAGGAAATGTCCGGCGTTTACCATCTGCCGGCGCAATACCCGCGCGGCAAATACCTGCTGGTGTTCGACCCGTTGGACGGCTCCACCAATACCGACGTCAACGGCCCGGTCGGCACCATCTTTTCGATCATGCGTCGGCCCGAGGGCGCGACCGGCGAATCGGGCGAGGAAGATTTCCTGCAGCCAGGGGTCCGGCAGGTTTGCGCCGGGTACGCGCTGTTCGGACCGTCCACCATGATGGTGCTCACCACCGGCCACGGCGTCAACGGCTTCACCCTGGATCAGCGCATCGGTGAGTTCATCCTGACCAATCCCAACATGCAACTGCCGGAAGAAACTCAGGATTTTTCCATCAACGCCGCCTACATGCGATTTTGGGATCCACCGGTGCGGCGTTACATCGACGAATGCTTGGCCGGCCGGGAAGGACCGCGGCGCAAGGACTTCAACATGCGCTGGGCCGGCGCGATGATCGCCGATATCCACCGGGTGCTGATCAACGGCGGCGTGTTCCTTTATCCGAGCGATCGCAAGCTGCGCGCCAAAAACCAGGAAGGCAAGCTGCGGCTGCTGTACGAGGCCAACCCGATGAGCCTGATCGTTGAACAAGCCGGCGGGCTGGCAACCACCGGCACGCAGCGGATCATGGAGCTGCAACCCACCCACCTGCACCAGCGTTGCCCGGTGATCATGGGCTCCAAGAAAGAAGTCGAGCGCATCGTTTCCTATCATCTCGACGCGCAATAACCTCCGCGGACGTCCGCCCGTCTCGCGCTTCGGGGTGAGGCGGGCGCGAGGTTTTTGGGCAAAGCCCTCGCGGCGACGGAGGCGAAGCGCGCATCGGGGAAAAACCCGGCGTTTCCGCTCAAACGCCTTAACACTATCGCGCTCCATCATCTATAGATACTATGGATAGATAAATCCTATGTAAGTCACCTATTACTATCCGTATTTCCGACCTTGCAGAGACGATTGCATGGAACCGACTCCCTCCCGCCCAGAACCGCTCGCCGGCAAGCTCAAGCGCATCGAGGATCTCGCCGAAAAACTCGTTTACATCAAATGGAGCCGTGAATTTTTCGTACTGTTGTTACGAGCGGCGCAGGATGTCCTGGCCTTGGCCCGCCCACAGCCCGCGTATCACAAGGTCATGGTGCTCGCCGAACGGCTCGAACAACAGATCGGCGAATGCCTGGATAAAGGCGACCTGCCCAAGGGAGCCGAGCGCGAGCGCCTGATCGCCGTCGTGGACGCGCTCTGCCGCGCGGGAGCCGCCCCTGGGGGCGCTTCCGGCCAGATCGATCCGGTCACGCAAAAACCGGCCGAACCCCGCACCGTGCCTCTGTTTTCCCGGTGGGACAAGAGCGAACGGCCGCCGCCGCCGGCGAGCGCGGCTTTGACCCAAAAGCTATGGCTGGTGGCGCCGGACTCGGCCAACGATCTGGCTCGCAAGTTCGAACAGCGCGGCGGCTTTCAAGTCCGACGCTGCGCCAATCTGACCGAAATCCGCGCGTTGCTGGCGCAATCCGAACAGCCAATCGCTCTGATCATCGATCTGGACTTCGTCGCCGACCACCAACCCCCGCTGGAGCAAATCAAGACCTTAAGGCAATTGTTGACTCCGGAAGCTCCTCTCTTCTTCCTGGCCGATCGCAGCGACATCGCCGCCCGACTCGATGCGGTGGAAGCCGGCGGCTCCGGCTACTTCATCAAGCCGGTGGATATTGCCCTGTTACTGGAAATCCTGGACGAACGCGTACTGAAGGCGTCCGACCACCGTATCCTGATCGTCGACGATGCGCTGCTTGCCGCCCGCGAAATTGCCCGTTGGCTGGACAGCCGCGGCATGGTGACCCAAGTGCTCGCCCAACCGCAGCAGATCCTGCAATCCATCGCCAACTTTCGGCCCAACCTGTTGATCCTCAATCTCGACTTAAAAGAAGTTGACGGGCTGACGCTGGCCCAGGCTATCCAGCAGCACGAACAATTGCGCGAGCTCCCGCTGATCCTGCTGTCGGAACGCGCCGATAGCGGCGAGCGACTGTCGGCCACCAGCCTGAGCGGCGAAGCCCTGCTCGGCAAATCCCTGAACCCGGAACTGCTGTTCGCGGCCGTCGCCAAACGGCTGCGGCAGCGGCGCGGGCTGTACCGCAAACTGAGCCAGCTCAGCAACCGGGACACGGTCAGCGGCCTGTATAATCGTCCGTACTTCCTCGCCCATCTGGAACGGATGCTGGTCGCCGTCGAAGCCAACATCCAGCCGGTGGCCATTATGCTGATCTCCCTGGACAACCTGCGCGTCGTCGAAAGTCACGATGTCGCCGCGGCCGATGAGATCGTCGAACAGGCCGCCAAGCGCCTGCAAACCGCGCTGGGCGCCGACCCGATCGCGGCCCGTTTCGGCAATGCCGTGTTCACGGTTCTGTTGAGCTTCACCAGCCAGGAAGCCCTACTCGCCACGGCGCACGCGGTGCAGGGGGCTTTGGAAAGCGATGCTTACCCTTTCAACAGCGAAAACTTCCAACTGCGCACCAGCATCGGCATTAGCGTGGCCACTCCCGCCCTGCGCGAAGCCGCCATCCTGATCCAGCAGGCCGACATGGCTTGCGGCATGGCTCGGGACAGCAAGGACATGCGGATTCTCGTCCAACACGGCCAGAGCGCCGAACAGGAGGCGGATCACCCCCGACAGCGCCGTTTGCTGGAGGAGATCCGCGAAGCCGTGCAGCAGCAGCGAATGAATCTGTTGTTTCAGCCGGTGGTCAGCCTGCGCGGCGATACCACCGAGCGCTATGAAGTGCTGCTGCGGATGCGCAATAACGAGGGTTGGGAGCTGCTGCCGGAAACCGTATTCAGCCTGGTCAAGCGTCACCGGATCGGCATGGTGCTCGACCGCTGGGTCATCGCCCACTCCATCCGGATGCTGCGCGAGCGGCAAATGCGCGGTCATTCGGCGATTCTGTTCATCAATATTTCGCCCACCATCCTGCAAGACGACGAACTGCCGGATTGGCTGAGCAGCGGCCTGCGAAAAACCGGGGTGCCGGCCGCCAACCTGGTGTTCGAGATCGCCGAAACCACCGCCGAACTCAACCGGCAGGCGCTGTTGCCGTTTTTGCGAAAACTCAAGCAGATGGGTTGCGGTCTTTCGCTCGACCACTTCAGCGGCCACGAACGCGCCTTGGCGCTCGTTCAGCTCCTAAAGGCCGATTATGTCAAGCTGGCGCCCAAATTCGCCCAGGATCTGCTGAACGACAAGGAACGCCAGCAACAACTTGGGCAAATGACGCGCGAGTTGGCTGTACTGGGTGTAACCACCATCATCACCGGCGTCGAGGACGCGAGCAGCCTGCCCACGCTGTGGTCTTGCGGCATCGATTTCGTCCAGGGTTATTTCCTGCAACGGCCGCACACCGACATGAGGTACGATTTCGACCAAACGGTGCTGTAAGCGGCGATGCGGGTCGATTCGATCACCGGATTGCTGGATGTGGCGCGACAGGCGCCCTCGCCCAACCGTGACGACCGGCCGGTTGGATCGCCGATCGACCTGATCGTGATCCATGGCATCAGCCTACCGCCCGGTCAGTTCGGCGGGCCGTGGATCGACGCCTTGTTCGCCAACCGGCTCGACCCCGCCGCGCATCCTTATTTCCAGGCCATCGCCGGACTGCGAGTGTCGGCGCACCTACTGGTTCGACGGGACGGTGAGATCGTTCAGTACGTTCCGTTCCAGCACCGGGCTTGGCACGCCGGCGAGTCGGTTTACCGCTATCGCCGCCGCTGCAACGATTTCAGCATCGGCATCGAACTGGAAGGCGCCGACCATCTGCCCTACGACGAACGCCAGTACCCGGTGCTGGCGACCCTCATCGCTGCCTTGCGCGCGGCCTACCCGACCATCACGCCGGAACGGCTGGCCGGTCATGCCGACATTGCGCCGGGTCGCAAGACCGATCCGGGACCGGCGTTCGACTGGGCCAGGCTGCGCCGGTTGTTGGAAGAAACCGGCGCCGCTAGATGAAGCAGGCCGGATCGGGACTCTCGGCCGCCGGAGGTTCCCGGTCGACGGGTTCCGCCGCAACCGGTTCCCGCGGCGACTCTTCGCCCCCCAGCAGCGCCGCCGCCTGTTCCGCCCAGGCCGCGATCAGTTCGGCCGCCGGACGCTGCTCGCTCAAATGACAGCCCTGACCGGCCCACAAGGCCATGAAAGCGGTCAGATCCTGCTCGGCGGCGACTTGGCGCATCTCCTCGGTCAAAAACGATTGCAGCGGATAACCGGGTAGCTCGGCTTCATATGGATGCAGTTCGCTGACCAAGCGGTTGCGCAATACCCGACCGGAGCGGCCGGTGAAAACGCGGCTCAGGGTAGTGGCGATTTCGCTACCTTCGCTCAGCAGCGCTTTGTAGGCGGGGGAAGCGCCGCTTTCCGGACAGGCCAGGAAGGCGGTGCCCATCTGAACGCCCGCCGCGCCCAGTATCCGGGTGGCGGCGATGCCGCGTCCATCCATGATGCCGCCGGCGGCGATGATGGGAACCCGGACGTGCTTGGCCAGCAACGGCACCAAGGTCAGAATGCCGACCAACCCCTGTTCCGGGTGACCGATAAAGGTGCCACGATGGCCACCGGCCTCGGCGCCTTGGGCGATGATGAAATCCACCCCGCTTTCTTCCAGAACGATCGCTTCCAACAGGTGGGTGGCGGTACCGAGAGTGACAATTCCGGCATCCCGCAGCAGATCCAGATATACGGTATCCGGCGCACCGAAAATAAAGCTGACCGCCGGCACCCGTTCTTCCATCACCATATCCAGCAGTTGCTCGAATTCCGGTGGTGCCGGCGGCGCGGGCGGTTCCGGCGGCAGCCCCAGTTCGGCCCGATAGGGCGCCAGCAGTTCGCGGGCGCGGGCAAGGCGGACGGGATCGCCGTGGGCCACGCTGCTCAACGCCAGATTGACGGCAAATGGCCGGTCGGTGAGGGCGCGCATCTCGGCAATGGCTTGCCGCAAGGATTCGGGTTGCAGGCAGCCGCCCGCCAGCGATCCCAGGCCGCCCGCGTTGCTAACCGCTGCCGCGAGTCGCGGGGTGCCGGGGCCGCCAGCCATGGGAGCCTGGATAATCGGATAACGAATGTCGAGTCGTTCGGTGAGCGCGGTGTGGGACCAATTCATGGATGGCAACTCGTAACTGAGGCATTGGCGCGAATGGACAACCCGGCGATAAACCGGAGTTGGGTCATCTTAACGCCTTCAAGCGCCGCGCTCACCCTTCATCGAGCAGTCGGCGAATGATGGACCCTGCCAGCACGCTGGTTGGGACGGCGCCGGCGCATAGGCAATCGTCCCGTTCATCGTGCGGTCTGGATCGGTCCGCGCCTTTGCGCGATCAAATCCGGCGCGGTGGCGAGCATGAAAGGGATCGGCGTGTGATCGTCGATCTTGCTTGTCTGGTTGGGCGAGCCGATCTTCTTTATTCCCAAAAACGATTCGGCCGGCTGCGCTACAATCGTCCACAAGGCCAACGATTCCACACGTCAGCGAACTCGATCATGACCGCCAACGACGCCACTCTCAGCATCGCTTGCCAGACCCTGGACCGGGTCGGGGCCGAATTCCTGACCTGGCTGGATGACCACGCCGAGCGGGTCCGGCAGGAAAAGGCCGGATTGACCAAGGAATTCCGCCGCCTCACCGCCCAGGCCCGCCGGCTGGAGCAGGCCGTGCGCCGGCCGATGTGCGCGGGGGTGTTCGGCCCCAGCCAGTCGGGAAAGTCCTATCTGATCTCGGCCCTGGCCCGCAAGGGCACCGCGCCGTTGCTGGCCGATTTCGCCGGGCAAAAGATCGACTTTATCCGCGACATCAACCCGGAAGGTGGGCGCGAATCCACCGGCCTGGTGACTCGTTTCAGCCTGAAGCCGGGGTCCGAGGTGGCGCCGGCCGCGCCGGTGCAAATGCGGTTGCTGAGTCAGACCGATCTGGTCAAGATTCTCGGCAACACCTACTACGCCGATTGCGACCACAGCGAGGACGAGCCGCTCGGCCAGGCCCAGTTGACCGAATTGCTGGACGGACTGGCGTCGGCGGCGCAAGCCCAGCCGGTCGATCCATTGACCGCCGAGGACGTGTTCGACCTGCAAGCCTATTTCGAGCGCTATTTCAAGGGCTACGAGCGGGTCCGACTACTGCGTCATGGCTACTGGGAACAGACGGCGCAACTGGCGCCCCGGCTGCGGATTCAGGATCGCGCCCGGTTGTTTGGCGTGATCTGGGGCGGAGTGGATGCCTTCAGCCAGCTTTACAGCCGGCTCTACACCGGCTTGCAGGGGCTGAATTTCGCCGGCGAGGCCTGCGCCGGACTGGAGGCGCTGCTGCCACGCGAGCAAAGCCTGATCGATGTGCAGACCCTGAAAGGACTGGGCGCGGGCGGCGGCGGCGTTCTGACCCTAACCGGCGTCGGCGGCGCGCGAGTCACCCTGCCGCGCAGCGAGGTGGCGGCGCTGATCGCCGAACTGCGCATCGTGATCGCCGAGCAGCCCTGGGATTTCTTCGAACACACCGACCTGCTCGACTTTCCCGGCGCCCGCTCGCGCGAGCAGATCAAGGATCTGCCGGCCTTCCTCCAAGGCGCGGACGCCTTGCAGAGTCTGTTTCTGCGCGGCAAGGTGGCCTATCTGTTCGAACGCTACTGCGCCGAGCAGGAACTGACCAGCATGTTGTTGTGCATCGGCCCCAGCAACCAGGAAGTCAAGACCCTGCCGGAGATGGTGTACGACTGGATCGCCGGCACCCACGGCGCCACGCCGGAACAGCGGGCGCAACAGCCGACCGCGCTGTTTCTGGTGCTGACCAAGTTCGACATGGAGTTCGAGGAAAAGGCCGGCGAACGCTCGCCGGAAAGCCGCTGGATCACCCGGCTGGAAAGCTCGCTGCTCAACTTTTTCGGCAAGCAGTACCATTGGCCCCGACAGTGGGACACCGAAGGCGCGTTTCGCAACAGCTACTGGCTGCGCAATCCCAATTTCAAGGCCAAGCACATGTTCGATTACGACGAGGACGGCCGCGAGACCGGCATCCGTCCCGGCGAGCGCAAACGGATCGAAATGTTCCGCGAGGCGTTTCTGCAAGACGCCGCCGCCAGCGCCCATTTCCACGACCCGCGACAAGCCTGGGAGGCGGGCTTCGCCCTCAACGACGGCGGCGTCACCTACCTGGCCGAGAATCTGCGCCCGCTGTGCAATCCCGAACTCAAGCGCCGGCAACTGACCGCTCAAGTGGCGCAACTGGGCGAGCAGATGATCGAGCATATCGGCCACTACTACGTCAGCGACAACCCGGAACAGGAGATGAACAAACGTCTAGCCGCCGCGCAGCAGGTCGCCGGTCGTTTGATCGACTGCGCCGGGGAGCAGCGTTTCGGTGAACTGTTGCGCGCCCTGCAAGCCGACAGCGACGAACTGGAAGGCATCTACTACCGCATCGAGACCCGCCTGCCGGATGAGAAACAGGCGGCCGGCGCTCCGACCATCGGCGCGGCGGTGGACACCCGGAAGATGAAATTGTTGCTGGGTTTGGGGGCGGACGCCGGGGAGCCGGTCGAAGCGCCCCGCCGGGACGACGCGGCGCTGTTCGCCCGCGAGGCGGTGGCGGAATGGATGCGCGACTTGCAGGATCTGAGCGGCAACAAAGCTCTGTGCGATTATTTCCGGGTGCCGGAAACGGTAATGGTCGAATTCGTCAAGGAGTTGATTGGCGGCGCGCAACGGCTGAAGCTGGAGGAGCGGATCGAAAAGCTGGTGCGCGACGTGACCGGTTTTCGCATGAAGTTCGAGCAAATCGTGGCGCTGCCGGCCCGGTTGACCGCCAATCTGCTCAACCGGTATGTGGATTTTCTGGGCTACGACACGCTGGCGCTGGAAGAACGGCCGATGCTGCCGTTGGAAACCGGTCCCCGCCCCGTGTTTCCGCCGCGGGCGGTGCCGCGCGGTGGCCCGCTGTTGAGCGAACGGCCGTCCATTTACGATCAGGACTACTACACGGACTGGATTCGTGGGTTTCTCGATCTGGTCGAACGCAACACCCGGTTCCGCGACGGCGCCGAGGTCGACATCGCCGCCAACCGGCGGCTGGGCGAATTACTGGCAAAGTTGCAATCGGTCGCGGCCTGAGCCGGGATTCCCGTCACCACGACGCGTGTTCCGGCCTACAATTGCTGGAAGGGGCGAGACGCCGGGCTGGTGACGCCCGCCGTCGCTCCGATTCCCTGGAGGATAATGATGTCCACGCTTTCGGTTCGCGTTTCGGAGGATCCGGCCCGCCCGCTGGGGCACGCGATCGTGACCCTTGAAGGGTTGCCGCGCACGCTGGAGACTTTCGAATTCGCTTTGAGCCGCCACGGCTTTGCCGCCAACCATCTGGGCCCGGAGGGCTGGCAGGGAGCGGAATGCTGGCTGCAACCCGAAGAAGCCTGGTACGGGGGCTCGGCCCTGAAGTTCGTCGTCCATTCCGATTTGGCGTTCCAGTTGGAGAATATGCCCTACCGGTTGGCGGTGCGCGGTCAGGGTCTGGATCGATCCGCCAGCGCGACTTTTGTCTGGCCGCTGGAACTGGATATCGAGGAAGGCAGCGCCAGCGGCGAGCGTCGGGTGGTCGGTGGCACGCGGGTCGATCCGGGACCGAAAACCCGCCCGGAGCCGGCGGACGGTTCCGGATCGGCCGAACCGTCGATGCCGGAGATCAACCAAGCCGATCTGGCGATTCCCGACCTGCCGATTCCCGACATCGTTGCTGGCGCGGAGCCGACGGAGGATGCTCTACCAACGCAGGTGGTGGCGCCACGGCGACCGTCGATGTCCCGAACTTCGGCGCCGGAGCAGGAATGGTCTTCGGACGACAGCGATGCGCCTTCAAGCGTGGAAGCAACCCGCCGGGCGCCGGGTCGCCTCATTCCTCCGACGGCGGGCATCGGCCGCCAGGCTAGCAGCGTCGGTCAGACCGCGCCGGTGTCGGCCGCGGCCCAGCCAGCGACGGTTCCGGCCGAACCCGCGGCGGTTCCCGAACCGGAGTTACCGACTCGGGTAGTACCGCCCCGGGTGGTGCCGCGATCGGAACCGCAAGCACATCCAACGGCGGCCGCAAGCACGAAACGACAGAGTGCGTCCGGCTTGCTGGTCGGGCTGTTGGGAGTGGTGGTTTTGGCTGCGGTGGCGGCACTGGCTTGGTGGTGGTTCGGCCGGCAGCCCGTTGGGCCGCCCGCGGTCGCGCCCGCTGGCATTCCCGCACCGGCTCGCGTGCCGGCCGACGATGATCCCATTAAACCCGCGCCGGAACCGGTGCCCGCGCCGGAGCCGAAGCCCGCGCCGGAGCCGAAGCCCGCGCCGGAGCCGAAGCCCGCGCCGGAGCCGAAGCCCGCGCCGGAGCCGGTTTATCGGTCAAATGCGTGGGAGCCGCAACCGGCGCCCGCACCCTCGCCGCCGCCCGTCGCGCCGGCGGCGCCACCCGCTCCCACACCGGCCCAACCCTCGGGCCGCAGCCTGGAGGAGGAGTTGAAATCGCAGTTTGATCCGACCGTACAGGAACTGGAGAAAGGACTTCGTCATCATAAACCGTCTGGATCGCGCTAGCGTGGAGCAGCGCACGATTCAGGCAAGTTCAACGCATCCGCAGCCATCGCCAGAGGAGCCTTTATCATGAGCCGTCTTTCGATTAGTCGCTGGTCGGTATTGCTCGGCCTGTTGGCCGGTTTGACGCGGATACCCCGCATGGCGATCTCCCAACCACCTTCTTCGTCGGGAACGACATCGTCCGAAACATCCGGCGCGGCGCGGCGCGGCCCGGGCGGCTTGCTGCTCGGTTGGATGGCGATCGCCGCCATAGCCGGCGTGACCGCCGTCGGCCTGTGGTGGTTCGGCCATCAAACGACCGGAACACCCGCCACGCGGCAGAGTGCGGCCCAGATCGCCCCGGCGCCAGGAACGCCCGCCAGCGTTCCCGTGGTTCCCGAACCGATTCCGGCCTCCGGATCGAAACCCACCGGAACCCAATAGGGTCGCGTCACCCAATCCATCCGGCGGCGGCGTTCGAACGCGGATAAGAGACCAATTCGTCATCAATCACTGGGAGCGTTTTTCATGAACCGTCCGTTGATCGGCGCCCTGCTGTTTCTGCTGGGGCTGTCGAATTTGGTGTCGGCCACCGCCGAAGACACCAATTCCAAACAAATTGGCATGGTGACCGGCTCCAAGACCGGCACCTACATCCAATTTGGCAACGACATTGCCGGTGTCGCCAAAACCGTCGGTCTGGATATCCTGGTCAAGGATTCCCAGGGTTCGATCGACAACATCAAGCGCATCAACAGCAAGGAAAACGCTACCTTCGGTATCGTGCAATCCGACGTGCTGGGGTTCCTCAGTCGTTCGGAAAGCCCGGAAATGCGCCAGCTCGCCGGCCGATTGCGGCTGATCTTCCCGTTCTATAACGAAGAGGTGCATCTGTTCGCCAGTCAGTCGATTCGGTCGTTCGGCGATCTGGCGGGCAAACGGGTGGTGGTGGGTCAGCAGGGCAGCGGCACTTGGTTGACCGCCATGAATCTGCTGCAATTGACGGGGATCAAGCCGGCCGAATTGCTCAACCTGCCGCCGTTGCAGGGCGTGACCGCCGTGCTCAAGGGCGAGGCCGACGCCATGTTCTACGTCGCCGGCAAGCCGGTCAGCCTGTTCGCCAAGCTGGGCAGCCTGACCGACAAGCCGGAATTCGCTCCGCTGCTGGCGAACGTGCATTTCGTGCCGCTGGACGACCCACGCATGCTGCGCGAATATCAGGTGGCCGAAATCGGCCAGGGCGATTACGAGTGGACGAGCGGCGCCGTGCCGACCATCGCGGTTAAGGCGGTGTTGATGAGCTTCGATTTTTCCGGCAAGCAAAGTCCCTATTTCGCCCTGCGTTGCCAACAGTTGGCCAAGCTGGGTCAGGCCATCCGCGCCAATATCGACCAGTTCAAGCAAACCGGCCATCCCAAATGGAAAGAGGTCGACCTCAATGAAAAGGTCGGTCTCTGGCAATTGGACGGTTGTTCTCGCGGCGGCAAGGGTGGAGGCGCGAAAGTGGATCTCTCCCGCGAATTGGAGAAGATGCTGTTGAATCAGTACGAGTGGCCCCGATATTCGATTCCGGCGGCCTGAAGCCGGACCCGCCGGTCGGTGGTCGGATTTCGAGAGGCGCATGCGTGGGAGAAAGTCGATGCGATTCGTTCGAGCGATCTTGACGGGGGTGTGGGTTGCCGGCGCGACTCCGGCGCTAGCCCAGGATGCGCGGCCGGACGCCCGCATGGAATTTTCGAGTTTTTCGGTAGGCTTGCTGCTCGGCTACAGCCAGGGACAGGGCACGCTGGAGTTTCGGGATCGGCAATACCGGTTTTCGGTCTCGGGACTCAAGGTGGCGACGGTGGGCATCAGCCAGGTGAGCGCGGTCGGTCAGGTCTACCGTCTGCGGGACGTGGCCGATTTTGCCGGCCAATATGTCTTGGCCGAGGGAGGGTTGACGGTGTTTCAGGGTGGCGGTCCCGCCGTGTTGCGCAACGAGCGGGGCGTGACCCTGTACCTGCAAAACGCCCAATTCGGCCTCGACCTGACGCTCGGCGGTGGGGAGTTGTCGATCATCATGTTGGACCCCGCCGACCAGCCGACCCCACCGGCCAGTTGAACGACCCTGTCGTTGTCGGTGCGGCGGGATAACGATCGGCGATCCCAAGGCGAATACACGCATGGTGGAACAAATTCTGCTCGGCAGCAGTTCCTTTGACGGATTGCGCGAGATTGGCGGTTTCGGTCAGCCGTTGCATACCTTGTACCCACAGATCCGGACGGTGCTGGCCAGCGAACTGGAGCCGGATGCGGCCTGGCTGCTGGCCGAACCGGTGGTCGATCGGGCCAATAACCGGATCGACTGGTACACCGAAGGCAATCCCGAGGAAAAGCCGGTGGCCTTGAGCGACCTGCCCGACGAGCAGCGCCAGCCGCTCCGGGCCCGGATCGACGATCTACTCGGCCGAGGGCGGGATCTGGCGGAGCGTTACGCGAAGGCCGAGGAAATCCGTCTGAACCAACTGGGCGCGATTCTGCGGGTGGTGTTGGCCGCGCCGGCGGAGACTGGGGTGTTTCTGGTCGACGGCCGGCCGGTGCTGACCGGTTGGGGCTTCGCGCCGGATCGTCCATGGTCGGAACCGGCGGGCTCATCGGGTTCGGCGATGGCCTCGTCGGCATCGGCCGATCCGCCCCGCGATGTGGTGGTGCCCGACATCCCCCTGCCCGAACCGGTGACCGCCGCTCCGCGGTCCATGCCACCGGTTGAATCCACCGCCGGAAGCGAATTTCCAGCGGAATCGCCGCCGCCCGCGCCACCGGGAGCGGAATCGTCGGCGCTTTCTCCGACGCCGCGGGAACCGGACTCGTCCAAGCCGCCGCCATTGCCGCCGATGCCCCAGATTCCACCACCGCCTTTCGCGGCCCTTGAAGCCATCGCGTCATCGCCACCGGTGGAGAAGCCGCCGTTTGAACCCGAATCCACTCCGGTTGCGACAGTGCTCGATCCATCGCCCGCCGGAGAACCGGAACCGATATCGCCGTTGCGCTATGTCGTGGTGGGCTCCGTGGGTTTTTGGAGTGTGTTCGTGCTCGCCGTTTTGTTAGCCTTGGGCGCGGTCGTTTTCAGCCATTGGCGGGCGTCCGCCTCGGATCGGATTGCGATGGCGCCCGCACCGTCGGACGTGGAGGATTCCAACGCTCTGGCGAACGCCCTGCGGACCGAAACGGAATTGCGCGCTCGACTCGAACGGGTGCTGGCGCGGTTGACCGAACGACGCAGCCAATGTCGGCTACCGGCCGGAGCGGATGCGCCGGCGATCACTGCAAGTGCGCAAGAGCAGGGCGGCGTGAATATGGGTGTGGCTCCACCCGCCGCGCCACGGAGCGCGGAGAGCCCGCCCCGTGACGATGCCGGGACAGTGCCGGTTGCCGGCGCGGACGGGCGAACCCAGTTGCCGATGGCCGCGCCTGACGTGAGAACTCGTACCGCGCCCGATCGGACGGCGCCTCCAGCCGACCGCGAAATCGCGCTCACCATTTCCGGCCGGGGCGATGTCGGGCAGGAGCCGGTTGCCATGCCGGCCACTGAATCCTCGGTGGCTCAGGCCGACCCGATGAGGGGAGCGCCCAGCGATACGCTGGAAACCGCGATTGCGACGGCGCCAGCCACGCCGGGCGGCGCGCGACCTCGCAAGGTGACACCGGCCTCGACCGGTCTCGACTCGCCGGATAGCGTTCACCCTCCTCCAGTCGCCGCCGCGCCAAACCCACCGACCGGCAAGCCGCCGCTAGCCCGAACCCTGGAAGAACAACTGAGCGGCGAATTGAACCGGCCGCCGCCGGCATCGGTCGAGCCGCCGCCCGTCAAGAGCGAGCCGACTCCCGAGGAGCGTCGGGAGTTCGATCAGCGCATGTCGGCCGCCGGCGCGACCACGGGCGAGATTACCGTCACGCTGCTGTGGAACAGCCATGGTGATCTCGATTTGGTGGTGAGTTGTCCCACTGGCCGGCGCTTGGATTACCGCAACCCCGCCGAATGCGGCGGCACCCTGGACGTGGACGCCAATACCGCCCGCGACAAGCTGCAAGACCGTCCGGTGGAAAACATGTTCTGGCCGGCCGGGAAGGCAGCGCCTGGATCCTATCGAGTCGCTGTCCGCTACATCCCGCGCAAGGACGAGCAGGCTCCCCAAGAGACCTCGTATCAGGTACGGTTGAGTCGGGGTGGTCGGGAATCGGTGTTCAAGGGCATGATTCGCCCCGGCGCGACCGTGCCGGTAACCGGCTTTACGGTGGAGCGCTGAGGAGAATCCATGAGCGAGCAGATCGATCGGCAACACAAGCAGTTCGCGATCTACGCCGCCGAGGCAATGATTCCCCGCTACCAGCGCGCCTGGGTCTGGGGGGTAGTGGCGTTGGCGATTCTGCTGAGTGGCGTCGCGGCCGGCTGGTTGTTGAGTGGCGTGGTTTCCGGCCTTCGGTACGGCATTCAGCCGAACAAGCCTTCGCTGACGGTTGGCGGCGCCACGCTGATCCGGCAACAGGCGGTTAACGAACATCTGCGCATCCGCATCGTCCGCTTGGAACAGGCGCTGAGCAGCGATGCCTGTGGCCCCGAGGCGCTGGAGGCATTAACGCAAGGCCGTCGCCCTTGATCCAGGGGCTCCTGATCTGGGCTTTCGAGCGTAATCGGGTTCTCGAAACTCGCCAGCGCGGCAATTGCGCAACGCGGTGAAAATAGGTAGCGTACCGCGCTTCTCAACGGACAGCGACAATGCGACAGCCCATCATGCGGATTGAATCCCCTCTGTGCCTGTATACCGACGTAGTGCCGCCCGAGTGGATCGACTACAACGGCCACATGAACGTCGCCTATTACGTCCTGGCATTCGACCATGCCACCGACGCGTTCATGGACTCGCTGGGCATGGGGCAAAGTTACCGCGATAGCCAACAGTGTTCGGCCTTTGTCGTGGAGACTCATGTGAACTACCAACGCGAACTGGTGGCCGGTGACCCGATGCGCGTAACCACCCAACTGCTCGGTTTCGACAGTAAGCGCATCCATCACTTCCACCGTTTGTACCACGCCGATAAAGGGTTTGTCTCCGCCACCACCGAATTGATGGTGATCCACGTCGATATGGTGGAACGACATAGCACGGCGATGCCCCTGTCGGTGCTGGATCGCTTGAGTGCGTTGATGACCGCTCATATCCAGTTGCCACAGCCGCCGCAATCGGGCCGGGTGATGGGGGTGCGCGCCAAGACGCCGACCAGCCGACTTGAAGCGCCGACGCTGCGCTGGCTGTCTCGATGACCGATTCAATCGCTCGTCCGAACGGATAGGTCAGCGCTCATTCAGTTTCCCCCGACTACGATGGTCGATGACAGGGTTCATCCATTTTGAGAGGAGCGATGCTATGAACAAGGCGATACCGTCTTTGCTGCTTGTGGCCATGCTCGGCGTATCGTCGGCGCCGTGGGCCGGTCCGACGGCCGATGCGATGCTGGGGGGTGCGCTGGGCGGCGCGCTGGGCGCGGGTGTGGGTTCCGAGTTGGGCGGGCGTGAAGGCGCGATTTTGGGGGGTGCGCTGGGCGGCGCCGCCGGAACCGCGATTACCACCAGACGTTACCGCCAGCCCAATGTCATTTATGTAGACCGACCCGGTTATCGCGATTACGGGCCACCGTCATACTACCGCCACCCCGGCCGGCACCGAGGGCATCATAAGAAGCATCGCCACTATTACGATGACTGAGCGGACCATCGCTTCGGCTTACACCGCTTGAGGTCTGGTCTCGTCAGTGCTTCGGACGTGGATGCGATCGGCCGCGACCTAACCGAAGCACGACTTCAAAACAAAAAATACCGCTGCGCCAGCGGCAATACCTTGGCTGGCTCGCAGGTGAGCAACACCCCATCGGCGCGCACTTCATAGGTCTGTGGGTCCACGTCGATATGGGGTAAATAGTCGTTGTGAATCAGATCGTGCTTGCCGATGGCGCGGGTATTCCGTACCGCCGCCAGCATTCGGTTCAGGCCCAGCGCGTCCAGCGCACCGCTGTTTAACGCCGCCTTGGAGACGAAGGTCAGGCAAATGCTGGCCAACGCTCCGCCGAAGGCGCCGAACATCGGCCGGTAATGCACCGGTTGCGGCGTTGGAATCGAGGCGTTGGCGTCGCCCATCGGCGCGGCGACGATGAAGCCGCCCTTGACGATCAGCGACGGCTTGACCCCGAAGAATGCCGGTTGCCATAGCACGATGTCGGCCAACTTGCCCACCTCCAGCGAGCCGACCAAGTGGCCGATGCCGTGAGTGATGGCGGGATTGATGGTGTATTTGGCGATATAGCGCTTGACCCGGAAATTGTCGTTGGTCCCGCTATCTTGGGGTTTCCCTTCTGTTGGGGAAGGGAGAACACCGCGCTGTACCTTCATCTTGTGCGCGGTCTGCCAGGTGCGGGTAATCACTTCGCCGACCCGGCCCATGGCCTGCGAATCGGAAGAAATCATCGAGAATGCGCCCAAGTCGTGCAGGATGTCCTCGGCGGCGATGGTTTCGCGGCGGATGCGCGAATCGGCGAAGGCCACGTCCTCGGGAATGCCGGGATCGAGGTGGTGGCAGACCATCAGCATGTCGAGATGCTCATCCACGGTGTTGACCGTGTACGGCCGGGTCGGATTGGTGGAGGAGGGCAGCACGTTGGATTCGCCGCAGGCGCGGATGATGTCGGGCGCATGGCCGCCGCCGGCGCCTTCGGTGTGATAGGTGTGGATCGCCCGGCCCTTGAAGGCCGCCACGGTATCCTCGACGAAGCCGGATTCGTTCAGCGTATCGGTGTGAATCGCCACCTGCACGTCGTAACGTTCGGCCACGCTCAGGCAGTTGTCGATCGCCGCCGGCGTGGTGCCCCAATCCTCGTGCAGTTTCAGGCCCATCGCCCCGGCTTCGAGTTGCTCCTCCAGCGCCGCCGGGCGGCTGGCGTTGCCCTTACCGAGGAAGCCCAGATTGACCGGTAATCCTTCCGCCGCTTGCAGCATCCGTCTCAGATTCCAGGGACCGGGTGTGCAGGTGGTCGCGTTGGTGCCGGTGGCCGGGCCGGTGCCGCCGCCGAGCATGGTGGTTACGCCCGACATCAGCGCTTCCTCGACCTGTTGCGGGCAGATGAAATGGATGTGGCTGTCGATGCCACCGGCGGTGGCGATCAAGCCTTCGCCGGCGATGGCCTCGGTGCCGGGACCGATGACGATGTTAACGCCCGGTTGAATATCGGGGTTGCCGGCCTTGCCGATGCCGGCGATGCGGCCGTCCTTGATGCCGATGTCGGCCTTGACGATGCCCCAGTGATCGACGATCAGCGCATTGGTGATCACGGTATCGACCGCGCCCTCGGCTTGGGTACGCTGCGACTGTCCCATGCCGTCGCGGATCACCTTGCCGCCGCCGAATTTCACTTCCTCGCCATAAAGCGCATGGTCGCGCTCGACCTCGATCCATAACGCGGTATCGCCCAGCCGAATCCGATCGCCGATGGTGGGGCCGTACATGTCCGCGTAGGCGCGACGGTCGATGCGGCTCATGGCTGCTTCTCCAGCGGTCCCATGATCTCGGCCCGAAAGCCGTGCACTTCCCGCGCGCCGACGTAATCGACCAATTCCACTTCGCGTTCCTGACCCGGCTCGAAGCGCACGGCGGTGCCAGCGGGGATGTCCAGCCGGTATCCCCGCGCCAGTGCCCGGTCGAAGCGCAGCGCCGGGTTGGTCTCGGCGAAGTGGTAATGCGAGCCGACCTGGATCGGCCGGTCGCCGGTGTTGGCCACGCTCAGTCGCCGCGCGCGGCGGCCGGCATTGAGTTCGAGGTCACCGGCGGCGGTGACGATTTCACCGGGGATCATGGGCGTTCTCCTCAGGGAATCGGGTGGTGCACGGTCACCAGTTTGGTGCCGTCCGGGAAGGTGGCCTCGATCTGTACTTCGGGGATCATCTCCGGGATCCCTTCCATGACCTCGTCGCGGGTCAGCAGGGTGCGGCCATGGCTCATCAGTTCCGCCACGCTCTTGCCTTCGCGCGCGCCTTCCAGCAGGGCACAGGAAATATAGGCGACGGTTTCCGGATAATTGAGTTTCAGGCCCTTGGCCTTGCGCCGTTCCGCCAGCAGGCCGGCGGTGAACAGCAGCAGCTTGTCTTTTTCGCGGGGCGTGAGTTCCATGAACGTTCTCGCACGGGGTCAGGTGGTCCAGAAACGGGAGGGGCAGGGCGGACGGTTCAATAGCGCCGGTCGGAGCAAGCCCCATGCCAGGATCAGAAGCTGGCGGGCCATGGTCGCCGATGGGCCCAGATAGCGACACACCAGCACGCCATCCAACTGACTGACGGATACCCTGGCCTCGCCAGCCGGCGGTTCCAGGGCGGCGCGCAAATCGGCCACCAGGCCCGGCGGCGAACCGGCGGCGAGCAGGGTAGCGCTGGCCGGTTGGCCTTGCAGTCCCCAGTGAGCGGCGAGCACCGGCTCTCCACCAGTATAGCGGCCCTGTTCCAGGTAGAGCGGTTCGCCGTCGCGCCACAGTTCGAAATGCTGTCGGCACTCGCCGTGTTCGAATCGCTCGCCAGCCGCCGGTCGGCCCAGGCAGAGGATTTCCCAACCCAGAAAGCGCGCATCGCCCTGCAAGTCGATCCGGGTCGAAGCATGTATCCGGGCGCCCTGGTAGACGATGTTTTCCTGCGGCAACCATTCCAACGCCGCCCCGGTGGCGACGGTCAGATGTTGACGTTGTCGGGCGAACGAACCCGCGCTGCGGTAAAATTTGCCGGCGGCCGGGGTGGTGAGCAGCGCGTGGGCGCCCGAATCGAGAGTAGCGTCGATCCGCAGTCGATCGCCGCCGACCACGCCGCCGGGGGGATGAAGAATCGCAACGTGGCAGACCTCTTTTCCCTCGGGATAGAACGGCCGCTGCACTTGCAAAGGGCCGCGATGCGCGCATTGCCCCAGGATGGTGCGCTGGGCCTGGCGCTGAAAGCCGAGGTGCAGATGGGCTTGCCAGCCCGTGGCGGATGCGGTCGAAGTCATGGCGCCATGCGATAGCTCGGATCGGTGGGATGGCGGATATTGTAACCTCCCGCCGGAAATCGCACCGCACCCGCTGAACCCGGTAGGATAATCGCGATCCCCGTTCGATACGGCCGATATCGGCCTGGATCGGGTGCTGCTTACGGAACAGGATCGTTGACTTGGAGGCTTGAACGCTTGGAACCATCCGCATGGTGAACTCATCCATTGACGGCGATAAAGTGCCGGAAACGAGCCTTGTTGCAACCTCGCTTTACACCGAAACCATGGGTACGGGACCGGATGTGGTGCTGGTGCATGGCTGGGGCATGCATTCCGGCGTCTGGGAAGACGTGGTGGAAGCTCTGCTCGATCATTATCGGGTGACCCTATTGGATTTGCCGGGACATGGTTATAGCCGGTCGACGACCGCCGGTCATACCCTGAACGATCTAGCTTCCACGCTGGCGGTCGCGACACCGGCGCCGGCCGCATGGGTAGGGTGGTCGCTGGGTGGGTTGGTCGCGCAACGGGTGGCGCTGGCCGCCCCGGAGCGGGTCAGCCGGTTGGTGCTGGTCAACAGCACGTCCTGTTTCGTGCAACGACCCGACTGGCCGCATGGCATTGCCCGGCCGGTGCTGCGCCGCTTTGCGGAGGAGTTGCGGCAGGATCACCGGGCCGTGCTCAAGCGCTTCATCGCCCTGGAAGTGCACGGCAGCGAACATGCAAGCGCGCAATTGCACCGCCTTAAGGCCATGCTGTTCCAGCATGGACAGCCGAACGTGGCGGCTCTGGAGGATGGTTTGGCGATCCTGGAGGCCAGTGACCTGCGCGCCCAGTTGCCACGCATCGCCTGCCCGAGCCTGCTATTGATGGGGCAGCGCGACCAGTTGGTGCCGGCGGCGGCCGGCGAGGCCATGCGGGATTTGCTACCGGACGCGCGCCTGCATGTCTTTCCTCGCGCCGGCCACGCGCCGTTCTTTTCGCACTTGCCGGAATTCGTGGCCGAATTGCGAGCGTTTCTCGATGCATGAACCTTCCGATAGCCCCTTTACGCTCGACCGGCATCGGCTGCGCCGGGCATTCGAGCGGGCGGCGGCCAGCTACGACCAAGCCGCCGTCCTGCAACGCGAGATCGGTGGCCGACTGCTGGAACGGTTGGATCTGATCACACTCAAGCCTGAATCGATCGTCGATGTCGGCTGTGGAACCGGGGCGATCACGGCGGCGCTGCTGAAGAAATATCGCAAGGCCCGGGTGATCGGGCTGGAACGGGCGCCGGCCATGGTGGCGGTCGCCCGCAAGCGCGCACCCTGGCTGCGCACCTTGCACGGCGTGGTCGGTGAAGCCGAGGCGTTGCCATTGGCCACCGCCAGTTGCGATCTGATCTTTTCCAACCTCGCCCTGCAATGGACGCTGGATTTGGACCGCGCGTTCGCCGAGTTTCAGCGGGTGCTCAAGCCGGGCGGCGTACTGCTGTTCAGCACGCTGGGGCCCGATACGCTGCTCGAACTGCGTCGCGCTTGGGCGGCGGCCGATTCCTATCACCACGTCAACGCTTTTTTCGATATGCACGATATCGGCGATGCCTTGATGCGGACCCGTTTGGCCGAACCGGTGATGGACACCGAGCGGCTGACGCTTACCTATCGGGATGTGGATGGGCTGATAAGCGACCTCAGGGCGCTCGGCGCCGGCAATGTAACCGCCGGCCGACCTCGCGGCCTGACGAGCAGGAGGCGGATGCGAGCCATGCGGGAGAGCTACGAACGATACCGCCGCCCCGATGGCTTGCTACCAGTCGCCTGCGAGGTGGTTTACGGCCACGCTTGGGGGCCGCGCCCTGGCCCATCGCGTTCGCCGACGGGACCGGCGGTTTTTCCGCTGTCGCAACTGCGCCGCCGCGATCGGTAAGGCGGCTAAAGCGTAATTTCACCGCTTGCGCATTCAATCGGCAGAGTACAAATCCCTAGTTTTGGGCAAGGGTATTGACAAGAGCCGCGTATCCCGTTACTTGTTAATAAGGCAAGGCAAAGCAGGGGAATTGCCGGGTTATGGTCGCGGTCGAGAGCGGTACGGCAGAGTGTCAATATTGTTATGTGCTTCGCCCCAACCGATCGCTGTCGTGGCGGCAAAATCTGGGGGTATTCGGCGGTTTGTGCCTGGTGACCCTGATGCTGGTGGCGCCCCTGGTCGCCATGGGGTTCTGGCTGGTGTTGCCGTTCGCCGGTCTGGAACTGCTGGCGGTGGGAATCGGGCTATACTATGCGACCTGCCGCTGTCATGAATGTGAAGTGATCTGTGTCGCGGCGGACAGCATCCGGATCGAACGGGGTCGACGACGCCCTCGGCAGCGCTGGGTGCTGACCCGGCATTGGGCGCGGGTGGTGCTGACAGCTTGCCCCCGGCAGTGGTATCCGAGCCGCTTGCAGATCCGCGCCCAGGGCAGGACTGTTGAGATTGGCCGCTTTCTGGTCGAAGAAGAACGGTGCGAGTTGGCCCGGGAACTGACCCGTTGCCTTCGCGCCAATCCATGAAGCGCTCTACCTTTTGATATGGCCGGAGTCGATCCGGCTGTTTTGTGCGTTTTACACCCGACGCCGCCGGCATCCGCAAGACCGGGCGCGTCCAACTATCCGGACGAGGAGGAGTATGGCAACCAGTCGCATCGCGCACGGGGGCGGCATCGCCTTGAGTGCAGCACTATCGTTGGCGTGGAGCATGGGTGCGCACGCCGATTTGGCGTTGAACATGCCGCAGGGCGTCACCGCCATCAGCCATGATGTTTACGATCTGCACATGCTGATCTTCTGGATTTGCGTGGCCATTGGCGTAGTGGTGTTCGGAGTCATGTTCTGGTCAATCTACCACCACCGCAAATCGCGCGGCGCGGTGCCTGCCCAGTTCCACGAAAGCACCTTGGTCGAAGTGCTGTGGACGATTGTCCCGATGCTGATTCTGATCGGCATGGCGGTTCCCGCCACCGGCACCTTGGTGCGCATGGCCGACGCTCGGGATGCCGAGCTGACCATCAAGGTGACCGGCTATCAGTGGCGCTGGCAGTACGATTACCTGGATGACGGCGTCAAGTTCTTCAGCACGCTTTCCACCCCCCAGGCCCAGATCCGCAATGTTGCCGCCAAGGACGAGCATTATCTGCTGGAAGTGGACAACCCGCTGGTGGTGCCGGTCGGCAAGAAAATCCGCATCCTGACCACCTCCGCCGACGTAATCCATTCCTGGTGGGTGCCCGATCTGGGCTGGAAGAAAGACGCCATTCCCGGTTTCATCAACGAAAACTGGACGCTGATCGAGAAACCCGGCGTTTACCGCGGCCAGTGCGCCGAACTGTGCGGCAGAGATCACGGTTTCATGCCGGTTGTCGTCAAGGCTGTGCCGGAGGCGGAGTTCCAACAATGGCTGGAACAGATGAAGAAAAATCCAACCCCGCAAACCGCGCGTAACGATTCGCGGCCCTCCACCGTACCCGGAGATCAGACTCTATGAGCACGGCATCGCACACCACCGACCATGGCCACGATCACGATCACGATCATGGGCCGGCGCGCGGCCTGAGCCGCTGGATACTGACCACGAATCATAAGGATATCGGTACGTTGTACCTGCTGTTTTCCCTGGCGATGTTTTTTGTCGGCGGGGCAATGGCGCTGGTGATTCGCGCCGAACTGTTCGAGCCAGGCTTGCAAGTTGTCGATCCGCATTTCTTCAATCAGATGACCACCCTACACGCGCTGGTGATGATTTTCGGCGCGGTGATGCCCGCCTTCGTCGGCTTGGCCAACTGGCTGATTCCGATGATGGTCGGTGCGCCGGACATGGCGCTGCCGCGCATGAACAACTGGTCGTTCTGGATCATGCCGTTTGCGTTCACCCTGCTGCTGTCCACCTTGTTCATGCCCGGCGGCGGTCCGGCCGGCGGCTGGACTTTGTATCCGCCATTGGTGTTGCAAACGGGAAGCGCCTTTCCGTTCGTGATCCTAGCGGTGCACATGATGGGCGCTTCCTCGATCATGGGCGCGATCAACATCATCGCCACCATTCTCAACCTGCGTGCGCCCGGCATGACCCTGATGAAGATGCCGCTGTTCGTGTGGACCTGGCTGATCACCGCGTTCCTGCTGATCGCGGTGATGCCGGTGCTGGCCGGTACGGTGACCATGCTGCTGACCGACAAGTTCTTCGGTACTTCGTTTTTCAACGCCGCCGGTGGCGGCGACCCGGTGATGTTCCAGCATATCTTCTGGTTTTTCGGCCATCCCGAGGTCTACATCATGATTTTGCCGGCGTTCGGGGTCATTTCGCAGATCATTCCGACTTTCGCCCGCAAGCCGCTGTTCGGCTACGCATCGATGGTCTACGCCACCGCCTCGATCGCCTTTCTGTCGTTCATCGTCTGGGCGCACCACATGTTCACGGTGGGGATGCCGCTGGCCGGCGAACTGTTTTTCATGTACGCGACCATGCTGATCGCGGTGCCGACCGGGGTGAAGGTGTTCAACTGGGTCTCGACCATGTGGCGTGGCGCGATGACCTTCGAAACGCCGATGCTGTTCGCCATCGCCTTCGTGATTCTGTTTACCATCGGCGGTTTCTCCGGGCTGATGCTGGCGATCGCGCCGGCCGATTTCCAGTACCACGACACCTATTTCGTGGTGGCGCACTTCCACTATGTGCTGGTGCCGGGCGCGGTGTTCTCGATCATGGCGGCCGCCTATTACTGGCTGCCGAAGTGGACCGGCCACATGTACAACGAAAAGCTGGGCAAGCTGCATTTCTGGTTGTCGGTCATCGGGGTCAACGTGTTGTTCTTCCCGCAGCATTTCCTGGGGCTGGCCGGCATGCCGCGCCGTATCCCCGACTACGCCCTGCAGTTTACCGAGTTCAACATGGTGTCCACGGTCGGCGCGTTCCTCTTCGGCTTCTCGCAACTGTTCTTCCTTTATAACGTCATCCAGACCATTCGCGGTGGCGCGAAGGCGACGGACCAGGTTTGGGAAGGCGCGGAGGGTTTGGAATGGACCCTGAGTTCGCCGCCACCGTACCACACCTTCACCACCGCGCCCGAAATCAAGTGAGCGTGCAAGCAGAGCCAAAAAACGCGGCCAAATCCGTCGGCGCCAACGATCGCGCCGCGCGGGTTGGCCGCACGGCGTTTGCGCTGGCGGTACTGGCCGCGGTGTTCTATGCTGGCTTCATTTTGATGATGGCGGTCTCTTCTTGATCGTGGAGGGGCGATGACGATGGGAACTCGGGAAGCACTGGCGGTCGCGAACCGGCGGATGGTGCGACGCCTGCTGTTGTTGACGGCGGCGATGTTTGGCTTCGGTTTCGCCCTGGTGCCGTTGTACGATGTGTTGTGTGAGATCACCGGCTTGAACGGCAAGACCAATGGCCGCGCGGTGGCGGCGGTGGAGCCGATGAAGATCGATGAATCGCGCACGGTGACCGTGGAGTTCGTCGCCAACCTGAATGTGGGCGCGCCCTGGGAGTTCGCGCCACGGGTCACCCGCATGCAGGTGCATCCCGGCCGGTTCTACCAAACCCATTTTTTGGCCAAGAACCTAGCCAATCAGCCGATGACCGGTCAGGCGATACCCAGCGTTGCACCGGGATTGGCGGCATCGCATTTTCAGAAGATCGAGTGCTTCTGTTTCAACCGCCAGCGGTTCCAGGTCGGGGAAGGGAAGGAAATGCCGGTCACATTCCGCATCGACCCGGATTTGCCGCCTGACGTGCGCACGGTGACGCTGTCTTATACTTTTTTCAGAATCGACGACGCGGGTGGTTGATGGACGATCACCCGCTGCCAATGAATGCCCATGCCTGATAAGGGGGAGATACCAATGACGCACGCGGAGCATGCGCCAGACCACTATTACGTACCCACTCAAAGCCACTGGCCGATCATTGCCACCATCAGTTTGTTCACCTTGATGCTGGGTGGGGCCACGCTGCTGAACGGGGGGAGCAGCACATTGCTGCTGACCGGGTTCGCGCTCATTTTGATCACCATGTTCGGTTGGTTCGGCACGGTGGTCCGCGAGAGCGAGAAGGGGCTTTACAGCGACCAGATGGACCGATCCTTCCGCTGGGGAATGGGCTGGTTCATCTTTTCCGAAGTGATGTTCTTCGCAGCGTTCTTCGGCGCCCTGTTTTACGCCCGCACCTATTCGGTGCCGTGGCTGGGAGGGGAGACCAGCCACGGCGTGCTGACCCACGGCCTGCTCTGGTCCGGCTATGAAGCGGCTTGGCCCACCAACGGTCCGAGCGACATCGGTGGATTTTTCGCACCGATGCATCCTTGGGGGTTGCCGGCCATCAATACGCTGATCCTGCTCAGCAGCGGCGCGACGCTTACCTGGGCGCATTGGGGATTGATCGAGCAGAATCGCCCGCAGTTGCTGAAGGGGCTGGCGGCGACCGTCGCCTTGGGCGTTCTATTCCTCAGCTTGCAGGCCTACGAATACGCCCATGCTTACCATGCCCTGCATCTGACCTTGGGCAGCGGTATCTACGGATCGACCTTTTTTATGCTCACCGGATTTCACGGTTTGCATGTGACCATTGGGGCGATCATTCTGGCCGTGATGCTGTTTCGCAGCCTGGCCGGACATTTTACTCCACAACGGCATTTTGCCTTTGAAGCGGCGGCCTGGTACTGGCACTTCGTGGACGTGGTTTGGCTGGGTTTGTTTATCTTCGTCTATTGGTTGTGATCCGCCGAATGTTTTCGGCTACAGGCCATGCGGGGAAATGATCCCGGTGGCGTAAGCCAGCATCAGCAGGATGAACAACCCGATCGATAGCACGATCCGCACGGTCAGGGCCTTGACCGTGCGGGGGTTGCGCCGCCCCCCGTCGCGAATCAGGAAAACCAGCCCGGAACCCAGGCTGGCGAGAATCATCAGCAGGATGAGGATAACGATGATCTTGAATATCATGGATGGGGTCGGTTTTGATCGGTAAGCATGGTGACCGGGAGTATACCCGAAACGGCGCGCATCGCCTGCTGAGAACCTGATGCGGATGCGACTCGATGGGTGGTGTTTCTGTCCGGGCCGTGCGTCCACCATCGCCGTGCTCTTAATGTTCCCCGTGTTGCTGGCGCTGGGCTGCTGGCAACTGGACCGGGGCTGGCAAAAGGCGGAGCTTCAGGACACCTTTGCCGGGCGATTTGCCCAACCACCGGTGGTTTTGGCCGAAGTCGACCCCACCGATGCCGCCAACCGCTACCTTCATGTGGTCGCCGGCGGTCGTTACGACGACGAGCATCAACTGCTGCTGGATAACCAGGTGCGCGATGGCCAGCCGGGTTACCATGTGCTGACGCCACTGCGGATGCTCGAAGGCGCCATCCTGATCGACCGTGGCTGGGTGCCGCTGGGAGAATCCCGGCAAGTGTTGCCGGATATCGGAGTGTCCGCGGACAGCATAACCATCGGCGGCTGGTTGTCGCAGCCCGTGTCCCCAGGATTACGGTTGGGCGATGCGGCTGGGGCTGACCGGCGCTGGCCGCGGGTGATACCCTATGTCGATTACCAACGCTTATCCGCAATTCTCGGGTATCCATTGCAGCCGGCGATCGTCCTGTTGGCGCCGGAAGCCCCGGAGGGCTACTGGCGCGACTGGCGGCCCCGGTTCGGTGGTTTTGGACCAGAGCGTCATCGTGGCTATGCCGTACAATGGTTTGCCTTGGCTGCGGCCTTGATCGTCCTTTACGTTTTCGCTGGCGCGCGCCGCTTGCCGCGTTCGGAATGAGTTCTTTAGATGAGCGTCGATTCGATTTCAGTCAATCTCCCTGCAATTCCGATATCCTGGCGGCGGCGATTGTTCCTGCTGTTGATCGTTGCCTGTTTTGCGGCGCCGCTGATGGCCGCTTGGTTGCTGGTCGACCGTTGGCGGCCCGCGGGTTCCGTCCAGCACGGCGAATTGCTGGTTCCGGCGCGTCCCCTGGACTTGCGGTTTGATCTGGCGGAGAAGAGTCGGGTCGACCATGCGGCATTGCGTGGGCGCTGGGTTCTGATCTATCCCGGTTCGGCCGGGCAATGCGATTCGCGCTGCCAAACCGCCCTGTACGACATGCGGCAAGTACGGTTGGCGTTGGGTAAGGACATGGGTCGGGTAGTCACCCTGCTGCTGTTGGATGAAATGCCCGAGGATAAATTACGCCAGTGGTTGGTCGCCGAACACGCTGCCATGTTGCTAGGATCGGCAAACGCCAAGACCCGAAATTCGTTGCCCGAAGCTTTCGGCCAGCCGGGGCTGTCCGGCGATTGGGTCTATTTACTGGATCCCTTGGGCAATTTGCTGATGCGTTACCCGGTCACGGTCGATCCGAGCGATATGCTCAAGGATCTGAGACGGTTGCTGCGCTTGTCCAAGATTGGGTGACACCATGCGGTCAATGACTTTCCTTCGTTTGGCTTGGGTCGCGTTGGCGCTGACCTTCGTGGTGGTGGTGCTCGGTGCCTATGTGCGGTTGTCGGATGCCGGTCTGGGCTGCCCGGACTGGCCCGGTTGCTACGGGCGCCTGGATGTGCCGGACAACGTCGAGCAGATCGCCGCGGCTAACGCGATTTACCCTCATCGGCCGGTGGAGCCTGATAAGGCGTGGAAGGAAATGATCCACCGTTATTTCGCCGGCACCCTGGGGTTGGCGATTCTGGCATTGGCGATTCTGGCGTGGCGTCGGCGGCGTGAACCAGGCCAGCCGGTCGTGCTGCCGCTGACCTTGCTGGGGTTGGTCGTCTTCCAGGCGCTGCTCGGAATGTGGACGGTGACTTGGCAGTTGAAGCCGGTGGTGGTGATGGCGCACCTGCTGGGTGGCCTGACCATGCTAAGCCTGCTGGCTTGGCTGGTTTTACGGCAGGGTCGTTACGGAACCAGGAACCCGCTGGTTGTCGGCGATCGGGCGCTGCGGGGTTTTGCCGTGCTGGGATTGTTGCTGCTGGTGGGTCAGATCGCGCTGGGGGGTTGGACGAGCGCCAACTATGCCGCGCTGGCCTGTCCGGATTTTCCGACCTGTCAGGCCCACTGGTGGCCACCACTGGATTTCCGAGAGGCGTTCACCTTGTGGCGAGGGCTAGGGATTTCCTACGAAGGCGGCGTGCTGGGCAACGATGCCCGGGTGACCATTCACATGATGCACCGCTTGGGCGCCTTGGCGGTGCTGCTTTATCTCGGCTGGCTGGTCTGGCGGCTGCGGGTTCCAACCCGGAGTCGAAACTTGTGGGTGGTCGGTCTGGCGATCGCCGTTTTGCTCTGCATCCAACTCGGCCTCGGCATCGCCAATGTGTTGATGCGGCTCCCGCTGCCGGTGGCGGTTGCACACAACGGCGGAGCGGCGCTGCTGCTGCTGGCGTTGGTGACGCTCAATCATTTGCTCCGGCCGGAAGCCGCGCCGTAATGTCCACCTCCATTCAAGCCCTGCGCGCCGGCTTGCGTCGTCATGGGCGCGATTATCTGGAACTCACCAAGCCCAGGGTGGTCGCCCTGATCACCTTTACCGCAATGGTCGGCATGCTGTTGGCGACCCCGGCGATGGTGCCGTGGCCGATCCTGCTGTTCGGATCGACCGGCATCGCGTTGATGGCGGGGTCGGCCGCCGCCATCAACCATCTGGTGGACCGGCGGGTGGACGCCATCATGGCGCGAACCTGTCGCCGGCCCTTACCGAGCGGCCAGTTGGAGGCGTGGCAGGTGTCGAGCTTTGCCTTGGCCATCGGCGCGCTGGGTCTGGTGCTGCTACTGGCGTTCACCAACCCACTGACGGCGGTGCTGACTTTCGTTTCGTTGATCGGCTACGCGGTGATTTACACCCTGTTCCTCAAACGGGCGACGCCGCAGAATATCGTGATCGGCGGCGCGGCCGGCGCGGCCCCGCCGCTGCTCGGCTGGACGGCGGTGACCGGTCAGGTCGATTCGGGCGCTTTGCTGCTATTTTTGATCATCTACGTCTGGACCCCGCCGCATTTCTGGGCGCTGGCGATCCATCGCCGCCGCGATTATGCCGACGCCGATATTCCCATGTTGCCGGTGACGCACGGCGCTGCTTTCACCCGGCTGCACATCTTGCTGTACACTATCCTGTTGTTTCTGGTTACCTTGCTGCCCTTCCTAACCGGCATGAGCGGCTGGATTTACCTGATCGGCGCTGTCCTGCTGGGTATCCGCTTTCTCGGTTATGCAACCCGCTTGTTCGCGACCGGTGATGATCGGTTCGCCTTGCCGACATTTGGATTTTCCATCGTTTATCTGTTCGGGCTGTTCGCCGCGCTGATGGTGGATCACTACTCCTCCCGCGTGCTCGAGTGGTTCTAGCGCCGAAACAAGTCGCTGGCGCAAAGCCGGGGCGCCAAGGGCGGTTATTTTTCACGATATTAGCTAGCGCCGATTGAATAAACCCTTTTGTTATTAGTAGAATAGGCCGCCGTCCAGACCCATCGGACCCGCTTTCCAACAACGATAAGCATCGGAAAAAAACCGAAAAGCTTCTAACTTATGGCTTGCTCAGGAGACTTGGATATGGCCCAAAGCTCAGCATTGCCGGTCGAGCAATATAACTACGACATCGTTCGCAAGTTCACCATCGTGGCCATGGTGTTTGCGGTGCTCGGCATGACCGTCGGCGTTTTCATCGCCTGCGAACTGGCCTGGCCCTTCCTCAATTTCGATGTTCCCGCCCTGACGTTTGGCCGGTTGCGTCCGGTTCACACCACCCTGGTGATCTTCGGTTTCGGCGGCAGCGCGCTGTTTGCCACCTCCTATTATGTGGTCCAGCGGACGTCCCAGGCGCGGCTGGCCTTCCCCTGGCTGGCCGAGTTCACTTTCTGGGGCTGGACCGGCGGCGTGGCGCTGGGCGCGCTGACCTACATGCTGGGCATCACGCAGGGTCGTGAATACGCGGAATTCGAATGGCCGCTGGACATCGCCATCACCCTGGTTTGGGTGTCCTACTTCGCGGTTTATGTGGAAACCCTGCGCCGTCGCAGCCAGCCGCATATCTACGTGGCCAACTGGTTCTATCTCGCGTTCATTCTGGCCGTCGCCCTGCTGCACATCTTCAACAACCTGGCGGTGCCGGTCAGCCTGACCAAGTCCTACAGTCTGTTCGCCGGCGTGCAGGACGCCATGACTCAGTGGTGGTACGGCCACAACGCGGTGGGCTTTTTCCTGACGGCGGCCTTCCTCGGCATGATGTACTACTTCGTGCCCAAGCAGGCTGGCCGGCCGGTCTATTCCTACCGCTTGTCGATCATCCACTTCTGGGCGCTGATTTTCCTGTACATGTGGGCCGGTGGCCACCACCTGCACTGGACCTCGCTGCCCGACTGGGTTTCGACTCTGTCGGCCACTTTCTCCGTGCTGCTGTTGATGCCGTCCTGGGGCGGCATGATCAACGGCATCATGACCCTGTCGGGCGCTTGGGACAAACTGCGTTCCGACCCGATCATGCTGTTTTTGATTACCTCGCTATCGTTTTACGGCATGTCCACCTTCGAAGGTCCGCTGATGTCCTTGAAGAGCGTCAATGCCCTGTCGCACTACACCGACTGGACCATCGGCCATGTGCATTCCGGCGCGCTGGGCTGGGTGGCGCTGGTCAGTTTCGGCGCCTTCTATCACCTGATTCCCCGACTGTGGGGCGCCAAGCTGTATAGCCAGGCCCTGGTTTATGTCCACTTCTGGCTCGCCACCATCGGCATCGTGCTGTACATCACCTCGATGTGGGTCGCCGGCATCGGACAGGGTCTGATGTTGCGCAGCTTCGACGACTACGGCAATCTGGCCTACACCTTCATCGAGACGGTCGAATTCATGCACACCCCGTATATCTGGCGGGCCTTGGGCGGCGCGTTTTTCGTCGCCGGCGTGCTAGTCATGGTCTACAACATGGTCATGACCCTGCGGACCGCCCGGCGTGAGCAGGCGGCCATCGAGGCCAAGCTGGCCGCGAAAATGGCGAAAGCCTGAGCGGACGATAGCGGAGATAATCAGCGATGCGACATGAACATATCGAAACCAATTCCGGCCTGATGATCGTGCTAATCCTGCTGGTGATCAGCATCGGCGGCCTAGTGGAAATCGTCCCGCTGTTCTACATCAATGAGACGATCGAGAAAGTGGACGGGGTGCGTCCCTACACCCCCCTGGAGATGCGTGGCCGCGATATCTACGTTCGCGAGGGCTGCTATCTGTGTCATTCCCAACAGATCCGCCCATTCCGCGACGAGTGGCTGCGCTACGGCCATTATTCGCTGGCGGCGGAATCACAATACGATCATCCATTCCAGTGGGGTTCCAAGCGTACCGGTCCCGACTTGGCGCGGGTGGGCGGCAAGTATTCCAACCAGTGGCATGTGCAGCACATGAAGGCGCCGCGCTCGGTGGTGCCGCAATCCATCATGCCCAACTATCCATGGCTGCTTGAGAGCGATCTGGACTATTCCGACCTGGCCGGTCGGATGGGCGCTTTGCGGGCGACTGGGGTTCCCTATTCGCTTACCCAGCAGGAATACGACGCGAATGTCGGCAGGTTTGGCAAGGTGGTCGCCGACCAGTTGGATATCAGCCAAGCGCAGGACAGTCTGCTGAAACAGGCGCGCGAGAAGGACTTCGACGGTATTCCCGATCGGATCACCGAGATGGAGGCGCTGGTCGCATACCTGCAAGCATTGGGCGCCATGGTGGATTTCGCCAAGTACGACGAAGGCTACTTCACCACGTTCCGCTAACGATCTAAACCGTGCCCTCTCCCAAGGGGGCCGGATGGAGCCTCCGCCCGATGTTCGACTGGCTGATGTGGTTCACTCACATGGAGAATTCCAAGCCACTGGCGCTGGTGCTGTTTTTCGTGGCCTTTTGCGGCATCCTGATTTATGTCTTCACGGGCAAGCAGCGCGCCAAACGACTGGAGTCCTATAAATACATGCCGTTTGACGAGGAAGAACCCCAGCAATCCGAACATCGCGATTTCGCCCGTGGCTTGCCGCGGGCGCGGATTGAAACCCAATCCCGTAAGGTGATGGACAATGAGTGACAACACCCCCAATGTACAACAACAATCCAGCGCGGTGCAGACAACTGGCCATGCCTGGGACGGCGATTTGCAAGAATATAACAACCCGTTGCCCCGCTGGTGGTTATGGTCTTTTTACGCAACCGCGGTGTTTTCGGTTCTGTATTGGTTCATCTATCCATCCTGGCCGGTGGGAGACACCTGGATCAAGGGTTTCGGTACCGTGAATTACACCGTGACCGACCAGGCGAGCGGCAAGGAAGAAGAGCGCGAGTATCGCTGGAACACCCGCACCCTGTTGCTGGAGGATTTGGGTGCCGCCACCAACGACCCGCAGCGCAAGGACATGCTGGCGAAAGTGCAGGCAGCCAGCTACGACCAAATCGTCAAGGATCCCAAAATGATGGAGTTCGTTCGCTCGGTCGGCAGGGGATTGTTCGGCGATAACTGCGCGGCTTGCCACGGCCGCGGCGGCCAGGGCGTGGTGGGCCTGTATCCGAATCTGACCGACGACGACTGGCTGTGGGGCGGCGGCATGGACAGTATCCACGAGACCCTGGTGCAGGGCCGCAGCGGATTCATGCCCGCGTTTGGAGCGGTGCTCAAGCCCGATCAACTGGACGATGTGGCCGAGTACGTGCTGACTCTGTCGAACGAGGCCCAGCCAAACGAGGCTTCCGAGCGCGGTAAAGCGATTTTTCAGGGTCAGGTCGGCGGCTGCGCCTACTGCCATGGCGCCGATGCCAAGGGGCTCCCGTCGCAGGGCGCGGCCAATCTGACCGACAAGATCTGGGCCATCGCCGATGTTTCGGCCCAAAAATCCGTGCAGGATAAAAAGGCGGCAATTAAGGATTTCGTCGCCAAGGGTGTGAATAATACGCGGGTGATGCCGGGTTGGCGGGATCGCCTGTCACCGACCGATATTAAACTGCTGGCGGTTTACGTGCATCAGTTGGGCGGCGCCCAGTAAGGCATCGCACCGGATAACGCACCGGTTTGTCGAAGCTCACCCCCCGCGCCGGGGGGTGAAGCGTTTATGGCCCTGTCCGTTGCACACAAGTCTCCCTCCCCCCATTGCGGGGGCGGGGTGGGGGTTGCCCGATTCTCGGGTCGCGAATTCGGGGGGTTGCGATTGAGCCTAACCTCCCTCTCTCGCCCTCCCCCGCAATGGGGAGGGGGTTTCTCGTTTTTAATTCCAAAAATCATGATCTTATAGATATGTATAATGGACGGGTTCATGACCCCGGTTTTTTGTCGGCATCCCGATTTTTCGTATACCGTCGCGGCCCAGCATTTTTGATGGATCGCAATGACGCCGGACTTTAGAAGCGGTCAACATTATTGTCTGCGCCGTTTCAACCGTTAGTTGGGTGGACCATGTCCGAAGAAACTCTCCCTCTTTATCAGAAGCGCGTCCAGATTCATCCACATTCCGTCAAGGGCCGCTTCCGCACCCTCAAGACCGCTATTCTGGTTTTTGCCTGTTCCGTTTATTACCTGCTGCCGTGGTTGCGCTGGGAGCGACCCAACGCACCGAACCAGGCGGTGTTGTACGACTTGCCGGGGCGCCATTTCTACATTTTCGATCTGACCATTCAGGTGCAGGATATTTTCTGGCTGGCCGGGGTATTGATGATCTTCGCCATCCTGTTGTTCTTCGTGACCGGCATCGCCGGCCGGGTCTGGTGCGGCTATTTCTGCTTCCAAACCCTGTGGACCGATCTGTTCATGATGATCGAGCATTGGGTGCAGGGCGAACGCCCGGCTCGGATCCGCCTGGATAATGGGCCGTGGAACCGTAAAAAGCTGCTCAAGAAGGGCGGCACCTACGGTCTCTGGTTGCTGGTGGCGCTCTGGACCGGCTTGACCTTCACCATGTACTGGGTCGATGCGCCGACGCTGGTGGTCGACATGCTGCTGGGACGCGCGCCCTACGCCGCCTATTTCACCACGCTGTTCCTGACCGCCACCACGTTTACCATGGCCGGCCTAGCGCGCGAGCAGGTCTGCACCTACATGTGCCCCTACGCGCGGTTTCAGAGCGCCATGTTCGACCACGACACCCTGATCGTTTCCTACGATGAACGGCGGGGCGAGGGCGCCCAAGGCCGGGCCAAACTGGGCAAGGGACTGAAAACCCGTGAGGAGCGGCAGGCCCAGGGTGTGGGCGACTGCATCGATTGCGGCTACTGCGTTCAAGTCTGTCCGGTGGGCATCGATATTCGCAAGGGCCTGCAATACCAGTGTATTTCCTGCGCGCTGTGCATCGATGCCTGCAAGCACGGACTGGTCGGCTACACTTCCGAAAACGCACTCAACGGCAGGAAAACCAGGCTGCTGAAACCCAAGACGATCGGCTATGGGGTAGTCCTGATCCTTGCCACCGCCATCCTGATTTGGAGCATCGCCACCCGTTCACCCTACACTGGAACGGTGGAACAAATCCGCCAGCCGCTGTACACCCAACTGTCGGACGGCGGCATTCGCAACAGCTACGAAATCAAGCTGAACAACAAGCGGATGGCGCCGATAGCCATCGGCATCCGCATTGAAGGCCTGCCCGGAGCGGTCCTCGACATGGACGGCATGGAACGGCTGGAACTGGCGCCACAGGAACGACTCAAGTTGCTGGCACGGGTCCAGATCCCCCCGATTCGGAGCGGTGGGATGAGCGGTGACCAGGTCACCTTTGTCATCGAAGCGCTGGCAGGCGCGTCGGGCGTGCCGATCCGGCGGGAAATGCCGTTCTACGCGCCGGAAAGCAGCCGATGAACGAATGGCTGCTCGGCCTCTTGCTCGGTGCCTGATTTTCGTCCAGCAGTGAGGGGGTGCGATCCGGCCAGCCGCATCGTTCTGATCGATCTCCTCCGGTTCGACAACCCTCATCCTTGGGTCGGGGGTGGGGCGTTGATGCCGATCCCTGCAATTTGACACAAATGGATTCGGGATCCTCAAACCATGTGGTGGGAAGCGTCGGTGCTGGTTACGGTTTCGACCCAACCGACGCCCGAAAACCGCACCGATTTCAAGTTTCGATGGTTTTTTCCTGGCGTGCCGCTGGACCGCTTTCCCTAGCCAACCGCAAGGGCAGCGAATGCCAATGCCCGCCACCACACGTATTCGCATCGTTTCGATTGTAAATGAGTGGGCCATGTCCGAGGAAACTCTCCCTCTTTATCAAAAGCGCATTCCAATCTATCCACGCTCCGTCAAGGGTCGCTTCCGCACTCTCAAGACCGGGGTTCTGGTTCTGGCATATGCTGTTTATTACTGGTTGCCCTGGTTGCGCTGGGAGCGACCCAACGCACCGAGCCAGGCGGTGTTGTACGACTTGCCGGGGCGCCATTTCTATATTTTCGATCTGACCATTCAGGTGCAGGATATTTTCTGGCTGGCCGGAGTGTTGGTGATCTTCGCGATCCTGCTGTTTTTCGTGACCGGCATCGCCGGCCGGGTCTGGTGCGGCTATTTCTGCTTCCAAACCCTGTGGACCGATCTGTTCATGATGGTCGAGCAATGGGTGCAGGGCGAACGCCCGGCGCGGATGCGGTTGGACAAGGGGCCGTGGAACCGTGAAAAATTGGTCAAGAAGGGCGGTACCTACGGTTTGTGGCTGCTGATCGCGTTCTGGACCGGTTTGACCTTTACCATGTACTGGGTCGATGCGCCGACGCTGGTGGTTGACGTGCTACTGGGACGCGCACCCTACGCCGCCTATTTCACCACCTTCTTTCTGGCGACAACCACCTTCGTCATGGCCGGGCTGGCGCGCGAGCAGGTCTGCACCTACATGTGCCCCTACGCGCGGTTTCAGAGCGCCATGTTCGACCACGACACCCTGATCGTTTCCTACGATGAACGGCGGGGCGAGGGCGCCCAAGGCCGGGCCAAACTGGGCAAGGGACTGAAAACCCGTGAGGAGCGGCAGGCCCAGGGTGTGGGCGACTGCATCGATTGCGGCTACTGCGTTCAAGTCTGTCCGGTGGGCATCGATATTCGCAAGGGCCTGCAATACCAGTGTATTTCCTGCGCGCTGTGCGTCGATGCCTGCGACGCCATCATGGATAATCTGAAATGGCCGCGCGGGTTGGTGCGCTATACCTCCGAGAATGCGCTGAACGGCAAGAAAACCCGTTTGGTCAAGCCCAAATCCATCGGCTACGGCATAATCCTGACGGCGGCGACCACCCTGCTGATCTGGAGCGTGCTCACCCGCGCGCCCTACACCGGAACGGTGGAGCAAATCCGCCAGCCGCTGTACACCCAGTTGTCGGACGGCGGTATTCGCAACAATTACGAGATCAAGCTAAACAACAAACTGACAGCGCCCATGACCGTCGGCATCCGCATCGAAGGACTGGCGGGCGCGAGCCTGGGCATGGACGGCATGGAGCGAATCGAGTTGGCGCCGCAGGAACGCATCAAGCTGCTGGCGCGGGTCCAGATCCCGCCGGTCGGAGAGAACGGCCCGCCTGGCGATCGGGTGACCTTCATCATCGAACCGCTGGCGGGCGTGCAGGCCGAACCCATCCGGCGGCAGGTACCGTTTTATACCCCGGAAGGTAGTCGATGAGCGACCTGTGGTTCGGCCTCGCGGCCGGCGTGGCGCTGATCGTGCTCGCCAATCTCGGGCTGGTCCGCCTCGCGCGCTGGAATGCAAAGCAGGCCGCCACCGTGGTGGCGCTGGCGACGGTGGGGCTGTACGTACCCTACGGCATCGTCCGCTGGCCGGGCGGCGATGTGTTCGCGATCCATCTGGGGATTTACCTGCTTGCTTCCCTGACGTGCGGAATGCTGCTCGGCGCTCGCGCCAGTGGCCGGGGCCTGCATTGGGGGCCGGTGACCATTGCCGGGTTCTTCATATTCGTGGCGGTGTCGGGCGCGGTGTTCGTTTCGGTCGCCGAACGTGGACTCGATCCCGTCCTCTGGGGCTGGCTGTTTCCCGAGCCCAGCGACCAGCGCGAGGTGAGCTCGATGTTTCCCGGGGTGATCGCGCGCGATTTTCATAAAAAGGAAGCGCTGTACAACCAATACTTGCAGCAGGTCGAACGCCAGCGGCAGCGGGGTTGGCAGGTGCATAAGGGCTGGTTGAACGAGCCGATCGCCGGCCAACCCGCCCTGTTCCGGGCCACGGTGCAAACCCGCGACGGCGAACCGCTCGCCAGCGCAACCCTGGTCGGGCAGTTTCTGCGGCCTTCCACCAGCACGCTGGATGTGGATTTCACGCTGGCCGAAACCGCGCCGGGCGTCTATGAAGCACCCGTGAGCTTGCCGGTCGCCGGCCACTGGAATTTGGTGCTGCAAATCCGCAAGGGGGAAGAACTGCACGAAATTCAGGCCAATACTCGGGTGAGGGATCGCTAGCCCGCCCGCATCGGTTCCTCGTCGCCCATCGTCTCTTTCCGCACAACGACCCAAATGGTTCTCCCGATGTCCGTTATCGCCGATTCGCTTGCGCCAGATGGCGCCGCCGGAACCGGAACCGCCTGCTTTCATTGCGGTTTGCCGGTGCCGTCGGGCGCGAGTTATGCCGTGGTGATCGACGATTGCCGTCAGCCGATGTGCTGCCATGGTTGCGAGGCCGTGGCGGAGGCTATCGTGGCCGCTGGCCTGACCGACTTTTACCGCCACCGCACCACGCCTTCGCGCCGACCGGAAGATCTGATTCCGGAGCCCTTGCGCGGGCTGGAGTTGTACGACCGGCCGGATTTGCAGAAAAGCTTCGTCCGCGCCGACGGCGAGCATACCCGCGAGGCCGCGCTGATTCTGGAGGGCATCGTTTGCGCCGCCTGCGTCTGGCTCAACGAACGCCACGTCAACGCCTTGCCCGGCGTGCTGGAATTCCGGATCAACTATTCCACTCACCGCGCCCGGCTGTGCTGGGACGAGCGCCAGGTCAAGCTCAGTCGGGTCTTGGCCGCCATCGCCGCCATCGGTTACATCGCTCATCCCTTCGATCCCAGCCGGCAGGATGCCTTGCGGAAACGCGAGCGCGCCGTGGCCTTGCGGCGGCTGGCGGTGGCCGGTCTGGGGTCGATGCAGGTGATGATGCTGGCGGTGGGTTTGTATGTCGGCGAATACCAGGGGATGGAAATCTGGACCCGCGATTTTCTGCGCTGGATTTGCTTGGTCCTGGCCGTGCCGGTGGTGGCCTACTCCGCGCAGCCGTTTTTCGGCGCCGCCTGGCGCGATGTGCGCCGCCGGCAACTCGGCATGGACGCGCCGGTGGCGCTGGCGGTGCTCGCCGCCTTCGCCGCCAGCGTCTGGCACACCTGGCGGGGCAGCGGCGAGGTCTACTACGACTCGGTGACGATGTTCGTGTTCTTTCTGTTGGCCGCCCGATTTCTGGAAATGACCGCCCGCCACCGGGCCGGACAGATTTCCGAGGCGCTGGTGCGGATGCTGCCGGCCAGCGCCATCCGGCTGGATAGCGATGGGGTCGAGCAAGTGGTGCCGGTCGCGGAACTGGCGCCCGGCGATCGGGTGCTGGTGCGGCCGGGCGAAACCATTCCGGCCGACGGACAAGTGGCGGATGGAGCCAGCAGCGTGGACGAATCGCTGTTGACCGGCGAGAGCCTGCCGCTGTCCCGCCGGCGCGGCGATGCGCTGATCGGCGGTTCGATCAACGTGGAAAGCCCGTTGGTGATGCGAATCGAGAAAGTCGGCGCCGAGACCGTGCTATCGGCCATCATCCGGTTGCTGGATCGCGCTCAAAGCGAAAAGCCGCGACTGGCGCTGCTGGCCGACCGCATCGCCGCCTGGTTCGTCGCCGCGCTGCTGGCGACGGCGGCGGCGGTATCGCTGACTTGGTGGATGCTGAGCGATTTCGATACCGCGTTTCGCATCACCCTGTCGGTGCTGGTGGTCACGTGTCCCTGCGCCCTGTCGCTGGCCACCCCGACCGCCATCGTGGCCGCGACCGGCGCCTTGACCCGCCTGGGTGTGCTGACCACTCGCGGACATGCGCTGGAAACGCTGGCGCGGGCCACGCTGGTGATTTTCGACAAGACCGGCACCTTGACGCACGGTCGGCCGCAAGTGGCGGCGGTGGAGCCGGAAAGCGGCCTGGAGGCGCGGCGCTGTCTGGCGCTGGCGGCGGCGTTGGAGCGCGGTTCCGAGCACCCGGTCGGTCGCGCCCTGGCGGAAGCCGCCGGCGTCGCGGTTCCGATCGCCACGGACCTGCGCAACAATCCGGGCGATGGGGTCGAGGGTTGGATCGAGGGCCGCCGCTACCGGGTGGGCCGTGCCGAGTTCGCCGCTGGATCGCGTGGCGCGGCGGTTACCGAACGCGCCGATCTCGATGCCGCCAGCACTTGGGTGGCGCTGGGCGACGATACGGGGCTGCTGGCCTGGTTCCAGTTGACCGATACCTTGCGGCCCGGCGCGGCGGCGGCGGTGGCGGACTTGCAAGCGCGCGGGCTGCGCGTGTTGCTGCTGAGCGGCGACCGGTCGGAAGCGGTGGCCCATGTCGCCCGCGAGCTCGGTATCGCCGAGGCGACGGGCGGACTTTCTCCTCGGGACAAGTTGGAGCGATTGCGGGAGTTGCAACGCCAGGGCGCGGTGGTGGCGATGGTGGGCGACGGCGTCAACGATGCCCCGGTGCTGGCGGCGGCCCAGGTGTCGCTGGCGATGGGCGGCGGCACGCAACTGGCGCATGCCACGGCGGATATGATTTTGCTGTCGGAGCGGCTCGAACATCTGGCGCGCGGCGTGGATATGGCGCGGCGGACCCTGACGATCATGCGAGAGAATTTCGCTTGGGCGATCGGGTACAATTTGATCGCGCTGCCGCTGGCGGCCGGTGGCTGGCTGACGCCCTGGATGTCGGCGCTCGGCATGTCGTTCAGCTCGCTGCTGGTGGTGGCGAACGCGCTGCGGCTTCGGCAGTCCTGAGAGGAGGATGGCGTCGTGCGAATCCTGTATCTGTTGATCCCGATGGCCCTGGGGGTGATCGGCGTGGCGTTGTGGGCCTTTTTGTGGGCGGTCCGAACCGGGCAATTCGACGATCTGGAAGGACCGGCCCACCGCATCCTGATGGACGACGACGACCCGCGCATTCCACGGCGCGCCTGGCGGCAAGATGATAATAAATCATTGAATGATAGAGAGAATTGATTTAATATTCCGATAGAAACCGCAAGGAGAACAACGATGTTTACCTTTCAGAACTTCCCGCTCGTCATCATCATCGCGTTGCTGATCGCCGCTTGGTTGAGCTTTCTGTCGGTCGTGCCCTGGAGCACCTTGTTCTAAAAGCCTTCCGCGATTTTTCCTCCGAACGGCTCGCGCGGCGCGCTGTTCGGATAGCCCGCAAAACCGCCGCCTTTCTCCTCGTCGGGCAAGGCGGCTTTTCGTTGCGGCATTGAAGGCGGTAATGGGCGACAGGCGGCCGAACCATGACGAATACGGAACTCGAACAGACGTTGCTGGCGATCCTGGCGGATGGCGCGGAACACAGCGAACGGGAACTCGTCGAGCGCTTGCCAGCGGAGCCGGCGGCGCTAACGGAAGCGGCGCGGGCTTTGCGGGATCTGGGTCTGGAGCCACGCGCGCTGCCGGACGGTGGCTACCGTCTGGCGGAACCGCTGGAACTGCTCGACCGCAAGCGAATCGCCGCCGGGCTGAGCAACGACGCCCGCGCTCGCTTGAGTCGGTTGGAGGTGTATCCGCTGCTGGATTCCACCAACGCCTATTTGCTGGCCGGGGCCGCCGAGGAATGGCCGGGCGGCGCGGTTTGTCTGGCCGAACGGCAAACGGCGGGACGAGGCCGTCAGGGGCGTTCCTGGGTGTCGCCGTTCGGCGCCGGGCTGTTCGCTTCGCTGCTGTGGCGGTTCGACGGGCAGCCAGCGGCGCTGAGCGGCTTGAGTCTGGCGATCGGCATCGCCGTGGCCCGAACCTTGCGGGCCTTGGGCGTGGCGGAGGTCGGGTTGAAGTGGCCGAACGATATACTGTGGCGGGAACGCAAGCTGGGCGGAATCCTGCTGGAATCCGGTTCCAGCGCGGGTGCCCTGCATGTCGTGGCTGGCATCGGTCTGAACGTGGCCCTGCCGCGGCAGGAGGCGCTGGCCATCGATCAGCCCTGGGTCGATTTGCGGGAAATTCTGGGCGCGGAAGGCGTGTCCCGCAATCGCTTGGCCGCGCTGTTGATCAATGAACTGGTGGAGATTCTGGGCCGATTCGAGCAGGGCGGCTTCGCCGGCCTGGCCGGGGAGTGGGCGCGCTTCGATCTGAGCGTCGGTCGTCGGGTGCGGCTGCGCTTGCCGAACGCGGCCGTGACCGGCATCGTGCGTGGGGTGGACGCCAGCGGCGCGCTGTTGCTGGAAAGCACGGACGGTCGGGTGAATGCTTATCTGGGTGGAGAGATTGGCCTGAGGATCGAACCGTGATTCTGCTGGCGGATGTGGGCAACAGCCGGGTCAAGTGGGTGACCTGCGAGGAAGGCGGGTTTTCGAGGCGCGGCCAGGCCAGCCACAATGAGGAAAGCTGGGCTGCCGTGGCGGAAAGCCAATGGCGCGATTTGCCGCGACCGGCGCGGGCGGTGATCGTTAGCGTGGCTGGACTGGAGGCTTATGCCGGTCTGACGGAATGGATCGGGCAGCGTTGGGGGATCGTAGCGGAGTTCGTGGCCTCGACGGCGGAGGCCTGCGGCATCCGCAATTCCTACGCCGAGCCGGAGCGGATGGGCGCGGATCGCTGGGTGGCGATGATCGCCGCCCGGGTGCTGACCGGTCAAACCTGCTACGTGGTGGATTGCGGTACGGCGGTCACCATCGATGCCCTGGCGGGGGATGGCCAGCATCTGGGCGGGGTGATCGTTCCGGGAATGCGGCTGATGCGCGAGGCGCTGTATCGGGAAACCCGGCGGATTCCCCCGGAGACGGGAGAGGCCCGGTTGTTCGGCCAGAGCACCCGTGACTGTGTTTGGGGTGGGGCGCTGTATGCGATCGCCTCGGCGATCGACGGCGTCACCGGACGGATGATCGCCGATCGCGGCGCCGGGCCGCGCCTGCTGACGGGCGGCGATGCGGAACTCGTATTACCCCACTTGCAGGCTGCGTATCGCTGGGAACCGGATTTGATTTTCACCGGGTTACGGATCATCGCCGCGCGGGGTCAGGCCGTGTAGCCTGGATAAGCCTTGGTTGCGTCTTGCGGCGACCCACCCTAACCGGGTGAGCTACCGCCACGCCACCACTTCGTCCAAGCGCCGGCGCGGGCTAGGTTCCGGCAGCTCCGCCGGATAGCCCAGGCTCAGCAAGGCAAGCGGCGCCAGTCCCGCTTCCAGTTGCAGGATCTCGCGGACCCGCGCTTCCTCGAAGTCGCCGATCCAGATGGAGCCCATGCCGGCGGCGACGATGGCCAATTGTGCATAGGCGGCGGCGATGGTGGTGTCCTGCAGGGCGTACAGCGCCGCGCCGCGCTCGCCGAAGGCAGTGGCCGAGCGAGCCGGGTCGGCGCAGAACACCAGGCAGGCGGGCGCTTCGGCGATAAAGGTTTGCCCATGCGCGGCGTGGGCCAGCGCCTCCCGTTCGGCCGGGTCGCACACGATCACGATGCGGTAAGATTGCAAATCGCCGGCCGAAGGCGCGGCGCACGCCATTTCCAGAATGGCATGCAGCTTTTCGGTCTCGACCGGCATATCCGGCTGGTACTTGCGAACGGAATGGCGATGGCGGACGGTTTCAAAGAAATCCCACATGGCGCAACCCTCTCGGCAATCGAGCAGACCTCGTTCGGATGCGTTGAAAACACCCGTTGTCCCTGTGGAGCGCAATGGCTGGACAGGGATAAGGAAAAATGGATCGTTCAGCCGGCGCCCTTGACCAGCGCGTGCAACTTCGGCAGTTCCGGGGATTGCGGATAGTTGCGCTCCAACACGCGCAGGCTGTCGTTGGCCAGTTGCGGCATGCCCATCTTGACGTAAGCCTGAGTCATGATGCTGAGCGCGTCCTCGGTGGCCGGAGTGCGCGCGTAGGTTTCCAGTACGTAGGTGGCGCGATTGAGCGCGGCCACATAGGCGCCTCGCCGCAGGTAAAAGTCGGCCACGTTGATTTCGTAAGCGGCCAGGTTGTTGTGCAGGAACAACATGCGTTGCCGGGCGTCTTCGGCATACTTGCTGTTGGGAAACTTGCGGGCCAGTTCGGCAAAATCGTTGTAAGCCTGACGGGCGGTGTTGGTGTCGGTCTTGTCGCGGTCGGTGGGCGCGAGCCTTTCCAGCAGGCTGTTGCTGCGGTTGAAGTTCGCCAAGCCCTTCATGTAATAGGCGTAATCCACGTAGGGATGCCGCGGGTTGGCCTTGATGAAACGGTCGGCGGCGGCGATGGCGGCGTCCGGCTCGTTGTCTTTGTACTGGCAATAAATGCTGTCGAGCTGGGCTTGCTGGGCGTAGCGGCCGAACGGGTAGCGGGCCTGGATTTTGTCCAGATACTCGATGGCGGTTTTGTAGTTGCCCGAACTCATGGAGTCCTTGGCTTCGCTGTAGAGCTGTTGGACCGACCAGTTCCGAGTTTCGTCGATTTTTTCCGGCAGCAGCGAGCAGCCGGCCAACAGCACGGCCACGAGCGGACCGGCGAGAAGCAGTTTTGATATGCGGCGCATGGATAATGGCATGGAGCGGCGGTTGTCGAGAGTAGAATGCGTAATCGAAGTGAGTATAACCCCCGAGCCGCCAAAAGCCATCATGCCCCCGACCGAACGGATCGATTGCCGGATTCCCCCCGCCTGCGCCGGAATGCGTCTGGATCAGGCGCTGGCGGAGCTGCTGCCGAGCTATTCGCGCAATCGCCTGCAACAGTGGCTCAAGGCAGGCCGGCTGCAAGTGGATGGCGTCGTTCGCCGGCCGCGCGACCCGGTCGCCGGCGGGGAAACCGTGCGCGGCGAGTTGGAATTCGAGATCGAAACCGTCGCGCTGCCGCAGCCGATTCCGCTGGTCGTGCTGCATGAGGACGACGATCTGTTGGTGATCGACAAACCGGCCGGGCTGGTGGCGCATCCGGCCGCCGGCAATCGCGACGGCACGCTGGTCAATGCCCTGCTGCATCGCGCGCCGGAATTGGCGGCGCTGCCGCGCGCCGGTTTGGTGCATCGGCTGGACAAGGACACCAGCGGCCTGCTGGTGGTGGCGCGCGGCCCGCGGGCGTATACCGCGCTGGTCGCGCAGTTGCAGGCGCGGACCATCGCGCGGGAATATCTGGCGGTGGTCAACGGCGTGCCGGTGGCGGGCGGGACGGTGGACGCGCCGGTCGGCCGCCATCCGGTGGATCGCCAGCGCATGGCGGTGACGGCGGGCGGCAAACCGGCGGTGACCCATTACCGGGTGCGACGCCGCTTTCGCGCCCACGCGCTGTTGCGGGTCAAGCTGGAAACCGGCCGTACACATCAGATCCGGGTCCACATGGCCCATATTCGCTTGCCGTTGCTGGGCGACCCGGTCTACGGCGGGCGGCCGCGCGTGCCGCCGGGCGCTTCGGCGGCCTGCGTCGCGGCGATTCAAAACTTCCGCCGGCAGGCCCTGCACGCCGAGCGGTTGGCTCTGACCCATCCCGCGAGCGGCGAGCGGTTGGAGTGGCGGGCGGAGATTCCCGCCGATCTGGCGGAGCTGCTGACGGTTTTGGGCGAAGACGCGGACCAGCGATATGAGTGAACTGCGAACCGAGCACCTGATTTTCCCCGACTGGCCCACGCCCCACCGCGTGCGGGCGGTCAGCACCACCCGGCGCGGCGGAGTCAGCGCGCCCCCTTACGACAGTCTGAATTTGGCTGGGCATGTCGGCGACGATCCGGTCCGTGTCGCCGAAAACCGGCGTCGATTGACGGCCACGATCGGTTTTTCCACCGAACCGGCCTGGCTGGAGCAGGTGCATGGCATTCGGGTGGTCGCGGCGGAAACGGTGGACGCGCCGGTGGTCGCCGATGCCGCCTGGACTCGGGTGGCGGGTCGGCCTTGCGTGGTGATGACCGCCGATTGTCTGCCGGTGCTGCTGTGCGACCGGGCCGGGACGGTGGTGGCCGCTGCTCATGCCGGCTGGCGTGGGTTGGCGGGTGGGGTGATCGCGGCGACGGTGGCGCGCTTGCGGACACCGCCAACGGAACTGCTGGCCTGGCTGGGGCCGGCGATCGGTCCCGATGCCTTCGAGGTGGGGGAGGAAGTGCGCGCGGCCTTTCTGGCGCTGGACGCCGACAATGCCGCCTGTTTCCGGCCTTCGCCGGCCGGGCGCTGGCTGGCCGATATTGACGAACTGGCGCGGCGGCAGTTGCGTGACTTGGGCGTCTCGGCGGTTTACGGGGGAGGATTCTGCACGTTCGGTGAATCCGAGCGCTTTTTTTCCTACCGCCGCGAGAATCGGACCGGGCGGATGGCGACGTTGATTTGGTTGGTATGATTTATTCGTTAACGTGAGTTCTGACAATTAATCTTAACCAGTCAAGATGTTAAGCGCATTTTT
>JARSSH010000054.1 GCA_029624815.1 Candidatus Competibacter sp.
GCCGCCAAACAGGCGTTCATTGCGTCAGGCTGACTTTGTGGGTAATCGGGTGCTCCTCAAGGCCATGAGGCTCATCATCCCGAAAGTACTGCTTCAACGGATGAAACCACTGCGAGCGATCAGACGGACACGGGGACTTCCAATGACAAAAAGGCGGAAGCGAAAGACTCGACTGATCCCGTGCTGGCTTCCATGCAACAACGCATGCAAGAAATGCTGTCCCACTGGGACAAGATGAGTCAAACGACCGATCCGGCACAACGCCAGCAACTCATGCTGGAGCATCGCCAGGAGATGATGGCGCTGAATGTCATGATGCGTGATTTGGCGCGGCAAAAAGGCATGATGGGCGGTCAAGGTATGGGTATGATGGGCCAAGGCAAGAGCGGTGGCATGATGGGTATGATGAGGCATCATGGTGGAAGCTCCAGTTGTCAGGCGGGTTGGCTGGAAGCTTACCGGCAACTGGAAAAGCGGGTTGATCTGCTTCAGAAGATGGTCGAGGAAGCCATGCGCGAGTAGGCACACCGGTCGACTGGAACCCCAGTCGGTCACCAACCGCCATTTGGTATCGGAAAACCTCTGCTTTTTGATACAGTGGTCTAAACGCGCCAAATAATAGGTTTGACACGATTTTGGGCTACCATGAGCGGCGATGCGGCGACCGTGTCGGACGCCTTCCGCATCCTGCTGACCCCATTGCTCACTCTGCGCTCACTCTGCCATTCGAACCACTGGCATTTGCAGACATGATTTGATTCTCAAGGTTTGTGGGCCATGGCAGTCGCCTCTTCCTTGATGTGCTCGTCGATCCGGGCACAGACACTGCCGAATGGCTTGGGCCGCAGCAGCGTCAAGCCGAATTTTCAGGGTCATCGTCGAGCGTTCCACGCTGGGCTTCATCGCGATATCGCCCGCGCGCACGGTGCTTGCGTTCGGCTGGTGCTGCCAGACCACGCGCGAGATCTGGCCTTGACCAGCGCATACAGCGCCGGGATCACCACGAGCGTGAGTACAGTGGAGGACACCATGCCGCCGACCATCGGCGCTGCAATGCGGCGCATCACTTCCGAACCGGTGCCGGTGCTCCAGAGAATCGGCAGCAGGCCGGCCATGATCGCGACCACCGTCATCATCTTTGGCCGCACGCGCTCCACTGCGCCTTCCATGATCGCTGCATGAAGATCGGCAGCCGTGGGCGCCACCCCCTCGGCAGCGCGGCGAGCGCGGATTGCGCTCCATGAATTATCAAGATAAATCAACATGATGACTCCGGTTTCCGCCGCGACGCCCGCCAGCGCGATGAAGCCAACCGCCACCGCCACGCTCAGGTTATAGCCCAGCGCATCCATCAGCCAGATGCCACCGACTAGAGCGAACGGCAGCGACAACATCACAATCAGCGTTTCGGTAATCCGGCGAAAGTTGAGATACAGCAGCACGAAGATGAGGCCGAGCGTGAACGGGATCACCACGATAAGACGGGCCTTGGCGCGTTCCATGTACTCGAACTGGCCGCTCCAGGTGGCGTAGTAACCCGGTGCAAACGGCACCTGTTCGCGCACGGCGCGTTGCGCATCGGCCACATAACCACCGATGTCGCGGTCGCGGATATCCACGTAAATGTAGGCGGCGAGAAGGGCGTTCTCGGTGCGAATGCTGGGCGCGCCCTTGCTCAGCGAAACCGTCGCCACTTCACCGAGCGGCACCATCGCTCCGCCCGGAATAGGCACCAGCACGTTGGCGGCAATCGCCTGGGGATCGGCGCGCAAGTCGCGGGGATAACGCACGTTGACCCCGAAGCGTTCGCGGCCTTCCACCGTCGTGGTGACCGTCTCGCCGCCGAGGGCGCTGGCGATCACGTCCTGCACTTCGCCCAGGGTAAGGCCATAGCGCGCCAGGCGGCTGCGATCAGGGTCGATGTTGAGGTAGTAGCCGCCGGTGATGCGCTCGGCGTAGGCGCTGGTCGTGCCGGGCACGGTGCGCACCACCGCTTCGATCTTCTTGGCCAACTGTTCCAGTTCGCCCAGGTTCTTGCCGAACACCTTGATGCCGATCGGGGTGCGAATGCCGGTCGAAAGCATGTCAATCCGCGCCTTGATCGGCATCGTCCAGGAGTTGGCGACGCCGGGAAACTGGAGCGCCGCATCCAACTCGGCGATCAGCCGGTCGAGCGTCAGGCCCGGTCGCCATTCGGTCTCGGGTTTGAGGTTGATGACGGTCTCGAACATTTCCAGCGGCGCCGGATCGGTGGCCGTCAGCGCCCGACCGGCCTTGCCAAACACCGACGCGACTTCAGGAAAGCTCTTGATAATCCGATTCTGCGTCTGCATCAATTCAGCGGCTTTCGTCACCGACAGCCCCGGCAGGGTCGCCGGCATATACAGCAGGGTTCCCTCGTTCAACGCCGGCATGAATTCGGAACCCAACCGGCTGGCCGGAATCCAGGTGACGCCGAGCGCGATCAACGCTGCGAGCAGGGTCGTCTTGCGCCAGCGCAACACCCCGGTAATGAGCGGTCGGTACGTCCAGATCAGAAAGCGGTTCAAGGGATTGCGATGTTCCGGCACGATCCGGCCGCGCACGAACAGCACCATCAGCGCCGGCACCAGCGTCACCGACAACAGCGCCGCGCCAGCCATGGCAAAGGTTTTGGTGAACGCCAGCGGCTTGAACAGCCGGCCTTCCTGCGCCTCCAGGGTGAACACGGGCAGAAAAGAAACGGTGATGATCAGCAGGCTGAAGAACAACGCTGGCCCGACCTCCGTGGCCGATGCGATCAGAATCTCCACTCGGGGCGTGTCGGGCGCAGCGCGTTCCAGATGCTTGTGCGCGTTCTCGATCATGACGATGGCGGCGTCCACCATCGCACCGATGGCGATGGCGATGCCGCCCAGGCTCATGATGTTCGAGTTCATGCCGAGCGCCTGCATCAGGATAAACGAGATCAGTACGCCGACCGGCAGCATCAGAATCGCGACCAGGGCGCTGCGCACGTGGAACAGGAACACGATGCAGACCAGGGCGACGATCAGGCTTTCCTCAAGCAACGTCCCCTTGAGGGTCTCGATGGAGCGATGAATCAGGTCGGAACGGTCGTAGACCGCTTCGACGCTCACTCCTTCCGGCAACCCGATGAGCAGCTCGGCGAGCTTGCTCTTCACCGCGTGGATCACATCGAGGGTGTTGGAACCGGCGCGAGCCACGGCGATGCCGCCCACCGCCTCGCCTTCGCCGTTGAGTTCGGTCAGGCCGCGCCGCTCATCGGGGCCAAGCTCCACGCGGGCCACGTCGCGCAACAGGACCGGCGTCCCGTCTTCGGCTTTCAGCACCAGTTGTTCGAGGTCTTCCACGCCCCGCAGATAACCGCGCCCGCGCACCATGTATTCAGTCTCGGCCAGTTCCACCACGCGCCCGCCTACATCGGTGTTGCTGGTGCGGATCACCTCGGCGACTCGCGGGAGCGGAATGTTGAACGCCTGAAGCTTGCGCGGGTTGACCACCACCTGATATTGCTGGACGAAGCCGCCCAGGCTGGCGATCTCGGCCACGCCTGGAGCTTTGGTCAACTGATAGCGGATGAACCAGTCTTGCAGCGTGCGCAGTTCCGCCAGGGTGCGCTGCGCGCCGAGCAGCACGTACTGATAGACCCAGCCGACGCCCGTTGCATCGGGACCGAGGCTCGGCGTGACGCCTTTCGGCAACCGTCCCGCCGCGAAGTTGAGATATTCCAGCACCCGCGAACGCGCCCAGTAGAGATCGACGCCATCCTCGAAAATCACGTAGACGAAGGACGCGCCGAAGAAGGAAAAGCCGCGCACGACCTTCGATTTGGGGACACCGAGCATGGCGGTGGTCAGCGGGTAGGTCACCTGATCCTCGACGACCTGGGGCGCCTGGCCCGGTACGTCGGTATAGATGATGACCTGGGTGTCGGACAGATCGGGCAAGGCGTCCAGCGCGGTGTGAGCGATCGCCCAGATCCCGGCGGCGATCGTGAGCAGCGTGCCGAGCAGCACCAGGAACAGGTTGCGGGCGGAAGCTTCGATGAGGCGTCCCAGCATGTCAGTGCCCCGCGTGATCGGGGGCCGCCGGCGCAACGGTTCCCGCCGGCGCCTCTGTCGCGGGCGCGGACGGCTGGCTGCCGTGGGCGGAATGGCCGAACGCGCCCAGCGCCGCTTTCAGATTGCTCTCGGCGTCGATCAGGAAATTGGCGGCCACCACCACCCGCTCGCCTTCTCTAAGCCCGTCGCGGACCTCAACCATCCCCTCGCCGCGCCGACCGAGTTTCAGTTCGCGCGGTTCGAAACGACCTTCAGCGATTTCGACCAGCGCGACTTGCCGGGCGCCGCTTTCCAGCACAGCCGAGGCGGGAATCACCAGCACCGGATGGCCGTCGGAATCCGGAGCAAACTCGACCGAAGCGTACATGGCCGGCTTCAGGCGTCCGCCCGGATTGGCGAGTTCGACGCGCACCTTGACCGTGCGCGTCTGCGCTTCGAAGGTCGGATAAATGAAGGTGACGGCGCCGGTGAAAATCTCGCCGGGATAGGCGTTCACCGTAATGCGCGCCGCTTGCCCGATCCGCACCAGGGGCAGATCGCGCTCGAAGACTTCCGCGTGCAGCCACAACTTCGACAAATCAGCCAGACGATAGAGTTCCTCGCCGGGCATGAAGCGCATGCCAAGGACCGCTTTCTTCTCCATCACCACACCGTCGGCAGGGGCGCGCAGCAGGATCACCATGCCCGGATCGTGATCCCGGGTCCGGCGAAACTGTTCGATTTGATCTTTCGGCACTTGCCAATTGCGCAAACGATCGAGCGCCGCCTCGGCCAGATCGGACAGGCCGGCGCTGAGGGCCAACCGATACTCGTAATGGGCCGAGACGAGTTCGGGGCTGTAGACGCCGGCCAGCGGCTCGCCGCGCCGCACCGTCTGACCGGTAATACTGACGTACAAACGTTCGATCCAGCCCTCGAAGCGCGGTGCGACCACCACTTCACGGCGCTCGTCCAGGGTTAGCAAGCCGACAGCCCGCACCGTTTGCGCCAAAGCCATCCGACGCACCGGTTCGGTACGCACGCCGAGTTTCTGGATTTTTTCCGGAGTGAGCACCACTTGCCCCGCTGCACCGGCCTCATCGGCATACACGGGAAGGTAATCCATGCCCATGGGATCCTTCTTCGGCACCGGTGAGGTATCCGGCAATCCCATCGGGTTTCGGTAGTACAGCACCTGGCCCTTGGATGGCCGTTCCTGATCGGGCGGCGGATCGGCAGCGGACGCGAGTGGAGAAAACCATAGGCTCCCACTGGATAGAACACTCAGCGCCAGGGACGACGCCATCCCCCTTAAGAACCTGTTCACCGTTCTTCTCCAACCAGGCGTTCGATCTCAGCCAGTTGAATCCGCTGCTCCACCTGGGCTTTCAAGATGTTCACATTGGTTTGATAGATCTGGCGCAGGGCTTCGAGCAGGGTGGCGAAATCCACGCGCCCGGTCTGGTAGCTGGCCAGGGCTGATTTGAACGTCAGCCAGTACTGCGGTTGCAGCTCCCGGGTCAGCAAACGCACCTGTTCCCGAGCCGCTTCCAGAGCGGCCAGCGCCTCCTGCATGTTTCCCCGGATTTGCAGGGCGCTGGCCTCATAGCGCATCTGCGCTGTCGCCACCCGCGCCGCTGCTTCGCGTTCTTGCGAGCGGCGGGTTTCCTGCCACAAGGGGATATTGATCGCCAGCATCAATTCCCAGCCGTCCAGGCGTTCCTCGCGCTGGATTGCCGATAACGCAACGGTCAGATCAGGATAGCGATTCGCCTGGGTCAGGCGTTGAGCGCGCCGGGCCGCCACGACTTGCTGGTCTTGGGCGAACAGGAGCGGGTTGGTTTCCAGGATTTGCTCCGTCAATGCGTCCAGCGAGGCGACGCCGGCGACCGCCGGCAGCTCGCGCGGTTCCGCCAAAGGTGCGTCGGGCGCGCGTCCCAGCAAGGCGTTGAGACGCGCGCCGGTGCGACGCTGCTCCGCTTGCAAGGTGATGAGCTCCGTGCGCAAGTCGGTCTGTTCGGCCTGGGCCCGGATCACGTCTTGTTGTGACGCGAGGTTGTTGGCATAGCGTTCCCGCGCCAGATGCTCGATATCGCGCAGTAGATCCACGATCTCACGGATCACCGTCGCCATTTGAAACGCGAGATAACGCTGGGCGAAGGCGGTTTTGACCTTGGCGCGCAGCTCGACGGCGGTTGCCTGCTGCTGGCCTCGGGACCGATCCGCTTCCGCCTCGGCGATTTTACTTTTGAGGGCGCGCTTGTCAGCCAGAGGAAAAGCCTGCGAGACGGTGTACTTGACCGATCCCACCCGTTCTGGCGACAGGGTCGGAGCGTCGGGGGAAATATCCCGCCACTCCACGCTCAGCATGGGATCGGCCAACGCGCCGGCGGGTTGGATCCGTTGTTCGGCAGCCTCGACTTCATACTGCATCGCAACCAACTCGGGATTGTGTTGTTCCACCCAGATCAACAATTCCTCGACTGTTGCGCCGAAGGACGATTGACCTGCGCTCAGGCGGGCGCCTGCTGCCTGGAGGGGCGAAGGCAGCACGACCACGAGCAGCGCAAGAACGATCCATCGAGCGGGCGGTTCAGGCGCCCTGGCAGACTTTGCCACTGGCGCCCGCCTCAACCATCGGGTGAACTCTGGCGAATCCTCCGCATGCACCATGAAATAAGGTCTCTATATGTGTTGGCGTTCACGCTTTGATGCACCTGCGCTACGAAGCGGGATCAGGCGCATTGCAGCGACGTCTCCTATTTCGAGTTCCATCCCCCCCAACGATTGGATTGAATGGCAGAAAAGGAATGCTCATCACCGTGAGGAGTGATCTTTGCCGTCCAGTCCCGACCACTCCGATCCTGGTCGCCATCGTTATGATGACTGTTTTCGACGCCTGCCAGGGGAGGCGAACTGGCGCTACTGACGACATGTCGCGGGAAATCGCTGCTACTGTTTTTGTAGCCGCCTTTCAAGGTGTCATCGGCGATGGCGGGTTGGAGCAACCCGACGGCCAAACCCAGGAAAACCGCTTTGCTGAAACTGTTCATGATTCATCTCCTGATAAGTGATGGAAAACCCGTTTGTGCGTGTTTCATTTAGCAAGAGATGTGCCATAATAAAATTCATTATAAAACAAATAATTAAATATAGATAACGGCGATTGGATTGAACGATTCATGCAGCTCTTTACCATTTGATTAAATCACTATCTCCAAGCAATACGAGCGTCCTTCATCCATTCAGAGTTTGGATCATGACCCCCGGCAGCGTCAGCCGAAAACAAACGCCATGAGAACTGGATTCGATCAATTCCAGTTCGCCGCCGTGCGCACGAGCAATATCATGGCTGGTGGCGAGGCCGAGGCCGTTGCCACCCACCTTTACCGAACTGACAAAGGGTTCGAACAGGCGGGCGAGGGCCGCTTCGGGCAGGCCGGGACCGTCATCGGCAATATCGATGATCCAGTCAGCAGAGGCGAGACGCGCCGTGAGGCTGGCCTGTCGCGCGCCGGCTTCGCGGCTGTTGACGAGCAGGTTGCCCAACACACGGGCCAGCCGGTCGGGATCACCGCTAATCGTCGCCCCGCCCGGGACGTCCACGGTCACCTGAAACTCCGACGGTCGAGCCGCGGCAGCGGCGGCCTGCGCGCACAGCGCGGCCAAATCAATGCGCTCGCGTTGCGTGACCGGTGTCTCGCCGCGCGCCAGATCGAGGGTGCTGGCGCATAGATTCACCGCCCGCCGCACCGATTGCGCCAACAACTCGGTCAGTTGCCGGCTGCGGGGATCGGCGGCGTCGGCCAGCCGGGCGGAGGCAAATGATACGGTGGCCAGAATGCTCTTCAAATCGTGGTGGATGCGTGCTACCGCACCGCCAAGGGCTGCTAGCCGGGTTTCGCGTTTTAAGGCGGCTTGTACTTCCGCTTCCATCGCGGCCAGCGAACGCTGTAACTCACCAATTTCGTCGGCCCGAGCAAGTGGTTGCAGGGGCAGCGCGTGGTAGGGATCGGCGTGGAAAATTGCCAATTGCGTTGTCAAGCGCTCAATCGGCCTTAGAACCAAACGCATCAATCCGAGCTGCACCAGACTGGCGGTGAATAGCGAAATGGCCACCGACAAGAGCAGCGCTTCAACAGCTTGGCGGCGCATCGCTCGTTGCAGCGCTACGGCATCGAGCGTGACGGCGATCCACACGCCCCGCTCACCGGGTGGCGCGCCGCTCACCCGTAGCCAACTGCGGCCATTGTCGAACAGTGCTTGCAAGGTGCGGAACAGGCGCTGTCCCAGTGGTTCCTGACTGAGCATAATGTCGCGCTCAACGGGAGCGGGCGCGCCCAGTTGCAGCTTAACGCCATCGAATTGCAATTCGATGCCGATCAAATGCGCCTGTTCGAGCAGCATCGCTTGTTGATCGGTGGTCAAGGTTCCGCCCGCGCGAAGCGCAATCGTCGCCATATAGGCGTCGATCAGGCGGTGTTCAAAATAATCAGTGCGAAAGGCGATCAGGCCGGGTAGATGCACCAGCACGCCGCAGGTTGTGACCAGCGCCGCGACCAAGAGGAAAACGCGCCGGGACAGGCGCGACGGTCGCGTCACGGTCAATCCTCGGTACCAGCGCGCGGGCGCAGACCGTAGCGGTCGAGCTTGCGCTCCAGCGCGGGCCGCGAGATACCGAGAATAGCGCAGGCGCGGCCTTTGTGGCCGTTGGTTTCATGCAGGGCGTTGGCGACCTGTATCGCTTCCAGTTCATCGAGCGAGTAAAGTCGGCCGCTGGGATCACGGAAAGCGTCTGGCGGCGTGGCGGTGTCTGGCGGCGCGGTGATTCGAGCGTCCAGCAAATCCGCGGTCAACACCGGGCCACGAGCGTGCAGCAGAGCGCGGGCCAATACATTATCGAGTTCACGCACGTTGCCCGGCCAGTCCCGCGCGCGTAGTCGTTCTTCGGCATCCGGCGTCAGCGTCACCGCTGGCCGGTCGAGCCGTCGGCAGGCGCGGGCCAGCAGGTGGCGGGCCAGCGGCAGGATATCCTCGCGGCGCTCGCGCAGCGGCGGGACGTGCAGGGTGACGACCGCGAGGCGGTATAGCAGATCTTCGCGAAATCGCCCAGCGGTCACTTCGGTGAATAAATCGCGGTTGGTCGCGGCCACGATCCGGGCGCGAGTCGTTAGCGTCTGCGTGCCGCCCACCCGCTCGAACACGCCTTCCTGCAAGACACGCAGCAGCTTGGCTTGCATGGTCGGCGGCAATTCGCCGACTTCATCAAGAAACAGCGTGCCCTCGGCAGCCTGCTCGAACTTGCCTGGTTTGGCGGCGTGGGCGCCGGTAAAAGCGCCGCGTTCATGCCCGAACAGCTCCGACTCAAGCAAGGTTTCGACCAGCGCGGCGCAGTTGACGGCGATAAACGGCCCGTTTCGGCCGCTGTAAATATGTACCAGCCGTGCGATCACTTCCTTGCCCGTTCCGCTTTCGCCAGTGATCAACACCCGAGTATCGCTGGGCGCGACTCGGGCCAAAGTCTTGCCGATTTCCAGCAACGCCCGGCTTGCGCCGACCAGGGTCCGCAAGGGCGCATCGTCGGTTTCGGTCACGCGCGTGGCGCTCGCCTGGCGGGTGGCGAGGGCACGGTCGACCAAGCGCTCCAGTTCGGCAGGTTCGAACGGTTTGGGCAGCCAGTCGAAAGCGCCGGCGGCGATGGCCTGCATGGCGCGTTCGACATCGCGCCCACCGGTAATCAAAATCACCGGTAGGCGTGGATCGATCTTAAGCAGCCTGCTGAGCAATTCGACCCCGTCGCCATCTGGCAATTGCACATCCAACAGGACCACGTCGAGGGGCGTTTTAGTCATCGCAGCCAGGCCAGCCACGCAGTCATATACACCCGTGGCCTGCCAGCCACGGTCCTCGAAGTGGGCGCACAGCGCGAGATTCAATGCGGCATCGTCATCGATGACCAGCAGGCGCGGGGGCATCAGTGTTCCTTTTTGGCTTCAACGTCAACGTCACTTTGAAAGGCTTCAAGGATGGGACAGGGTTCGGCAGGTTGGCCGTGGGCGCAATGATCGACGAGTTCGACCAGTACGCGCCGTATGGCCTGCAAATCGGCGATGCGGGCATCGAGGTCGGCGACCTTGACTTCGGCCAAGACGCGCGCCTGATCTCGATCCCGGACCGTGTCCAAAGTAAGCAGTTGCGCAATCTCATCCAGTGTGAAACCCAACCGCTGCGCCCGACGGATAAAGCGCAGCCGATCATGATCGGTGACCGTATAGCGGCGAATGGTTCCGTATTGGCGTTCCGGCGTTGCCAGCAAGCCGCGCCGCTGGTAGTAGCGCACAGTCTCGACATGGACATCAGCGGCCTTTGCCAGTTCGCCCACCGTCAGTGCAGCGGATTTTTTCATGCTTGACTCCGTACTCAGATACGGAAGTAAAGATAACGCATCGAACTTTCAATGACGAGGAGGACAGCCGATGAACACCCACCAGCATTCCTGCGAACACGGGCATCACTCTCCCCATGTCCACGATCATTCTGTCCTTCATCCCGCAAAACCGGCGGTCGAGACGCCACCCCCTGCGCCAAGGATGATTTATACCTGCCCGATGCACCCGGAGATTCGTCAGGAAGGACCGGGTAGTTGCCCGAAGTGCGGTATGGCCCTGGAGCCGGAAAATATTTCTACGCCTGCGGTCAAGACAGAGTACGTCTGTCCGATGCATCCGGAGATCGTTCAGGACCAGCCCGGCGATTGCCCCAAATGCGGCATGGCCCTGGAGCCACGAACGGTGACTCTCGAAGAAGAGGAAAATCCGGAACTTAAGGACATGACCCGGCGCTTCTGGATCGGCGCTGTGTTGACGATTCCCTTGGTGATCATCGCCATGGGCGAATTCATACCGGGCGTCTCCTTCACCGGGTTGGGCTCGCCCCGCGCCATGGGCTGGCTGGAACTGACGCTGGCCACGCCGGTGGTGTTGTGGGGCGGCTGGCCTTTCTTCGTCCGGGGTTGGCAGTCCCTGGTCAATCGTAGCTTGAACATGTTTACCCTGATCGGCCTAGGCGTGGGGGTAGCATTTATTTACAGTCTCATCGCGATCCTGTTCCCGACCTTGTTCCCTGCTTCGTTTCGTGACGCGCATGGCGAGGTCGCCGTGTATTTCGAAGCGGCGGCGGTGATCGTGACTCTGGTGTTGCTGGGGCAAGTGCTGGAATTGCGAGCGCGCCAGCAAACCGGAGCCGCCATCAAGGCACTGTTAGGACTGGCGCCCAAGACCGCTCGTCGGATCAGGACGGATGGTGGCGAAGAGGATGTGCCGCTGGAGCAGGTTCATCCTGGCGATCGGTTACGGGTCCGACCCGGTGAGAAAGCCCCGGTCGATGGCGTCGTGCTGGACGGCCATGGCAGCGTGGACGAATCGATGGTCACGGGCGAGCCAATCCCGGTGGAGAAAAACCCTGGCGACAAGATCATCGGCGCCACGGTGAACGGTACCGGTAGTCTGATCATGGAAGCGCAACGGGTCGGCGCGGATACCCTGCTGTCGCAAATCGTGCAGATGGTGGCGCAAGCCCAGCGCAGCCGCGCGCCCATTCAAAAACTGGCCGATCAAGTCGCCGGCTACTTCGTGCCGGTGGTCGTCGCCACTGCTGTGCTTACCTTCATCGTCTGGGCGATCTTCGGGCCGCCGCCGGCCATGGCCTACGCCCTGATCAACGCCGTGGCGGTGCTCATTATCGCCTGTCCGTGTGCGCTGGGTTTGGCGACGCCCATGTCGATCATGACCGCGACCGGCAAGGGCGCCACGATTGGCGTGTTGTTCAAAAACGCCGAAGCGATCGAAGTGCTGCGCCAAATCGACACCTTGGTGGTGGACAAGACCGGCACCCTGACCGAGGGCAAACCCAAGCTGGTGGCGGTTACCCCTGGCCCCGATCTGGATGAAGCCACGCTCTTGCGATACGCCGCCACCCTGGAGCGCGGCAGCGAGCATCCGCTGGCCGCCGCGATCGTTAAAGGCGCTCAGGAACGCGGCATCGCCCTTGGCCATGCCGAACAGTTTGCCTCGATCACTGGCAAGGGCGTAACCGGTGAGGTGGATGGCCGCACGGTCGCCTTGGGCAATCGCGCCTTGCTGCAAGAACTGAACATCGATCCGGGGACGCTCGATCAGGCGGCGGAGCAGCAACGCGCGGAGGGGCAGACTGTGATGTTCGTGGCGGTGGATGGGCAGGCTGCCGGTTTACTCGGCGTCGCCGATCCGATCAAGGACACCACGCCGGGTGCGATTCAGGCATTGCACGCTGAAGGATTGAACATCGTCATGCTGACCGGCGACAACGAAACCACTGCCCGAGCGGTTGCGCGGAAGCTCGGTCTGGATCAGGTCATTGCCGGGGTGTTACCCGATCAGAAGGCCAACAAGGTCAAAGCGTTGCAGCAGGAAGGCCGGCGGGTCGCCATGGCGGGCGATGGCGTCAACGATGCCCCGGCCCTGGCGCAAGCGCAGGTCGGCATCGCCATGGGCACCGGCACGGATGTCGCCATGGAAAGCGCCGGCGTCACCTTGGTCAAGGGTGATTTAAACGGGATCGTCCGCGCTCGGCAACTCAGTCGCGCCACGCTGCGCAATATCCGCCAGAATCTGTTTTTTGCCTTCATTTACAACGCGCTGGGCGTACCGGTTGCGGCAGGCATTCTTTATCCCGCATTCGGTATCCTGCTTTCGCCGATCATCGCCGCCGCCGCGATGAGTTTCAGTTCGGTGTCGGTGGTGTTCAATGCCCTGCGTTTGAATCGGGTGCGATTGTAAAGGAAGGTCTCCTAAAGGAGGGGTCGCGCGGGTGGCGACATGCACCAAAAAACCGCTTTGTAACTTATGCTATAGCGATCCCAGATTAGTTGTGGTTGCCGCTCGCCACACCCTCACCCCGCGCTGACGCGCTCCCCTCTCCCGCCGGCGGGAGAGGGGTCGGGGGTGAGGGCGTCCGTTATCACCGATCAATCCACAACTCACAGAGGATTGCTATATATCACATCCCATTCTCTAATCTTTCCAGAGAATCCAGAACCTCACCTCACCAGGAGCCATTCGAACCACCATGGCCGACAATTTCGACGAACGCGCCCTGCGCTACCATCGCATGGCCCCCTACGGCAAGATCGAAGTCACCCCGACCAAGCCGCTCGCCAACCAGCTCGATCTGGCGCTGGCCTACTCCCCCGGCGTCGCCGCCGCCTGCGAGGTGATTGTCGAAGATCCCCGCGAGGTTTCCACCGTCACCGCCCGTGGTAATCTAGTGGCGGTCATCACCAACGGCACCGCCGTGCTGGGCCTGGGCGACATCGGCCCGCTGGCGGCCAAGCCGGTGATGGAAGGCAAGGGCGTATTGTTCAAGAAATTCGCCGGCGTTGATGTGTTCGACATCGAAATCAGCGAACGCGACCCCGACAAATTGGTCGAGATCATCGCCAGCCTGGAACCGAGTTTTGGCGGCATCAACCTGGAAGACATTAAGGCGCCGGAATGCTTCCAGATCGAACGCCGATTACGCGACCGGATGAAAATTCCGGTGTTCCACGATGACCAGCACGGCACCGCCATCATTACCGCCGCCGCCGTACTCAATGCCTTATCGCTCGTGGGCAAGAATATCGCCGAGGTGAGGGTCGTCACCTCCGGCGCTGGCGCGGCCGGCATCGCCTGCCTCGATTTGCTGCTCGGTTTGGGCCTGCGGCGGGAAAATGTCATCGTTTGCGACAGCCGGGGGGTGATCTATCGGGGACGCGGCAACCTCGACGCGGAGAAAGCCGCCTATGCCGCCGACACTCCGGCGCGCACCCTGGGCGAGGCGATCGTCGGCGCGGATATTTTCCTGGGGCTGTCCAAAGCCGGGGTGCTCACCGGGGATATGGTGAAAACCATGGCCGACCAGCCGCTGATTCTGGCGCTGGCCAATCCGGTGCCCGAAATCATGCCGGAGGAGGCCAAAGCCGCGCGGCCCGACGCCATTATCGCCACCGGCCGCTCGGACTATCCCAATCAGGTCAACAACGTCCTTTGCTTCCCCTACATTTTCCGGGGCGCGCTGGACGTGGGCGCCACCACGATCAATCAGGCGATGCAACTGGCCTGCGTCCGCGCTTTGGCGGAACTGGCGCGCGAACCGCACTCCCAGGAAGAAACCGCCGCCTACGGCGATCAGCCCATCACCTTCGGACCGGAATACCTGATTCCCAAACCGTTCGAGCCACGCCTGTTGCTGACTTTGCCGCTGGCGGTCGCCAAGGCGGCGATGGACAGTGGCGTCGCCACTCGTCCGATTCAGGACTTTACCGCCTACCGCACGCAGCTCAGCCAGCGTGTTTACCGTTCCGGTCTAATCATGCGCCCGGTGTTTGATCGCGCCAAGACCGATCTCAAGCGGGTGATTTATGCCCAAGCCGAGGAAGAGCGGATGCTGTGGGCGGTGCAAGGCGTCATCGACGACGGTCTCGCCAAACCCATCCTGATCGGGCGGCGCGGGCGCATCGAACAACGCATCGCTGAATTGGGCCTGCGCATCCGCCCTGATGAGGATTTCGAGATCATCGACCCGCAGAACAACCCCTACTACGAGGAATGCTGGCAGGAATACCACAAGCTACGCGGACACTACGGGGTCGATCCCAATAAGGCTCGAGTCCGGGTCAACACGCGCGCCACGGTGATTGGATCACTCATGTTGCGACTCGGCTACGGCGATGCCTTGCTCTGTGGATTGATCGGTGGGTTTCCCGATCATGTGGAATACGTGCTGGACATCGTTGGCCTGCGCGAAGGCGTTAAGACTCCGGCGGCCATGAACATGTTGATTACTTCGCGAGGACCGCTGTTTTTCTGCGATACCGACATCAACACGGACCCGACAGCCGAGGAAATCGCCGATATCACTCTATTAGCCGCGGAGGAAGTTGGCCGCTTCCTGCCGCCGAAAATCGCTCTGCTGTCCCACTCCAGCTTCGGCTCGCACAAGTCGCGGCAGGCGCGCAAGATGGCGGAGGCATTGCGACTTATCCGCCAGCGTGCGCCCGATCTGGAAGTGGATGGCGAGATGCGCGGCGATGCCGCTTTATCCGAGGAATTGCGCGGTCGGGTATTCCTGCACTCGCGGCTGAAGGGCGCGGCCAATCTGTTGATCATGCCCAATGCCGACGCCGCCAACATTTCCCATAACTTGCTCAAGGAAGTGACCAACAGCGTCTCGGTGGGACCGATCATGCTCGGCTTGGCCAAGCCGGCGCATATTCTCACCCGGTCGGCGACCGCGCGGCGAATCATCAACATGACCGCCATTGCCGCGGTCGATGCGCAGGCACATCTGCTTCACCGGTAACCCGTCCGATCCGAAACAGAGCATCCCAACCCAGGACTTTCGCCCAGCCTGTCGTCTCCCCGACCGACAAATCGGCGAAAGTCCTGGCGCACCCGCCTAATCGGCTGGAATATTGGCCTCCACGGCGGGGTCGCAACGCTGGCTGGAGAGCATCCGCACCAGGACAGGACGTCCCTCCAACCGTTCAGGAAATTCTCCCGGCCAGCAAGGGCCGGCTGGTCGCGGTTTCGCCCAGATAATGCCGCACCCGGGCCAGCGCCCGCGGCAGGCTGGCCGATAGCAGCAGTTCACCTGGAACATTGTGCAGACCGGCGCGGCGCATCAGCAGCGCCGGCTGGCCGTGCACGCCCGCCACCGCGACCAGGATGTTGTCGCTTCGCAGCCGCTCGATGGCCGAATCCAGCGCCACCACTCCCGATACATCCATCACCGTCACCTCCTCGATGTCGATGATGACCGCCCGAGGTCGAGCACCGATTTCGTGCAAGGCGCTCATCGCCTTTTCGGCGGCGCCGAAGAACAACGAACCGGACACTTCGTACAACCTCACGCCTTCGGGCAACGGGCTTTCCAGATGAGGATGATCGACCTCCACATGCTTGCCGCCGGTCAAGGCCGCCATGCGGTTCATGAACAGCAGGGAGGCCAACACCACGCCGACACTGATGGCGACCACCATATCGAACAGCACCGTCAATCCGAAACAGACCAGCAAGACCAGGATGTCGCTGCCGGGCGCTACTTGAACGATATGACGAAAGTGCTTGAGTTCGCTCATGTTCCACGCCACCAGCAACAGCAAGGCGGCCAGCGCGGCCATGGGCAGATAACCCAGCAACGGCGCCAGCGCCAGCAAGACCAGCAGTACGAATAGGGCGTGAAACACAGCAGCCAGCGGGCCACGCGCACCAGCGCGGATGTTGGCGGCGGTGCGGGCCAGCGCGCCGGTCGCGGCAATGCCACCGAAAAACGGCGCCACGACGTTACCGATGCCCTGTCCGATCAGCTCGGCGTCGGGATCGTGCTTGGTGCCGGTCATGCCGTCGGCCACCACCGCGCACAGCAGCGACTCGATGGCCCCCAGCAGGGCAATCGCCATCGCCGGACCCAGCAGATCCTTGATCAATCCCAGCGACAGCCCTAAGACTTGCCCGTCTGGACCGGGCAGTTGCCACGGCAGTCTGAAACTCGGCAGGAACGGCGGGATACCCGGTAAGGTTTCCCCGCCTAACGCATAGCTGAAGCGCGATGCGATGGTGGCGACTTCGAAACCCTCCACGGTTCGACCGAGCAGCCAGGCCAGCCCGGTGGCGATGACGATGCCGACCAGCGGCGCCGGCAAACCGGTTTTCAGGCGCGGCCACAACACCAGCAGCGCCAGGGTCAGCGCGCCGACCAGTAAATCCGGCCAGTGCCAACCCGGCAAGGACTGCCCCACCAGCCACAGCCGCTCCAGAAAATGCTCCGGCTGCATCGTAAGCTGCAAGCCAAAAAAATCCTTGAGCTGCAAGCTGGCGATCACCACCGCGATTCCGGCGGTGAAACCGGTGGTCACCGGATAAGGGATGAACTGAATCAGCTTACCCATTCGCGCCACGCCCAGGCCGATCAGCATGATGCCGGCCAACAGCCCGGCGGTGACCAGCCCGCCCAGGCCGAATTTTTCAGCGATGGGATGCAGGATGACGATGAAGGCGGCGGTCGGACCCGACACGCTGTAGCGAGAACCGCCGGTCAGGGCGATCAGCAGCCCGGCGACGATGGCGGTATATAAACCATACTGCGGTGGCACCCCGCTGCCGATCGCCAACGCCATCGACAGCGGCACCGCGACAATGCCGACGGTAATGCCGGCCAGCAGATCCTCTCGCAACTTGGACAGGTTATAACCGCCGCGCAGCTTGTCGCGCAGGGCGGTGCCAAACGGTAGATAAAGCGCGTGCTCCCGATCGGGTTTCATGGAGAGCGGATTCTTTATCCGTCCCGGGAACGTCGAGGCTGAACGATCACGGTCTTTTCATCGCCCGACTCGGACTCCTTGATGATGTAGCCCCGCTCGTTTTCCAGATAAAATTCAATGATTTCAATAGGAATTGACCTGAGTCGACTCAGGTACACCATGGAATCCTTGAAGCGTTGCAGCTCGGCAACGGTAATGGTCATGGGACGGCTCCAAATCGATGGATTGGCGGAAAACAACTACTGGACCACTTGCAACAACGCCAGCAAGCCTTCCAGCAACTGCATGGGATTGGGCGGACAACCGGGAATGTGCAGATCGACCGGAATCACCTCGGCCACGCCGCCGACACAGGCGTAGCCACCGGCGAACACCCCGCCGTCCCGCCCGCAATCGCCCACCGCGACGACCCACTTCGGATCGGGCGTGGCGGCGTACGTGCGCTCCAGCGCCTCGCGCATGTTGACCGTTACCGGCCCGGTCACCAGCAACACATCGGCATGGCGCGGCGAAGCGACAAAATGGAAACCGAAGCGCTCCAGGTCGTGGAAGGCGTTGTTCAGCGCGTGGATCTCCAGCTCGCAACCGTTGCAGGAGCCGGCGTCCACCTCGCGGATCGCCAAACTGCGGCCCAGGCGTCGGCGGGCGGCCCGATCGACCTCCGCGCCCAATTCGGCCAGGGCTGCTTCGGAAGGCGCCGGAGCGGGAAGGGTCAGCGGTGACCGCCACCCATTTTGCAACAGCAGCTTGCGCATGACGGAGCGCCTAGAGATCGTGGCCCGAATACGAGCAGTTGAAGGATTTGTTGCACAAGGGGAAATCCGCCACGATGTTGCCTTCGATGGCGGCTTCCAGCAACGGCCACTGAAACCAGGAGGGATCGCGCGGATGACAGCGCGCTACCGTGCCGTCGGCGGCCAAGCGCAACCAAAGCAGGATGTCGCCGCGAAACCCCTCGACCAGCGCCATGCCCTCGACCAGCCGGCCAGGTTGGTTCAGTGCCCCTTGCACCGGACCCGACGGCAAGCGCTCCAGAAGCTCTTCGATCAGGGCCAGACTCTGTTCCACTTCACGGATGCGAATCCACACCCGGGCGTTGACGTCGCTTTCGCGCCGCACCGGCACCTCGAACTCAAGCTGATCGTAGGGCGGGTAACCCGGCTCGCGGCGGGCATCGAAGGCACGGCCGGCGGCGCGGCCGATCACGCCGCCGCAACCGAACTGCTGGACCAGCGCCGGATCAAGCGTTCCGGTATTGGCGGTGCGGTCTTGCAGCGAGGCGGTGTTGTCGTACAACTCGACCAAGGGTGGAAACGCGCGGCGCATCTCGGCCAGCAGGGCTCGCAAGATCGGAACGCCATCCGCCGGCAAATCAACGGCCACGCCGCCCGGAATCACGCAATCCATCAGTAGACGATGCCCGAAGCAGGCGACGCTGGCGCGCAGCACCCGCTCGCGCAACACCGCGCAATGGGCCAACATCAAGGCAAACGCGGCATCGTTGCAGATCGCGCCGATGTCGCCGCAGTGATTGGCCAACCGTTCCAACTCGGCCATCAGCGCCCGCAACCAGTGCGCGCGCGCGGGAATCTCCGTTGCCGTCGCCGCCTCGACCGCCCGGGCGAAGGCCAAGGCATAAGCCACCGTGCTGTCGCCGGATACCCGCCCCACCAGCCGCGCCGCCCGCTCCAGCGTCGCGCCGTTCAGCAGGCTCTCGATCCCCTTGTGAACATAGCCCAGCCGCTCTTCCAGCCGGACCACGGCCTCGCCGTTGGCGGTAAAGCGGAAATGGCCGGGCTCGATGATGCCGGCGTGGACCGGCCCCACCGGAATCTGGTGCAGGCTTTCGCCCTCCGTCGGCAGAAACGGATAAGGCGGCAGCGCTTCGGCCGGCGCTGTTGGAGAACCCAGAGGATGACGCAGCGGCCAGCGACCGTGATCCAGCCAGGGACGAAGATCGGGGCCAGCGACCGGTTGCAGACCGACCAGATCGGCGACGGCGCGTTCCAGTCGTTGCGCCGGCGGATGCCAGCGCCCCACCGAAGGGAACTCGCCGGTCGGACAAGGCAGGCTGGCGATGCCCGGCGCGCCGGTCTCGAACTCATGGACCGCCAGATGCACCATGCCGGGTTCGCCCCACAATCCGAGCAGGGTCCAGGCGCCTTTCGCCAGCCCGGCCAGCAACGCGTTCCAGGTTTCGACCGTTACCACGAAACGGGGCCAGGGCCGATGCCCGGTAACCGGCTGACCGGCGCCCAGCACGACGAGCAAGTCGGGTTTGGCGTTCGTCGCTCTCATCCGATCACCCTCAACCCAGCAGAACCGCGACGTGGCGGAACCAGGCCACCAGCGGTTCGGGCAGCCAGAACCCGGCGACCAACACCAGGAGCAGATGCACCACCGTTGGCAGGGTGCTGGCCCGCACCGGCACGACGGCGGTCCCGTCCGGCTGGCCGAACGCCATGCCGTGCAAGCGCCACAGCAGGGTGCCGAACGCCAGCAGCAATCCCACCACCAGCGGCAGCGCCAGCAGCGGCTGGCGGGCGAAGGTGGAACTCACCACCAGGAATTCGCTCATGAATACCCCGAACGGCGGCATCCCGGCGATGGCGATCACGCCCGCCACCAGCCCCCAGCCGAGGGTCGGATGGGTGACGGTCAGGCCGCGAATGGTGGAGATCCGCTGAGTGCCCTTGACTTGGGAAATATGGCCCACGGTGAAGAAAATCGCCGACTTGGTCAGGCTGTGCAGGGTCATGTGCAACAACCCGGCAAAATTGGCCAGCGGCCCACCCATGCCGAAGGCGAAGGTAATGATCCCCATGTGCTCGATGGAGGAATAGGCGAACAGACGCTTGATGTCGCCCCGACGGTAGAGCATCAAGCCGGCGAACAACAGCGACAGCAGCCCCAGAATGACCATCAGCGGTCCCGGCGCCAGCGCGGACGGGTTGGCGCTCATCAGCATCTTGAAGCGCAACACCGCATACAGCGCCACGTTCAGCAGCAACCCGGACAGTACCGCCGAGATCGGCGTGGGGCCTTCGGCGTGCGCGTCCGGCAGCCAGGCGTGCAGCGGCACCAGACCGGCCTTGGTGCCGTAACCGAGCAGCAAGAACACGAACGCCAGGTTGAGCAGCGCTGGATCGAAGGCGTCGGCGCGGGCCAGCAGCCGATCCCAGGCCATGGCCGGCAGCCCCTGTCCGATCACCGGCTGCGCCGCCAGATATACCAGGATGGTGCCGAACAGCGCCAGGGCGATGCCGAGGCTGCCCAGGATGAAATACTTCCAGGCGGCTTCCAGCGCGGCATGGGTCCGGTAGAGACCGACCATCAGCACCGTGATCAGCGTCGCCAGTTCGATCGCCACCCACAGCAACCCGATGTTGTTGGCCAACAGCGCCAGGTTCATGGCGAACAGCAGCGCCTGATACATGGCGTGATAGAAACGCAGGTACACCGGGGTCAGCCGACCGGTTTCCAGTTCGTGGGCGATGTAGCCGGCGCTGAATACGCTGGTGGTGAAACTGACCCAGTTGTTCAGCGCGATCAGATAGATGTTGAAATCGTCCACCCGCAGGTAGAGATTGGCCTCGGGTCGCGCCTGGAACAGGGCGGCGGCGGCCAGCAGGCACAGCAGCGCCGCGCCGACGTTCAGCCGGGCGCCGAGCCGGTAGCCGGACACCAGCACCAGCAGCAGCGCCGTACCGGCCGGAACGCCCAGCAGCACGGCCACCGCCACGAGACCGAGATCCGCGCCGCTCATCGCCGCCGCTCCTCCCGGAAGGTATCCATTGCCTGCATGTCCACGCTATCGAAGCGCTCCCGGATGCGGAACAGAAAAATGCCGATCACGATCAGCGCGATCAGCACCGAAAACGCGACGCTGATTTCCACCGCCAGCGGCATGCCGCGCGCCCCGGCGGCGGCCAGCACCAGCCCGTTCTCCAGCGACATGAAGCCGATCACTAGGCTGACCGCGTTACGGCGGGTGACCATCAGCAGCAGCCCCAGCAACACCACCGCCAGGGCGAAGGCCAGATCCTCGCGCGCCAGCGCGTCGGCGGTGGCCGTCACCGGCAGCATCACCAGAATCGCCAGCGCCACCAACCCGGTGCCCGCCAGCATGTCCCGGCCCACGCCTCCCACCGCCTCCAGCGTGCGATGGATGCCAAGCCGCCGGACGATGCGGTGGAGCGCGACCGGAATGACGATCGCCTTGAACACCAGCGCGATGCCCGCCGTGATGTACAGGTGATGCGCGCCCTGAATGGCGGCCTGCCAACCGACCGCCAGCGCCAGCACCAGCGAGTGCAGGGCGAAGACATTAATCAGGGCATACAGGCGATCCTGATACAGCAGCAGGAAACTGGCCACCACCATGCCGCCGGCCAGAAAATGGGCGATATCGAAGGCCAGGCCGTGCATCACAGACTCCGGGACACGAACAGCAACAGGGTGCCGAGCAAACCCAGCATCAGCGCCGCCCCCAGAAATTCGCCGACCCGGAACACCCGCATCTTGGCGATGCTGGTTTCGAACAGCGCCAGTAGCAGGCCGCCCGTCGCCAGTTTGGCCAGATACGCGACCACACCCCCCAGGTAATCCACGGGGCCCGCGCCGGCGGTCGCCATGCCCCAGGGCACGAAGATGCAGGCCGTCAGCGACAGATAGAGCAGCAATTTCAGGGCAGCGGCCAGTTCGATCAACGCCAGATGGCGGCCGGAGTATTCCAGCACCATTGCCTCATGCACCATGGTCAGTTCCAGGTGGGTGGCCGGATTGTCCACCGGAATCCGGGCGTTTTCGGCGATCGCCACCATGACCAAAGCCAGCAGCGCCAGCGCCAGCGACACCCGCAGGCCGACATCGGCATTCAGCATGAAACGGGCGACCGCCGACAGTTCGGTGGTGCCGGCCAGCAGCGACAGGGTGAACACCATCATCAACATGGCCGGCTCGGCCAGCGAGGCGATCATCATCTCGCGGCTGGCGCCGATGCCGCCGAAGCTGGTGCCGACATCGAGCCCGGCCAGCGCCAGAAAAAAACGGGCGGTGCCCAGCAAGGCGACGATGGCGATCAAATCGGCTGTCCAACTGAACGGCAGGCCGCTGGCGAAGGTCGGCACCAGCGCCGCCCCCACCCAGATCGCGGCGAAGATCAGATAGGGCGCCACCCGAAATAGCCAGGAGGCGGAGTCGGCCAGCACGACCTCCTTGCGCAACAGCTTGAGCAGATCGCGGTAGGGTTGCAGCGGGGTCGGGCCACGCCGACGCAGCAGTCGCGCCTTGATCGTGCGGACGAAACCGGTGAGCAGCGGGGCCAGCAGCAGCGTCAGCAGCATTTGACAGCCCTGCACTGCATAGTCGGCGGTCAGCGCCATAGCACCATCCCCAGCAGCAGCACCACCAGCGCGCCGAACACCAGGCTTAGGTAACGGCGAATAGTGAGGTATTGAAAGGCATTGAAGCGGGTGGAAAGCGCCACCACGGCGGCGGCGATCGGAGCGTAGCCGCGATCCCAGACCGGATCGGGCAGTTCGACCTCCAGCCGCGCCGGCCGCGCGTCGCCGGGCGGCGGCATGAACACCCGTTCCCGCGCCTGAAACACCACGCTGCCGAACACCCGGCGGATCGGTTGGGCAAAGCTGCCGGCGGTGTATTGGGTCGCGGGGCTGGCTTCGGGAAAGCCGCAATCCCAAGCCGGGCCGCGCCGCGCGGCGGCGGAGGCGAATCGATGGATCAGGAGGGCCGCGACGGTTCCGGAAATCGCCATGAACAGCAACACCAGCAAGCCGTTGTAGGTACTTTTGACATCCACTACCGGCACCAGCGTCAACCAGGGCTGGCTGCTCTGCGCCGTCAGCCGGGTGCTGCCATTGAGCATACTCACCACCGGCGACAAGCCGTCCACCACCAGGCCGGGCAGGATGCCGGCCAGCAGGCAAAGCGCCGCCAGAACGAACAGCGCGACCAATGAATAGCGGTCGGTCTCCCGCGCTCCGGCGGCGGCGGGCGAGCGGGGCCGCCCCAGGAAGGTAATGCCGAAAGCCTTGACGAAGCAGGTGGCGGCCAGCGCGGCGGACAACGCCAGCAGCGCGCCGACCGCCGGCACCAGGAACTTGAGCGGCCATTGCGGCAGTTCCGGGCTGGCCAGGATGGCCTGGAAGGTCAGCCATTCGGAGACGAAACCGTTCAGCGGCGGCAGCGCCGAAATCGCCGCCGCGCCGATCAGAAACGCCAGCGCGGTCCACGGCATCGGGTGGATCAAGCCGCCCAGCCGCTCCATGTCGCGCTCCCCGGTGGCGGTCAGCACCGCGCCGGTACCAAGAAACAGCAGACTCTTGAACAATGAATGGTTGAGGATGTGAAACAGCGCGGCGGTCAGCGCCAGCGCGGCATTCGCGTACATATGATTGGTCTGAAACGCCAGCGCCAATCCCAGACCGATGAAGATGATGCCGATGTTCTCCACCGTGTGATAGGCGAGCAGTCGCTTCAGATCGTGCTGCATCAGCGCGTACAGCACGCCCAGGACGGCGGTGATTCCGCCCAGCGCCAGCACCAGGCCACCCCACCACCAGGCCGGCTCGCCCAGCAGATCGAAGGCGATGCGGATGAAACCGTACACCGCCACCTTGGTCATCACCCCGCTCATCAATGCCGACACATGGCTGGGCGCGGCCGGGTGCGCCAGCGGCAGCCAGACATGCAAGGGCACCAACCCGGCCTTGGAGCCGGCTCCCGCCAGCGCCAACGCCAGCGCCAGCGCCGCCGCGCCCGGCGTGACCTGAGCGGCGCGGATGGCGGCGAAATCGTAACCGCCGTCGGGACCGGCCAGCAGCCCGAAAGCCAGCAGCAGCGCCAGGGTACCGAAACAGGCCATGACCAGATACAGATAACCGGCGCGGGCGTTGGCCGGTTCTCGATGGTGGGCCATCACCAACGCCCATGAACTCAGCGACATGAATTCCCAGGCGAATAGGAAAGTGAAGGCATCGTCGGCCAGCAGCACCAGGTTCATGCCGGCCAGAAAGGCCGGATAGAACGGCAGCACCCGTTCGGGCGCTTGCTCGTGCTGGCCGTAACCCAGGGCAAACAGGCTGGCCACCGCGCCGCCGAGATTGACCACAATCAGGAAAAAAGCCGATAGCGCATCCAGGCGGAAATGCGCGCCCAGCCAGGGTAAGCCCAAGGGCAAGGTGAGTGTGGCCGGCGTTCGGTCGCCCAGCAGATGCGCCAGCGCCGTTCCCAGCAAAATGATGCAAATGGTCAGACTGACCCCGTAGACCCGATGGCTGCAACCCTTGCGGCGCGATGCGGCAATCGCATGGAGGTCGACGGTGAGCAGGGCCATGGCCAAGCCCAAGAGCAGCGACAACGGCATGGTGACGAATTCCACTTTTTCCGACCCACATCACTACGGACTGCTTGGGCGACTCAGCCCTTCAGTCGAACGCCGCGCCCACCGCCTTCGCTGGCGGCGCCCTCGCCGATCAGTTCCACGCCGGCGGCATCGAGCGCGGCAATCAGCTTGACCAGCGAATCCACATTGCCGCGAATCGTGCCTTCGCTGGTTTCCATCCGCTGGATGGTCGGCAGGGACAAGCCGGCGATTTCGGCGAGCGTTCGCTGGTCCATACCCAACAGCGCGCGCGCTGCTTTTAACTGAGCCGCTGTGAGCATGATGAAAATCCAGGTTCCAAAGCGGGCATCAATTATCAATAATTAGAATTATAAACACAATATTAAATATTGCGTATTAATTTTTAATACATCATTTCTGCATGGCAATGCATATCTGGATTGAGCATCCGCATGGGTATCATCCCGGCAATACAGCGTTTCCACTCGGCGATGGCATTCTGGTGGGCGCCCGGAATCCGTGTCACCGCTCGCCGCCTTAGCGATCGGCGTCTTGACGCCCTGCATCGGGGCGCCTATCGTCTCCGAAAAGACCTCACCACCGGTTGTTATGCTGATATAGTGCGAGCGTCCCGTTGGCCCGCCAATGTCAGCCGAGGAGTTTATGAGCAGTATTCGCCGGCCAGGGTCTACCGGGCGTTGCGGATTTCCTCGGAGATCGCATCGATTTCATCCGGGCGCATCATGGCCCAAACTGACCGACAACCTTTGACTGGCACTTGACCGACCGAAAAGAAAATGGCTTGCATTACCGCAAGCCAATGAAAATATGGAGCTGGCGAAGGGAATCGAACCCCCGACCGGCTGATTACAAATCAGCTGCTCTACCGACTGAGCTACGCCAGCTAGCGAAGGATTGTCATATTATATAGAAAATCCTCATCGTCGCTTCGCAAAAACTTCATGCTGCCGATTGACAATTGTATTTTTTGTCAAGACAATATGCGACTCAATTTTGGAGGGGTTCCCGAGCGGTCAAAGGGGGCAGACTGTAAATCTGTTGGCTCAGCCTTCGAAGGTTCGAATCCTTCCCCCTCCACCACTTTCACATGGATTGTTTGCTGTTTTGTTAAGGTAACGCTCTGGTGGCGCAGGGTTTTTTCCTCCACATGCAACTTATTGAGTCTGGCCCGGCCAAGGCGGGTGTAGTTCAATGGTAGAACCTCAGCCTTCCAAGCTGTTGACGTGGGTTCGATTCCCATCACCCGCTCCAAGCCATGCGCGACATTGAGAACACAAAAATCGGCCCATATAGCTCAGTCGGTAGAGCGCATCCTTGGTAAGGATGAGGTCACCAGTTCAAATCTGGTTATGGGCTCCAAATTCAATGCCTTGTTGTGATGCCTGGTGGCGCGATTCAAGTTCTCGGTCTTAGACGGTTTTTCAGGGGAGTGCCTGGATGTCCAAAGAAAAGTTTGAGCGCAACAAGCCGCATGTCAACGTGGGGACGATAGGCCACGTGGACCACGGCAAGACCACGCTGACGGCGGCGATCACGCGGGTGATGGCGGCGCAATTCGGCGGGGAATTCAAAGCCTACGACCAGATTGACTCCGCGCCGGAAGAAAAGGCGCGCGGCATCACCATCGCCACCGCCCACGTCGAATACCAATCGCCCAAGCGGCACTACGCCCACGTTGACTGTCCGGGGCATGCCGACTACATCAAGAACATGATCACCGGGGCCGCGCAGATGGACGGGGCCGTGCTGGTGGTCTCGGCCGCCGACGGGCCGATGCCGCAGACCCGCGAGCACATTCTGCTGGCCCGTCAGGTCGGGGTGCCGTGCATCGTGGTCTACCTCAACAAGGCCGACATGGTTGACGACGCCGAGCTGCTGGAGCTGGTGGAAATGGAAGTGCGCGAGCTGCTCAGCAGCTACGACTTCCCCGGCGACGACGTTCCCATCGTCACCGGCAGCGCGCTCAAGGCGCTGGAAGGCGACCCCAGCGACATTGGCGAACCCTCGATCATCAAGCTGGTGGACGCCATGGACGCCTACATCCCGCAACCGCAGCGCGAGATCGACAAACCCTTCCTGATGCCGATCGAGGACGTGTTCTCGATCTCCGGGCGCGGCACCGTGGTCACCGGCCGGATCGAGCGCGGCAAGATCAAGGTCGGCGAGGAAGTGGCCATCGTCGGCATCCGGCCCACGGTCAAGACCATCTGCACCGGCGTCGAAATGTTCCGCAAGCTGCTGGACCAGGGCGAAGCCGGCGACAACGTCGGCGTCCTGTTGCGCGGCACCAAGCGGGACGACGTCGAGCGCGGTCAGGTGCTGGCCAAGCCCGGCACCATCACCCCGCACACCCGCTTCGAGGCCGAAGTGTACGTATTGGGCAAGGAAGAAGGCGGGCGGCACACGCCGTTCTTCAAGGGCTACCGGCCGCAGTTCTACTTCCGCACCACCGACGTCACCGGCTCGGTGGACCTGCCCGAAGGGGTCGAGATGGTGATGCCCGGCGACAACGTGCGGGTCATGGTCGGCCTGATCGCGCCGATCGCCATGGACGAGGGTTTGCGCTTCGCCATCCGCGAGGGTGGCCGCACCGTCGGCGCCGGCGTCGTCGCTAAAGTGATCGAGTGAGTTTCAGTCATCCCTTCGGGTGGATTCCCTAACTTAGGATTCCACCCTTAATATTACAGGCCAGTAGCTCAATTGGCAGAGCAGCGGTCTCCAAAACCGCAGGTTGGGGGTTCGATTCCCTCCTGGCCTGCCATCTTCGTCTATGGCATGCCCCACTTCCCCACCCCGCCTTAATCTGGCGCGGTGGGGATTCCCTGGAGCGTATAAGCTCAAAACCCGCATGAACCCGACAAAACCCGAACCGCAAGCGACCAACCGCACCGATACGCTCAAGCTGGTGGCCGCAAGCGCCATCGTCTTGATCGCACTGGCGGCTTTTTATATTTTCGCGAACCATTCCTTACTGGTTCGTGTTCTCGGTTTGCTCGCGGCGGCCGGCGCGGCGGTGGCTATCGCCCTGCAAACCGAACCGGGCGCGGAAACCGTGGAGTTCGTCCGGGGCGCCCGTTCCGAACTGCGCAAGGTGGTCTGGCCAACGCGCGCCGAGACCACGCAAACCACCCTGATCGTGATCGCCATGGTCATCGTCATGGGCGTGATGTTGTGGTTGTTCGACGTGCTGCTGCTGTGGCTGGTTCGGCTGGTCACCGGCTAGCGGAGCGACTTATGGCGATGCGATGGTATGTGGTACAGGCTTATTCCGGTTTCGAGCAACACGTCAGACGCTCGCTGCTGGAACACATCAACCGCGAGGGGATCACGGAACGCTTCGGCCAGATTCTGGTGCCCACCGAGGAAGTCGTGGAAATGCGCGATGGACAGAAGCGCAAGAGCGATCGCAAATTCTTCCCGGGCTATGTGCTGGTACAGATGGAAATGGACAACGAGACCTGGCACCTGGTCCGCAGCGTTCCCAAGGTGCTCGGCTTTATTGGAGGCACCAGCGACAAACCGGCGCCGATTTCGGAAAAGGAAGCACAAACCATCCTGCAGCGGATTCAGGATGGCGTCGACAAACCCAAGCCCAAGGTGCTCTACGAACCCGGCGAGATGGTGCGGGTCACCGATGGCCCCTTCAACGATTTCGAAGGCGTGGTCGAAGAAGTGAACTACGAAAAAAGTCGACTGCGAGTCGGTGTGATGATTTTCGGCCGGACGACCCCCGTCGAACTCGAATTCAGTCAAATTGAGAAAGTTTCCCGCTGACCGGCGTCCCCCGGTCGCTTTTACGCCGTCCGGCCGCCCGGGCGGCTCACTCGGGGAGCCGCAAGGCGTTCGTACCCGACAGGAGTCATAGTGGCAAAAAAAGTTACGGCATACGTCAAATTGCAGGTCGCCGCCGCCAAGGCCAACCCCAGCCCTCCGGTCGGTCCGGCGCTGGGCCAGCACGGCGTCAACATTATGGAGTTCTGCAAGACCTTCAACGCCCAGACCCAGCATCTGGAACCCGGCCTGCCGATTCCGGTGGTGATCACGGTCTACAGCGACCGCAGTTTCACCTTCATCATGAAAACCCCGCCGGCCACGGTGCTGTTGAAGAAAGCGCTGGGGATCGACAAGGGCAGCCCTACTCCCAACACCAAGAAGATCGGTGTGGTCACCCGCGCCCAACTGGAGGAAGTGGCTAAGGCCAAGATGCCCGACCTGACCGCCGCCGGTCTCGACGCCGCGGTGCGCACCATCGCCGGCAGCGCCCGAGCCATGGGTCTCGACGTTCAAGAGGAGGCGTGACATGGCCAAGATCTCCAAACGCATGCAGGCGGTTCGCGCCAAGCTGACGCCGGGAAAATTCCACCCGATCGAAGAAGCATTCGCACTGCTCAAGGAACTGCCCGGCGCCAAGTTCAGGGAATCGGTGGACGTGGCCGTCAACCTGGGCGTGGACCCACGCAAATCCGACCAGGTGGTGCGCAGCGCCACGGTGCTGCCACACGGAACCGGCAAAACGGTGCGGGTAGCGGTATTCGCCCAAGGCATCAACGCTGACGCCGCCCTCGCCGCCGGCGCCGATGTGGTTGGCTTCGAGGATCTGGCCGAATCGGTGAAGGCCGGCAATCTCGACTTCGACGTCGTGATCGCCGCGCCGGACGCAATGCGCCTGGTGGGTCAGCTTGGCAAAATTCTCGGCCCGCGCGGCCTGATGCCCAACCCCAAGGTCGGCACCGTGACACCCGATGTAGCCGGCGCCATCCGTAACGCCAAGGCGGGACAGGTTCGCTATCGCACCGACAAGGCCGGCATCATCCACTGCACCATCGGCAAGCTGGATTTCGCCTCCGGTCAGTTGCGGGAAAACCTGCAGGCGCTGTTGCACGATTTGCAGAAGATCAAGCCCGCGACCTCCAAGGGCGTCTACATCCGTCGAGTCACCGTATCCACCACCATGGGACCGGGTCTCGCCGTGGATCAAACCACACTGTCATTCTGAGCCGTCCCCCGGCAGGGCGCCGGGGAGATGGAACAAGGAACTTTGGGCCAGCCGGGAATCGATCCCGGCTAGCGTCAAAGACCGCGGGCGCCGTCAGGCTCAATGGTTTCCGGTCGCGACCGGAACAGCCCGCGCAGACGGTCGGGCCCTCCTGGATCATTCCTGGTCAGGCCGCCGCTCCCATTCTCCGCGACCAGCGGAGGAAAACCACGAGGTAATGCGATGAGTCTCAATCTGGCAGAAAAACAGGCTGTGGTGGCCGAAGTCGCCAAAGTGGCTGCCAGTGCGCACTCCGCGATCGCCGCCGAATACCGCGGGCTGAGCGTGGCTCAGCTCACGGCCCTGCGTGTAAAAGCACGGGAATCCGGCGTTTATCTGCGCGTTGTCAAGAACACCCTGGCGCGGCGTGCCGTGCGGGGGACCGAGTTCGAGTGCCTGCGGCCCACACTGATAGGGCCACTGATTCTGGCGTTCTCCCAGGAGGATCCAGGCGCGGCGGCGCGGATATTCAAGGAATTTCTCAAAGAGAAAGCCAACGACAAGCTGCTCGTCAAGACGCTGGCGGTCGGTGGACAGGCCTTTCCAGCCAGCGAGCTGGACCGTCTGGCCAGCCTGCCGACCCGCGACGAGGCGATCGGTCTGCTCATGGCCTGTCTGCGGGCGCCGCTCGACAAGTTCGCGCGGACTCTCAATGAAATTCCCGGCAAGTTGGTGCGCACGATTGAAGCAGTCCGGCAGCGGAAGGAAGCTGCCTGATCGTTTTGGCAAAACAAGCTGATTGATGGCAGTCAGAATTTTTAGCGTTCTTATTCAGGAGTAAACCTGCAATGGCCGTTTCCAAACAAGAAATGCTGGACACAATCGCCAGCATGACCGTAATGGAAATCGTGGATCTGATTTCCGCGATGGAAGAGAAGTTCGGTGTCACCGCCGCCGCCGCCGTGGCGGCCGCTCCAGCCGCCGCCGCCGCCGCCGCGCCCGTCGAGGAAAAGACCGAGTTCGATGTGGTCATGTCCAGCTTTGGCGAAAAGAAAGTCGAAGTGATCAAAGTGGTGCGCGCGCTAACCGGTCTAGGCTTGAAGGAAGCCAAGGATCTGGTGGAAGGCGTCCCCTCCATGATCAAGGAAGGCATTCCCAAGGCCGAAGCCGAGGATATCAAGAAAAAGCTGGAGGAAGCTGGCGCCAAGGTCGATATCAAGTAGGCGCCGCACTGTTCCCCTTCGGTGGGATCTTGTTGCGCAACAACATCTGGCTTGGACGGACTCAAACAGGAACGGCCGGCGGCTTCAGGCTGCCGGCCTGTTTCCGTTTTGAGCCTGTCAGGGAAAACCGCCGTTTCGATTCGCGGGACAGTGAAGCGAAACCGGCAATGGAACCAGGCGGCTCCCGCCCTTGGCTGGTACTCCCGTAAGAGGAATCCCGATGGCTTACACTTTTACTGAAAAGAGACGTATTCGTAAAGACTTCGGCAAGCAGCCCAGCATTCTCGAAGTGCCCTATCTGCTGGCGATTCAACTCGATTCGTATCGCGAGTTCCTGCAAGCCGAGGTGTCGCCGGGAGAACGCCGGGTAGCGGGACTGCACGCCGCCTTTCGTTCGGTGTTCCCAATCGTCAGCTACTCGGGCAACGCGCGGCTGGAGTATGTGAGCTATCGACTGGGCGAGCCGGTGTTCGACGTCCGCGAATGCCAGCTACGCGGGCTGACCTACGCCGCGCCGTTGCGGGTACGGCTGCGACTGGTGCTGATGGACAAAGACGCCGAGGCCGGCACCCATAAGATCAAGGATATCAAGGAAAACGAAGTCTACATGGGCGAACTGCCGCTGATGACCGACAACGGCACCTTCGTTATCAACGGTACCGAACGGGTCATCGTCTCCCAATTGCATCGCTCGCCCGGCGTATTTTTCGATCACGACAAGGGCAAAACCCATTCCTCCGGCAAGCTGCTGTTTTCGGCGCGCGTCATCCCCTACCGCGGCTCCTGGCTGGATTTCGAATTCGATGTCAAGGACATCGTGTACGCCCGCATCGACCGCCGCCGCAAGCTGCCGGTCACCATCCTGCTGCGGGCGCTGTTCGACGAACCCAATCCGAACGATCCCAAGGCCACCAGCGTCAACGAGCGGATCCTCGGCATCTTCTTCGACACCAACACGATCCGGATCGAGGACGCTCAGTTCAACCTGGATCTGGTGCCGGAACGCCTACAGGGCGAAACCGCCGGTTTCGATATCATGATCGGAGATCGCGTGCTGCTCAAGGCCGGCGAGCGGGTCAAGGCCAGGCATGTCCGCGACATGGAAAGGGCCGGCGTGCAACGCTTGCGGGTGCCGAGCGAATATCTGATCGGCAAGATCCTGGCCCATGATCTGCGCGATCCGGAAACCGGAGAACAACTGGCGCTGGCCAACGACGAGTTGACGCCGGACAAGCTGGAAAAATTTCAGGCCAGCGGCATCACCGAATTCCAGACCTTGTACGTCAACGAGGTCAACCGCGGCCCCTACCTGTCCAATACCCTGCGCGCCGACCCCACCCGCAGCCAGTGGGATGCCCAGGTGGAAATCTACCGAATGATGCGCCCTGGCGAGCCGCCGACCAAGGACGCCGCCCAGCGCCTGCTCCACGATCTGTTCTTCTCGGCCGAGCGCTACGATCTATCCGACGTTGGCCGCATGAAATTCGACAGCAGGGTCAGCCATCGGCGGACGCCCATTCCGGGCGTGCCGGCCCGGGAACATCCGCCTGGCGTGCTGTCCATGGAAGACATCCTGGCCGTGCTCAAGGTGTTGATCGATATCCGCAACGGCAACGGCCAGGTTGACGACATCGACCACCTCGGCAACCGCCGCATCCGCTGCGTCGGCGAGATGACCGAAAACGTGTTCCGCATCGGGCTGGTCCGGGTCGAGCGCGCGGTCAAGGAGCGGCTGAGCCTGGCCGAATCCGAAGGACTGACCCCGCAGGATCTGATCAACGCCAAGCCGGTGGGCGCCGCCATCAAGGAATTCTTCGGCTCTTCGCAACTGTCGCAGTTCATGGACCAGAACAACCCCCTGTCCGAGGTTACCCACAAACGCCGGGTATCGGCGCTAGGGCCCGGTGGCCTGACCCGCGAACGGGCCGGATTCGAGGTGCGGGATGTGCACGCCACCCACTATGGCAGGGTCTGCCCGATCGAAACCCCGGAAGGCCCGAACATCGGCCTGATCAACTCGCTGGCGGTCTATGCCCGCACCAATGCCTACGGCTTCCTGGAAACCCCCTACCGGCGGGTGGTCGACGGCCGCGTCACCGATCGGATCGATTACCTGTCGGCCATCGAGGAAGGCCAATACGTTATCGCCCAAGCCAATGCCCCACTCGATCCCGATGGGCGACTGACCGATGATCTGGTCTCCTGCCGCCATCTGAATGAATTTACGCTGACCGCGCCCGACAAGGTGCAGTACATGGACGTGTCGCCCAAGCAAATCGTCTCGGTGGCGGCGGCGCTGATCCCGTTCCTGGAGCACGATGACGCCAACCGCGCGTTGATGGGCTCCAACATGCAACGCCAGGCGGTGCCGACCCTGCGCGCCGAAAAGCCGCTGGTCGGCACCGGCATGGAGCGGATCGTGGCCCGCGATTCCGGCGTGTGCGTGATCGCCCGCCGCGGCGGGCGGGTGGATTCGGTGGACGCCGGCCGGCTCGTGGTGCGCGTCGACGATGCCGAAACCGAAGCCGGCGAGCCGGGCGTGGATATCTACAACCTGACCAAGTACACCCGCTCCAATCAGAACACCTGCATCAACCAGCGGCCGCTGGTCCACGTCAACGACATCGTGGCGCGCGGCGACGTGCTGGCCGATGGCCCCTCCACCGATCTGGGCGAACTGGCGCTGGGCCAGAATCTGCTGGTCGCCTTCATGCCCTGGAACGGCTACAACTTCGAAGACTCGATTCTGATCTCCGAGCGGGTGGTGCAGGAAGACCGCTTCACCACCATCCACATCGAGGAGTTGTCCTGCGTCGCCCGCGACACCAAGCTTGGGCCGGAGGAAATCACCGCCGACATCCCCAACGTCGGCGAAAGCGCCCTGGCGCGGCTGGACGAGGCCGGCATTGTCTACATCGGCGCCGAGGTCAAGGCCGGCGACATCCTGGTCGGCAAGGTCACGCCCAAGGGCGAAACTCAATTGACGCCGGAAGAAAAACTGCTGCGGGCGATCTTCGGCGAGAAAGCCTCGGACGTAAAGGACACCTCGCTGCGAGTGCCTTCGGGCATGGACGGCACGGTGATCGACGTGCGGGTATTCACGCGCGACGGGGTGGAGAAGGATTCCCGCGCCCAGCAGATCGAGGAAATGGAACTCAAGCGGATCCGCAAGGATTTGAACGACCAACTGCGCATCCTGGAGGACGACCTGTACCAGCGCATGGAGCGGATGTTGGTCGATCAAGCGGCCGACGGCGGACCCAACGGTCTGCACGGCGGCGCGATGGTTACGGTCGACTATCTAAACGGCCTACGGCGCGAGCAATGGTTTCATATCCGGATGCAAGCCGAGGAGTTGAACGAACAACTGGAAAAAATCAACCGGCAACTGGACCAGCAGCGCAAGGATTTCGACCAGAAATTCGAGGAAAAGCGCCGCAAGCTGACCCAGGGCGACGACCTGGCTCCCGGCGTGCTCAAGATGGTCAAGGTCTACCTGGCGGTCAAGCGCCGCGTCCAACCGGGCGACAAGATGGCCGGCCGCCACGGCAACAAGGGCGTGGTATCGATGATCGTGCCGCGGGAAGACATGCCTTATCTGGAAGACGGCACACCGGTCGATATCGTGCTGAACCCGCTGGGGGTGCCCTCGCGGATGAACGTCGGCCAGGTGCTGGAAACCCATCTGGGCTGGGCCGCCAAGGGGCTGGGCCTCAAGATCGGCCGCCTGCTGGACGCGCGAGCGCGGATCGCCGACCTGCGCTCGCTCCTGGATCGGATTTACAACCGGGTCGGCGGACAAAGTGTCGATTTGCAACAGTTCGACGACGCGGAAGTGGTGGCGCTGTGCCGCAATCTGCGCGGCGGCGTGCCGATCGCCACCCCGGTGTTCGATGGCGCCACCGAAGAGGAAATGCGCGAATTGCTGCGACTGGCGGAGCTATCGAAAAACGGTCAGAGCACACTGTACGACGGCCGAACCGGCGACCCGTTCGACCGCCCGGTGACGGTCGGCTATATGTACATGCTCAAGCTGAATCATCTGGTGGACGACAAAATGCATGCCCGCTCCACCGGTCCCTACAGCCTGGTCACGCAGCAACCGTTGGGCGGCAAGGCGCAGTTCGGCGGCCAGCGCTTCGGCGAGATGGAAGTCTGGGCGCTGGAAGCCTACGGCGCGTCCTATACCTTGCAGGAAATGCTAACGGTGAAGTCGGACGATGTGAACGGTCGCACCAAGGTCTACAAGAACATCGTGGACGGCAATCACCGCATGGAAGCCGGCATGCCCGAATCCTTCAACGTGCTGGTCAAGGAAATCCGTTCTCTGAGTATCAATATCGAACTGGAAAGTGATGTGACGCCGCCGGCGCGCAATGAGTGAGGCCGCCGGACCCGCCGCCGGTTATGGCGGCGTCATGCAATCCCGTGGGTGAGAGATGATGAAAGAGCTGCTGAACCCGTTCAAGACCTTCGACGAGCTCGAGGACTTCGACGCCATCCGTATCGGCCTGGCCTCGCCGGAGATGATCCGGGCCTGGAGCTGCGGCGAGGTGAAGAAACCCGAGACCATCAACTATCGGACCTTCAAGCCGGAGCGCGATGGGCTGTTCTGCGCCAAGATCTTCGGCCCGACCAAGGACTACGAGTGCCTGTGCGGCAAGTATAAGCGGCTCAAGCACCGTGGGGTGGTCTGCGAAAAATGCGGGGTGGAAGTCACCCTGGCCAAGGTGCGGCGCGAGCGGATGGGCCACATCGAGCTGGCCAGCCCGGTGGCCCATATCTGGTTCCTGAAATCGCTGCCCTCGCGCATCGGCCTGCTGCTGGACATGACCCTGCGCGACATCGAGCGGGTGCTGTATTTCGAATCCTACGTGGTCATCGACCCCGGCATGACGCAAACGCTGGAAAAAGGTCAGATGCTCACCGACGAAGCCTATCTGGACGCGGTCGAACAGTACGGCGACGAGTTCGATGCCCGGATGGGCGCCGAGGCGGTTCACCAGTTGCTGCATACGCTGGATCTAAAACAACTGGTGGTGCAACTACGCCAGGAAATTCTCGAATGCAGCTCCGAGACCAAACTCAAACGCTTGTCCAAGCGCCTCAAGCTGGTGGAGTCCTTCCTCAACTCCGGCAACAAGCCGGAATGGATGGTGCTGACCGTGCTGCCGGTGCTGCCGCCCGATCTGCGACCGCTGGTGCCGCTGGACGGCGGGCGCTTCGCCACCTCCGACCTCAACGATCTCTACCGCCGGGTGATCAACCGCAACAACCGGCTCAAGCGACTGCTGGAACTCTCGGCCCCGGACATCATCGTCCGCAACGAGAAACGCATGTTGCAGGAAGCGGTCGACTCGCTGTTGGACAACGGCCGCCGCGGGCGGGCCATCACCGGCAGCAACAAGCGACCGCTGAAATCGCTGGCCGACATGATCAAGGGCAAGCAGGGCCGCTTCCGCCAGAACCTGCTCGGCAAGCGGGTGGACTACTCCGGCCGCTCGGTGATCGTGGTTGGCCCCACCCTGCGCCTGCATCAGTGCGGACTGCCCAAGAAGATGGCGCTGGAGCTGTTCAAGCCGTTCATCTTCAGCAAGCTGCAATTCCGCAACATGTCCACCACCATCAAGGCCGCCAAGAAAATGGTGGAGCGCGAGGAGCCGGTGGTGTGGGACATCCTGGAAGAGGTGATCCGCGAGCATCCGGTGTTGCTCAACCGGGCGCCGACCCTGCACCGACTCGGCATCCAGGCCTTTGAACCGACCTTGATCGAAGGCAAGGCCATCCAATTGCACCCGCTGGTCTGCACCGCTTTCAACGCCGACTTCGACGGCGACCAGATGGCGGTGCATGTCCCGTTGTCCATCGAGGCGCAGCTCGAAGCCCGGGCGCTGATGATGTCCACCAACAACATCCTCAGCCCGGCCAACGGCGAGCCGATCATCGTCCCGTCCCAGGACGTGGTGCTCGGTCTGTATTACCTGACCCGCGAACGGATCAACGCCAAGGGCGAAGGCATGGTGTTCTCCGGTCTCAAGGAAGTGCATCGCGCCTACGAAAACCGGCAGGTGGAGCTTCACGCCTGGATCGAGGCACGCCTGCCGCTGGAGGAAATCGACGAGGAGGGCCGCCCCCGCACCGTACTGAAACGGGTCAAGACCACCGCCGGACGCGTGCTGTTGTCCGACATCCTGCCCGCGGGCCTGCCCTTCGATCTGGTCAACCGGGCGCTGACCAAAAAGGCCGTCTCCCGATTGATCAACGAGTGCTACCGGCGGCTGGGGTTGAAGGATACCGTGATCTTCGCCGATCAGTTGATGTACACCGGTTTCCATTACGCCACCCGCTCCGGCTCCTCGATCGGCTTCGAAGACTTCCAGATTCCGGCCAAGAAAACCGAGCTACTGGAAAAAGCCGAACAGGAAGTCAAGGAAATCGACGACCAGTACACCTCCGGGCTGGTGACCAAGGGCGAGCGCTACAACAAGGTGGTGGATATCTGGTCGCGCACCAACGACCAGGTCGCCAAGGCGATGATGGACAATCTGGGCACCGAAACGGTGGTTGACCGGGAAGGCAAGGAAGTCCGCCAACCCTCTCTCAACCCCGTGTTCATGATGGCCGATTCCGGCGCTCGCGGTTCGGCGGCGCAAATCCGCCAGTTGGCCGGCATGCGCGGGCTGATGGCCAAGCCGTCCGGCGAGATCATCGAAACCCCCATCAAGGCCAACTTCCGCGAAGGACTGAGCGTGCTGGAGTACTTCATCTCCACCCATGGCGCCCGCAAGGGCTTGGCCGACACCGCGCTCAAGACCGCCAATTCCGGCTACCTGACCCGGCGCCTGGTGGATGTGGCCCAGGATCTGGTGGTGACCGAACCGGACTGCGGCACCAACGAAGGGCTGTGGATGACACCCGTGGTCGAGGAAGGCGATATCAAGGAACCGCTGCGCGACCGGGTATTGGGTCGAACGGTGGCCCAGGATGTGCCTCGGCCGGGTGGCGACGACGTCGTCATTCCCGCCGGCACCCTGCTGGACGAGCAGGGGGTGGCCATGCTCGACGAATTCGGCATCGACCGCATTCGGGTACGCTCGGCCATCACCTGCAGAACCCGCTACGGCGTGTGCGCCACCTGCTACGGCCGTGACTTGGCGCGCGGTCACCGCGTTAACAGCGGCGAGGCGGTGGGGGTGATCGCCGCTCAATCCATCGGCGAGCCCGGCACCCAGCTCACCATGCGTACCTTCCACATCGGCGGGGCGGCCTCGCGGACCACGGTGAGCAACAACGTGCAGATCAAATCGCGAGGAACCTTGCGGCTGCACAAGATGAAAGTGGCGCAGCGACGGGACGGCAACCTGGTGACGGTCTCGCGCTCGGGCGAAATCACCCTGGTGGACGATCAGGGCCGCGAGCGGGAGCGCTACAAGGTTCCCTACGGCGCGGAGTTGACGGTCAAGGACGGCGACACGGCCGAGGCCGGTCAGGTCATCGCCCGCTGGGATCCCTACACCCATCCGATCGTCACCGAGGTGGCCGGCTCGGTGCGCTTCGCCGAATTCGAGGAAGGCATCACCGTGCAACGGCATGCCGACGAAATGACCGGCCTGACCAGCCTGGTGGTGATGGACCCCAAGCAACGCGGCGCGCAGGGCAAGGACAAACGACCGCTGGTGCGGCTGGTGGACGCCTACGGCAACGATCTGTTCATCCCCGGCACCAGTAACCTGGCGCAATATCCGTTGCCGGCCGGCGCCATCGTCAACCTGGCCGACGGCGCCGAGGTGGCGGTGGGCGACATCGTCGCCCGTATTCCGCAGGAGTCTTCCAAGACGCGCGACATTACCGGTGGCCTGCCGCGGGTGGCCGATCTATTCGAGGCGCGCAAGCCCAAGGAACAGGCCATCCTCGCCGAAAAATCCGGCATCATCGAGTTCGGCAAGGAAACCAAGGGCAAGCAGCGCCTGGTGATCCGCGACAAGGGCGGCGACGTGCTCTACGAGGAATTGATTCCCAAGTGGCGGCACGTCGGCGTGTTCGACGGCGAATACGTCGAGCAGGGTGAAATGATCGCCGACGGCGAGCCCAACCCGCACGACATCCTGCGCCTGCTCGGCGTGCAGGAATTGGCCGCCTACCTGGTCAAGGAAATTCAGGATGTCTACCGGGTGCAGGGCGTCAAGATCAACGATAAGCATATCGAGGTGATCATTCGCCAGATGCTGCGCAAGGTCGATATCATCGATCCGGGCGAAACGCCCTTCATCAAGGGCGAGCAGATCGAACGCACCCGCGGGCTGGAAGAGAACGATCGGGCCGAGGCCGAAGGCCGGGTCAAGGCGATCTGGCAGCCGATCCTGCTCGGCATCACCAAGGCTTCGCTGGCCACCGAGTCGTTCATCTCGGCCGCCTCGTTCCAGGAAACCACCCGGGTGTTGACCGAAGCAGCGGTGCGCGGGCTGCGCGACGATTTGCGCGGGCTGAAGGAGAACGTGATCGTCGGCCGCTTGATCCCGGCCGGCACCGGGCTTGCCTACCATCTGCAACGGCGGCAAGGCTGGATCCCGAGCCAGCTCACCTTCAACAGCGGTCATGTGTTCGAAAGCGGCGAATCCGAGGCCAAGGCCATCAGCGACGACGACGACAAAAGCGACGACAGCGAGGGCGGATCGAAAGACCTGACCGTGTAGACCCGCAACCACCGGGGCGCCTAAGAAAGGCGGGGGACGCGCGACGAAGCCCGCCTTTTTTCTTGCGATCCATTCCTGGCCCATCCGCCGCCTCCGCGCATTCCCCTCGATTCCGGTCCGCAAACCTCATGAGCGCCCTGCTGGAAACCTGCAACCTGATCAAACGCTTTCGCGGAGTCAATGCGGTGAACGGCATCGACCTCGCCATTCCGGCCGGCGGATGCTTCGGCCTGCTCGGCCCCAACGGCGCGGGCAAAACCACCACGGTCGAAATGCTGGAGGGCATTCAGCAACCGACCGCTGGCCACATCCGCTATCGCGGCGAGGCTTTGGGACCGCGCTTCCGCCAGGAAGTCGGCATCATGTTCCAATCCACGGCGCTGCAAGACTTCATCACCGGCCGCGAAAGCCTGCGGATGTTCGGCAGCTTCTATGCCCGGACCCTGCCGCTCGGCGAATTGATCCAAGCCTGCGCGCTGGGGGAATTTCTCGACCGCGATACCCGCAAGCTGTCCGGTGGCCAGCGCCAGCGGCTGCTGCTGGCCATTGCCCTGGTCAACGACCCGGAACTGATTTTCCTGGACGAACCCACGACCGGCCTCGACCCGCAGGCCCGCCGCAATTTCTGGGAGCTGATCCACCGCATCAAGGCGCGTGGCAAGACCATTCTGCTCACCACGCATTACATGGAGGAGGCCTACCATCTGTGCGACGAGATCGCCATCATGGACCATGGCCGGATCATTGCCCAAGGCACGCCGCGCGAACTGCTGGAAGCCCACTTCGACGACGTGGTGCTGCAATTGCCGGCGATGGACTTTCCCGATCCCCCTCCCTCGCTGTCGCACACCGTGGTGCGGGGCCGAAATTCGGTGGAGATCCTGACCCGCGACGTCACCGCCGCCATCCGGGAATTGCTGGCTCACGGCATCCCGCTGGGGCGATTGCAGATCCGGCCGCGCACCCTGGAGGATCTGTTCCTGGAACTGACTGGCCGAGAGTTGCGGACGTGAGCTTCAAACGCTTTTGGGCGGTGTTCGTGTACCGCAACTGGGAATTCCTGCGCGACCGCTCTTCGCTGACCTGGAACCTGCTGTTCCCCATTTCCCTGATCGCCGGTTTTACCTTCGCCTTTTCCGGACCGGGACTGGATCTGTACAAAGTGGGCCTGCTCAACGATACCGGCGACCGCAACGGCAGCGAATTTTTCCAGACCCGCTTCGTCCGCTTCATCCCCATCACCGATTTGAGCGCCGCGCTAACCAAGGTCGAACGCCACCAGATCGACATGCTGTTCGATCCCGCCGGACAACGCTACTGGATCAACGAGGAATCGCCGAAAGGCTACGTATTGGAACGGATGCTACGGGGCGCCGACGCCCCACCGACCTTCAGCAAACAAACCGTGAGCGGTCGCGCCATCCGCTATGTGGATTGGGTGCTGCCCGGCGTGCTGGCGATGAACACGATGTTCAGTTGCCTGTTCGGGGTCGGTTACGTGATCGTGCGTTACCGCAAGAACGGGATGCTTAAACGTCTCAGGGCCACTCCGCTGCGGCCGCTGGAATTTCTCTCCGCTCAAATCGCCTCGCGGTTGCTGCTGGTCGTGGTCTCGACCGTGCTGGTGTTCGTCGGCACCGATCTGTTTGTCGGTTTCGCCATGTTCGGCTCCTATCTCGCTCTGTTCGTGGTGTTCACGCTTGGCGCGGTCAGCCTGCTCAGCCTCGGCTTGCTGGTCGCCGCCCGCGCCACCAGCGAGGAATTGGCGGCGGGACTGCTGAACGCGCTGAGTTGGCCCATGACCTTTCTGTCGGGAGTCTGGTTTTCGCTGGAGGGCGTGCATCCCTTCCTGCAACAGTGCGCCCAACTGGCGCCGCTGACGCATATCATCGATGCCTCGCGGGCGATCATGATCGATGGCGCCGGTCTGGCGGATGTCTCCGGGCACCTGCTGGTGCTGTCCGCGATGAGCCTGGGTTTCATGCTCATCGGCGCCTGGATGTTTCGATGGGAGTAAGCGATCCGCTGGCCGCTCGACTGCGCGGCTTGTTGGTGGGCGCGGCGGTGGGTGACGCACTGGGCCTGCCCGCCGAAGGTCTCTCGCGCCAGCGCATCCGCCGGCTGTTCGGAACATGCTGGCGACAGCGGCTGCTGTTCGGATACGGCATGGTCAGCGACGACACCGAGCACACCGTGTTCGTCGCCCAGAGCCTGCTGCGTCACCCCGCCGCGCCCGAACGCTTCGCCCGCCGGCTGGGCTGGTGTCTGCGCGGCTGGCTGCTGTCCCTGCCGGCTGGGATCGGTTTCGCCACCGCGCGCGCCATCGGCAAGCTCTGGCTGGGGTTTCCGCCGAATCGCAGCGGCGTGTACTCCGCCGGCAACGGCCCGGCGATGCGGGTCGCCGTCATCGGTGCCTGCTTCGCCACCGATGCCAACCGCCGCGCCGCTTATATCGCCGCCTCGACCCGCCTGACCCATACCGACCCCAAAGCCTTGACCGGCGCGACCGCCATCGCCGAATTGGCGGCCTGGATCGTGCGGGAGCGATTGACCGAACGGCCGGCGCTGGAAGCGTTCGTCGCTTTGCTCCGCTCCTGCGGTCCGGAGGATCGGGAATGGCTGGCCGCCGTGGACGCCATGGCCCAAGCGGCAAGAGACGACGTCGCCGTCCCGGATCTGGCGGACCGGTTGGGACTGGCGCGGGGCGTCACCGGCTACATCCATCATACCGTGCCGGTAACGGCCTATGCCTGGTTCCGACATTGCGGCGATTTCCGACGAACACTGACGGCGGTGCTGGACTGCGGCGGTGATACCGATACTACCGGGGCGATTGTCGGGGCGCTGGCCGGCGCGATGACGGGAACCGCCGGCATTCCGGCCGAATGGCGATCCCGCACCGCCGACTGGCCCCGCTCCCTGTCGCTGTTGGAAGCCATTGCCGATCGGCTGTCGGCGGTCATCGCAACCGGTCGGCCCGCCGACCCAGTGCGCTATTTCTGGCCGGCCATCCCGTTGCGCAATTTGGTTTTTCTGCTGATCGTGCTGGCGCACGGCTTCCGGCGCCTGCTGCCGCCGTATTAATCGATCGCACCGTTGTACTTTCGGCAAAACCGATCACACTTGCCGCCATCGTTTCCCCAGCCGCAACGCGAGAACTCCATGTCGAACAACCTCTCACCCCCGCCGAATCTGCTCGCCGCGACCCGCCAACTGAACCTGAGTTGGGCGCTGGGCTGGATCCTGATCGTCAGTTTCACCGCGCTGAGTTACCTCGTCGGCCCGATCGTGATTCTTCCACCCGTGCAAGGCATCCCGGCGGGGACCATAACCTTGTTGTTGCTGGTGCTGTCCGGCATCGAAATCGGCGCGCTGTCCTTCGTGCGCGGCAAAATCTTGAACGGCAACAACGCGCGGCTTTTGCGCGGCCAGGCCCCTCCTACCCCGGTTGCGCGCTATATCAGCGCCAGTTTTATCACTTCGGCCCTGACCGGCGGCATTGCCATCCATGGTCTGGTGGCGTACCTGATCGACCGTTTCGTCTGGGCGCCCGCCGTCTTCGCCGTACTGGCCTGCCTGCCGCTACTGTACTTTCGTCCGGATACCGGGGAGTTGCGTCGCCTGCTGGCCAAGCCGCCGACGGGATAACGCAGCCCTTTCATTCATCGAAACGGACTCGATTCCACCCCTGCGACTGTGGTTACTCTCGCCTATAATCTTAGGATTACCATGGCTAAAGTGAGGTATCCCCATGACCACGCCCACCGCGTCACCCTCTCCCGACAGTAAGAAACCCGACTTCAACAAACTGGCCCGGAATTTTTCCAAGATCATTGAACAGAGCCAGCGCGTGCTACAGGAATTCCTCAAGCGCCAGGACAGCGGCGACCAGCTACCGATCATGGACCCCGCCATCGTCGGCAAGTCCTTTCAGGAACTGTTCGACAAGCTGCTGAAAAACCCGGACCGGTTGATCGAGGCCCAAGTCAACTTCTGGAAAAACTACCTCGACCTGTGGCAAACGGCCTCCCAGCGGATGCAGGGCAAGGAAAGCAGGCCGCTCATCGAGCCGCCGCCCGGCGACAAGCGTTTCAAGGACGGGCAGTGGGCGGAAAACGCAGTGTTCGATTTCATCAAGCAGTCCTATCTGCTGGCCGCCGACAGCCTGCAAGGGCTGGTTCGCAAGGTCGATGGGCTGGACGACAAGACCGCCCGCAAGGTCCAGTTCTACACCCGTCAGTTCGTGGACGCCATGGCGCCCACCAATTTCCTGCTGACCAATCCGACCGTGCTCCAGACCACGCTCGATTCCGGTGGGGATAATCTGGTCAAGGGACTCCAAAACCTGCTGGCGGATGTGGAGCGCGGCCACGGCCAGTTGCAGATCAAGATGACCGACCTCAAGTCCTTCAAGCCGGGCGAGAACATCGCGGTCACACCGGGCAAGGTTGTCTTTCAGAACGAGTTGATGCAACTGATTCAATACAACCCCAGCACCCCGACCGTTCACCAGCGGCCATTTCTGTTCGTCTCGCCCTGGATCAACAAGTTTTACATCATGGACATGCGGCCCAAGAATTCGATGGTCAAGTGGATGGTGGACCAGGGCTTCACGGTGTTCATGACCTCGTGGGTCAATCCGGACGAACGGCTGGCGCACAAGAAATTCGAGGATTACATGCTGTCCATCGCGGAAGGGATGGACGCCATCGAGCAGGCCACCGGCGAGCGGGAACTCAACGCCGCCGGCTACTGTCTGGGCGGCACCATCCTGCTCGCTACCCTGGCCTATCTCGCCGCCAAAAAGGACCGGCGGGTGAAAAGCGCCATCTGCTTCGCCTGCATGACCGATTTCAGCGAGCCCGGCGAGCTGGAGGTGTTCATCGACGAGGAATTGATCACTCTGCTGGAGAAGCAGATGGGCGAGCGGGGCTATCTGGATGGCAGCCAGATGGCTGGGGTATTCAGCATGTTGCGGGCCAACGATTTGATTTGGTACTTTGTGGTCAACAACTACTTGCTAGGCAAAGATCCCTATCCTTTTGATCTGTTGTACTGGAATTCCGATTCCACCCGGATGCCCCGGGACATGCACAGCTTCTACGTGCGCAACATGTACCAGAAGAACCTGCTGCGCGAGCCGGGCGGCATCACCCTGGCGGGCGTGCCCATCGACCTGCGCAAGATCGAGACGCCGGTTTGTTTCCTGTCGGCCTTCGAGGACCACATCGCGCCGTGGACCTCGACCTACGCTGGCACCCAACTGGTCGGCGGCCCGGTGAAATTCGTGCTGAGCGGGTCCGGCCACATCGCCGGAGTCATCAATCCAGCCTCGTCGGACAAGTACGGCTTCTGGCTCAATCCCAACACCCCGCCGAATCCCGACGACTGGTTCAAGGAGGCGGTCAAGCAGGAAGGGTCCTGGTGGCCGGACTGGCTGACCTGGCTGCAACCGCACGCCGGTCCGCAAGTACCGGCCCGCACGCCGGGCGACGGCCAGCTCAAGCCGATCGAGGACGCGCCGGGTTCCTATGTCAAGATGCGCTACGATCGGTAAGCGGCTGCGGGTCGTACAACAACCGCACCGCCTCCGCGCCGGCCAGCTCCCGCAGCCGGCGCAACAACGTCTCGCACGGCTTGACCCGCCAGTTCGAAGCAAACGCCAGTTCTACCCGCGCGCTGGAGCCGAGGTACTCCACCCATACCGCGCAGCGGCCGTCGGCGCGATGCTCGGCCAGCGCGCCGGCCAGCTCCCGCAGCACGCCCGCCGCGCACTGTGCCGCGTCCAGCCGCAACCACAGCCGTCGAGCCCGTTCGGCGCGCGCCTCGTCCAGATCCGATACCCGCTCGACGTTCAGGCGCGTGGTCTGGTTGAACTCGTCCCAACCCAAACTCCCCTGCACCAGCAGAACGGCATCCTCGACGATCAACGAGCGATGTTGTTCGTACACTTCGGGAAAGATGCGGACTTCCATCCGCCCGCCGCCGTCGTCCAGAGTGACGAAGGCGATCCGTCCGCCCCGGTTGGCGTTGCGGGTTCGCAGGCTGACCACCAGCCCGGCGACGATCAGCGGGCGGTCGCTGCCCCGGCGCGAGCTTCCCCCCTTCTCGTTCAAATCGCGCAACCGAGTCGCGCCCAGCGCGGCCAGTTCTGGCTCCAGCCGATTCATCGGGTGACCGGTCAGATAGAGGCCCAGCGTTTCCTTCTCGCCGCGCAACCGCTCTTCCTCATCCCATTCGCGCTGGACATTCCCGGTCCGGCGCCCCGCGGGCGGCGTTGCCGTTCCCGGTTGCACCGCCGGGTTGTCCAACCTCTCGGCGGTGGATCGAAGCCGCGCCGGCGTTTCCTCGGCAGCCAACCCGAACATATCGTTCTGACCGGCGGCATCGTTGCGGGAATGCTGTTCGGCCAGTTGCAGCGCCTCTGGCAACTGCATCATCAGCGTCGCCCGGTTGGCGCCGAGTTCGTCGAAAGTTCCGGAACGGACCAGCGCTTCCAGCACCCGACGATTGAGCTTGCGCAAATCCACCCGCTGGCACAGGTCGAACAAATCGTGGAACGGCCCTCCGCGCGCCCGCTCGCGCCACAGCGCCTCGATGGCGCCCTCGCCGGCCCCCTTGATCGCGCCCAGACCGTACAGAATCTCGCCGCTGGCGCCGACCGTGAAGCGGTACTCGGACGCATTGATGGCCGGCGGCACCAACTTGAGGCCCATGCGGCGGCATTCCTCGATGAACACCACCACCTTGTCGGTTTTGTCCATGTCCGAGGACAGCACCGCCGCCATGAACGCCGCCGGATGGTGCGCCTTCAGCCAGGCGGTCTGATAGGACACCAGCGCATAGGCGGCGGAATGGGAATTGTGTACGACGAGACCATTGGCAACGAAGTTATGGTCTTCTTCCACAGTCAAATCGTAGGTATCCGCGATTCCCCTGGATTCGATGGAGACCACACGGTCCCAGAACAGATCGGAATCGGCGAGATCGCCCAAGCGCCGCGAACCCAGAAATCGCGCCAGACGGGCAATGGTGTTTCGTCGGAAGCCACGCTTGGCGGGCGAACCCAGCCCCTGAAATTCCTTCATGCATACACCAGAACCTTGTTCCAGTGCTTTCCAGGTCAGGCCGAGCCGAGTGCGTTCGGCGGCCACCCAAGCGCGGACTTCGGCCGGCACGGTGTCCTTACTGGTCATGCCGGTTCGGACGGAAGCCAAGCGCCGGCGCAAGATTGCAAGCTGGGATTCCCGCCCCACGATATGGGGCGCGATACGCTCGACAAAGGTTTCCAGCATCGATTCCCCAAGCAGCCATACGGCAAATCCCGGACGCAAGCCACCCCGATACTTGAATTGTTTGGATTCGATCCGGCTGACGATCCCAAGGCGCAACAACAGACTTTGCACCCCGTCGGCCAATGGGCGCGAGGATGTGGCATAGAAAGGGGGCATGGCCCGCGCTTCGCTGGCGATATAGCCATCTCCCGCCCACAAACGCCCCAGGAACAGGGTAAGATCGGCATCGCACAATTGGAACACGGCGGGTGGGATATGCTTTTCCGTGGCCTTGCGGCCGAGCAGGTCCAGTTCCCGCGCCCACAAAAACGCGCCGCTACGGCTGGGGATGGCTTCCGGCTCCACAGCCAGCGCCAATGCGCCACACATCGCGGGACGGGCATTCCAAGGCGTTTGCCCCGTATGGAAACGTCGGTCGCGACCCGTGCTGACACAGACTTCCAGACGACCATTGGAACGGGAATAAACCCGCGCCACCGAGTCTGGAAATTCCGTCGCGGCGGTGGCGAAGTCCTCGACCAGCATCGATTCGTTACCGTAAAAATACAGGCAGGTCGGATGACACGTATTACCTTCCGACAACAAACCCGCCAAGGCGATCAGCTCGTGCCGGGGCCAAGATCGTTTCGCGGTGGTTTTGAGTTTCCGGGGAGCGGCAATACGGTCACCGATCCGCAGGTTTTCCAGCGGGGTCCAGCCCTCCAGCGTCCGGAACGGATGGTTGGCTGTCGCGGTGATTCGTTTGCCCAGAGCGGTAGTGAGCTCGAATACCGATTTTCGGCCATTCCATACCACGTCGGATACCCGCCTGATTTGCAACTTACCGGCGTCATCGAGCGCGTGAACGAAGAATTCGCGTGGATTTCCGAAAAGCGCCGCAACCCTGGTTTCTTCCCCCGTATGGGCGTCCATGACAACAGTATCGCCGTGAACGCATTTATTAAAACCGTAACCCGCGAATTTATCGATTAAATCAAATATATAGGAAGCCGTTTCCGGCTCGACCGCACGCTCCGTCGCGCCTTTCACGAAGCCCGCCCGCTCCTTGGCCATTTTCTCGGCGTCCTTTTTGCCCATGGCTCGCCTCAGTAAATCCGCCCCGCCCAGGCTATAACCGGCCAGCACTTGGGCGATTTGCATCACCTGTTCCTGATAGAGGATGACGCCGTAGGTGGGTTGCAGAATCGATGCCAGGGTCGGATGGGGATATTCGATGCGGGCGCGGCCGTGCTTGCGGTCGATGAAATCGTCCACCATGCCCGATTGCAGCGGCCCTGGTCGAAACAGCGCCACCAGCGCCACGATGTCCTCGAAACAGTCCGGCTGCAAACGGCGGATCAGATCCTTCATGCCGCTGGATTCCAACTGAAACACCGCCGTGGTCTGGTGACGTTTCAACAGATCGAAGGCAAGCGCGTCATCCAGGGGAATCGCGGCGATATCCAGCGGCGGCTGGCCCGCCGCCGCCCGCTCGCGGTTAATGGTCCGCACCGCCCAGTCAATGATGGTCAGGGTCCGCAGGCCCAGGAAATCGAATTTCACCAGCCCGGCCGACTCGACATCGTCCTTGTCGAACTGAGTGACCGCCCCAGCATCGCCCTCTTCGCAGTACAGCGGCGAAAAATCGGTCAGGGTGGATGGCGCGATCACCACTCCGCCGGCGTGTTTGCCGACGTTGCGCGCCAAGCCTTCCAGCTTGCGGGCCAGATCGATCAGGCCGCGGACCTCCTCGTCGTTCTCATACAAGCGACGCAGTTCCGCTTCCTGCTCGATGGCCTTGTCCAGGGTCATGCCGATCTCGAAGGGAATCAGCTTGGCGATGCGATCGACGTAGCCGTAGGGATGGCCCAGCACCCGGCCCACGTCGCGCACCACCGCCTTGGCCGCCATGGTGCCGTGGGTGGCGATCTGCGACACCCGGTCGCGACCGTAGCGCTGGGCGACGTACTCGATCACCCGGTCGCGCCCTTCCATGCAGAAATCGATGTCGAAATCCGGCATCGACACCCGTTCGGGGTTAAGGAAGCGCTCGAACAGCAGGTCGTAGGCCAGCGGGTCCAGATCGGTGATGCCCAGCGCGTAGGCCACCAGCGAGCCGGCCCCGGAACCGCGTCCCGGTCCGACCGGCACCCCGTTGGCGCGCGCCCACTGGATGAAATCGGCCACGATCAGAAAGTAGCCGGGAAAGCCCATCTGGATGATGACTTTCAGTTCGATTTCCAGCCGTTGGTCGTAAGGCTGGCGGCGTTCGGCGAAATCGGGCGCGGCGGGGTCGAACCAGCGCCGTAGCCGCCGTTCGAGTCCGGCGCGGGCCTGGGCCGAGAAAAAGTCGCCGATGTTCGTATCCGCCGGAATGGGAAAGTCCGGCAGCACGTTTTTGCCCAGATCCAGTTGCAGGTTGCAGCGGCGGGCGATTTCGACGCTGTTTTCCAGCGCCTCCGGCAGGTCGGCGAACAGTGCGGTCATTTCGGCCGGCGAGCGCAGATACTGCTGCTCGCTGTAACGGCGGGGACGGTTGGCGTCGCCCAGGATCGCGCCGTCGTGGATACAGATCCGCGCTTCATGCGCCTCGAAATCCTCGCGCTGGAGAAAGCACACTTCGTTGGTCGCCACCACCGGCGTTCCGGTCGCTGCCGCCAGTTCCAGGGCGGCTTCGAGATACTCTTCTTCCTGGGCTCGTCCGGTGCGTTGCACTTCCAGATAAAAGCGCTCGGGGAACAGTTGCCGCCACTCGGCCAACCCGTTCCGGGCCTGCTCCATCCGATCGTTCAGCAGCATCTGGCCCAGTTCGCCCTCGCGACCGCCAGACAGGGCGATCAAGCCCTCGGTGTTACCGGCCAGCCAGCGGAAGTCGATCACCGGCACGCCGCGCTGCTGACCGTCGAGATAGCCGCGGCTGACCAGCCGGGTTAGATGGCGATAACCGGCCAGATTCTGGCACAGCAGCACCAGCCGCGCCGGTTCTCCATCACGCCGCACCCAGACTTCCACGCCGATGATCGGCTTGATGCCGGCGGCGAGCGCGGCCTTGTAGAACTTGATCAGCGCGAACAGGTTGCTCATGTCGGTAACCGCCACGGCCGGCATCCCGGCGGCGGCCACCTGCCTGACCAGGTTCTTGACGCGGATCAGCCCATCCACCAGCGAGTATTCGGTGTGCAGGCGCAGATGCACGAAGGATGCGCTCATGCCCGTTCCTCGACGATGGCGGCTTGCAGCGCGGCGGCGACCGGCGCGAAGGAGCGGCGGTGTTCGGGACAGGGGCCGAAGCGGCGCAGCGCCTCCCGGTGAGCGGCGGTGGGATAGCCCTTGTGGCGGGCGAAACCGTAGCGCGGATAGCGGTCGTGCAAGATGCGCAGTTCGGCGTCCCGCGCCACCTTGGCCAGGATCGAGGCGGCGCCGATCGCCGGAACGGTGGCGTCGCCCTTGACGATGGCCGTGCAGGGGCAGGTCAGCGGCGGACAGTGTTTGCCGTCCACCAGCACCTGATCCGGAGCCACGGGCAAGGCTTCGACCGCCCGCCGCATCGCCAGCAGCGAAGCCTGGAAAATATTGAGCCGGTCGATTTCGGCGACTTCGGCGCGGCCCAGCGCCCAAGCCAGGGCGTTGGCGCGGATGTCCAGCGCCAGCCGTTCGCGGCGGGCGGGGCTGAGTTGCTTGGAATCGGCCAGGCCGGCGATGGGATGGGCGGGATCGAGGATGACGGCGGCGGCGACGACGGGACCAGCCAGCGGGCCGCGCCCCACTTCGTCGACACCGGCGATCAGGAGGGCGCCGGGCATGGGATTCCTTCAGACCGCATGAGATGCGCCTTCAACGTGGCGTCAGCGCGGAGCGCAGGCCCAGATGTTCGACGAACGGTTCGAAAGCGCGGTCGCTGTACAGCAAGGCATGATTTTTTTCAATGCAGAACGTTGCGATCAGTGTGTCGATGGTTTTCCTCGCGGTAACGCCGAGCCGCCGCAGGGCGCGGAAGTGACGGGCGGCCTGAATGGCGATTTCCCGCCCCCCGATTTCCACCACGTCCAGGGAGGTTAGCAACTTGCGCGCCTGATGGAAGTCTCGTTCGCCGTCGAAGCCTTGCAGGACTTCGGTCAGGATGAGGTCTCCCACCATCAAGGGCTCCTTGCCCAGTAGGGCATCCAGGCGCTCGGCCTGCACGGTGACGGCTCCCTTGAAGTAGTCGATCCAGACGCTGGAATCGACCAGGATCACGAGTCGCTCCTCATGGCGTCGAGGTCGCCCTGCCAGTCGAGCTTGCCGCGAAACCGGCGGATTTCTTCCTGCTGGCGCAATCGCAACAAGGTGCGTAGGCCCAATTCAACGGCCTCGCGCTTGGTCTTCAAGCCCGTCGCGCGCAAGGTTTCCTCCATGAGTTGGTCATCAATCACGATATTGGTACGCATGATGTGTATCTCTTCTTAAATTCTTACACATCATAAAACTTCGGGGGGTGGCGCACAACCGGGGGCTTGGTTAGGAAACAGCAGTGCCGCGCGCCTGACTTCAAACAGCCGCCGCGCCGAAGTCAGATCGTATCGAGCGGGCTGACCACGCCCCGGCCACCGCGATTGAGGACATGGGTGTAGATCATGGTGGTGCTGACGTCCTTGTGGCCGAGCAGTTCCTGGACGGTGCGGATGTCGGAGCCCGACATCAGCAGATGGGTGGCGAAGCTGTGGCGCAGGGTGTGGGGCGTGGCGGGCTTGGTCAGGCCGGCGTCGCGCACGGCCTGATGCATGGCGCGCTGCACGCCTTTTTCGTCGGCGTGATGGCGGCGGGTGACGCCGGAGCGGGGATCGACCGAGAGTTGCCGGGAGGGAAAGACATATTGCCAGCCCCAGTCGCGGTGGGCGTTGGGGTATTTCCGTTCCAGGGCATCGGGGAGATAGACCGAGCCATAGCCCTGGCGTAAGTCCTCCTCGTGGAGAGCCTTGACCCGGATCAGATGGTTTTTCAGCGGATCGATCAGGGTGGCGGGCAGCATCGTCATTCGGTCCTTGGCGCCCTTGCCTTCCCGCACCAGGAGTTCCCGTCGTTCGAAGTCGAGATCCTTGACCCGTAGCCGCAAGCTTTCCATCAATCTCATGCCGGTGCCGTAGAGAAGACTGGCCAGCAACCAATGGGTGCCGCGCAACCGCTCCAGCACGGCCTTAACCTCGGCGTGGGTGAGCACCACCGGCAAGCGCTGGGGGCGCTTGGCCGGCGTGATGTCGTCCATCCAAGGTAGCGCTTGGTCGAGCACTTCCTTGTAAAGGAACAGCAGGGCGCTGCGGGCCTGATTCTGGGTGGAAGCCGCCACTTTGCCTTTGACGGCCAAATGAGTCAGGAAGGCTTCGACCTCGGATGCACCCATGTCGGTGGGGTGCCGCTTGTTATGGAACAGGATAAACCGGCGAATCCAGTCCACATAGGCGTGTTCGGTGCGGATACTGTAGTGTTTTAGTCGTATCTTTCCGCGAACCTGATCGAGCAATTTTGGAGTCTTGGGCAGCGACGCTGGAGGGGTATTTATGTCACTAAATGGGACGGTCATTTCGAGATAACCTATTGACAAGTTTATACAAAGCGATATATTTTTTGATTATACACCTTTTTGGTGTGAAATAAGCCCCCTTTTAGGGGGTCTACTGCTTGTTAGCTCGTCCTGTATATTGATTTTATTGAACATTTTCAATAAAATCCTGGCAAAAACCTCAAAGATCGGTTATGCAGCGTCGCTGCGGCGCCGCAGACGCATAACGAGTTGATGCGTCAGTGGCGCTAGCTAGCAACGCTGCACAAACAGTGGTGTTGGTACAGCCAGATTTTATGAAGATTCAAGTGGTTGTGGTGCAGGGACGAGCTAACCAGGCGCTGGAGCGTCACCGCTACGCGGCGCTGCGCGCCCCGCGCCAGCGCGGGGTGACGCTCAGCTTGATTCGTTAGCTGCAACACAGAGGATACAGCATGAACGCGAAAGAAATCTTAGATTCCATACAAGATGTGCCAAATATTTTAGTCTCAAATGGCGCATTTTACGATCCAAAATCCGGCATTACTTTCAAAGTGTTCTATACCCTAGAGGGCAACCTAAAACGTCGCTGTTTAATCGGAGTAACAGAAGAACTTGAAGAGGACGAACTAACATCACCCAGAGACGCTAAAAATCTAATAATGCTCGTTGAGAAAAAACTGTCTGATTTCCGCGAAAAGACGAAAAATCAAACGAATAAGTTTGAAAGAGAAAAAGATTTTGTATTTACGCGCTTTATTTAAAACCCATACATCGCGGGAAACAGAGGATGAAAATTCTTTTTCTTCGGCAAAGCAATTTAGATCGGAATTCCACGCTTGGGTTAGATTCCATAAATCGTCTGAATATGGATAACGAAGGTGTGCTAGAGAACCAATTACAGAAGACTCTGGCAATGGTTTTACGCCTAAATAATTTGCATACGCCATGTTAGCTAACGCCATGTTATCTATCGTCCCATTAAACCCAATAGGGCTAGAGCCATCACTGTATATAAAATCGTTCGACATATTTTCAACCTAATCAATGTAGAGAACAGATACGCTAACCACCGCATTCACCGGACTGCGCTACGCTTGCCGGTGATGCGGGTCGTTCGTCGGCGCTTCGCGCCGACGAACGGGGCGCGAGTTGTCGAACTTCGGGTTCTCGGCGCGAGCGCCGTCGAACCCTCGTTCGAGCGACACGGCTTCGCCGCTACGCCCGCTTGGGGTATCGCGCACTGCGTGCGCTCCACCCACGCGCGGGTGTCGCTCAACTCGCGCCCCGTTAGGCAACGAAACTTACACGCTGGAGAAAGTATTATGCCACTGAAACCACCTACCAACCAATTTGAGTCATTAAGTGTTTGGTTAAAAGATTTTAATAAAACAGTTGCTACAATAATAAGAGGGTTCTCTTTGGAACCCTATGTTACAAATCAATTTCAATCAGTAATACCTACAGAAAAAGGTAAAAGTGATGCATCAGGTATTTACACTGATGGTGAATATTGGCTTGGTTTTTACTATAAACTTCGCAACGAACCTAGGGTAGCTTTGCCTTGGTTTGGATGTGAGTTTGTTGATAAATTTAACATTTCTATTATAGTGTATGAAACTGTAAATGTAGCAGGAACAAGTAATAATGCCTTGCATCAACATCTTTTATTAAATGAATTCCCAAAAAAACAGCTTTGGGTTACTCAGGTCAATTCAAATGAGCGAAGCCTTCTTAAATGTTGCTTTAGTGATTATATGAGAATAGGTTATCCGAATATTAGGATAGGGAATCCAAGCTTTAATCTCAGAGATTGGATGTGTTTAAGTACTACTCAAGATGCAGATCTTAAGGAGTTTTTTAGCACTATTAATTCCGCTAACAAGCCTCACGTTTAAGACTTTGCCAAAAAGCCAGTAGCCAGCCACATAGATTCGGTTGCTGTCTTTTTGGAAACCGAACATTCAATTAATCAACCAACCTAACTGGCTGCTGCATCGGAGACCGCGCCATAGCCAGGGTTGGCATTTAAACGTTCATCGAGTGGGCGCGGCCCCAGTAACTAAAAATGCAAAGCGCAGATAATTGGTGATAGATATGAGCATAGTAGAAATGTTGGAAAGACAAGTCGAGCAGCTTGATCCCAAGGAATTAGCAGAATTCCGAAACTGGTTTCTTGCATTTGAAGCGGATGCTTGGGATCGCCAAATCGAGCAAGATGCCAAAGCTGGAAAATTAGATGCCTTGGCGCGTAAGGCACTGGAAGATCACGCTGCGGGTCGAACTACGTTACTTTGAACCATCACGCTAATCCAGATTTCTGGACATGCTATCGAGCGTTGCCACATGAAGTTCAAGTTCTCGCCGATAAAGCTTACCTGCTGCTCAAGCAGAATCCCTATCATCCTTCTCTGCACTTCAAAAAGGTAGGACCGTACTGGTCAGCCAGAATAGGAGGACATCATCGTGCGCTCGCGGTACAAGCTTCTGATGGTTTTATCTGGTTTTGGATTGGCACACATGCAGAGTACGACAGACTTATCGCCTAACTGGGGCTTGCACCTGACCCCGCTACGCGGGCAGGTGAAGTAGTAGATCGTTAGGCAACAAATAGATGAAGGACCAACCACAAGGTTGGGCAGCTACACTGAAGGACAGGGTAAATTAAAATGCACATAGCCGCAATGATCATTGGTATTATCGGTGGACTAAGTTTAATGGGATTCGCATTTTTAGGGCACATAATCGGTTCGCTGGGTAAGTCAGCAAATATTCAAATTTTGAGCTTAGGTATCCCTGTTCTTGCTTTTGTAGGAGCAGGAGTTGTAATGAAAAATGGAATTTTTGGTGGAATTTTAATGTTTACTAGCGCAGGTGGAATTATATATGTGTTTGGAAATAATACATTGGGTATTTTTCTGTCATTACTTCTCATGATTGGAGGATTATTAGGGATATTTTCTGGCCAACGAGAAAAATCGGCCAATACTGCAACTAAAGAATATAATAGGTGTAACAAAAATATAGTTGATATTCACCAAACAACCGAAAATAAAAATATAGCAGGCTCTACTACGGCACAGTTTGATCAGGTCAAATGGAATGCACTGCTCAAGTATGATAACGATATTGCTGCAATAGCTAACAAAATACAACCGTTTGGACAAAAATGGTTAGATGAATTTGCGTTATCCTATTTTGCATTAAATGACAAGCAATATCTTCCAGAAATTGAGCGTAAAATTCTTGACTCAGCAAGGAAAGAAGCAGAAGAAAATAAGCAAAAAGCTATTGCTAAGGCAGAGGCAGAGGCAGAGGCAGAAAAAAAAGAGCAGTTGAGAATTCTCGCTGAAAAACAAAGAAAAGCATCTGAAGAACAGCAAAAAGCATATTTAGAAGAGCAGGAACGTCGTTCTCAGGCTAGAAAAGAGCAGATTAAAATTTGGCAAAGTTGGGTTATCAAAAATAGAAATATGTTGGCAATAGGTGGATTTAGTGTATTTTTTATTGGAATCATTCTGACAGTAGTATTATGGCAAAGGAATATTAATATTGAGGAAGAAGCCCGTCTTGCTGAAGAACGGAGCCAAGAGCGTATAGCAAGGGAACAAACTGCGGAAAGAGCTAGAATAATAGCTGAAGAACGTCAGAAACTAGATGAAGCTCATCGTAGAACCAACCAAGAGCAATCGGCGATTCCAAAATCAGAATTACCTGTTAAATCTGTACCTGCTCCAATTATCCAAGTTGGAGATAGTTATATCTACGAATCTTCCAATACTGGCAGTCCAAGACCTGCTATTACCACAAAGAGAACTGTTACTTTTAATAAGGATAAAATTATTTTATCTGTATTAAACATTAGCAACGTGAGAGGGCGTTGGTGCATAAATCACCTAGTTTGTTGATTTAATAATGTTTTTCATGTTTTGCAGAATTTCATAATTTTATTATAAATCAATTCGTTATGATGAATTATGCACCAACGCCACGTGAGAGCTAAACCAAGAAATTTATACTTTAAATTAAATTAGTTTTTACTTTTTTTATGATTGATATCATTCTGGTT
>JARSSH010000055.1 GCA_029624815.1 Candidatus Competibacter sp.
GGGAACTGGCGCGGGCGTTGCGGGAACAACGGGAAGCGTTGGACTGGATTCGGTAAACCGGCGGCGCCGTATTCCTGGCCTAGCGCATCCAGTATTACCAAGCTGGGCCAGCAAACTATGTTGTGGACAATCGCGGTTGCTTGCCAGCAAGTGGACAATCAGTGGACAACGAACAAAAGGAAAGGGGCTAGACTTTCGTCTAACCCCTTGTTTTATCTGGCTCCCCAGCGCGGACTCGAACCACGGACCCGGTGATTAACAGTCACCTGCTCTACCGACTGAGCTACTGGGGAATTGAAAGGAGGGAAATCATATTGATCCTCCCTCGTGCTGTCAATCCTCGCTCAACGACCGTTCAAGGCGATCATGCCATTTGGTCCGGACAGGGCGCGGTATTGGTCGCCTTGAGCGGGTGTGCAGGAGAAATCGTTCAGGCCGCCGCGAAGAACGGCGCGAGCAGGCGGGCGCAGGGTTCCGGGTCTTCCAGATGAGGATGGTGCCCGCCGGGCAAGATTTTCACCGTTAGGTCGGCGATGCGGGCATAGCGCTCTTGCATGTAGGCCCGCTTGACCAGATAGCCGTCCGCGCCGCAGATCAGCAGCGCCGGCGCCGCGATGCATTCCATGTAGGCCAGGATTTGCAGTTCGCTTAGATACAGCGGCGAAACGAAGCGCAGCCGGGGATCGGTGCGCCAGCCGAGGCCGCCATCAGTCGGTCGAAGGCCGCGCTCGACCAGAATGGCCGCCGCTTTCCACGACAGGCCGCCGGCCTCGCAGCGCGCCTGAATCGCGGCTTCCAGGTTCACATAAACCGGCGGGCGCTTGCGCGGCAGGGCGTTCATCTGCTCGATGGTCTGGCGCAGGTTGGCTGGACCGTCGGTGGGGTTGCTGGTCGGCGGTCCCAACCCCTCGATCATCGCCACCCGGCTGATCCGCTCCGGCAGGGTGGCGGCGACGAAGCTGGCGATGCCGCCGCCCAGGGAATGACCGAGCAGGGCGAAGCGATCCCAACCCAGCGCATCTGCGGCGGCGACCACGTCGGGAATGAAATCCACGAAGTGATAATGAACGCCGGCCGGCCGGTGATCGGAGCGGCCATGCCCGATCAGGTCCAGCGCCACCAGCCGCGTGTCGGGCAGCAGCGGCGCCAAGGCGTCGAAGCTGGCGGCGTTGTCGAGCCAGCCGTGCAGCGCCAGCACCGGAACGCCGTCCGGCGGACCCCAGGCCCGCGCCGCCAGCCGCAGATAAGGGGTTTGCAGCTCCAGTTCTTCCGGCATTGACGGGCGGCGCTCAAACGCCGGGCGGGTAATCCCAACCCGGATCGGTCGGGAATAGATTGGCGTATTTTATGCTGGCGCGCGGTTCCGCCATCATCTCGGCCACCGCATCGCGCCAGCGGGCATAGTGGGCGGTTTCCTTGTGTTGGGTCGTGGCCTCGACCGTGCGGTAGACCTCGACCAGCACGAAGCGGGTCGGGTCGTCGGCCTGCTGGATTACATCGAAGCGGGCGATTCCCGCTTCCCGGGCGCTGTGGCGGGCGTTGTCCAGCGAGGCTTCCTTAAATGCCTCGACGCAATCCGGCTTGACGTGGATGAAGACATGGACAATCAGCATGATGTTTTCCTCCCTTGGCGGAATTCCCCCAACCGTGGGCGGGGAGTGGGATTGAGGGGCGTTGGGATTCGTGCCCGTCCGCCTCAGGTGGCGCCCGCCGGCAGATAATCCAGCAGCAGCCCGCAGAAAATCGCCAGCCCGAACCCGTTGTTGTTGAGAAACGCCTTGAAGCATTCGGCCGGTTCGCGGTTGCGGATCAGGTATTGCTGGTACAGGGCGAACCACGTCGCCGCGAACAGCCCCAGATAATAGATCCAGCCGCGCCCGGCCAGCAGGCCCACCATGACCAGCACCCCCAGCAGCGCCAGTTGCAAGTAGCCGACAATGCGTTTGTCCCGCTCGCCGAACAGGATGGCGGTTGATTTCACCCCAATCCGGCGGTCGTCTTCCCGATCCACCATGGCGTACTGGGTATCGTAGACCGCCGACCAGAGCACGTTGCCGAGGAACAGCAGCCAGGCTGTCGGCGGCAGGCTGTCGGTCACCGCCGCGTAAGCCATCGGAATGGCCCAGCCGAAGGCCGCGCCGAGATGGAACTGCGGCAGGAAATGCAGCCGTTTCATGAACGGATAGCTGACGGCCAGCGCCAGGCCGACGAAGGACAGCTTGACGGTCAGCGCGTTCTGGGTGAGCACCAGGGCGAAGGCCAGCAGGCTCAGCACGGCGGCGAGAACCAGCGCTTCGCCCGGTTTGACCCGGCCAGCGGCCAGTGGCCGGTCGCGGGTGCGGGCGACATGCGGGTCGAAATCGCGGTCGGCGAAGTCGTTGACGACGCAACCGGCCGAGCGCATCAGCACCACGCCCAGCACGAAAACGAGCACGACGCCGCGTGGCGGTTGGCCATCGCCCGCCAGCCACAGCGCCCACAGGGTCGGCCATAACAGCAAATAAATGCCAATGGGGCGGTGCAGGCGCATCAGCAGGGCGTATTCGCGTAGGCGGTCTTCAAGGCGTTCGATCGTCATGAGGGAAATCCAGTCCGGTCGACAAGAGCCGGAGATACCGGCAAAGCGGGCAGGAAAATCTCGCACACCAACAGCGGGCAGCGGCCGTCGATCCAGAACACCGAACGGCGTCCCCAGATCGCGTCCGGCGGCTCGGCAAAGCCGGCGAAGGCGCGCTGGTGCAGGTGCTGACCGGCAACGATGCGGGCGATTTCCACCGGGCCGCGGCGGACCTTGGGATCGGCGAACAGCACCTGCCCCAAGGGCCGGCTACCCAGGCGGGTCAGCCGGCGGCCACGGCCACGCAGGGTGGCGGCCGGGATCAGGGTTCGAGCGAACACCCAGGGCCGCTCGCCGCACAGCAACTGCACTTCACGGGTCCAGGTCCAGGCATCCAGCCGCAGACCCAGTGCGCTCGTTTCGTCGCGGCCGGGCCGCGCCCAGCCCTGATGCAGCACATGCACGCGGAAGCGATCCAGGCAGCTCCGGCGCAGTCGTTGGGTCAGGGAGCCGGGGTCGAACAGCCAGCCGGCCAGCCCAACAGGCAGGGCGGGCGGGCGGGCGGGCGGGCGGGAAGACCAGGATGGCGGATGGTTGGGACAATCGGGGCAATTGGCGCGCAAGACGGTTATTTCGTGAGTTTGGCGATTTTCGCAACGGGTCATTATGGCACGGTTGCCGGGCGTCGGGGGAATAAACCCCTCGGGTTCGGCCGTGCCCCGCGCCTGCGCCGTGGTCGAATCGCTGGTATAGTGATGCGGCGTTGCCGGCATGCTCGGGATGAAGAATCGCCGGCCCATGGTTAGGATCGTCGAGAAAATGCACGCGGTAGCCCAGGACTCCATTGTTTTTTCGCTGTTTCTGATTTTCACCGGCGCGGCGCTGTTCGCGACGCTGGCGTTGTACGCGCGTCAGGCGCTGCCCATCGCCTACATTGTGCTGGGGATTTGCATCGGTCCCTACGGATTCAAACTGATCGACAACGCCGCGGCCATCGAGCAGATGGCCCAGATCGGCATCATGTTTCTGCTGTTCCTGCTGGGTTTGGATCTGTCGCCGCAGCGCTTGCTGCAGATGTTGCGCAAGGCGACCGTGATCACGCTTGGCACTTCGCTGGTATTCGCGCTACTGGGAGGCGGGGTCGCCTGGCTGTTCGGCTATGCGCCTGGCGAGAGCCTGCTGGTCGGAGCGGCGATGACGTTCTCCAGCACCATCATCGGCCTCAAGTTGCTCCCGACCCGCGCCCTGCATCACCAACACACCGGGGAAATCATCATCAGCATCCTGCTGCTGCAAGATCTGTTGGCGATCGCCGTGCTGCTGTTGCTGGAGGGGTTGGGCGGGCGCGGTTCCTCGCTGCAAGGCCTGGGTCTGTTGATCATTACCTTGCCAATGTTGTTGGGGTTCGCTTACCTGAGCTCGCGTTACATGCTGATCCCGCTGATTCGCAAGTTCGACAAGATCCGCGAATACATTTTCCTGACGGCCATCGGCTGGTGTCTGTGCATCTCGCAGGTGGCGGCCCTGCTGGGTCTGTCCTACGCCATCGGCGCCTTCATCGGCGGAGTGGCGCTGGCCACTAGCCCGATCGCGCTGTACATCGCCGATAGCCTCAGGCCCTTGCGCGATTTTTTCCTGGTATTGTTCTTTTTCTCGCTGGGCGCCGGCTTCGATCTGGGGATGCTGGGCGCGGTGTTTCTGCCCACCCTGCTGCTGGGCGCGCTGTTGCTGGCGGTCAAGCCCTGGGTATTTCGCGGCTTCCTGCAATGGGCCGGCGAGCGACCGCGCATCGCCATGGAAGTCGGCGTGCGACTGGGTCAGGTCAGCGAGTTCGCCCTGCTGATCGCGGTGCTGGCCCAGCAGAACCAGTTGATCGGTCGGGAGGCGTCGTATCTGGTACAGGCAACCACGCTGTTGACCTTCATCGCCTCCACATATTACCTGGTGCTGACGTATCCGACGCCGGTGGCGATTTCCGACCGCCTGCGCCGGGATTGAGCGGCGCGGCCACCCGATCGAGCCTAAACCACGCTGCATTGCCAAGGAATAATCATTGGCGTTTACCCTGGTTTTTCCTATAATCGCCGCCATTTTTCGGCCGAACCGAACCCAAAGGGGCTTTGGCGCGACCGGACATCCTTGGTGATCTCTCCGGTGAACGTCCCAGCAAGAGCGACGCGCGCGGCGGGGTCGTGGAGCCTGACGATCGGTTTCCACGCGTACCCGGTTCCTTCATTTTTCGTTGCTGAGTACTGTTATGGAGAGAGAGTTCATGCCCTCGCGTAGTGAATTGGCCGCCCGCCCCATGGTGGATGCGACGACCGCGCCGCTTGCCGCCGCCGGCACCCCCATTCGGGAAGCCGCCCCTCCCTCGCGCCGGGATCTGGCGAACGCCATTCGCGCCCTGAGCATGGACGCGGTGCAGCGCGCGGAATCCGGTCACCCCGGCGCTCCCATGGGCATGGCCGATTTTGGCGCGGTCCTGTGGAATGATTTTCTGCGCCACAATCCAGCCAATCCCAAATGGTTGAATCGCGACCGGGTGATCCTGTCCAACGGTCATGGCTCGATGTTGCTGTATTCCCTGCTGCATCTGAGCGGTTATGACCTGAGCATCGAGGATCTGCGCAATTTCCGGCGGCTGGGCTCACGGACCCCCGGACATCCCGAATACGGCCTCACCCCAGGCGTGGAAACCACCACCGGGCCACTCGGACAGGGTTTGGCCAACGGCGTCGGCATGGCGCTGGCCGAACGGGCGCTGGCCACTCGCTTCAACCGCCCCGGTTTTCCCATCGTCGATCATTACACCTACGTTATCCTCGGCGACGGTTGCCTGATGGAAGGCATCTCCTCCGAAGCCTGCTCGCTGGCGGGCACCTGGGGACTGGGCAAGCTGATTTGCCTCTACGACAGCAACGACATCTCCATCGATGGCCCGGTCAGCGGCTGGTTCAGCGAGAATGTCGCCAAACGCTTCGAAGGCTTCGGCTGGCATGTCATTCCCAATGTGGACGGCCACGACGCCGATGCGGTCCACCGAGCCATCAAGCAGGCGCGCGCTTTCACCGGCAGCCCCACCCTGATCTGTTGCAAGACGACCATTGCTTGGGGTTCGCCCAACAAGGGCGGCAGCGAAAAATCGCACGGTGCGCCATTGGGCGCCGCCGAAGTCGCCGCAACCCGTGAGCATATCGGCTGGCGTCATGAACCATTCGTTATTCCCTCCGAGTACTATCGCGCCTTCGACGCCCGCGCCAAGGGCGCCGACCGGGAAGGCGAGTGGAACGCGCTATTTTCCCGTTACCGGGCCGAGTACCCAGAAGCCGCGGCGGAACTCGATCGGCGCTTGGCCTGTGGGTTCCCGCCGGACTGGCAAGAACTGGCCTGGAATTTTATTCAAGCCACCCAGGAGCGGCGCGAGGATATCGCCACCCGGGTCGCGTCGCAGCGCGCGCTCGAAGCGTTCAACCCCCATTTCCCCAGCCTGGTGGGCGGCTCCGCCGATCTCACCGAGTCCACCGGTATCCCCTGGATTGGCTGCCGCCCGGTCGACTTTGCGCATCCCGATGGCAATCTGATCTATTACGGTGCGCGCGAATTCGCGATGAACGCGATTATGAACGGGCTGGCGCTGCATGGCGGCTACGTGCCCTTCGGCGGCACCTTCCTGATGTTCGCCGACTATGGTCGCAGCGCCATTCGCATGTCCGCGTTGATGAAACTGCGTTGCGTATTCATCTTGACCCATGATTCGATTGGGGTTGGCGGCGACGGTCCCACCCATCAACCGGTCGAGCATGTCGCTAGCCTGCGGATTATTCCCGATCTGTCGGTATGGCGGACCTGCGATACCACGGAAACCGCCGTGGCTTGGAAGGCGGCGCTGGACCGCACCAACGGGCCGACCGCCCTGATCTTCACCCGCCAAAAATTGCCGCATCAGGAACGCACGCCAGAGCAGGTGCGGGCTATTGCTCGGGGTGGCTACGTGCTGCTCGATTGCGGCAATAACCCGGAGGCGATCATCATCGCCACCGGTTCCGAAGTGCAATTGGCGATGGAGGCGGCCCAGCAGTTAAACAGCCAGGGCCGGCGGGTGCGCGTCGTCTCCATGCCCTCGGTGAATGTATTCGATGCTCAGGACGCGGCGTGGCGCGAATCGGTGCTGCCGCCGAACGTGACTCGGCGTGTGGTGGTCGAGGCGGGCGTTACCGCGCCCTGGTATAAATACGCCGGCGCGCAAGGCGCGGTGATCGGCATCGACTGCTTTGGCGAATGCGGCCCGCCGGAAATTATTTTCCAGCATTTCGGCTTTACCGCCGAACGGGTGGCCGCTACCGTGCGGGCGCTGTTCTAGTAAATACTGTTTTTTAACGAATCCGGTCTACACTTGATCGTGTTGAGTGGGCGGCATTGTTCGCCCGTCTTTTGATGAAAACCACTCTGACTTGGAGGAAAGCATGGCCATTAAAGTTGGCATCAATGGGTTTGGTCGCATTGGCCGCATGGTGTTTCGCGCGGCGATTAAGGACTTTTCGGACATCGAGGTTGTCGGCATCAACGACCTGCTCGACCCAGATTATCTGGCCTATATGCTTCAGTACGATTCTGTGCATGGCCGTTTCAAGGGCGAGGTCTCCGTCGATGGTAACACCCTGATTGTCAACGGCAAAAAGATCCGTCTGACCGCTGTTAAGGATCCCGCCGAGCTGAAGTGGAACGAAGTCGGCGCTGACATCGTCGTCGAATCCACCGGCCTGTTCCTGACCGAGGAAACCTGCCAGAAGCATATCGCCGCTGGCGCCAAGAAGGTCATCCAGAGCGCCCCCAGCAAGGATGACACGCCGATGTTCGTCTACGGCGTGAATCACGACAAATACGCTGGCCAGGCCATCATCTCCAACGCGTCCTGCACCACCAACTGCCTGGCGCCGGTCGCCAAGGTGCTGAATGATACCTGGGGCATCAAGCGCGGTCTGATGACCACCGTCCACGCCGCCACCGCCACCCAGAAGACGGTGGACGGCCCCTCCAACAAGGACTGGCGCGGCGGTCGCGGTATCCTGGAGAACATCATCCCGTCTTCGACTGGCGCCGCCAAGGCGGTGGGCAAGGTCATTCCCGAGCTGAACAAGAAGCTCACCGGCATGGCCTTCCGCGTCCCCACCTCCGATGTATCCGTGGTCGATCTGACTGTGGAACTGAACAAGCCGGCCAGCTACAAGGACATCTGCGCGGCGATGAAGGCCGCTTCGGAAGGCGCGATGAAGGGCGTGCTGGGCTATACCGAGGACAAGGTCGTCGCCACCGATTTCCGCGGCGAGAGCTGCACCTCCACCTTTGACGCCGACGCCGGCATCGCTCTGGACGACACCTTCGTCAAGGTCGTGGCCTGGTATGACAATGAGTGGGGTTATTCCTGCAAGGTTCTGGAAATGGTCCGCGTCATGGCCAAGTAAGCGATCGCCGCTCCCTGGCGATTCGCAATTCGGTTGAACCCGCCCCCGCCGTCTCGCGCCTTGCGCCCAGTCGGTCGGGGGTTTTGTTTGGAGGAATTGAAGACCATGAATTTCAAGCGCATGACTGATCTCAACCTCGCTGGCAAGCGAGTGTTTATCCGTTCCGACCTGAATGTTCCGGTCAAGGATGGCAAAGTGACTTCCGACGCCCGCATCACCGCCTCGATGCCCACCATCGAATTCGCGATGAAAGCCGGAGCCAAAGTGATGGTCACATCCCATCTGGGCCGTCCGACCGAAGGCGAATTCTCTGAAAAAGATTCACTGAAGCCGGTCGCCGATGTGATGTCCGCCAAGCTGGGCAAGCCGGTGCGCGTGATCCGCGACTGGGTCAATGGTGGCTTTGAAGTGGCCGATGGCGAAGTGGTGCTATTGGAAAACTGCCGCACCAACAAGGGTGAAAAGAAGAATGTCGAGGAGACGGCGAAGAAATACGCGGCGCTGTGCGATGTTTTCGTCATGGACGCCTTTGGCACCGCCCATCGCGCTGAAGCCTCGACTCACGGCGTCGCCAAGTTCGCCCCGGTGGCCTGCGCCGGTATCCTGTTGACGGAAGAACTCGATGCGCTGACCAAGGCACTGGCGACTCCGGCTCGGCCAATGGTCGCGATCGTCGGCGGTTCGAAAGTCTCGACCAAGCTGACCGTGCTGGAGAGCCTGTCCGAGAAGGTTGATCAACTGGTGGTCGGCGGCGGCATCGCCAATACCTTCCTGGAAGCGGTTGGCAAGAATGTCGGCAAATCGCTGTCCGAGCATGATCTGGTGCCTACCGCGCAAACGTTGCTGGAAAAGATGAAGGCGCGTGGCGCAACCATCCCGATCGCTACCGATGTTGTCTGCGGCAAGAAGTTCGACGCGGCTGAACCGGCAGTATTGAAAGACGCTGGCGCAGTCAACGACGACGACATGATCTTCGATATCGGCCCGAAGAGCGCCCAGGAACTGGCTGACATCATCATGAAGGCCGGCACCGTGGTATGGAATGGTCCGGTCGGCGTGTTTGAATTCGACCAGTTCGGCGAAGGCACCAAGACGGTCGCCATGGCGATTGCCAACACCAAAGCCTTTACCCTGGCCGGCGGTGGCGACACCATCGCGGCGATCCAGAAATACAATATCTATGACAAGGTGTCTTATATCTCCACTGCCGGTGGCGCATTCCTGGAATTCCTGGAAGGTAAGGTGCTGCCGGCCGTCGCCATGCTGGAATCGCGGGCGAACGACTGAGGTTCAAGAAATTTTTAAAGAAGACGGGTGGCCGAATAGCCGCCCGTCTTGCGTTGCGGGTGGGGTGTGGGCGATGTTCGCAACCGGCGAAGCCCTCCAGCATCGTACCCGTGCGGAATGTCCCGCCGCCGGCCAGTAGGCTGGAGCGGTGGGCGATGATCCACTGCCAGAAGCGGTTCAGTTCCCCGGCGCTGGCGATGGGTTCCAGTGCCTTGCTCAATCCCCGCTTCGTCTCCTGGACATTGAGCGCGCCATCCTCCCACTTCAATCGGCCGTGCAGGAACGCCCCTTCCAACGCCCCGTCCGGCGACTTGCTCATCTTGGACGCCACCCAGGCGGACAGCGCGGTATCGGTATCGACCGCATCCCGGCCGAAGCGGGCGATGTCGTTGTCCAGCAGCCGGGCGAAGCGGTCGATGGTGCCCTGGCGGAGGCGGGTCGGCAGGCTGTCTTTCATTGCGGCCAATCGCTCGGTCCACGGCTTGGGTTCCGCGCCGATCTTCTCGGCCATCGATTTGACTTCGGGCGCGAGACCGTCGGCCCAGCGGTGGGGGCGGGAGTAGCGGGGTTCCTCCGTCGGGGGTATAGTGGGGTCGAAGCCCGCTCCCGGAACGGTTTGTGTAGGAGTAGAGCCGCTCTGCGTAGCACTGGTCGCGCCATATCTCGCGCCGGTTGCGCCGGGCTTCAGCTTCCACCCGCTCAAAACCCACGCATTGCTCCCTTCCCGCTTGACCAGAACGACCTCGATGTCGCCATGCCCGATAGTCACATTCACGGCTGGCGGCCTGGTCAGTCGCCGTAGTTCTGTTCCTCTGGCGATGGCTTCAACCAGGCGTTGCGCCAAACTGATCGCTTGCGTTTGAGATGAGCCATCAACCCGCCGCCTGGCTTCCAGCAGATGCGAAAGGCCCATCGCGCCCCTGGTTTTGCCGGAAGGCGTCACCCGCCCCTCGCTTCCCCAGACGAAATCGACCCACCCCAGCCCGTTGCGGTACATGGCGCGATGCACCGAGGTTTTCTCCATCAGCGCCTTGGTGAGGGATTCGTGGCCCCGCCGGATGTTGGCATCGACCGACTTCATGGCGGATTGGCTGAAACGAGCGCTCCCCGGCGCGCTCGGGGATTGCTGGCGCGCTTGTTGCCCCAGCCCCGCCTGTGCCAGCTACTCCGGCGGCACGTTCTCCTCGATCCATTTCCGAAGGGGCTGCATCGACGCCGGCCACTACTGGTCCGGGTCCGCCACGGTCAGGAAGATCATCTTTTCTTGGGATGTTTGGATGAATCGATCCCATATATCCGGCGGGATTTGATCCTCTCCCAGCATCTTGGCTCGTTGGAGAATGATCGACGAACCCAACGACTTCTGCTTTGGTTCCACGTTGGCTCCTCCGCTCGACGATTTGGGCTTTCAGTCCGGCCCGGTGCATCGATGATTTCGGGGCGTCAACTATTTGGTAGCGGACAGCCACCCCTTCGCGGAGAAAGCCCGAAGCAGAATCGATTAAGCTGAGGATGGGCTTTACGAAACAGCGCCGGTGGGAAACCGGCGCGAGTATGAGCCAAGAATTTAGGAAACGGCTTGCGAGCCGCTGATATTTCGATGCGTCCTGTTGAATGCGCTGTTGGCCGCGACGACCTGCATGATGAGGAAGCTTCCAATTTGGACGTACGAGATCTGACCGTTAGTACCGGCGACCGCCGCCGCCGCCGCCATAGCCTCCACGTTTTCCGCCGCCACCGCCGTAGCCGCCGCCACCGCCACCGCCACTTTGTTGCGGGCGCGCTTCGTTGACGGTCAGGCCGCGGCCATCAACTTCTTTGCCGTTGAGGGCGGCGATAGCTGCTTGCGCTTCCTGGTCGCTGCCCATTTCCACGAAGCCGAAGCCCTTGGATCGGCCGGTATCGCGATCCGTGATCACTTGGGCCGAACGCACCGCGCCATGCGTCTCGAACAGGCGCCCCAGCTCGCTGCTGCCGATGCTATAGCTCAAATTTCCGACATATAACTTCTTGCCCAATTGAAAGACTCCTCGATAAGTTCCACCAAAAAACATCAGACAAAACATTCGGACACTTCAAGTACAGATTGGCAGTTTTACATGAGCCTTATGCCGAGTCAATTTTCGGTTTTCCCCGCCCGGTCGCTCCATACCTTGTTGGAGATGCCGGTCGGCGGGTTGCCATTGCGGGCGGCCGGAACGATTTGCGTTGGGGTTATGCTATTTGGGCCATGATGGCCATGCTACCTTATGCCAAAAATCGGCGAGTTCCGTGGCGGACTGTTTTGATAGCCGCCGCCGCGTCGTCGCGCACCCCCGCTTTTGCGGATCAATCCGGATTTTCCCCATAAAGCCATCGAGCCTAGCCAGAAGTTTTTCTTCTAATGAACGTAACTGCTTACGACGCCTCCGCGATAGAAGTTCTCAGCGGTCTGGACCCGGTTCGCAAACGGCCGGGCATGTACACCGATACCGCCCGGCCCAACCACCTGGCGCAGGAAGTCATCGACAATAGCGTGGACGAGGCTATCGCCGGTCACGCTAGCACGGTCATGCTCACCCTGCACGCCGACGGTTCGTTGTCGGTCGAAGACGACGGGCGCGGGATGCCGGTGGACATCCATCCCGAGGAGGGTGTTCCCGGCGTCGAGTTGATCCTGACCCGCTTGCACGCCGGCGGCAAATTTTCCGACCGCAACTACCGCTTCTCCGGCGGTTTGCATGGCGTCGGCGTGTCGGTGGTGAATGCGTTGTCCAGTCATCTCGAAGTCTGGGTCAAACGTGGTGGCAAGGAATACAACATGGCTTTCGCCAGTGGCGATAAGGTGTCCGAACTGGAGGAGATCGGCACGGTTCCCCGGCGCATCACGGGCACCACCGTGCGGTTCTGGCCGGACCCATGCTATTTCGATTCGCCCAAATTTTCCGTACCCCGGCTCAGGCATGTGTTGCGCGCCAAGGCGGTGTTGTGCCCCGGTCTGAAGGTGGGTTTTACCGACGAGGCAGCCGGTGAGCAAGTCGTTTGGCGCTACCAGGACGGCCTGATCGATTATCTCAGAGAGGCTTTGGGAGCAGCGGCGTTGCTGCCCGATCCACCGTTCGTTGGCCGTGTCAGCAGCGAGCGCGAGGCCGCCGACTGGGCGCTGGCCTGGCTGCCGGACGGCGGCGAGCCGGTGGCGGAAAGCTACGTCAACTTGATTCCGACCGCGCAGGGCGGTACCCACGTCAACGGTCTACGCGCCGGACTGACCGATGCGGTGCGCGAGTTTTGCGAATTTCGCAACCTGGCGCCGCGCGGTCTGCGGATCGCCCCGGAAGACGTTTGGGAGAGTTGCTGCTACGTGCTGTCGGTCAAGCTGCGGGATCCGCAGTTTTCCGGCCAAACCAAGGAGCGGTTGTCCTCGCGCGAGTGCGCGGTGTTCGTGGCCGGGGTGGTCAAGGATGCGTTGAGCCTGTGGTTGAACCAGCATCCGGAAACCGGCGAGCGCATCGCCCAACTGGCGCTGGCCAACGCGCACAAACGCCTGCGCGCCAGCCGCAAGGTGGTGCGCAAGCAGGTCACCAGCGGTCCGGCCTTGCCCGGCAAGCTGGCCGATTGCAGCGCCCAGGATTTGGGGCGCACCGAACTGTTTCTGGTGGAGGGCGATTCCGCCGGCGGCTCCACCAAACAGGCCCGCAATCGCGAGTTTCAAGCGGTGATGCCGCTGCGCGGCAAGATTCTGAATACCTGGGAAGTGGATTCCGCCGAGGTGATGGCCTCGCAGGAGGTGCACGACATCGCCGTGGCGATTGGGGTCGATCCTGGCGCCGGCGATTTGAACGGCTTGCGCTACGGCAAGATCTGCATTCTCGCCGACGCCGACTCCGACGGTCTGCACATCGCCACCTTGCTGTGCGCGCTGTTCGTGCGGCATTTTCGCCCGCTGGTGGAGGCCGGCCACGTCCATGTCGCCATGCCTCCGCTGTTTCGGGTCGATGTCGGCAAGGAGGTGTTTTATGCCCTGGACGAGGCCGAAAAACAGGGCATTCTCGACCGTATCGCCGCCGAGAAGAAGAAGGGCAAGCTCAGTGTTACCCGTTTCAAGGGCTTGGGCGAAATGAATCCGTTGCAACTGCGAGAAACCACCATGGACCCCGCCACTCGCCGGTTGGTGCAACTGACCCTGGAAACCGGCGACGACACCCTGGCGTTGATGGATATGCTGCTGGCCAGGAAACGCGCCGGGGATCGCAAGAACTGGCTGGAAGAAAGGGGGAATCTGGCGGAGATTTAGGCCGGTCCGGGCGATGGTCGGGTTCGCAACCGTGCGGCGCCGCCAACCTGTCGGCAGGATTAAAGATAATGAAAAAACCATGATTATTTTATGTCCCGCATCTTGTGGCTCCCGGATTCAGTGTCTACCTTTTAAGAGCGTTGCGTTCCCCGAACGACGCGATGTAAAACCGAAAATCACAGCGATAATGCACAAAGGAGGTTGATTGATGAACAAGAAACTATTGATGGGCGCGACCGCGTTCTGTGTGATGGGACTGTCGGGTGGTGCCTGGGCCGCCGACGCCGCGACGGCGGACGAGGTGGTCGCCAAGGTCAAGGAAGCCGCTGCGGATGTGAAAGCGCATGCCGATGTTGCCTTGACCGAATTTGACAAGAAAGACGGCAAGTGGGCCTGGAAGGACACTTATGTGTTCGTGCTCGATTGCTCCAATGGGACGATGAAGGCTCACCCGAGCGAAAAGGTCAAGGGCATGAAGTTGGCCGATCTCAAGGACAAGGAAAGCGGTAAGGAATTCGGCAGCGCTCTGTGCGACGCCGCCAAGGAGACCAATGGCGGTTGGGTCGAATACATGTGGACCAAGCCGGGCGCCGAGGGCCACCATCGCAAGGTGGCCTACGTATTGACGGCTGGCAACTATCAGGTCGCGGCCGGCGTCTATGACGACAAATTGACCGCCAAGGAGCTAGAGGCCAAAGCCAAGTAACATCCCCTGACACCGTCGCGCCCGCGCCTGATCCATCGGGCGGCGAGGCACGGCGGTTCTCGAACCCCGCCTTCATTGCTTTCTTCTATCCCCGATCATCCCGCTCTCTCGTTTATACTGACCTGGTTTTTCCACGATATACGGAGGAGAACCCGGTGATCTACTCTCTCGGCGACCGCAGGGTCGAGTTTCACGGCGAGGACTGGTTTATCGCCGATAATGCGACCGTCATCGGCTCGGTGGTGCTCAAGCAGAACGCCAGCATCTGGTTCAACGCCGTGGCGCGCGGCGACAACGACGTCATTACCATCGGCGAAAATTCCAACGTCCAGGACGGCTCGATCCTCCACACCGACCCCGGTATTTTGCTGACCATCGGCCGCGACGTTACCGTCGGCCATCTGGCCATGCTGCACGGCTGCATCGTCGGCGACAACAGCCTGATCGGCATCAAGAGCCTGATCATGAATCGGGCGGTGATCGGCAAAAACTGCCTGATCGGCGCCAACAGCCTGATCACCGAGGGCCAGACCATCCCGGACGGCTCGCTGGTGATGGGTTCGCCCGGCAAGATCGTGAGGATGTTGACCGAGCGGGAGATCGAGGGCCTGCGCGTGTCGGCGGGCCGCTACGTCGAGAACTTCAAACGCTTCAAGCGCGACCTGCGCCGGCAGGACTGAGCCGGTGGCGGCGCTTGAGGATCGGCTGGAACTCACCATCCAGCAGGTTGGCACGACCATCCTGGGCAAGGAACGGGCTATCCGGCTGGCGCTGGCCTGCCTGTTGGCGCGCGGCCACCTGCTGATCGAAGATCTGCCCGGCATGGGTAAGACGACCCTGGCTCACGCGCTGGCGCGCTGTCTGGGCCTGCACTACCAGCGTATCCAATTCACCAGCGACCTGTTGCCGGCGGATATCCTCGGCGCGGCGGTGTACGAACGCCAGCGCGAAACCTTCGTGTTCCATCCAGGGCCGATTTTCGCGCAACTGATCCTGGCCGACGAGATCAACCGCGCCACCCCCAAGACTCAAAGCGCCTTGTTGGAGGCGATGGAGGAAGAGCAGGTCACGATCGAGGGCGAGACCCGCCAGTTGCCGGAGCCGTTCTTTGTCATCGCCACCCAAAATCCCGCCTACCAGATTGGCACTTTCCCCTTGCCGGAGTCGCAGCTCGACCGTTTTTTGATGCGGATCGAGCTGGGCTATCCCGATGCCCAGGCGGAACGGGCGTTGCTGGAAGGCGAGGACCGCCGCGAGGTTTTGGCCCGACTGCCGGTTTGCATGACCCCGATGCAACTGCACGAGTTGCAGGGACGGGTGTCGGGTGTGCACGTCGCCGCGCCGCTGCTGGATTACGTCCAGGCATTGCTGGCATTTTCCCGCCAAACCGGTCGTTTTCGCGGTGGCTTGTCGCCACGCGCCGGCCTGGGGCTGCTGCGGGCGGCGCGGGCCTGGGCGCTGCTGCACCGCCGTGGCCATGTGTTGCCGGAAGACGTTCAGGCGGTGCTGCCGGCGGTGGTGGGCCATCGTTTGCACCCCAGCGACGATCGTCTGGAGCAATCGTCCAGCGCTCTGGTCGGGCAGTTGCTGGGCGCCGTGGCGGTGCCGGCCTGAGGTTTGGCCGCCATGTTCAGGGTGTTGCGGCAACGCTTCGAGGCTTGGGTAACGCGCGGCCAGCGGCCGGCTCGTCAGCCGGTTCGACTGGACCGCCGCCGCATCTACATTCTGCCGACCCGCCAGGGTTATGCCTTTGCCCTGCTGTTGCTGGTGTTGTTTCTGTGGTCGGTCAACTACAGCAACAGCATGGGCTTCGCTTTTACTTTTCTGTTGTCGGCGGTGGCGTTGAACAGCATGTGGCGGGCGCACAATAATCTGCTGGATCTGGCGATTCAGCCGGGTGGCGCCGAGCCGGTGTTCGCCGGTCAGGACGCGCGGTTCGATTACCGGCTGGACAATCCCGATTCCACGCCGCGCCATGGCATCGCGTTGCAATGGCGAGATCGATCGCCCCGTTATGCGGATGTGTCGGCACAGGGTTCGGCGACCGTCGTTCTGGCGGTTCCCACCGAGCGGCGCGGTCGGCTGCGGCCGGGCCGGCTGCGCGTGCTGACCCGCTTTCCCCTCGGCTTGTTGCAAGCGTGGAGTTGGGTGGAGTTCGAGCAGGATTGTCTGGTCTATCCCCAACCTCGCGGCGGGCGACCGCTGCCGGCAGCGATGGCGGGCGGCGCCGGCGGCGGCTTGGGCGAGCAAGGGGCGGGCAGTGAGGATTACGCCGGGTTCCGACCCTACGCGCCCGGCGATTCACCGCGCAGGATTGCCTGGCGGGCCGCGACCCACACCGATCGCCTGTTGGTCAAGCGTTTTACCGATCAGGCCCGGCCGGAGCTGTGGCTGGATTGGCGATTGCTCGGATCGGAACCGCTCGAATCGCGCTTGGAACAGCTCTGTCAATGGGTGTTGAAGGCGGAGAGCGAAGGGTGCGAGTACGGTTTGCGCCTGCCGGGTCGAAAAATTCCGCCCGCGCATGGCGAAGTCCAGCGCCGCCGCTGTCTGGAAACGCTGGCGCTGTTTGCGCCGGCCGATGGAATGCCGCGCCGCGATGAAATCGCCATGGAATCGAACGAGATCGCCAGGGCGCAAGCGACTGGTTGAGAGTCCAATCTGGGTGTGCGCTGACGACGGCGTCAGCGTTATGGAACAAGCAAAGATGGGCAAAGACAGCGGCGAATGCGAAGTGGAAACTGGCGCGGCGGTGGTAAAGGAGAGCGCTCTGGCCGAATATCGGATCGATTCGGCCCCGCTCGTCGACATTCCCCGCCGTACCGATACCTTGACTTCCGCTGCCCGGAGCGAGCGGATGAGTCGAATCCACGGAAAGGATACCCAGCCGGAAATGAAGATTCGCCGTCTCGTGCATGGCATGGGTTACCGGTATCGCCTTCATCGGCGGGATCTTCCCGGGAAGCCCGATCTGGTTTTTTCCTCGCGCCGCAAGGTGATATTCGTGCACGGTTGTTTCTGGCATCGTCATCCCGATGCTCGTTGCAAGCTGGCCAGACTGCCCAAGTCCCGCCTGGATTTTTGGCAACCGAAGCTGGAGAACAACCGGGCGCGCGATCTTGAAAAGCAGAAACAGCTTGTCGAAGACGGTTGGCGAGTACTGGTTTTGTGGGAATGCGAATTGCGTGACGCTTCCGGTCTTGAGCAAAGACTCAGGAGCTTTTTGGATGATTGATAAAATCAAGGCCATAGAACTTTTCGCGGGGGCAGGCGGCCTTGGCATGGGGGTAAGTCGTTCCGGGTTCGAGACAGTCGCCGCGATTGAAAGGAAATAGCGGATCATGGTTCATCCCAAGCAACGAAATTCGACGCCGCCACTGTTTGGAAACGCTGGCGCTGTTGGTCGGCGGCGAGAGCTGGAAGGAGATCGATCATGCGGTGGATCTGGAAAAACCGATCAGAACGGGCCAAGCCGTCGGAAGAGCCGCTGAGCCCGCTGGCGCTGACCTGGCTGCTGGCGGCGCTGGTGCTGGCCGCGATGCCGCATGTCGCCGAGCTGCCGGTTTGGCTAAGCGTTCTGTTCGCCGCCGGGGCCGGTTGGCGCGGATTCATCGCCTTGCGCGGCCAATCGTTGCCGCCGCGCTGGTTGCTGCTGGCGCTGGCGTTACTGGCCGGCGCCGGGGTGTTGATCGACTACCGAACCTTGTTCGGTCGCGATGCCGGGGTGGCGCTGATGGTCGCGATGACTGCCTGTAAATTATTGGAGACACGTGGGCTGCGCGACGGCGTGGTGTTGGTGTTTCTGGGGTATCTCCTGGTGATGAGCAACCTGCTCTACAGTCAGGAAATCCTGATGGCGCTCTATCTGTTTACGGCGGTGCTTGTCATGCTGGCGGCGCAGGTGCTGATTCACCGCCCGCACGCCGGCTTGCGGGGGCTGGCCCCGCTACGGCTGGTTGGGGGGATGGTGCTGCAAGCCATCCCGGTCATGCTGGTTCTGTTTATCCTGTTTCCACGTATCCCCGGCCCGCTATGGGGTCTGCCCAAGGATGCCTACCAGGGTCGCACCGGTCTGTCCGATGAGATGATGCCCGGCACGGTCAGCGAGCTGGTTCGGTCCGATGCCGTGGCGTTTCGGGCGCGATTCGCCGGCGTCGCTCCCCCGCCGAACCAGCGCTACTGGCGCGGACCGATCCTGTGGCGCTTCGACGGCCGCCGCTGGACCCGCCTCGACGAGTTGCCCGCCAACACCCCCGCGACGTTCGTGCCGGAAGGGGCGGCGGTGGACTATTCGGTCATTTTGGAGCCGAGCAACCGGCGCTGGCTGTTCGCGTTGGACCTGCCCGCCAGCATACCGCCGCGCGCCGGGATGACCGCCTCGTTTCAATTGTTGCGCGATCAGCCGGTCAACGAGGTGTACCGCTACGAGATGCGGTCTTTTCCGAACTATCGGACCGGCGAATTGACGGCGGCGGAGTGGCAGCGGGGCTTGCAACTACCGGCGCGCGGCAATCCTCGCGCCCGGACGCTGGCGGCGCAGTGGAGCGAGCACATGACCCGTCCCGAGGATCGGATTGGCGCGGCGCTGGCGCTGTTTCGGGAACAGGCGTTTTACTACACGCTGACGCCGCAGTTGCTGGGTATCGACAGCGTGGACGATTTCCTGTTTCGAACCCGTCAGGGCTTTTGCGAGCATTACGCCAGCGCCTTTGTCTTTCTCATGCGAGCGGCCGGCGTGCCGGCGCGGGTGGTAACCGGTTACCAGGGTGGGGAAACAAACGATCTGGGCGGGTATTTCATCGTGCGTCAGTCCGACGCCCACGCTTGGGCCGAGGTCTGGCTGGCGGAGCGCGGTTGGGTGCGGGTCGATCCCACGGCGGCGGTGGCGCCCGGCCGGGTGCGGGAAGGGCTGTACGCCGCCGTGGCCGATCCGGGACTGCTGCCGTTTCTGGCGCGGCGGGGCGGCGGTGGGGAGTACGAGTGGTTGCGGCAACTGGCGCTGAGCTGGGATACGCTAAACAACGGTTGGAACGAATGGGTGCTGGCCTATGGTCCCGACCGGCAGAAGGAGTTTCTATCGGGGCTCGGTTTCGGGCCGGTGGACTGGGCCGAAATGACGGTGGCGATGACCGTGGCCCTGGGCGGGTTCGGCCTGCTGGTCGCCGGCTGGCGCTGGCGAAAACGTGGCGCCCGCGACCCGGTGACGCGGGCCTGGCAGCGGTTCTGCGCCCGGCTGGCCCGGCGCGGCCTGGCTCGTGGCCCGCACGAAGGGCCGCTGGATTTCACCGAGCGGGTGGCCGCCAGCCGGCCGGAACTGGCCGCTCCGGTGCGGGAGATCGGCCGGCTTTACGCCATCCTACGCTATGGACCGACGGGGTCGCCGGCCGATGTGCGCCAGTTGCGGCGGCTGGTGTGGCGGTTTCGAGTCCAAACGTCCCGGTGAGCGGTCCATTGGGCAGATGATGGAGTGGGTTCAGTAGATCGAATCGCCTGCGTTCGGTTGCACGAACATGTCCACGGCCATGGCGCCGGAGTGCTCGAAGTGAAGCACGACAGGAAAGTGCCGCCCTTCCTTCAAAGGCTGCTTGAGACCCATCAGCATCAGATGCGATCCGCCGGGTTGCAGCCGGACTTCCCCGCCGGCGGGGATTTCGATGGCGTTCGTTTGACGCGCGATGGGGGGATGGCTCGTTTTGTCGGAGAAACGCAGTTCGACCTTGCTGGCGATTGCCGTCGAAGCGGAAAGCAGTTTGTCGGGTTTGTCGCCGGTGTTCCGTAGCACCAGATATCCAGCACCGCTGGTGTCATGGGTGAGCGAGGGAGCAATGGACATGATCCAGGGATGAACGATTTTGATGTTGCCCAATCGATAACCGTGGCCACTGGCGGGGAGCGACCCGCCGATCAATATCAGCATGGCCAGCAAGGAAGGTAGTCTTTTCGGGTTCATCGGGCTCCTCTGGGGATCGATCCGCGCGATCTTGGTCAATATCTTGTTTCAGAGATTGCATTCGGCGGGGATAACCCGACAATTCGAGTCGGTGCGCCGGCACTCCCCAAGGGCGGCGGTCTCGGCAGCCTCGAGGCTATCTCCCTTGCCCACTCCGTATCCACTTTGCCCCAGTGCCAGCGTGCCGCATTGCCCCGGACCAAACTCCAATACTATCTGACAATCAGCGGCGGCGCAGTCCGCCAATGCGGTTTGCCGCGCTCGTCGCGGATCGGCCGCTTGCCATCGCAAGCGCCAATCCTGAGTGCTGGGGGCGTAGGCCGCGGCACCGTAGCTATTCCCTCGGTGCGCCGCGTTCGTTGCATCCAGACTGGCACAGCCGCCGCAGATGCCGAGCACCGTCATTGGAACAAGCAATAGGCTTGGCGATGTCCTCATGGTTTCAATCCTCCATGGCCGCGCCCACCTTTGCCGTAACCACCTTCGGGCGCGGACCGAATTGCGCCCGACTTGTCGGATTTGATGACCCCGTCGCCCTTGCCGCCGCTACCGCCGCTACCGCCGCTACCGCCGCCATGATGGGCATGGGCCGCTGACAGGATGAACGAGTGGTTCCCAATCGGTAAGCCAAGACTCAAAACCAAGGCGGTGCCGACGAGAAGACAGCGTCGACCGTATCGGAGAGAGCGGAGGGGTTGCATGGTTTTTTTCGACATGAGAACGGTGATTTCCACGATCATTGGTGGCAATGGGAATGCGCTTCGAAGTTACCGAACGGATCGGCGAAGCGTGGGTCGCACAGGAATGCCCAGTCGGTTAGGCTTTGCAGGAACGCGATGACATCCTGTTTTTCCCGCGTGGTCAGCGAGAAGCCAACGATGAGTTCGCTTTTGAATGGATTTTTCGCTCCGTCTCCGGCCAGCGGTCCTTCGGCGATCAGCCGCCCGCCGCGTGAGTAGTGATCAAGCACTTCCTCCAGGGTGGCAATGGAACCATCGTGCATGTAGGGCGCGGTTAGTTCGATGTTGCGCAAGGTGGGGGCGCGAAACCGCCCCATGTCGGCGGATCGATGAGTGAATTCCCACAAGCCTCGGTTGCTTAGGGGGTAGTCGCCCGTGCCGTTGATGTTGTAAAGGCCGTTGTTATGGAACTCGGCTTGCGCAAGCGTTATGTTCGAATGACTGACCGCTTGGCTGAAATTGAAACCGCCGTGACAATGAAAACATTCCATGCGTTCGGAGAAGAACAATTCTTGACCGCGTCGCGCCGCCTCGCTCATGGCGTTGCGGTTGCCTTGATAGGTGGACTGATCGTAAGGCGAGTTGCCCGAGATCAGAGTTGACCCGAAGGCGGCGATGGCTTTGGCGACCCGGTCGGCGTCGAAGGGATCGGATTCGCCCGGATAGGCATCGGCGAACAGTTGTCGATACAGCGGATCGTGGCGAAAACGATCCAGGATCTCGGCTTCGCGGTCGCTCCAACCCAATTCCACCGGAAACTCGCCGAACATCGGGATCAGTGCCTGTGCGTGGAGTGTGGCGAGTCCCGGATTGGCCCAGTTAAAGGTGGCGTTGTAGACCACGTTGCTCAAACTCATGGCATTGCGCGGATGGTTCTCGCCGGTGGCGCCGATGGAAGTCGGCCGACCGTCGCTAAAAGCGCGAGCCGGTTGGTGGCAGGAGGCGCAGGCCATGGTTTGGTTGACCGACATCCGCGGGTCGTAAAACAAATGACGGCCTAGTTCGATCTTGGCGTTGGTCAGTGGGTTATCGACCGATTCCTTGGGCGTGGGGAAGCCTGGTGGCAGCGACTCGAAGTAACCCGAACTGGTGGTGGTCGACGGTGACGAGGCGTCGTCGCCGTCGTCGCCACCACAACCTCCCGCCGCCAGTGATAGCCCTAGCGCGACGGCCCAACCAAGCACTCTATTCATGGTTGCCCACGCTGAACAAGCGCTGGGGAACCGTCTTGGGATACTGTTCCGGCGTCGTGTCGGCCCCAGCGATATAGGTGAAATCCAGATTCAAACGCGGCATGATGGGGATACATTCGGGGTCGGAATTGGCCGACATGCAGCCCGAGGCGGTATCCGGGGTGTTGAACGCAACATTGGATGCCTCCAGTGCGGTCCCGATGTCCATGACGATGGTGTCCTGATCCACGTCGAATTTGTCCAGGCAGAACTCGGCGATGTTCGGATAGCCGCAAGCAGCGCTGGGGGGCGCGTTGGGATCGGAGCCAGGGCACTGGGTACTGCCCAGATGAATGTGGAATGCCGTTGCCCGATCGACATCGCCGGGGGCTCCCATGCCGTCGATCCGAATGAATTTGCGTCCACCCCGCCAGTTCCACAGCATCCCGGAATTGTTCAGCGGGGAGGGCGCGGTGGCGTCGTTGACATGATTGAGTTCGTAGGGAATTCCGACCTTGAAACAGATACCGGTGTAACGATCGTTGGGTATGGTTCCCGCCACGAACGCGTTGGTGGGCAGCGCACCGTTGCCGCAGTCTCGTCTCAGATCCAGCAGAGCCACATTTTGGTATTGCCAAGCGCCGTCCTGATTCAATTCCAAGGCTTGGCGAGCACCGTCGACCGTGACCAACTCCACGTTATGGACGTAGAAGCGCCAGTCGGTGACTTGATAAGTGCCGGGTTGACCGACGCCCACATTGCTGTAAGTCGCGCCGCAGCTAAAGTCCTGACCGTTTACCTTGCCCTGGAATTCGATGACGGCGCGGCGTTGGCCCGGACCATCGTCGTCGTCGCCACCGCCGCAGCCGGCCAGCAATGCCAGCGCGCCACTCAGGGCCATGACACCGCGAGTGGGAACCGAAAAACGTGGGTGGCGAGGAGGGGCCATTTGAGTTCTCCTGAATTGAGCAGGTTTAGGATAGAGCCACGAAAGGAATGTCGCTTCGTGTGATCCGTTCATGCTAAATCCTTGGAGAGCGAGACGGGAATGCGACAAATTGTCGCATCTCTCAGGAGTGGGGGAGCCGCTACAATGAAATCGTCGTGATGCCGAAGGCGAACGATGGGAAACGGCACTGTCCAGGAAGGCTACGAAAAGCTCCGTTGACGTGGAGTCGAAAAGGCTGCGGCTATAAGACGCCCCCGGCGTTTTCGAACTCGGCGTATAGAGTCGCTTGCCGCGATGGATCAATGTTCAACCCCAGTCGCAAGCTAATCTGTGACAGTGAGAAAATACCACGCACCGCTGGCTTGCGGGTTTCGGGATCGCGATCCAGCACCAGCGCGTGTTGGCGATCGACCTGTCGCAAGGTCGCGATGAGGTCGCCGACCCGGACGCGCCGGACGTCTTCCATCGACAACACGTCCAATTTTGGTCTGAGCGTCATGATGTCGGAGACTCGCAAATCCTCTCGGACTCCGCCGGCTTTGGCCAGAATCCGGTGGGATTTGTCGCCGGCGATGTCGCGACTGGTGAGTAGGCCGATGATGTTGTCATCGGCGTCGCACACCAGCAGTATGCGGATTCCACGCTTGATCATGATTTCCAAGCCCTTGTCAAGTGGGGTTGACAGTTCGACGATGAAAGCGGTGACTTGGCTGAGATCCGTCATGACCGACAAGGCGGGATCGTCGAGGGTGACGCGCCAGGGTAGTTCTTGCTTGGGGTGAAAATACCGAGTCCCCTGTTCCAATCGGTGCAGTGGGAGCGGTTGATAAAGGCGATGGCTCATCGAAGCGATCTCCAGGAGAAGACACTGACGACGACCACGGTCGCTATGTCCGAGAATCGTCACATCCTACGAGATCGTCGAGCGGCATGGAATGCGGCATATTGTCACACTCTATATTCTGCTTAAGATTGTGGAAATCCGATGATTGTCCCTTAAAACCATTGATCGAGTCGAACCTTGCCAGATGGAAGATTTACGACGTCTGTTGTTACTCCGTTTGCTGGTGATCTTGGGACCGGGCGTCATGCTGCTCTGGTTGTATTTTGGGCTGACGCCGCCGCAACCGTTGCCGCCGTGGTCCATCGTGTCGTTCCTGGGGTTGATGGCATTGGCCTTTATTGCGTTGCGGCTGCGATCCCGGCTTTTGAAGCCGGTGGCGGCCTGGGAGTTGTTCGCCTGTTTGCAGCTCGATGTGCTGGCCTTGGCGATGCTGTTGTATTTCGGTGGTGGGGCCAGTAATCCATTTGTTTCCATGCTGCTTTTGCCCCTGATCGTGAGCGCGGCGTTGTTGCCGGCCGTCTATGTCTGGGCAATGGCGGGCGTGACGACGGCGGTGTATACGGCGCTGATGTTTCGTTACCTGCCCTTGCCCGGCATGCTCAGTGGTCACGGTCCCGGCTTTCACGCCCATCTGTGGGGAATGTGGCTGGTGTTCGTGATCAGCGCCTTGCTCATCGCCGGTTTCGTGGCGCGGTTGGCGGCGACGCTGCGCAATCGGGATCGTGAAGTAGCCCGCCTGCGGGAAAAGGCGTTGCGTGACGAGCAGATTCTGGTTCTGGGCATGTTCGGGGCCGGCGCGGCCCACGAGCTAGGTACGCCCCTGTCCACTATTGCCGTATTGGCTAGGGAACTGGAACGCGAATATGGTGAGGACTCGTCGCTGGGCGACGATTTGCGAACCCTGCGTCGACAGGTGGAAGCATGCAAATCCATTCTTGGGGATCTACTGCGCGGCGCCGATCTATTGGCCGACCGCGATGCCGCGCAAACGCTGGACGTATTATTGGAGCGCACGCGCGACCGCTGGCAACTGCTTCGTCCCTGGGTGCCGCTGCGGGTCAACTGCGCGGGACCGCTGCCGCCACCGGCCGTGGTTTCGCCGCAGACCATCGGCCAAACCTTGATCAGTCTGCTCAACAACGCGGCCGACGCCTGTCCCGAGGGGGTGGAACTGGCGGGGCGCTGGGATCGGCGGCAGGTCGTGATCGAGATTTGCGATCGGGGACCGGGCCCTCCGTCGGAGGTGGTGAATCGTGTTGGCGAAGCATTCTTGTCCACCAAGGATGGCGGCATGGGCATCGGATTGTTGCTCGCGAACGCCGCTTTGGAGCGATTGGGAGGGCGAGTGAGCTTGTCGCGCGATCCGCAAGGAGGAACCTGTACCCGCATCGATTTACCTAACCGACTTGAGGCCGCATGACGGTTTCCACCGCACCGTCCAGCCTGCTTCTGGTGGATGACGATCCCACTTTCTGCCGGGTGCTGGGACTCGCCTTGGGTCGGCGCGGCTTCGCCGTGGCCACGGCGCACAGCGGCGCGGCGGCCTTGCGACAGGCGCGAATCGAGCCGCCGGAATACGCCGTGCTGGATCTCAATCTGGCCGGCGATTCGGGGTTGAGTCTGATCCCCAGCCTGCTGGCGCTCGACCCCGACACGCGCATCGTGGTGTTGACCGGCTATGCCAGCATCGCCACGGCGGTGGAGGCTATCAAGCTGGGTGCGTTAAATTATCTGGCCAAGCCCGCCGACGCGGATCAGGTGCTGGCGGCGTTTGTCACCATGGAGGGTGATCCCACCACGCCGGTCAACGTGCGCCCCTTGAGCGTAAATCGCCTGGAATGGGAACACATTCAACGAGTCCTGCGCGATAACGATGGCAACATCTCCGCTACCGCTCGGCAGTTGGGCATGCACCGTCGCACCTTGCAGCGTAAGCTGGCCAAGCGGCCAGTCCGGTTCTAGCCCATCCAAGGGGGGCACGGTTTGGTTTTTGCCTCCACCTTAAACCTCCTACCTTAACGAAGCGGCCTGTCATGTCGAACAACACTCCCAAGACCACCTATCTCAAGGATTACACTCCGCCCGCCTATCGCCTGCCGGCCATCGACCTGCGCTTCGAATTGGGCGAGGATTTCGCCATGGTTCGTTCCCGCCTGCGGGTCGAACGCGCCGACACCATACCGGCCAATACGCCGCTGGTGCTGGACGGCCAACACTTGGAACTGATCGCGCTGGAGTTGAACGGCACGCCGCTGGCGGCCGACCGTTATCGGGTGGAAGAGGATCGGCTGACGCTATTCGAGCCTCCGGCAGCGTTCGATCTGGCGGTCGTGACTCGCATCCGCCCCCAGGACAACGCCTCGCTGGAAGGGCTGTACCAATCCAGTGGCAATTTCTGTACCCAGTGCGAGGCGGAGGGATTCCGCAAAATCACCTACTTTCTCGACCGGCCGGACGTGATGGCGGTGTTCACCACCACCCTGGTGGCGAACAAGGCGCGCTATCCGGTACTGCTGTCCAACGGCAATCCGGCCGGTGGCGGCGAGTTGGACGACGGCCGGCACTGGGCTACATGGCACGATCCCTTTCCCAAGCCCTGCTATCTGTTCGCCTTGGTCGCCGGCCATCTCCGCCATCTCGAAGACACCTTCGTCACCCGTTCCGGACGCGAGGTGACGCTGCGCATTTACGTCGAGCCGGAGAACCTCGACCAGTGCGGGCACGCCATGTACTCGCTCAAGCAGGCCATGGCTTGGGACGAGCAGTGTTTCGGGCTGGAATACGACCTTGACTTGTATCAGATCGTGGCGGTCGGCGATTTCAACATGGGCGCGATGGAGAACAAGGGTCTCAACATCTTCAACACCAAGTACGTGCTGGCCAAACCGGACACCGCCACCGACGCCGATTACCAAGGCATCCTCGGCGTCATCGGCCACGAGTATTTCCACAACTGGACCGGTAATCGGGTCACCTGCCGCGACTGGTTCCAACTCAGCCTCAAGGAAGGACTGACCGTGTTCCGCGATCAGGAATTTTCCTCCGACCTGGGCTCGCGCGGGGTCAAGCGCATCGAGGATGTACGGGTTCTGCGCGGCAGCCAGTTCCCTCAGGACGCCGGACCGATGGCCCATCCGGTGCGGCCGGACGCCTATATCGAGATCAACAACTTCTATACCGTGACCGTCTACAACAAAGGCGCCGAAGTGATCCGTATGATGCGGACCCTGCTGGGCCGGGACGGCTTTCGGCGCGGCATGGATCTATATTTCCGACGCCACGACGGCCAGGCGGTGACCTGCGACGATTTCGTGGCGGCGATGGCCGACGCCAACGACTTTGATCTAAGCCAGTTCAAACGCTGGTACCATCAGGCCGGCACCCCGGAACTGACCTTCAGCGACGATTACGATGCGGCGGCTTGCGTCTACACGCTGACCGTGCGCCAGTCCTGTCCGCCGACCCCGGACCAGCCCGACAAGGAGCCGTTTCACATTCCCCTGGCCTTGGGTCTGCTGGACGCCACCGGCCGCGACCTGCCGCTGCAACTGGAGGGAGAGGACGGCCCGCGCGGGACGACCCGAGTGCTGGAACTGCGCGAACCGGAGCGCACTTTTCATTTCGTCACCATCCCGGCCCGGCCCGTGCCGTCGCTGCTACGCGGTTTTTCCGCCCCGGTCAAGCTGAACAGCACCGAGGGCGACGCTGACTTGAGGCTCCGCTTGGCCCACGACAGCGACGATTTCAATCGCTGGGATGCCGGCCAAACGCTGGCGGTGCGCGCCATCCTGGCCCTGATCGAGGATCGCCGTCAGGGGCGAGCCTGGACCTTGCCCGAATCGTTCGGCGGCGCCTTCGGTCAGGCGCTGGAGTCCGGGGCCGATCCGGCGCTGCTGGCCCTGGTGCTGACCCTGCCCAGCGAAATATATCTGGCCGAACAGATGGAGGTGGTGGACGTGGACGGTATCCATGCCGCCCGAGTCTTCGTCCAGCGGGCGCTGGCGCAAAGCGTGCGTGAAGTCTTGCTGACGACTTACGAGACCTTGCATGCCGATGGGCGGAGCGGTTACCGCGCCGATGCCGAAGCCATCGGCCGGCGGGCGCTCAAGAATGTCTGTCTGGAATACCTGATGCAGCTCGAAGAAGATCGTCCGCTCGACCTTTGCCTCAAACAATTCCACGAGGCCGGCAACATGACCGACCAACTCGGCGCCCTGACCTTGCTCGCCAATCACGATGGTCCGGAGCGGGCCACCGCCCTGGCGGCATTTTACGAACGTTGGCGGCGCGAGGCCCTGGTGGTGGACAAATGGCTGGCGTTGCAGGCGACTTCCCGTTTGCCCGGCGCCTTGGAGGTGGTCAAGGCATTGATGGCGCACGAGGCGTTCAATCTCAGGAATCCCAACAAGGTCCGGGCCTTGATCGGCGCGTTCTGTCAGGCCAACCCCGTTCATTTTCACGCCCGCGACGGCAGTGGCTATACTTTCCTTGCTGATCAGGTTCTGGCTCTGAACGCCTTCAATCCCCAGATCGCCGCGCGGCTGATCGCCGCGTTCACCCGCTGGCGCAAATTCGATCCGGCCCGCCAGCAGGGGATGCGGGATCGGCTGGAGCGAATTCTGGCGGCGCCGGGACTGTCGCCGGATGTCTACGAAATCGCCGCCAAGAGTTTGGGGCGGCGAGAATGACCGATTCGGGACGGATTGCTGCATTGCAAAAATTTTGTTTGACTTCCAGAATTGCCCGATGCAGAATACACGCACTGATGTTGCAGTGCACAAATCGTAAGCCCCCATTTGAGGAGAGAACGTAATGTCGACCAACAACCCCTTCAATCCCTTCGCCAGCATGGATTTCAGCAAGTTCGACATGAGCAAGTTCGACGTGAGCAAGATGCTGGGCGACATCAAGATCCCCGGCTTCGACATGACCGCCATGATGGATGCCCAGCGCAAGAATATCGAAGCGCTGACCGCCGCCAATCAGGCCGCGGTGCAGGGCATGCAGGCGGTGGCGCAGCGCCAGGCCGAAATTCTCAGCCAGGCCATGAGCGAAGTGTCCTCCGTCGCCCAGCAATTGGCCAGCGCGGGCAACAACCCGCAGGAAATGACCGCCAAGCAGGCTGAACTGGCTCGCAAGGCATTCGAGCAGGCCTTGGCCAACATGCGCGAACTGGCCGAGATGGTCAGCAAGTCCAACACCGAGGCGTTCGCCATCATCAACAAGCGCGTTACCGAAAGCTTGCAGGAACTGAAGAGCGTGGTGTCGAACACTGTCGCCAAGTAGGATCCAAACTGCTGCTGGTGGTTTCACGCGGGTGGGCAGGCCATGCGGGGTTTCCGTGGTGGCCTGTCCGCTCGTTGTTTTTTAGGCCACCGCTGATGACGCTGGATAATGAGCATGGCTAAAATAGATAGGTTATTGTCCAGCGAACCACCATAACGACGAGAGGAATTACGCATGGCTGAGAAGAAATCCCCCGAACTCAAGGCGCCGGAACTCAAGATGCCCGATCTGGCGCAGATGACCCAGCTCTTCTCGCATGTGGCCGAGAAGAGCCAGGTGATCGTCAAGGAATTCATGAACCGCCAGAAGAACGATGGCGCGTTTGACATGCAGGACAAGATGGCGCTCGGCAAGTCCTTCATGGAGATGACCCAGAAGATCTTGGCCGATCCGGCCAAGCTGGCGCAGGCCCAGTCGGCGCTATGGCAGAACTATTTGGAATTGTGGCAGAAGACGCTGCCGGCGATGTTCGGCCAGCCGATGGATCCGGTGGTGCGCGAGGAGAAGGGCGACAAGCGCTTCAAGCACGACGACTGGCAGGACAATGTCCTGTTCTCCTACATCAAGCAATCCTATCTGCTGACCGCCGGCTGGATTCAGGATATGGTCGCCGACGTCGAGGGTTTCGACGACAAGACCAAGAAGAAGCTGATGTTTTACACGCGCCAGTTCATCGATGCCATGGCGCCCAGCAACTTCGCGCTGACCAATCCGGAAGTGGTGCGCGCCACCATCGAATCCGGCGGCGAGAATCTGATCAACGGCCTGAAGAACATGCTCGGGGATCTCGAGCGTGGCAAGGGCAAACTCAGCATCCGCATGACCGACCTCGATGCGTTCGAACTGGGCAAGAACGTGGCCACCACGCCCGGCAAGGTCGTCTATCAGAACGAGATGATTCAGTTGTTGCAGTACGATCCCAGCACGCCGGAAGTATTCAAAAAGCCATTGCTGATTTTCCCGCCGTGGATCAACAAGTTCTACATCATGGATCTGCGGCCGAAGAATTCGCTGATCAAATGGGCGGTGGATCAGGGTTTCACGGTGTTTCTGATGTCCTGGATCAACCCGGACGAGAAGATGGCCGACAAGGCTTTCGACGACTATCTCAAGGACGGTCCGCTGGCGGCGCTGGATGCCATCGAGCAGGCGACCGGCGAGCACGAGGTCAACGCGCTGGGCTACTGCCTGGGAGGCACCCTGCTGGCGGTCACCAACGCCTATCTGGCGGCGCAGGGCGATCCGCGCATCAGCTCCGGCACCCATCTGACCACCATGCTGGATTTCTCCCAGCCGGGCGAGCTGGAGGTATTCATCGAGGAAGAACAGATCTCCTCGTTGGAGAAACGGATGGAGCAGCGCGGCTTTCTCGACGGTAGCGAGATGGCAAGCACCTTTAGCATGCTGCGCGCCAATGATCTGATCTGGTCGTTCTTCATCAACAATTACCTGCTCGGCAAGGATCCGTTCCCGTTCGACCTGCTGTATTGGAACTCGGATTCCACCCGCATGCCGGCGCGGATGCACAGCTTCTACCTGCGTAACATGTACCAGCATAACCGACTCAAGGATCCGGGTGGCATCACCCTGCTGGGTACGCCCATCGATCTGGGTAAGGTCAAGGTTCCGACTTACTTTCTGTCGGCGATCGAGGACCATATCGCTCCCTGGAAATCCAATTACGCGGGCACCCTGCTGTTCAGCGGGCCGGTGAAGTTCGTGCTGAGCGGTTCCGGTCACATTGCCGGCCCGATCAATCCGCCGGCGGCCAACAAGTACTTCTTCTGGACCAATCCCAAGCACATCGCCGATCCGGACGAGTGGCTGAAGGAAGCCAAGCAGACCGAAGGCTCCTGGTGGCCGGATTGGCAGAAGTGGTTGAGCAAGAACTCGGGCGAAAAGGTGCCGGCCCGCGTGCCCGGCACCGGCAAGCTGCCGGTGATCGAGGATGCGCCGGGTTCCTATGTCAAGATGCGTTTGATCAAGTAATCCCGTCGCCTGTCCAGACGGTTGCCAAACCCCCGAAACGGTCACCACGATAGCGGTGGCCGTTTTTATGTTGTATGGCGCATGGCAGAGGCGCTAGAACCCATGAGCAAATTTGTCGAGTGGTCCAACGAACTCAGTGTGGGCATCGAGGAAATCGATGCCCAACACAAGGTGCTGGTGGATTTGTTGAATCAAATGCATGAGGCGATCCAGCAACGGCACGCCACGCAAGTGACCAGCAGCATCATCGATCAATTGGGCGAATACACCCGGGTGCATTTCGCTGTTGAAGAGAGCCTGATGCGCATTCTGCATTATCCAGAGTATGAACGGCACAAGGAGGAGCACGAGCAGTTGATCGGGCAACTGTCCGAACTGCGCGCGAAGCTGGATACGGGGAAAAGCTCGGTCAGCTTCGAACTGGCGCATTTTATGAAGACCTGGCTGACCAAGCACATCATGGAATCCGACAAGCAGTACACCAGCCATTTTTTGGCCCAAGGCATCCGGCCCGAATTGTCGGACGATTCCTCTTGGACGAAGCGGTTTTGGCGATCGCTGCAGGGTTCTTGAGCGTGGCGCGGCAACGAAAAACCGGCCACGCGTAGCGCGGCCGGTTTTTTGACGATGCCGGGATACGCGACCGCCTCCGATGGAGTCGGCCGCGGGGGCGATCACTCGAACTCGATGATCGCCTGATCGACCGCCAGACTGTCGCCCGGCGCGGCCATGATCTTGGCCACCTTGGCGTCGTGATCGGCTCGCAGTACGTTTTCCATCTTCATCGCCTCGATGACCGCCAGCACCTCGCCCGCCTTGACCTCCTGGCCAACCTGGACGCTGAGTTTGGTCAGCAGACCCGGCATCGGCGACATCAGGAACTTGGACATGTCCGGCGCTTCCTTGACCGGCATCAGCGCCTGCAATTCCGCTACCCTTGGCGACAACACCATCACATCGGCCTGCGAGCCCCAATGGAACAGCCGGTAGATCATGTCGCGGCGCTCGACCTGAATGCAGATCTCGGTACCGTTCAAGGTGCCTTTGAACAGCGGATAACCGAACTGCCATTCGCTGCGCACCTGATAGTTTTCACCCATGTACACCACATCGTAACCACCCTCTGCCGGGTCGATGTGAACCGGGTATTGCTCGCCACCCATCAGTACGACCCAGTCGTTCTTGACGACGCGCTCATGACCGAGCAGTTGGCCGCTGATCTCGGCGGCGCGATCCATGTAACGGCGATGCAGGAAAGCCGCGACCGCGATCAATAGCGCCGGGTCATCGTGCGGCACGTCAGCGGCGTGAAAGCCATGGGGATATTCCTCGGCGATCATGTTGGTACTGATGCGCCCGGTCATGAATCGAGTATGCACCATCAGCGCCGCCAGGAAACTGATGTTGTGCGCCACTCCGCGAATGAAGAATTCGTTGAGGGCGTCGCGCATGTGAGTGATGGCGCGGTCGCGGGTCGCCCCGTAGGTGATCAGCTTGGCGATCATCGGGTCGTAGTACATCGAGACTTCGCTGCCTTCGTAGATGCCCGTATCAACGCGCACCACATCGGTTTCCTTGGGCGGCATGTACTTGACCAGCCGGCCAATCGATGGCAGGAAGTTGCGGAACGGATCCTCGGCATAGACGCGCGCTTCGATCGCCCAGCCCTTGAGCTTAACCTCGTCCTGGGTAAGGTTCAGTCGCTCGCCCGCGGCGACCCGGATCATCTGCTCGACCAGATCCAGCCCGGTGATGTACTCGGTGACCGGATGCTCGACCTGCAAGCGGGTGTTCATCTCCAGGAAGTAGAAGTTGCGCTTGGAATCGACGATGAACTCGACCGTGCCGGCGGATTGATAATCCACCGCCCGGGCTAGCGCCACGGCCTGTTCGCCCATCGCCCGGCGGGTTTTCTCGTCCAGGAACGGGGAAGGCGCTTCCTCGATGACCTTCTGATGACGGCGTTGCAGGGAGCACTCGCGCTCGCCCAAGTAGACAATGTTGCCGAAACCATCGCCGAGCACCTGGATTTCGATGTGACGCGGCTCTTCGATATATTTCTCGATAAAGATCCGATCGTCGCCGAAGGAAGAGCGGGCTTCGTTCGTGGTGCGTTCAAAGCCGTCGGCGCAGTCGGCATCGTTCCAGGCGATGCGCATCCCCTTGCCGCCGCCGCCGGCGCTCGCCTTCATCATTACCGGATAACCGATGTTCCGAGCAATCTCCAAGGCATGCTCGGTATCCTTGATCACATCGGTGTGGCCAGGCACGGTATTGACCCCGGCTTCCTTGGCTAGGATCTTGGAGGTGATCTTGTCGCCCATGGCCTCGATGGCGCGCACTTTCGGGCCGATGAACGCAATCCCTTCCTTTTCCAGCGCATCGCAGAAGGCCGACCGTTCGGACAGAAAGCCGTAACCCGGATGGACGGCGTCCGCGCCGGTGTCCTTGCACGCCTGGAGAATGCGCTCCATGACCAGATAGCTTTGGGCGGTGGGCGGTGGGCCGATCAAGACGGCTTCGTCGGCCATTTCGACATGCAGCGCGTCCCGATCCGCTTCGGAATAAACAGCCACGGTTTGGATGCCCATCTTGCGGGCGGTTTTGATGACCCGGCAGGCGATTTCGCCGCGGTTGGCGATGAGAATTTTCTTGAACATGTCTCGCTTCTCCCTTACAGCGGAATGTTGCCGTGCTTGCGCCACGGATTTTCGAGTTCCTTGTCCCGCAGCATCGCCAGCGAGCGGCAGATGCGCTTGCGGGTGCCGTGCGGCATGATCACGTCGTCGATGAAGCCGCGATGACCGGCAATGAAGGGGTTGGCGAATTTCTTGCGGTATTCCTCGGTGCGGGCCTCGATCTTGGCCGGATCGCCGATATCCTGGCGGAAGATAATTTCCACCGCGCCTTTCGGTCCCATCACCGCGATTTCGGCGGTCGGCCAAGCGAAGTTGACATCGCCGCGCAGGTGCTTGGAACTCATCACGTCATACGCGCCGCCATAGGCTTTGCGGGTGATGATGGTGACCTTGGGTACGGTGCATTCGGCGTAGGCGTAGAGCAGTTTGGCGCCGTGCTTGATGATGCCGCCGTATTCCTGCGCGGTGCCGGGCATGAAGCCGGGCACATCGACGAAGGTGATGATCGGAATATTGAAGGCGTCGCAGAAGCGCACGAAGCGGGCCGCCTTGATCGAGGACTTGATGTCCAGGCAACCGGCCAGCACCATCGGCTGGTTGGCGACGATGCCCACCGGCCAGCCGTCCATCCGCGCCAGGCCGACGATGATGTTCTTGGCGTTGTCCGGCTGGATTTCGAAGAAATCCACATCGTCCACGACCTTGAGGATCAATTCCTTCATGTCGTAGGGCTTGTTGGCGCTGTCGGGGATCAGGGTATCCAGCGAGAAATCCTGCCGGTCCGCCGGGTCGGGCGTGGGTCGGAAGGGCGGTTTTTCCCGGTTGTTGGCCGGCAGGAAATTAATGAAGCGGCGCAGCATCAAGAGCGCCTCGATATCGTTCTCGAAGGCCCGGTCGCACACGCCCGACTTGATCGAATGCGATATGGCGCCGCCCAGCTCCTCGGCGGTGACTTCTTCATGAGTGACGGTTTTGACCACCTCGGGGCCCGTCACGAACATGTAGGAGGTGTCCTTGACCATGAAGATGAAGTCGGTCATGGCGGGGGAGTACACCGCGCCGCCGGCGCAAGGGCCCATGATCATGGAAATCTGCGGAATGACCCCTGAGGCCATGACATTGCGCTGAAATACGTTGGCGTAACCGGCCAGGGAGTCCACGCCTTCCTGGATGCGCGCGCCGCCGGAGTCGTTCAGGCCGATCACCGGCGCACCGACCTTGATGGCGTGATCCATGATCTTGCAGATTTTTTCGGCGTGAGGTTCGGACAGCGAACCGCCGAATACCGTGAAATCCTGGCTGAAGACAAAGACAATGCGGCCATTGATGGTGCCGTAGCCGGTGACGACCCCGTCGCCGGGGATCGAGGTGTCGCCCATGCCAAAATCGGTGCAGCGATGCTCGACGAACATATCCCATTCTTCGAAGCTGCCCGGATCGAGCAGCACCTCGATGCGCTCGCGCGCGCTGAGCTTGCCCCGTTTGTGCTGTGCATCGATGCGACGCTGTCCGCCGCCCAGGCGGGCGGCGGCCCGTTTTTGTTCTAATTGATGGATGATGTCATGCATGGACGCTCTACTCCTTAAAAATATCGGGCGCCGCCAGTGCGCCGGCGGCGAGGGAGCTCGAAAGCCCGCCCGAACGGGTGGGCGGACCGGTTGAAATCCGAGTTGTGTTCCGGAAAGAGATAGCCAAGGCGTTAATGTTGTTCTGTTTTTGGGACGAATGGGCGGCGAGCAAGACCACTGGCCACCGGCGTCAGCTTCGCCAATTATAATAAGGTTTTTAGCGATTCCGCGCTATGCGCGCGGGGCTAATTTTACCGGGCGCCCACAAGCCTCCGACATCCCGAAATCGGGAACGGAGGGGTGGCGTCGTGTCGAGGTCGTGCTTGGAGCAGAGTGGGCCCGTTGTTGGCCCGGCTGCATCGGCGGATGCGTTGCGGGCTTCTGCCCGCCCGGTAAAAACGTTGCGGGATCGGCGTCAAACCGGGTTGTCGATATCGACGAACGCGAATCGCAAGCCGAATTCTTGCGCCAGATGCGCGCCCAGCGCCTGTACCCCATAACGTTCGGTGGCGTGGTGACCGGCGGCAAAAAAATGCAGACCGTTCTCACGGGCGAAATGGACGGTCTGTTCCGACGCCTCGCCGGTCAGGAAGGCATCCGCGCCCGCCTCGACGGCGGTGGCGATGAAGGACTGCGCGCCGCCGGTGCACCAGGCCAGTCGACGGATCGGCGCGTCGTTGCCGGCGATGTGCAGGGGTTGCCGGCCGAGGCGGGTGCTTAGGTGGTTGGTGAATTCCGCGCCGCTGACTGGCGCGGCCGGTTCGCCCAGCATCACCAGGTCGGGCGTGCGGCCGTCGCCGCCGATGGTGCCGGTGACGGTCAGATCCAGCACCCGGGCAAGTTGGGCGTTGTTGCCGAGTTCAGGGTGGGCATCCAATGGCAGATGATAGGCAAGCAGTCCGATCTCATGGCGGAGCAGGGTGGCGAGTCGTCGGTATTTCATGCCGGTCAGGCGTGGATCCTCGCCCTTCCAGAAATAGCCGTGATGCACCAGCACGGCATCCGCCCCTTGTTCCACCGCCGCCTCCAGCAACGCTTGGCAGGCGGTGACACCGCCGACCAGCGTGCGAATCTCCGCCCGGCCTTCGACCTGCAAACCGTTCGGGCAGTAGTCGCTGAAGCGGTCGATGACCAGCAGGCGGTTGGTGTGGACGACCAGTTCGCGCAGCTGCACCGGTTCAGCCCTCCGCCAGGATTGCGGCGAGCGCGGCCAGCAGCACGGCGTTCTGGTCCGGGTGGCCGACCGTGATGCGCAAAAACTGCTCGATGCGCGGCAGGCGGAAATGGCGCACGATCACGTGACGTTTGCGCAAGGCGGCGGCCAGCGTGGCGGCATCGCGCGCCGGGTGGCGGGCAAACAGGAAATTCGCCGCCGAAGGCAGAACGTCGAAGCCGAGCCGGCCCAGCGCCGCGACCAGCGCGGTGCGGCTAGCGATCACCGCCCGCCGGGTGCGCTCGAAGTGCTCGCGGTCTTCGAACGCGGCCACTGCCCCGGCGATGGCCAGCCGGTCCAGCGGGTAGGAATTGAAGCTGTTCTTAACCCGCTCCAGCGCTTCGATCAATCCCGCATGGCCGATCGCTAGCCCCACCCGCAGCCCGGCCAACGAGCGCGACTTGGACAAGGTTTGCACCACCAGTAGGTTCGGATGGCGATCCACCAGGGCGATGGCGGTGTCGCCGCCGAAGTCGATATACGCCTCGTCCACCACCACCACCGAGTCGCGGTTGCGCTCCAGCAGCCAGGCAATGTCGGCCAGCGGCAGCAGGCGGCCGGTGGGCGCGTTCGGATTGGCGAAGACGATGCCGCCGTTCGGCCGCGCGTAATCGGCGACCCGCAGCGTGAAATCGTCGGCCAGCGGCACGGTGGCAAAGTCGATGCCGTACAGCCCGCAGTAGACCGGGTAGAAGCTGTAGGTGATATCCGGGAACAACAGCGGTTTCGGATGGTGGAGCAGGGCCTGAAAGACCAGGGCCAGCACTTCGTCCGAGCCGTTGCCGACGAACACCTGCTCCGGCGCGACGGCGTAGTAATCGGCGATGGCCTGTTTCAATCGTTCGGCGTTCGGGTCCGGGTACAGGCGCAGAGTGTCGGACAGTTCGGCGCGGATCGCGTCCAGCACCCTGGGCGACGGGCCGTAGGGGTTCTCGTTGGTGTTGAGCTTGACCAAGCGACTCAGCTTCGGCTGCTCGCCCGGCACATAGGGCGTGAGCCGATGCGCCACGGGACTCCAGTAGGCATTGGGCGGGCGGACGGACGCGGGGTTGGCGGTCTCGACGGTCATGACGGATTGGCTTCGATGGGTAGGGTCAGAGACATGGACGGTTGGTCGGTGTCCGGTTCGCGCGCGGGTGCGCTCAGGCGGGTTCCAGGTCTGCCCACGCGGGCAGGATCGCCAGCACCGGATCGTGATCGCTGGCCGGCTCCGGTTTGCCGGGGGCGGCGTCGCTGTTGACGTGGGGGATATGCGCCGTCGCCCCGAGCCGCAGCGCCGGGCTGATCAGGATATGATCCAGCGCCTGCGGCCGGCCGCCGTGCCGGCGGGTATAGCCTCGCCCGCGCGGCAAATCCTCCAGCAGATTATGGAACAGATCGCCTTTAAGGAGTTTCAGGGTCTTGGAACCCGGCACGTCGTTCAAATCGCCCAGCACCACGATGGCCGCTCGCGGGTCGCAAGCCAGCAGGTCGGCGGCGAAACAATGGACGATTTCGGCCTGGGCGTGACGCTGTTTCTTGGCATAATCTTCCTCGCGGCGGGTCAGCGAGCGCATGGATTTGAAATGACAGACGATCACGAACAACCGTTGTCCGCGCAGCTCGAACTCCGCCGCCAGGGTTTTGCGGCTGGGCATCCAATGATGACGGCAATCGCCGGCAAAGGCCGGATGCAGAGGAGCGATGCGGCCAGGGTTGAGCGTCAGGCTGGGGCGTCCGGCGTTGAGGCGGATACCGGTGCTGTCCTCCGGGCCGGCGTGGCCCTGGTCGGGAAAATTGACTCGCAGCGGGTTGAAGAGCAGCCCGACCCGAATATTGGCGCCGGCCATGCCGCCATCCCGATGAGCCCGTGGCGGAACCTCCCGAAACTCGTAGTGGGGACCACCGGCGCTGGCAACGGCGGCGCTCAGCGCCCGATAGGCCAGATTGGCCGGAACCCATCCATCCGGTGACGGCGGGGTTTCCGCCACGATCTCCTGCACCGCCAGAATGTCCGGTCCGCTCAGATCGCGGGCGACGATCGCGCCCAGTTGCGCCAGTCGGGCCGGCGGCGCGTCGGCGCCCAGATTGCACAGGTTGAACGTGGCGATGGACAGCATGACGATTCCCTGATTTTAGCGTGTCTGTTTCCGGAAAGATTAGCGTGAAATTCGGAGCGACATGGGTCACGGTGGCCGGATTTTACTCGCGGCTCCCTCGGCCGTTGGCTTGGTGAAAACGCAATTGCGCCCGCACCAGTGCGCCGCCGAGCGAGCCGCGACCGATGTCAAGCTGGCCGTAATAGACCTCTTCGACCAGAACCCGCACCACCGCCAGACCGATGCCATGTCCGGCCACGCTCGGGTCGGCGCGTCGGCCGCGGTCGAGCAGCAGCGGCGCCTGGTCGGGTGGAATGCCAGGTCCATCGTCCTCGACCTCCACCACCAGTTCGGCGCGCTCGCCGCGATCGACGGGGTAAGCGCGCACCACCACCCGCTGTCGGCACCATTTGCAGGCGTTGTCGGCCAGGTTGCCGAGGATTTCCATCAGGTCGCCCTCGTCGCCATAGAATACCGTGGTTCTTTCGACTTCGCTGCTCAGCCGCGGGGCACGGTCGGCGTAGACCTTGGCCAGCGAGCCCAGGATCTTGCGGGCGACCGGCGCGACCGGCAACGGCGTGCTCAGGGCGATGCGCCCGGAGGCGGCGGCCCGCTGCAACTGGTAGTCCACCGTGCGGTTCATCCGCTCCAACTGCTCTTGCAGGGTGTCCCGCAGCTCGGCGTGGTCGGCCCCGTTGTCCAGGGCGCCGCGCATGACCGCCAGCGGTGTCTTCAAACTGTGGGCCAGATCGCCCAGGGCGTTGCGATAGCGCTCTAGGTGGGCATGGCCCTGGCGCAGCAGGGTGTTCAAATTGGCGGTCAGCGGTTGCAGTTCCTCGGGATAGTCGCCGCCGAGTTCGGCGCGCCGACCGGCTTCGATTTCGGTCACTTCGGCGGCGACCCGCCGCAGCGGTTTCAGGCTCCAGCGCAGGATCAAGCCCTGCGCCGCCAGCAACACGCCGGTGGCCGCCAGCAGCCAGCCCCACAGACCGCGGCGGAAGCTCCAGAGCTGGTCGAGGAAATTCCACTGAGTCTCGGCCACCCGGAAGGTATAAAGCCGGTACTGGTTGACGGCGATCTCCCAACTCACGGTGAAGGCCAGCACGAACAGCGGGGTTGCGGTCTCATCGGAAGAGTCCAGCGGCGCGAACTGGGTGTCGCCGGGCGTGCGCACCGCCGGAAAGAAGGGCAGCGCCATGCCCAGCAGTGACGGCGAGCGCCAGACCAGATTGCCCTGACTGTCCATGACGTCGGCGTACAGGCCGGAATCCGGGGTGGAGAAGCGCGCCTCCGGCAAGGCCTGCGGCAAGGTCAGGCGGTTGAAGGCGTCCAGATTGGCCGCGCCCAGCAGCATGTAGACCTGGGCTTGCAGGCGGTCGCGGACGGCGGCCAGGGCGCTGTCGCGAAAGGCCCGGTCCAGCGTCAGGCCGGTCAAGCCGAGGAAGGCGGCCAGCACCACGCTGGCGGCGATGCGCAGGCGACCGCCGAGGGATTTCATGTCAGCCGGTGGACCGTTCCAGCCGGAGTCGGTAGCCGCGGCCCCGCAGCGTTTCGATCGGGTTGAGCGTCCGGTCGGGATCGAGCTTGCGGCGCAGCCGGCCGACCAGCACCTCCAGTACGTTGCTGTCGCGGTCCTCGTCTTCCTGGTAGAGGTGCTCGGTCAGTTCGGTCTTGGAAATCACGGCGCCGGCGTGCAGCATCAGGTATTCGAGCAGTTTGTACTCGTAGGCGGTGACCTCCACCGGCTGGCCGGCGAGGGTGACCAGTTGCGCGCCGGTGTCCAGGGCGACCGGCCCGCAGCTCAACACCGCCTGAGTCCAGCCGCCGGTGCGGCGAATCAGCGCCCGCAGCCGCGCCAACAGCTCTTCCATATGGAACGGCTTGACCAGATAATCGTCGGCGCCGGCTTCCAGTCCCTGGACCTTGTCCTGCCAGCGACCGCGGGCGGTGAGGATCAGGATGGGAAAGCGCCGCCCGGCGGCCCGCCAGCGACCGATCACTTCGATCCCCGACAGATCCGGCAGACCGAGATCCACCACCGCCGCGTCCAGCGGGTATTCCTGGCCAAGGTACAAACCGGTGCGGCCATCGGCGGCGGTGTCCACGGCATAGCCCTGTGCGCGCAACTGGGCGGTCACGCGCTCCAGTAGCGGGGCTTCGTCTTCGATGATCAAAATACGCATGGGGTCGTCCGCTTGAAAGAGAAAATTCAGTCGCGTACCGCGCCGCTATCGGCGTCGTAATGCAGGCTGCGCACGCGGCCGTCCGGTTGCAGGATGCGAACCCGATACCCCGGCTGGCCGTCGCGTTCGGAGCCCTGCACCCCCAGCACCCGCCCGCCGGTGGCGCGGCGCGCGGCATTGGCGGCGCGGTCGGGATCGGCGAACTGACGGGGCGGCGGACCGCGCTCGTCCCCCCGCTGTCGGTAACCGGACTGCGCCTGCGCGCCACTGGCGATCAACGCGCCGGCTAGCACGAGGAGGGGCAGGCGCCACAGTGGCTGGAGAGGGTCGGACATGAGTAGACAACTTCCCTATAAGTTTTAAATTAGCTTACAGCTTAACTGCTTAAGAATGAATCAGGACTGAATCGCGACCGATTTCGTCCGGGGTGGCGGGAGTGAAAAAATGGGCAAGGTGTTCAGTAGGGATTCAGCCGCCTCCTCTTAGGCTGGATCGCATGACGAGAAAGGCGGGATTTGGAAACCGCGGTTCGATAACAACCCATCGGGAGCAGGTTCGATGAAGATGAAATGGCAAATAGGACTGATGGCGACATTAGCGCTGCTGGCGCCGGCGCTGGCTGGGGCGCAGCGCCTCGATACCGGCAACGTGGAGGTGGAGGTGGTCAACGATCGCGGCCGGCCGTATCCCCAGTATCCGCTCGACGGGCGGGGATCGCGAGTATTCAAGGCGTATTTGGAGGCGACGCGCGGCCAGAACTATTCGATCCAGATCCGCAACCGCACCAACCAGCGGGTCGGCGTGGTGATCGCGGTGGACGGCCGCAACGTCATTTCCGGCGACCGCTCCAACCTGCGCCCGGACGAGCGGATGTACGTGCTTGGGCCCTACCAGCAGGAGACGTATGAAGGCTGGCGGACCGGCAAGAATCGGGTCAACCGCTTTTATTTTACCGACGCCGGCGATTCCTACTCCGGCGCCTGGGGCGATTATTCGGCGATGGGGGTGATCGCGGTGGCGGCGTTCGGGGAGCGGGCGCCCTACAGGCCACCGCCGCAGCCGTGGGCTCAGGACGGGCCGGGTTACAGCGATCAGCGCGGGTTGCGGTCGGAGAAGTCCGCGCCGCTCGGCACCACGCCGGGCGGGCGGGCGGAGCCGGGCACCGGCTACGGCGAGAGCGAATGGTCGCCGTCGCGACGGGTGGAGTTCGAACCGTTGCCGCGGCCGTTCGCCCAATATTTCCTGAAGTACACTTGGCGCGATACGCTGTGCCGCCAGGGCGTGATCGACTGCGACGGCGGGCGGCGTCCTCCGCGCAACCGATTCTGGAAGGAGGACGACGATGACTACGCGCCGCCCCCGCCGCGCTACGACCGTGGCGAGGAATGGCGGTAACAACCGCGACGGTAATCCGTTGCTGGCTGAACCCGCGCCCTCCTTGGCGACAAGGGGGGTGTTTTTTTGCGTGTGGATTGAACGTGGCGGCCGGGACGGCGACACTTGGGAACATCATGCGATGAATGATGCGGTTGGTTTACCGAAGGATTTTGCGGATGGCGTTTCACTCGAACTGGCCCGACTACTGGCATCGTTTGCGCGATGCCTTGTTGCACCCCCGCGTCGATGATGAGGCGCTGGACGCGGCCTTGCGCGAGGCGCGGGCGCGGCAACCGTTGCCGGTGCTGTGGCTGATCGGCAAGGCGCAAGCTGGCAAAACCTCGATCGTCCGCGCCCTGACCGGCAGCGAGACCGCCGAAATCGGCAACGGTTTCCAGCCCTGCACCCGCACCGCCCGTTTCTACGATTTTCCCGCCGAAGCGCCGGTGCTGCGCTTTCTCGATACCCGCGGGCTGGGCGAAGTCGCCTACGATCCGGCCGAGGACATTCGCTACTGCGAGTCGCAAGCTCATCTGCTGCTCGGAGCGATCAAAGCGACCGATATCCGTCAGGACGCGGTGTTCGAGGTGCTGCGCCAGGTCCGCAAGCGCCATCCCGAATGGCCGGTGCTCGTTGCCCAGACCGGCTTGCACGAAGCCTATCCGCCCGGTGGCGAACATATCCTGCCCTATCCCTATGATCGGCAACCGTGGCCGCCGCAGGCGCCCCACGATCTGACTCGCGCCCTGCGCACGCAGCGCGACCGATTGGGAGAGTTGCCCGGCGTGGCGCCGGTGCGCTGGGTTCCGGTCGATCTGACCCTGCCCGAGGATGGTTACGAACCGGCAAACTACGGCCTGGAGGCCTTGTGGAGCGCCATCGAGGCAGTTTCAGCCCTGGGTTTGCAAGCGATGCTGCGGGGCGATGCCGGTGTCCGCGATGTCTACGAACGCGCCGCCCACCCTCATATCGTCGGCCATGCGCTGGCGGCGGCCGGCGTCGGTGCGTTGCCGCTGGTGGATCTGGTCGGCGTGCCGGCGGTGCAGGCCAAGTTGTTGCACGGTCTGGCCGCGCTGTATGGACAGATTTGGGATCGGCGAGCGGTTTCCGAGTTTTTCGGCCTGCTGGGCGTGGGCATTGGCGCATCCTATGTCGCGCGGCTGTTGGGCCGGGAAGTAGTGAAATTGATTCCTGGATGGGGGCAAACGGTCGGGGCGATGTGGGGCGCGACCGCCAGCGGCGCGACCACCTACGCACTCGGCAAGGCGGCCGGTTATTACTTTGCCATCCGGCGGCAACACCGTTTGGTGGACGCCGAGATGCTGCGCCGGGTTTACGCCGAGGCGCTGGCCAGCGGTGCGAATCTTTTCAAGAAGTCGCCGGGGGAAGATCAGTCGTGAAAACCCTGTTCAACCGGTTTGATCGCCTGCGCGTGCTGGCGCTGTTGCTGTGGGCGCTGCCGGTCGTCGCGCTGGTTCCGCTGGGGTTGTTTTGGTTGTGGCGGGCAGAGGCTTTGCCGTGGTGGCTGCTGGCCATGGTGTTGTGCAGTGCCGCCGGTTACGGTTTACAAGTCTGGCTGTTGCGTCGGGATCGTCGCCTGCTGGCCGGCGCCGCGACGGCCCCCGATCCGCGCTGGCCGCCCAAAGCGGACGGGGCCTGGGCGGTGGTGGAACAATTGGCGGAAACCGTGAAACCGGAAGACTGGCCGTTGAACGATGGCGGCCGGCTGTGGAGCTTGGGCCAGACTACGTTGGATGCCGTCGCCCGCTACTACCACCCGGAGGAAGAACGGCCGTTGCTGGAACTGACCGTTCCACATACCTTGTCGATCGTTGAGCGGGCCAGCCGCGACCTCCGCGCCACCGTCACCGATCGCATTCCACTCAGCCACCAGTTGAAGATCGGCGATCTGCTCCACGCCTGGCGCTGGAAGGATACCGCCGAGCGGTTGATGAACCTCTATCGCGCCGGTCGGCTGGTCGTCAATCCACTGGATGCCCTGTTGAGCGAGGCTGGGGGTCGCTTGCGTGGTCAGGCGTATGGTCAGGCATGGACGGAGATTCGGCGCTGGTTGTTGCGGGAATATGTCCGCAAGGTTGGCTATTACGCGGTTGCGTTGTACAGCGGGCGGCTGACCCTGACCGAGGGCGACCCGGACGCCAAGCCGACGCCCGTCTCCCGCGCCGATTTGGCCAGGGTCGCCGAAGAGACCATCGGAACGGGCGAGCCCTTGCGCATCGTGGTGCTGGGTCGGACCAACGCCGGCAAGTCCAGCCTGATCAATGCGCTCTTCGGCCGCTTGACCGCCGCCACCGATGCGCTGCCGGACACGACGATGGGATTGCGGCCCTATCGATTGGAGCGTGAAGGACTGACCGCCGCGCTGATTTTCGACACGCCGGGATGCGATACCGAATGGCTGGGTGAAAAAGCCTTGCGGAAAGCGGCGATGGAGTCCGATCTCATTCTATGGGTGTGCGCCGCCCATCGTCCCGACCGCCACTTGGACCGGTTGCGCCTGGATGCTGTGCGCGCCGGATTCGCCGAACGCCCGGATCGCCGCCCGCCGCCCGTGCTGGTCGCGGTCAGCCATATCGACCAGTTGCGCCCGCCGCGCGAATGGCAACCGCCCTACGATCTGCTGAATCCCCAGGGAAGCAAGGCGACGAATATCCGCGCGGCGGTGGAGGCGGTAGCGGGGGATTTGGCGGTTCCGGTGGAGACCGTCATTCCCGTCTGCCTGGCGGAAGATCGGACGTACAACGTGGACGACGCCTTATGGGCGGCGATGCTCGACCAGCGGGATGGAGCGATCAAGGCGCGGTTTCTGCGCTGTCTGGACCGGCGGATACGGGAAGAAAACTGGACGCTGCTGCGTCGGCAGTTGGCGAACGCCGGACGGTTGTTGCTGAAGTGGCCGGGACGAGCGGCGAATGAGTGAGGGTGCGATGCGTATTTGCGGGTCTCGATTGCGGCGGCATGGCTTGATCGTCTGGCGGCTGTCGTGGGCCGAGCGCGGGCGGCTGATGCAAGCGTGGTTCATGTTGCATGGCGTTGCGCTGGCCTTGCGCTGGGCGGGCTTTCAGCGTGTGTACAGGTTCCTGGAGCGCGGGATCGGGACAATCGCTCCAACCGTCGGCGATGAAATGCAGCGTGCGGATCAAGCCTGTGTTTTGGCTCGTTTGGTACAGGGCGCGGCGGTGTGGAGCCTGCACGCTCCCACCTGCCTGCATCGCTCGCTGACGCTGTGGTGGCTGCTGGGGCGTCAGGGCATCGCCAGTGAATTGCGGATTGGGGTGCGCAAGGAGCAGGGACGGTTCGAGGCGCATGCCTGGGTGGAGCGCGAAGGGGTGGCGTTGAACGGTGAGTTGGATGTAGGTTCGCGCTTTGCGGCTTTTCGGGGTCTTTGACCGTTTGCACAAAATCCGCAACCGAATTGGCTTATTCTCGAACAGATGAATTCAGGAGAACGCCGCGATGACAACCGTTGTTCACCACGACCACGATTTCTACTCGTGGGCCATGCATAACGCCCAGTTGCTGCGGGAAGGCCGATGGGCGGAAATCGATTGCGAGTACGTCGCCGAGGAACTGGAAGACATGGGCGCGACTAAAGAGCGAGAGCTGGAGAGCCGATTGGGCGTGTTGATGGCGCATTTGCTGAAGTGGATTTTCCAGCCGGAACGGCGCGGCAATAGCTGGATTGCCACCATCAAGGAGCAGCGGCAGCGGATCGCGCGCCTTTTGAGGAAAAATCCGGGACTGAAATCCTGCCTGAATGAAGCGTTCGTGGATGCCTATGCGGATGCGCGCCTGATCGCCGTCCGCGAAACCAATTTGCCGGAACCGACCTTTCCGGAAACCGCGTCGTTCTCACTGGAACAGGTTTTGGATGATGGGTATTGGCCTGGGTAGGAAGGGACGCGCCTGCGTTTCAATGACTGTTCCCGCCGCGCGATCGATCGCGCGGCATTTTCCCTGGACGCAAGCGGCTTGAGGGGATGTTTTCGAACTGAGCCGATTCATTACCGTCTCGATTATCCAAGGCGGTTCGAGGATTTGGCGCATGTCCGGGAGGCCATCGTGGAACACGCACGCCATGAGGGCGATGGCGTATGATTTCCCGGAGGTACGACCATGTGTGGGTAGTGTGTGGTAAGTTGGGGAGAGGTTGACATGACGAATCTGGCCGTCCAAACCGCTTTCGGTGTCGAAGCTTATCTTGCCTGGGAAGAGCGGCAAGAAGAAAAGCATGAGTTTATCGCCGGTGAAGTGTTCGCCATGGCGGGCGCGCGACGCGAGCATGTAGTGGTGTCCCTAAACCTAGCCGCCGCTTTCAAGCAACGGTTGCGCGGCGGACCCTGTCAGGCCTATGTCGCGGATTTGAAATTGCGGGTGGAAGCGGCGGATGCCTTTTTCTACCCGGATGTGGTGGTGTCGTGCGATCCGCGCGATCACGCGGCGAGTCAGTTCATTGCCCATCCGACCTTGATCGTGGAGGTGTTGTCGGAGTCCACCGCCGCCTTCGACCGGGGCAACAAGTTCGCGGCTTACCGCACGCTGCCGTCCTTACGGGAGTATGTGTTGGTGGATATCGAAGCGCGCCGCGTGGAAACATTCCGGCGCACTCCGGAAAACGACTGGTTGTTTCACGAATCTCTTCCGGGTTGCGGGGAATGCGTGTTTCCGGCCTTGAACATTTCGATCCCGTTTGAAGAGATCTTTGAAAACCTGGTTCCCCAGGCGGCAGGGAATGACGCTTCCGCAACCGAATGATGGATGGCAACCACAGTGGAAAGCCGCTCGATGTTGACCCGCGACGCGCGTTTGCAAATTCCCGAGCAGGTAGTCACTCGCCAGGTCGGCGATGAGACCGTCCTCCTCAATCTCGAATCCGGAATCTACTTTGGTCTCGATCCGGTGGGCAGCCGCTTTCTCGAACTGCTCGAAGCGGAAGGCACGCTGGCGGCGGTCCTTGCCAAGATGTTGGAGGAGTTCGACGTGACCGAAACCCAACTGGAGGCCGATCTCCTGCGGCTTGCGGACGAGATGCTCGCCAGCGGTTTGCTCGAAGCGGCCTAACGGTCGGGAATCGGCGCGTGGTTCGCCCGCATCGCCACGAGGAGATTGGGTTGGAAATAACGACTTGCGCAACCCTGCTGGACTGCTTGCACCGGGATGAACATCGGCTCGATCCGGCTGCTTTGTCGGTTTTGACCGACGAGGGATGGACAGCCCTGATCGAGATGGCGACCCGGCACGGCGTGGCGCCTCTGCTGTATCGGCGCTTGAAGGCGCCCCCACTGGCCGGGTGTGTGCCGGATGGCGTTCGGAAGCGACTGCGCGGTTTGTATCTCAATACCGCGGCGTGCAATATGCGTCTTTACGAAGAACTGCGACCGCTGTTGTTGGCGCTGCGCGCGGCCGGAATTCCGGTGGTCGTATTAAAGGGCGCGTATTTGGCCGAGCAGGTTTATCGCAATATCGCCCTGCGGCCGATGGGCGATATCGATCTGCTGGTTCCCGCAAGCCAGGCGCGGGAGGCGTGGCGGGTGGTGAAGGAACTGGGCTATCGGTTGCTTTATCCCGCGACCGAGACCCTGATTCCATCGTTCGGCAAGGACTTCGTTTGCCGGAAGCCGGGTGGCTTCGCGCCGGTGGAAATACATTGGACGATCAGGATCGCCGGGATCTCCGACAAAAAGGACGGCATGGATGACAAGGAACTGTGGCAAAACGCCCGGACGATCCGCATCGCCGAGATCGACGCCATGACACTGTCGATTGAGGATTTTCTGCTGCATCTTTGCCTGCATGCGTCCTACCAGCACGAATTCGCTTTCGGATTGCGAGGGTTGTGCGACATCGCGATTTTCATCGAACGGTTCGAGCCGGAGATCGATTGGTCGGCGTTGCGCGCGCGGGTTTCGCGCCATCGCTGGTGCAAGGGCGTCTATTTGATCCTTTATCTGGCCAGCGTCCGAATGGGCGCCGCCGTGCCGGAGGAAGTTCTGTCCGCGCTGAAGCCAGTCGATCCGCCGGCCGGGGTGATCGAACAGGTCGAACGGCGGCTGTTCGGCGCGGGCGCGGAGACGATGGCGATGACCTCGAACACAATCGACTTTTTCAAGCCGGGACGGCTTGGCGATTGGGCGAGGGTGCTGTGGCGGCGCTTGTTCCCCAGCCGGGAAGAAATGACCTATATGTATCCGATTCCCCCAGGATCATGGGTGCTGTATGGGTATTATCTGGTGCGAATAAGGGACTTGATGCGACGCCATGGGGCGGTGGCATGGCGTCTGCTGCGCGGCGACCGGGAACTGACCGAAACCGTGCGCCGACGCGCCGCGCTGCGGGAGTGGTTGTTTAAAGCGGATGCCCAGTAGCGGCGGCGAATGCAGTCTCGGCGACTGAAGGCATGTCGAATCGTACCGCCTATTTGACCGAGCGGTTCCGCAAGGCGCTGGCGCAGTTGCCTCATCTGCCGTGGGCGCTGGGACTGATCTGGCGCGCGACCCGCGGTTGGACGCTGGCTTGGGCGGTGCTGATGGTGGCGCAGGGCTTGCTGCCCGTCGCGGTGGTGCTGCTGACCCGCACTCTGGTGGATAGCCTGGTCGCCACGGTGCAAGCGCCGGGAGACGGGCCGGCGCTGCGGCAAAGCCTGGTTTGGGTGGCGCTGATGGCGGGATTGCTGTTGCTTACGGAGGGCTTGCGCAGTATTTCCGCCTGGGTGCGCACCGCTCAGGCCGAGTGGTTGCGCGATGATCTCGATGATCGGATTCATGCTCAAGCCGCCCATTTGGACCTGAGCTATTACGAAACCCCCGAATACTACGATCAGTTGCACCGGGCGCGGGTGGACGCGCGCGACCGTCCGCGGGCGCTGCTGGAAAACATTGGCAACCTGACCCAGAACGGCCTAACCTTGCTGGCGATGGCCGGCATATTGTGGGGGTACGCGCCCTGGCTGCCGCTGGTATTGATCGGCGGCGCGCTGCCGGCGTTGTGGGTGGCGGCGCGCACCATCATGCGCTTTCATCGATGGCGGGTTCGCAATACCGGCCACGAACGCCGCGCGAACTATTACGATTGGATGCTGACCTGGGACCGGGCGGCGGCGGAACTGCGTCTGTTCGACCTCGGCGACTCGTTTCGGACCGCCTACCGCGCCGTGCGGGCCAGACTGCGCGGCGAGCGCTTGCAACTCGCCCGCCAGCAGATGTGGGCCGAATTGGGTGCGGACGCCGCCGCATTGCTGGCGATGGGGTTGACCATCGCCTGGATGGTCGGACGGCTGATGCAAGGTTTGGCCAGCCTGGGCGATCTGGCGTTGTTCTATCAGGTCTTCAGCCAAGGGCAAAAATTGTTGCGCACCGCGCTGGGCAGCGTCGGCGAGATGTACAGCAACCTCCTGTTTCTAGGTAATCTTTACGAATTCCTGGCCTTGCGTCCTCTGATCGCGGAGCCGCGAGATCCCTCGTCCCCGCCGTCGGATGCGCCGGGCACGATCCGCTTGGAAAAGGTGAGTTTCCGCTATCCCGGCAGCCAGCGCTTGGCGTTGGACAGCTTCGATCTTACCCTCCCCGCCGGCCAGATCGTGGCCATCGTCGGTGAGAACGGCGCGGGCAAGAGCACGCTGCTCAAGCTGCTGTGCCGTTTGTACGACCCGGAGGCGGGCCGGGTCAGTTGGGATGGGATCGACCTGCGCGAACTGGCGCTGGCCGACTGGCGCCGACGGATCACGGTGCTGTTTCAGGAGCCGGTCCATTATCATGACACCGTCGCCTACAACATCGCCTGTGGCGATCTGGCGGTCGCGTCGGATGAGGCGGCCATGGTCGCCGCTGCCGAGGCCGCCGGAGCCGAGAAGTCGATCCAGCGCTTGCCCCACGGCTATGAGACGGTGTTGGGCAAATGGTTCGGCGGCGCGGAGCTGAGCGTGGGCGAATGGCAGCGGCTGGCGCTGGCGCGGGCTTTTCTGCGGCGATCCGCGCTGCTGATTCTGGACGAGCCGACCAGCGCCATGGATTCCTGGGCGGAAGCCGACTGGCTGGCGCGGTTTCGCGATCTGGCCGCCGGCCGCACCGCCCTGGTGATTACCCACCGCTTCACCACCGCCCTGCACGCCGACGTCATCCATGTCATGGGGCAGGGCCGCATTCTCGAATCCGGCGGTCACGCCGAATTGCTGGCGCGAGGCGGGCGCTACGCCCAGTCGTGGACGCAACAACTGCGGGAGACCGGGAAAGGTCGGATGGAGGGCGCATCGTGAAGGCGGACAGGTGGTTTCGTGATCTGGCTGTACGATATACATCCGCTGGTACAGGCCATGACCGTCGGAGAGTGCGGAAGTTTATCGAACTCGCGGATGTCAATCGCTGGCTACCGCCGTGGCTGTACGTGCGCCGGGTCGTGGCGGACGTCTGGAAATTTTTCAAAGATTCTTAGGGGGTTGTATTGATGGCGTTTGTTTCCACCCGTATCGTTCGCGGGCTGCGCGAACTGGCGGTCGAGTCGCCGGTGAGCTTGCGGGTCAGCGGTGAGTGTATGGTGCCCCTGCTTGCGAACGGGGCGATGATCCAGGTGGTTCGCCAGCGGTTTTACTGGCCCGGTGATCTAATGGTCGTCCATGCGCCGGATGGTCGCTTGCTGGTTCACCGGCTGTTGGGCTGTTATTCCAAGGGGCGGGGATGGCGCTGGTTGACTCAGGCCGATAATGCCCGCTGGCCTGATGCCGCCTTGCCTACGGAACGGATCATCGGCAAAGTATGCGGTGGGGACTGCTCCGAGTGGCTGGTTCGGGTGCCGCTTGCCCACCGGGTGAAGGCTGTGCTCCGTTTCTTCCGGTTCGTTTTGATCCACATGAGAATCTTGTGCCGATGAGTTTTGGCGAGAGTTTCCTGAACTATCCCGACTTGTTCCCAGCCCGGTCTAGCGGCGAGCCATGGGGGGACGAACAGGTAATGATCCGCTTTGCGGGCAATGTCTATGCTTGGGTGGGTCTAAGCGCAATCCAAGCGACTGCGGCGCGCCAACGGTTCGGCGAATTGTGTTTGCCGCCAGACGAGGAATCGCCAGCGGCGGTGGAGATCCAGGTTTTCCGCGCGACGGCCGATGATTTTTTTGATAACGGGCGAGTCTGGTCGTTCGAACTCGATTTGGACTACGCGCCGGACGCAGTGAGCATCGCCGGCTTTCATTTCATGGCTCGACTAGACTGGATGCCTGGGTTGCGGGCGGCGCTGTGGACATCGGAAGACAGTCGGCTGGTGTCTCATTCTATTTTTGAAAACTTTTTCCGGGTCGTCGTCGCCTACCATCTATTCGAACAGGGCGGTGTGTTGCTGCATAGCAGCGCGGCGGTGGTAAACGGTGACGACGCCTATGTGTTCTTTGGACCATCTGGGGCGGGCAAGTCCACGATTTCGTACTTGAGTTTCGCCGCCGGCCACGCGGTTTTGAGCGATGACATGAACGCCCTACGGGTGACGTCAGCCGCCGTGATGGTGGAAAAATTGCCCTTCGCGGGCGATTTCGGCCAGACGGTGGGCGGGGCCGATGGGTTCTATCCAGTACGTGCGCTGTGCCGCCTGGAAAAAGGGCCAGACCCCACATTGCAGATCCTGCGGCCCGCTGCGGCCGTCGCTGCCTTGCTTGGCTGCGCGCCGTTTATCAATCGCAATCCTTATCGTCGCGATCAATTGTTCGATCAACTGCAAGTTTTGAACGCCAGGTTGCCGGTTCGGACGCTGACCTTTGCGCGGGATGACCGATTTTGGGCTTTGCTGCGGAGTGGAGAAAATTCATGATAGAAGCGAACGTGATATTGAAGCGATGTGCCGATACCCGTTACCGCAATATCGGGGATGAGGGGGTCGTGGTCCGGCAGACAGTGGGCGAGGTGCTGGTGCTGAACGAGATCGGAATTCGGGTACTGGAATTGTTGGAGGCAGCCGTTTCGGTGAGCGGTCTGCTGGACGCGCTGGATGCCGAATATGATATCGACCGGGTTACCCTGGAACGGGACGTGTTGGCTTACCTGCAGGAGTTGGTGGACGCGGGAGTGATTGAGCAGGTCGCCGCTTAGCGCGTGCTGCGCCACTCTTCCACCTAAGGGAGAAGAACACCCCCCTTTAACCCACTGCGAGGCCCCTCCCATGGCGTTTACCGATACGCTTCAGCGCACTTGGCGGGAAAACATTCTGTTTTCGGTGTTGGTCGAGTTGACCTACCGTTGCAATCTGAATTGTTTCTTTTGCTACAACGATCCTCATCTTCGGGGCGTTCCGCTTGGTACGAAACAATATATCCGTTTTTTCGAGGACTTGCGTGCACTCGGCACTTTGAGTCTGACGTTTTCCGGCGGCGAACCACTTGCGCGCGCTGACTTCTTCACATTGGGCCGTCAAGCGCGTGATTTGGGCTTCATGGTGCGGGTGAAATCCAACGGTCATGCCCTGAATGACCGGTTGGCGCGGCGGTTGCTAAGGGAAGTGGACCCCTTCATCGTCGAAGTCAGCCTGCATGGCGCCCACCCAGAAACTCACGACCGCCAAACTCGGGTACCGGGCAGTTTTGGGAAACTATTGGCCAACCTGCGCGAAATGCGGGCACTAGGCTTGAGGATCAAGCTGAATAGTCCGCTGACCGCTTGGAACGAATCAGAGATAGAAGCAATGTTCGCACTGGCGGACGATTGGGGTTTGCCGATCCAATTCGATACGCAGATCACGCCGCGCGACGATGGGGATTTTGGCCCGTTACAGATTGCACCGTCCCACGCGGGTGTGGCACGACTATTCGCGCTTCAGCGGCAGCGGGCTACCACGCACCGGATTGATCAGGAACCGCGCCCGGCGGACGCCACCGCCGAGACCATCGGCGCCAAGCATTGCGGAGCCGGTTCCGCCACGGTGACCATCGATCCCTTCGGCAATGTCTATCCGTGTGTGCAGTGGCGGCGGCGGGTGGGCAATCTGCATGAGCAGTCCATTCAAACCATTTGGCGACATTCCGGGGCGTTGGCCGAGGTCCGCCGGCTGGCGGTGGAGGTCAAGCAGGGGATTCGCCAGCATGGCACGCCGGGGTTTGGGTTTTGCCCCGGTTTGGCGGAGCAGGAAACCGGCGATCCCGCCAATCTCTATTCCGCTGCCCGACGGTTGCTGGAACTGCGCCAGCGAGCTTCAGTAAGCTAGAAAAACCGCGCCCGCCGGGAGGCGGGCGCTCAACAAATTTAAAAGTTAGGACGAATTAGAGGTACAAGGAAGGCCGCTTTTGCCAGGTGGTGATGGCGAACAGACCCCCGCCATTGCTTCCAGCGGCGCCCGCGAGAGAATCTGTGGCCGTTGATATGCTTTTCTAATTCTTCCATCTGGCGGTTGCGCAGTCTGGCACATTGGATCTTTAGAAGTGGATTCGTCAACAATCATTGGGTATTCCTTACGGATGAATATGCAGGGCTGGATCGCCAAACACTTGGTAAATATCCAGCATATAACGCTGACCGCCCTTTCTGGCCAAGTTAGTGAGGGCAGCGTTGGTCGCATCTCCCAAGGTAGAGTTTGCGCCGCCGCTGAACAGCGCATCAACGATGCTCAGGTTCAGGATATGTGCTTGGTCATTATCGGACATCCCCACGGGGGCCAAGGCGGCGACGATGCCTCCATCTTGTTGCCACAATAAAGTCTCGGCTAGGGAATCAAACCCCGGAAAGCTACCATTACCCATGTAGCAGGTTAATCCCAAGAATAAAGGCAACTGGCTGCTGTTGGTAAGTTGACTGACGTCACTGATGCGCAGCAGTCCTTCGTGGGCAAGCTGAGTGACTGCGGCGTGGCCAACGTAATTGATTATCCCCACGCCGGCGTTGACGTCATCGATGATCCTTTGGCGCGTTGTGTCGGCCGGTGTCCCACTTTGGTAATAGATCAGTTTGGTCGCAACCTTCTTAGCGCGAAGCGATCGCGCCACCGCGTCGCTGTTAGCAGCGAAATCGCCGGCGCTGTCGGGGTTATCAGCCACCAGTAGCGCCGTGGCGGAAGAGCGGCCGCTTTCGTAGGTTTGCAGCTTGGCGACATATTGCGTCACGTCATCGGCCGTCAATGCGGGAATCCGACCGATGGCGAGTTCTGGCACGCCGTTGTTGTCGAGATCGGCGTAGCGGCTGTCGGTGGCGAACAGACCGTCTGGTGTTACCGTCATCAGTACCGGGAACAGATTGGTGCCAAGGTGTTGGTAGTCTTTCGGGTCGATGGTGCCCTTGCCTACCAGCACTACATAGCGCGGCTTCGGTTGCCAGCTGCGATAGGCGTAGCTTAGAAAGTCACGGATGGCGTTGGGGTTGACGATGCCATTGTTGAACGTGTCGTAGATGTCTTGCAACTCTACCACCTTGCCGCCACGATGGGTCGCCAAGGTATCGGCACCGGTTCGCAGGGAACTAGGCGCGAGTACCAGGTAATTGGTTCCGCTGTTCTGGGTTTTCAGGGTGGGTGCGGCGGTGCCGTCCACCGACACAGGAGTTGCCGCGATGGCGGCGATATAGTCGTCGGCACGCGTGGCCGGAATGAAGCTAACCATTCCACCGGCTAATGGGATGGTGGTGGCCGCCAGCCACTGCGGTTTGCGCGGGTCGCTGATATTTAGCACCGCGATATTGGAGCCGCTGAAACCGTCGACCGTGACCACGAAGTTGCCCGCGCCGCGCAGCCGCAATTGATTATCGACTGCCTGGTAGGCGCGCGGGTAATCGAGGTCGAAGCCGTTTACCGCGAATGTGCTCAAGGATATGTTCGGGTCGAGGGCGCCGCTCACCGTTACCGTATTATTACCATCGACAAGCAAAGATGCATCGAAGGTGGTGGTCAATACATAGGGCGTGATGCCTTCCCACACGGCGTCACCGACCTCCACACCGTTGACCAACACATGTGCATGATGGTGGTGGCCGGTAACCAGATCAGTTCCCCCTTGCAGGTAGGCGCGGAGCGTCGCGGTGCCCGCCACCGCTCCTGGCGTGGGTACCGCGAACGTCGGAGTATAGCCACCCGCCACGACATAATCCCAGTACCAGAAGTCGGCATCGGGATCGGTGATCAAATACGGGAACGCGTAGCGGTTTTCTTCCACATGGATGCTGGACTGGAAGGGCTGCATGCTGGTGGTCGGAATTGGCGCCTTTCCTTTTAACACGTTCATCGTCAGGCCGTTCGCTTGATCCAGCCAGTAGACGTTGAAGCGGGTGTAGGCGCTATCGGTGCCCTGGAGCGGCTGGCCGTAGAAATACAGTTGATTACCGCTAGGATCCGCCATCCAGGCAACCGACTGGCCTTTATTCTGAAGACGTAGCTTACCTTGGGCGATCCAGGTCTGTATCTGCCGTGGATCGACGTCTAATGCGGTGGCGATTTGGTTAGCGTCCACGACATACAAGCCTTCCCGCTCAATGCGGATGCGGACCGCCGCCTTGGGCGTTTTCGCCTGAGTTGTGGCTTCCAATCGTCGCATTGCGCGCGATGGAATCGTACGTCCAGTGGGGACGTGGGCAGCGCGTTCGTAGCCATCAGCGCGTGGAGTGGCTTCGGCTGCGGCGAGCGATTGCGCCTGTTCGGTGCGGGCGAGTTGCTTGCCAACGCCGGCAGTAACGGTGAACGGGCCGTAGCTGCGGATGGCGCCGCGCGCCTCTATTTCTTGCAACCGATAAGTATAGGTTTCGCCCGGCGTCACCGCCCGATCCGGGTAGCGGTAAACGCCGCCTTGCGGGGCGGTCAGCAACCCCGGCAACAAGTGATCGTTGATCTGGACAAACTCACCGCTGGCCGGATCCTGGCGCAGTAGGTTGAAGCCAACCGTGCCCATCTCGGAAACCG
>JARSSH010000056.1 GCA_029624815.1 Candidatus Competibacter sp.
GCATCACCCACCGCATCCCGTCTCCTTTTTTCCAGCAACAATAAGACTTGACCGTATTCACAGCCACCAGGTGTTCAAGCAGGTGGCCCGCCGAGGCAAAACCTCCATGGGCTGGTTTTACGGCTTCAAGCTCCATCTCGTCGTCAATGACCGGGGCGAACTGCTGGCCTTGCGTATCACCCCTGGCAACGTCGATGATCGCGAACCGGTACCCGAATTGACAGCGGGGTTGACCGGCAAATTGATCGGCGATCGCGGTTATATTTCCCAACAATTGTTCGACGAACTCTGGGAACGAGGGTTACAGTTGATCACCAAAATTCGCCGGAACATGCGCAACAAATGGATGCCCATGGTCGATAAGCTATTGTTGCGCAAGCGGGCCATCATCGAATCCATCAACGACCAGATCAAGAACATTCAGCAGATCGAGCACACCCGGCATCGCAGCGTGGTCAACGCCATGGTCAATGTCTTGGCCGCTTTGGTGGCTTACACCCATCAACCTCGCAAACCCTCGCTGAATTTGTCTCAAAATGATCTTAAGCTATTGACTTGCAATGAATAATAAACGGAACTCACGTTAGTTATGCTCGAAGTGATAGCCCTTGGTTTTCAAGGTGTTGTTGTTTTCGTTTTCGATCTTCCACCGACAGCGCCCGGCTGCGACAACCTCGGACACCGTGCAGTCATCAAGGGCGCAGTGGGTCACAAACGTGTTGTGGTAGAGCCTACGACCACTGTCCTCGGTGATGGTCAGTTCGCACCAGTTGACCAACAGGGCATCCTCCCCATCGCGCCGGGGAATGGCGGGCGCATAGCGATAGGTATCGATCTCGCGGCGTTGGCCGGTCCAGCGGCGCTGGACCACGGTCCGCACAGCCCCGCCCCGGTCCAGAAACTCGACCCATTCGGACACGGTGGGATGGGACGCCGTTACAGACCAGGATAAAACCGAATCCCCGCTGCAATGCCTCGCGGCAGAACGGTTCGTGGCAATCCAGATCGTCCCCCAAGAGGGTGACCCCGAACGGACTATAGTCGTCGCCCCAGTCGGCCAGCCAGCGCTTGGCCGCGTTGAGTTCGCAGTCTTGCTTCGCCGCGCCGTCCTGCGGTCGAACAAATTCCGGAGCCAGCGGGATGACTTTGTCTACTCCGGGCTTCACCAGCACCGGGGTCAGCGCGGTATGGCTATACGTCACCGAGCCGTTGGCGTGCTGCCGGGTCGAACAGTTTGGGCAATGGATCGCGTGCGAGGAAAAATACTCCACACCATCGAAGGCCAGCAACAAGGTCTGGTTCACCGAGCGGTAGGTCTCGACCACGCCCGCCTGGTTTAACGCCTGAAACAGATAGGAAAACAGCGGCTTCACCTGCCCCGGCTCGGTGGCGTCGAGCAAGTGGCGAATCTGATTGTCCGACGGGATCTGGTGGACTCCAAACAGGGTCTGGGCGTTGTTTTTGCCCAACCGCTGATCCAAGCTGCGCTGGTATTCCAAAAATGACGGACTTTGCATGAAGAATACCGAGAAGGCACTCAACCCCGCGTCCACCAGGATGTAACGGGTGTTCTTCCCCCGACGTGGATCGGTAAATCGCTCGAAGGTCCGGCGGATTTGTTTCGTAATGTCGTCCAACATCAGGACGGCGCGACCAAACGGTACGCTCATCCAGGGTACTTCCAGTCAAGGGGGACTGGTTACTTTAGCCAGCCATCGCCAAAATGAGAATTGCTGGGAATGAGCGGATGATCAGCTTTGCGAGGGAGCCGGCCTGATCTTGAACCAGATGGCATACATGGCCGGCAGGAACACGAGCGTCAGAATCGTCCCCGCAAAGGTGCCGCCAATCAGCGTGTAGGCCAGCGTTCCCCAGAACACCGAATGGGTCAGTGGGATGAAGGCCAGGATCGCAGCGAGTGCTGTCAGGATCACCGGACGCGCGCGCTGCACAGTCGCTTCGACGACAGCACGGAATGGATCCAGCCCGGCCTGTTCGTTTTCACGAATCTGTCCGATCAAGATCAGCGTGTTGCGCATCAGGATGCCCGACAACGCGATCAAGCCAACCAGCGCATTGATGCCGAAGGGCTGCTGGAACAAGATCAGCGTCGGCACCACGCCGATCAGTCCCAGCGGACTGGTCAGGAAGACCATCACCATGCCCGCCATCGAGCGGACCTGCAGGATGATGATGAGCAGGGTGACGGCCAGCATGATGGGGAAGATCGGCAGCATGGCCACCGTCGCCTTGCCGGATTCTTCGATGGAGCCCGCCTCCACGATGCGATAGCCACTCGGCAGCTTTTCCATGATGGGCTGGAGCTGCTTGGAAATGGCCGTCGACACGTCCGGCGGCTGCAAGCCTTCGGCGATGTCGCCCCGAACGGTAATCGTCGGCACACGATCGCGTCGGCGGATGACCGGCTCTTCCATGCGCACCTCGACCTTGCCAACCTGTGAGAGCGGAATGCGCTGCCCATTGGCGCCAGCCAGCGTGAAATCACCAATCCTGGCCGGATCGAGCCGGTTGGCGCCCGCCGAGCGCGCGACAACCTGCACCGTGCGAATGTCTTCGCGCACAGCGGTGACGGGAATACCGCTGAGCAGGAATTGCAATTGTTGCGCCACGGAACTGGAACTCAGCCCAACGGCCTGCAACCGATCCTGCTGCAAGGTGAAGTGCAGCGTCGGCACGCGCACGCCCCAATCCGTGTTGACCGTGCGCATCAGCGGGCTGGCGTCCATGACCTGCTGCACCTCGTCCGCCACCTTGCGCAACACCTCCGGATCGGGGCCAGTGACCCGATAGGCCACCGGGAAGGGCGAATACGGACCGAACACCAGTTGGGTAACACGCAAGCGTGCCTCCGGGGCCAAGCCGTCGGCGATGGCCTGCCGCAGCCGGTGTTTCAACGCTTCGCGCTCGTTCTGGTTGTCCGTGCGCACCACAATCTTGGCAAACGACGGATCGGGCAGTTCCGGCCCCATCGAGAAGAAGAAGCGTGGAGCACCCTGGCCGACGTAGGCGGTGACGATCTTTGCCTCCGCCTGCTTGGACAGCCAGGCTTCCACCTTCTCCGCCGTGGCGCTCGTCTGGGTAATCGAAGTGCCGTAGGGCATCTGCACCTCGACCAACACTTCAGGCCGGTCAGAAATCGGGAAGAACTGTTTCTTGACCACCGCCATGCCGAGCACCGACACCACGAAAAGTCCGATCACCGTGCCGGCGACGATCCATTTCCGGGCAATGACGCGCCCCAGCAGTCGACGAAAGCGGTTGTAGCGTGGCGTGTCGTAGATCGCCTCGTGACCGCCTTCGACCTTCTTGAAGTCAGGCAACAGCTTGACTCCGAGGTACGGCGTGAAAACCACAGCCACCACCCACGAGGCGATGAGCGCGATGCCCACGATCCAGAACATGTTGCTGGTGTACTCACCGGCTGTGGATCTGGCGAAGCCATTGGGCATGAAGCCCACGGCCGTGACCAACGTGCCCGACAGCATGGGTGCTGCGGTATGGCTCCAGGCATAGGCCGATGCCGCGATACGGCTGTAGCCTTCTTCCATCTTCACCACCATCATTTCGATGGCGATGATGGCGTCGTCCACAAGCAGACCGAGCGCCAGGATCAACGACCCCAGCGTGATACGGTCGAAATTCTTGCCGGTCGCGAGCATCACCGCAAAGACGACGGCCAGCGTCAGCGGCACGGCGGCTGCAACCACAACCCCGACACGCCAGCCCATGTTCACGAAGCTCACCAGCATGACCACCAGCACTGCGGCGAAGAACTTGATCATGAACTCATCAACCGCCGAGCTGATGTTGACGGCCTGGTCGGTCACTTTGGCCAAACTCATGCCCAGCGGTTGCTCGGCGTTGATCGCAGTCACTTCGCTGTCCAGCGCCTTGCCCAGGTCGAGCCCGTTCCACCCGTCGCGCATGACGATGCCCAGCAGCAGTGCAGATTCGCCGCCGTTACGGATCATGAACGTCGCCGGATCTTCATAGCCTCGCTTCACCGTGGCGATGTCCGACAGTTTCAGCGTGCGCCCCTGTGCCACCACCGGCGTGTTGCGGATCTTCTGCAGTTCGTCGAAGGCGCCGTCCAGGCGAATGAACACCTCTGGCCCCTTGGTCTCGATGGACCCGGCCGGCGTGAGCGCGTTCTGGCTGTTGAGCGCGGCGAACACATCCTGCGGACTGAGACCCAAGGTTGCCAGGCGCTCGTGTGAAAACTCGACATAGATGCGTTCCGACTGCTCGCCGACGATGTTGACCTTCTTCACGCCCGGCACATGCAGCAGGCGCTGGCGCAGCGTTTCCGCGTCGCGAACGAGCTCGCGCTGCGGCACACCCTTGGCCTTGAGTGCGTACAAGGCGAAGGTCACATCGGAATACTCGTCGTTGAGAAACGGCCTGATCACGCCGGGCGGTAGATTTCGTACTTCGTCACCGACCTTTTTACGGGCTTGGTAGAACTCGTCCTGCACTTCCGATGGGGGGGTGCTGTCCAGCAAGGTCAGTGTGGTGAAAGCCAATCCAGGACGGGTGTAGGTCTCGCTGCGGTCGTACCAGCGCAGTTCCTGCAAGCGCTTTTCGATCTTCTCGGCGACCTGATTCTGCATCTCCTGCGCGGTAGCGCCGGGCCAGGCGGTGATGATCGTCATCACCTTGATCGTGAATGACGGATCCTCCGCACGACCCAGCTTGAAGAAGGCCATGACCCCGCCCAGCGAGATCAAGAGGATCAGGAACAGCGTGATGGCGCGTTCGCGTACAGCGAGCGCTGACAGGTTGAAACGGCCTACGCTCACGGACGTGCTCCCTCAGTCGCAGTGGCGACGGCAAGACCCGCCACCCGGACCTGCTCGCCCTCGCGCAGCAGATGCGCGCCGAGCGCGACGATCCGTTCACCTTGCTTGATCTGACCTGTGACGTATGCACCAGCGTCATCGACGCGCTGGACTGCGACCGGCCGCCAGGAGACCTTGGCCGGCTCGCCCTGGATGACCCACACCCCCGGCCCCTTGCCCGCATCGAACAAGGCGCCAATCGGCACGTGCAGACCGTCTTGTCCCGAGGAGCGTCCATCCGGGATCTGAATCACAACCGTGGTGCCCAACGGTGCGTTCGATAACTCGCCCTCCAACACATAGCGCGCCTCAAAGGTGCGGGTGAGTCGATCCGCCGCGTTGGAGAGCTGCCGCAGCCTGGCTGGAACGACAACGCCTTCTTTGCCGAACAGCGTGGCCTGCGCCACCGATCCGATAGCGGGGCGCAGGGTTTCCGGCAACTGGATAAGCGCCTCGCGACGGCCAGCGTGGGCTAGGCGGATCACGGTCTGTCCAGCGTTGACGACCTGGCCGGGTTCGGCCAGCGTCTCCATGAGCACGCCATCGCCATCGGCCACCAGCTCCGTATAGCGGCTCGCATTGCGGGCAACGTCAGCCTGAGCCTCAGCTGCGCTGAGCTGTGCTTGGGCAGCATCTGCCGCTGCCTTGACCTGGTCATAAGCCGAGGCCGATATGGCTCCGGTTCCGCGCAGGTCGCGGTAGCGGGCTTCATCTTCTGCCGTCTGGCGTGCCCGAGCCCGCGCGGCCGCGACAACCTCCTGTTGCGCATTCGCCGCAAGCTTCAGATCGACGGGGTCGATGCGCATGAGCGGCTGGCCGCGTTTGACGCTTTGCCCGGCATCCACCAGGCGTTCCATCACCTTACCCGAGACGCGAAACCCCAGATCGCTCTGTACCCGAGCGGCTATGGTTCCCGTGAACGAACGGGACGCAGGGGTTGCCGCCTGAACGATTGCGGCGCGCACCAGCGGTGCTTCGGTGCGCGGATCGGAGTGTGCTTTTTCGCCGCAAGCGGCCAACGCCAACGGCAATGCACAGATGACGGTAGAGGCAGCGAATGTAGTGAAACGACGCCGGAGCATGAAAGTCCCCTTGACGAGATGATCAGGACCTTCATTCTGGTACTTGTGACCTAATCAGTCAATAGTCACCAAATAATTTTTTGCGCTACGGCGAAAGACTGCGCAACACCAGGCTGGACAGCAGCGCCGGCGCCACCTCGGTGTAATCGAAGCTATGTTGCAAGAGCAGCGGGTTCAGGTAAGGGTGCATCACCAGGTAGATCGCCCTCGCGGTTTCGTCGAGAGGGGTTTTGCGCTCGAAGTCACCGCTCTGCCGGCCTTCCTGCAAGATGTCCTGCAGCAGCGCCTGAATGTGCTCTTCATAAGCGAGCGTGGCCTGCCAGCGCTCTGTGGCAGCAGATGCCGCGATCTCGTAGAGCTTGCGATCCTGGAAAAACAGACGCAGGCTTGATTCGACGATGGCTTTGAACATCCGTCGCAGCTTCTCGGGTGGCCGATCGGCCTGGTCAACGGCCGCCCTGACCTCGGTCTCGATCTCGCCCAGGCAGTTCGCGCAGATCATCTCGCCAATGGCCTGCTTGGACTCAAAGAATTTATAGATGTAGGCCTTCGAAAAGCCGATGACCTTCGCAAGGTCGGAAACGGTCGTTTTTTCGTAGCCGTAGCGGCTGAAGTGCTCCTTGGCAGCGACAACGATCTGGTTTCGTACCTCGTGGTCGGCCGGGCCCCGGGCCGAAGCGGGATAAGTAGTACTTGTTTTCTTCATGGGCTCCAGCTTACGCCAGTCGGAAAGACTAGACAACTAGTGACCGTTTGGTACTATGGTCACTCTTTGATGTAAATGGAAGAAGCCATATGCTGCCCAAACACACCTTTGCCGCGCTCCTTGTGGCCAGCTTGTCAGCAGGCTGCGCAGTTGGCCCCGACTACGTCCGACCCGACATGCCCTTGCCTGGGCGGTTCCAGGGCCAGACTGCCGTAGATCACCGGCTGGCGAAAGCCAGCGCCGACCTCACCACTTGGTGGACGGGGTTTGGCGATCCGCAACTGACGCGATTCGTGACACTTGCGTTGGAACAAAACCTTGATCTTGCGCAGGCGTCCGCACGCGTGACTCAAGCGCGTGCCGGGTTTGGCGCGGCCAACGCCGCATTGCTGCCCTCCGGCAATGTTGCCGGTCAGGCAGCCAGGGCTTACCAGTCCGTGGAAACCCTGTTGGGGCAAGTCTTGAACTCGACCCCCGATTTTGACCGTTACGGCAATGATTATGAGGCAAATCTTGGCGCGAGCTGGGAACTGGACGTGTTCGGCGGTCTACGCCGGGGCCGGGAAGCGGCATTGGCCGAATACCAGGCTTCGGAAGCTGGCGCTGTTGCGACGCGCTTGGCCGTGGCGGCACAGACCGCCGACATCTACATCACCATCCGTGGACTGCAGGCCCGTTTGAACGTCGCTCGCAGGCAGGTACAGACGCAGCAGGAACTGCTCTCGACCATCAACCTTCTGTATGGCAAGGGTCTGGCGGCTGAGCTTCAAGTGAGGCAAGCCGAAGGTGCTCTCTCACAGGTTCGAGCCTCCGTCCCGGTACTTGAGGCGGGTTTGGACGTGGCCATGAACGCACTGGACGTGATGTTGGGCACGCCGCCGGGAACGTATCGGGCGGAGTTGATCGAGGTTGGCGATATCCCGACAGCTCCGCAGATCAACGCCACCGGGTCGCCGGGTGAGTTGCTCCGGCGGCGGCCCGACCTGATCGTGGCCGAGCGTCGGTTGGCCGCATCCAGCGCGCGTATTGGAGTCGCTATCGCCGAGTACTACCCCAAGCTCTCTCTCGGTGGGCTGATCGGCAGTGCGACATCGGTATCGAGCGGCAACCTGTTCACCAGCGGCGCCAGTCAGGCTGCCGGCGTACTCGGCCTGCGTTGGCGCCTGTTCGACTTCGGTCGCATCAATGCGCAGATCGAGCAGGCGAAGGGACAGGAAGCCGAGATGTTGGCCGCATATCGACTTGCTGCCCTACGGGCAACGGAGGACGTGGAAAACGCCTTGTCGGCCCTGGTCAAGCGCGAAGAGCAGGCTGCGGTGCTGACTCAGGGTGTGGACTCGCTCGGCCGCGCACGAGGCGCTTCATTTGCAGCGTATCAAAAGGGTGTAGTCAGCCTGATTGAAGTCTTGCAGGCCGACGAAACCTTGTTGCGAGCCTCCGATGCGCGAGTTCAAGCACAAACTGAATCGGCACGCGCAGCGGTCGCTGCCTTCAGGGCTCTCGGTGGCGGTTGGCAACCCCGTGAATCAGACGCGGTGGCAATGAAGTAGCAACTGAACACCCAGTAGCGCATGGGAAGGAACATGGAACTTCGCCATCTCCGTTGCTTCATGGCCGTCGCCGAGGAACTCCATTTCGCTCGTGCAGCCGAACGCCTTCACATCGAGCAGTCGCCGTTATCGCGTGCGATTAAGAGCCTGTTTACGATCTCCTAATTAAGAGTGCGAGGAAGGCGAGAACGACC
>JARSSH010000057.1:0-110510 GCA_029624815.1 Candidatus Competibacter sp.
GTCGTTGGGGCCGACCATCTTAATCAGTGGTCTGAAATACGGGGAGCATCATAAAGATCGCGCCCAGCATGAACAGGGGAAAGAACTTGATCAAGTAGCCGCCCAGTTCTTTCATGAAGATCTGGGTGTAGGTGGGCAGCAGCACATCAAAGCCGCCACCGATCAACACAGCCAGCAAGGCCATGATCGGAGCCAGCACCAAAACATTGATGCCTCGATAGGCGAGGTACATCAATAGACCCAGCGAAACGATAATACCGATTACACCGAGCATGAAGGTTTTCTCCTTGGGGTTTGATTAAGGATCGGTGTTCGTTCCCGTGTTCTGTTGTTCGAAGAGTGGGGAGGCGAACGCTGGCTAGTGTAGTGGTAAGTGGTCTGTGTGAAAATTGACAAAAAAAGTGGGAAATCCGTGCGGAAATGCACGGTTACAACCACACTTCATCCTTGGGCGGATACGCGATGGATGGAAAGGCGGGGCGATGAAACGTGAAATGGACTGGAATGATCTACGCTATTTTCTGGCGGTGGCGCGTCTGGGGCGACTCAGTCCCGCCGCCCGGCGCTTGCAGGTCGAGCACAGCACGGTTGCCCGGCGCATCGAAGGCATGGAGCGGGCGATGGGTAGTCGGCTGTTCGACCGCCACCGTGAGGGGTTGGTGCTGACCGATGCGGGCCAGGCGCTATTGCCCATGGCGGAGATGGTCGAGTCCACGATGGCGGTGGTGGCGGAGGAGTTATCCGACCGGGATGCGGCGGTTCGCGGCGAGGTTCGGTTGGGAACGCCCGAAGGGCTGGCGGGGTGTTTCCTGCCCTCCAAACTGAAACCACTGCTCGACGACTGTCCCCGGCTAACCGTGGAGTTGTTGGCCTTGCCGCGCTTGGCGAATCTGGCCAGCCGCGAGGCGGATCTGGCGATTACCCTGGAACCGCCGCGCCGGGGGCCTTATGTGGTGGCGCGCTGGACCGATTTCACTTACTTCCTTTATGGTTCCCAGGATTATCTGGCGGCGCGCGAACCGATCGCCACCCGCGCCGATCTGGCCGACCATCCGTTCATCGCCTATATCGACGACTATTTGCTGATTCCGGAATTGAGGTTTCTTGAAAAACTGTGCGACAAGCCCAACCTGCGTTTTTGCAGCACCAGCATGCTGGCGCATAAGGAAGCGGTGCTGGCGGGAATCGGGCTGGCGGTACTGGCCCCTTATATCGGTGCCAGCGATCCCCGCCTGATCAAGGTGCTGCCGGAGGAAGCCTTTTTCCAACACACGTTCTGGCTGGCCGCCCATGCGGACCGGCTGCGGCTCAAGCGGGTGCGAGTAGTGTGGGATTATCTGCGCTCGCTGATCGGTGCTCACCACCGGTTGTTTTTTTACGGCGAGAACTGACGGGAGAGCGGATCATCGCCTTTGGCGGCCGATCGGGGACGGACTCAGCGTCGGTTGGCGACGCAGTAATGGCCTTGGGTGTGGTAGCCGCTGGGGCAGGGACCGTTCTTGGGCACGGCAGCGGGCGGATGGTTCCGGTTGGCGACGCAGTAATGGTCTTGGGTGTGGTAGCCGCTGGGGCAGGAACCCTGCTTGAGCAGGATCTCGGTGGGGGCCGGGACGACGGCGGCCGGCGCCATGCCGACTAATAAAGCAAGGGCGAAACGTGAGTGAACCGGCATAACGGGAAAACTCCTGTCACGGGCGCGGGCCGACGGATCGGGGCAGTAGGTGAAGGCATTTCGAGCCTTACTCTTCGCTGGAATCCAGTTGTTCGACCAGCGCCATTCTCAGCGCCGCGTACTTCTCCGAGTCGTTCAAGGGCAGGTTGTCCCGGTCGGTGACGAAGAATACGTCCTCGGCTCGGGCGCCGATGGTGGCGATCTTGGCGTTATGCACCTGCACCCCGCATTCCATGAAGACCTGGCCAACCTGGCATAGCAGCCCCGGCCGATCCCAGGACACCAGCTCCACCAAGGTGCGGCCGTTGGCCTGATCCTCGCGGAACGAGACCAGGGTCGGCATTTGAAAGGCTTTTTGAATCCGGGAAATGTGTCGGTTGGGCGCCGGCGGCGTTATGTCCGGCCGGCCCAGATAATGTAGCAGGGTGGAGGTGATTTCCTTGATCCGCCGTCGGTCGCGGATCGGCGAGCCGGAGGCCTCCAGCACCGTGAAACTGTCCAGAGTGTAACCGCAGTGGCCGGTGATGATGCGGGCATCGAGAATGGTCAGTCCCAACTGGTCGAGGATGGAGGTGATCAACGCGAACAGATTGTCCTGGTCGCGCGTGTAGATAAAGACTTCGGTGCCACCTCGGCCGGGATCGTCGCGGGCCATGACCAGCGACCGTTCGTTGTGCCCCTTTTTGATGATGGCGCGAGTGTGCCAGACGATCTCGTCGGCGGAATGGCGCAGGAAATAATCGTCACCGAAACCTTCCCACACCCGATCGATGCGCTCCCCATCGATTTTGGTGGCGCGCAGCCGTTGCCGTGCCTGCGTTTGCGCTTCGCGGATGCGTTCCTCCTTGTCGATCGGGTGGTCCAGCCCGCGCCGCAACGCCCGGCGGGTGGCCTTGTACAAGGTCCACAACAGGGACGCCCGCCAGGTGTTCCACAGGTGGGGATTGGTGCCGCGGATATCGGCAACCGTGAGTAGGTAAAGATAATCCAGGCGCATTTGATCACCCATTTGCAGGGCGAATTGATGGATGACGTCCGGGTCGTGGATATCTTTCTTCTGCGCGGTCAGCGACAGCGTCAGATGGTGGCGCACCAGCCAGGCCACCAGCCGGGTATCGAAACTGCTGAGCCCGTGCTGGCGGCAGAACCGTTCGGCGTCCTGAGCGCCCAGGATGGAATGGTCGCCGCCGCGCCCCTTGGCGATGTCGTGGTACAGGCCGGCGATGTAGAGCAGCTCCGGTTTGGGCAGTTGCTCCATGATCGCGCTGTATTCCGAATCCTGCCGATCGAACCGGGGGAAGAAAAATCGTCGCAGATTGCGCACCACGAACAGGATATGCTGGTCGACGGTGTAGGCGTGGAACAGGTCGTACTGCATCCGTCCGACGATGTTGCCAAATTCCGGCAGGTAGGCCGGCAACACGCCGTAGGCGTTCATCAGCCGCAGTTGCAGAGTTACCCCGTGCGGCTGGCGCAGGATTTCCATGAACAGGCTGCGCGGGCGCACGTCGTTGCGGAACTTGTCGTCGATCAGCGGCCGGTGATCGCGGATCAGACGGATGGTGGAGGCGCGCAGCCCCTTGATTTCCGGGTGTTGCTGCAAGACCAGAAAAATTTCCAGCAGCGCGAACGGGTAACGTAGAAACACGTTGGGCTGGGTGACTTCCAGATATCCGCGACGAACCTGGAAACGGCGGTTGATGATCTGCGGTTCGCCCGGTTCGTCGGCCAGTAGAATCGCCTCCTCGAACAGTTGCAGCAGCATCTCGTTCAGCCGGCCGAGCGCGTTGACGGTGCGATAGTAGCGTTGCATGAACTGCTCGACCGCCAGATTGTGATCCTGATCCCTGTAGCCGAACTGCTGAGCAATCCGGCGCTGGTGATCGAACAGCAGCATGTCTTCGCGGCGACCGGTCAGTGCGTGCAGGGCGAAGCGCACTTGCCAGAGAAAGTTGCGGCAGTCGATCAGTTCGTCGTATTCGCTCGGGCTGAGAAAGCCGTGACTCACCAGTTCCTGCAGGGTGCTGGCGCCGAAATGCCGTTTGGCCACCCAGCCGATCATCTGCATATCGCGCAACCCGCCGGGGCCATCCTTGATGTTGGGTTCCAGATTAAAGGCGGTTTCGTTGTATTTTTGGCAGCGCTGGCAGCGTTCCCGCTTTTTGGATTCAAAGAAGGCGGTGTCCGGCCAGATACGGTCGGGACCGGTGGCGGCGCGCATCCGCGCGAACAACGCCGATGAACCGGTTAACAAACGCGCCTCCATCAGACTGGTGGCGACCGTGATGTCGGCGGCGCCTTCGTGGACGCAGTCTTCGAGTGTGCGTACGCTGTGTCCGACTTCCAGCCCGATATCCCACAGATAGGTTAGAAAGCTTTCCAGCCCGGAACGGCGGGCTTCCAGCGCCTGCTCGTCCAGCAGGATCGTGATGTCCACGTCCGAGCCTGGATGCAGCTCGCCGCGACCGTAGCCCCCGACCGCCGCCAACGCCATATCCGGGGCATCGGCCTCGAAAAACCGCAGCCAGACGAACCGCAACAATTCATCCATGAAGCCGGCGCGGGCGGGTACCAGTTCGTGAGCGGGAACGCCTTGCTGAAACAGCTCCTTGAACTGGGCATCGCTTTGTTTGAGCAGGGCCCGGAACGCGGCCAGTGGGTTGGCGACCGCAACCAGATCATGGGCGAAAGCCTTTGCGTCGAACAGGGCGATCTCGGCCCGCCGCAAGCCGCCCGATGGCGGTTCGGCGCGAACGGCGGACGCGGCGGTGGGTGGAAAGGCGATATCGGTAACGGCCATGGGATCTTCCGGAGTATGGCGGGCGCTTAAAAGGGAGCGTCCGGGTGCGGCGTAAGGATTTCGTGGCCGGTTTCGGTCACCAGCACGGTATGCTCCCACTGGGCGGAAACGCTGTGATCCTTGGTGACCACGGTCCAACCGTCGGGTAGCAGCTTGACGTGCCGTTTGCCGGCGTTGATCATCGGTTCGATGGTGAAGGTCATGCCGGAAAGCAGTTCGATGCCGGCGCCAGGGTTGCCGTAATGCAGCACCTGCGGTTCTTCGTGGAATTCCCGGCCGATGCCGTGACCGCAGTACTCACGCACCACCGAGCAGTGCTGGGCTTCGGCGTACCGTTGGATGGCGTGGCCGATGTCGCCGAGGTGGATGCCGGGCCGCACCATCTCGATGCCGATGCACAGGCATTCATAAGCCACCCGGCTGACGCGTTGCGCGGCGACCGGCGGGGCGCCGACCTGAAACATCCGGCTCGTGTCGCCGTGATAGCCGTCCTTGATCACCGTGATATCGATGTTGAGCACGTCGCCCTTCTTCAGTTTTTTCGGTCCGGGAATGCCGTGGCAAACAACATGGTTGATCGATGTGCAGATGGATTTGGGAAAACCGCGATAATTGAGTGGCGCGGGGATCGCCTGCTGGACATCGATGATGTACTCGTGGCAGATCCGGTCCAGCTCCTCGGTGGTGACTCCCTCCCGTACATGGGGCTGGATCATGTGCAGCACTTCGGCGGCCAACCTGCCGGCGACGCGCATCTTTGCGATTTCTTCCGGCGTCTTGAGAGAGATGCTCATCGGTTTTCTGTGGCTTTTCTGGAACATGGTGTCGATCTGCGGGCGTATGGGCGATGGGCGAGGGACGGCGTCCGGAATGGGCCGCGCTGTTTGGGACCGTGCCCGCGGGCGGCGGTTCATTTGGTTTTCCCAAGCGATCCATGGTATAAAGCGCGCGCCTTTTAGGCAAACCTTCTAGCACTGCATACACTTCGCACATTCGCCGGCACGGGCGACCGGGTGCCCCCAGGGGGTCGTCGCTTGGGGCGGATGGAGGCTTAACCCCCAAATCCTTAAGGAGAATTCGACAATGGCGACCATTTCCATGCGCCAGATGTTGGAGGCCGGCGTGCATTTCGGCCACCAGACCCGTTACTGGAATCCCAAAATGGCTCCGTATATCTTCGGGGCGCGCAGCAAGATTTACATCATCAATCTGGAAAAAACCCTGCCGCTGTATTTGGAAGCGCTGAATTTCATCGGGCGGCTGGCTTCCAAGGGTGGCAAGATTCTGTTGGTGGGCACCAAGCGCTCGGCGCGTGAGGCGACCGCCGAAGCGGCGCTCCGTTGCGGCATGCCGTATGTCAACCACCGCTGGCTGGGCGGCATGCTGACCAATTTCAAGACCGTCCGCCAATCCATCAAGCGGCTCAAGGATCTGGAGTTAATGGCGCAGGACGGCACTTTCGAACGCTTGGCCAAGAAAGAGGTGATCGGTTTGCGGCGGGATATGGACAAGCTGGAACGCAGCCTGGGCGGCATCAAGGACATGGTCAGCTTGCCGGACGCGCTGTTCGTGATCGACGTCGGTCACGAGAGCATCGCCGTGCAAGAGGCCAACAAGCTGGGAATCCCGGTGATCGGGGTGGTCGATAGCAACAATTCTCCCGACGGCATCGGCCATATCATTCCCGGCAACGATGACGCTATCCGCGCCATTCAGCTCTATGTGGGCGGTCTGGCGGAGGCGGTGCTGGAAGGCCGCGCGGTGTTGACCTCGGGCCGCGTCGAGGAAGAGTTCATCGAAATCCCGGAGGAAGAGACGCTGCCGGCGGGCGATGGCGTTTGATCTTCGCCGATTCTTCCGAATCAATGCCGGATTTTGTCAAAGAGGCTCGTGCGCCTGACGCTTGCGAGCCTCTTTTTTAATGAGTTCGGTTCAGTCCGGTTTCAGATTGATTGCGGTACATTTATTCAATGAGGTACGCGAGCATGGTGGAAATTACGGCGACGCTGGTTAAAGAACTGCGCGAACGCACGGGTTCGGGAATGATGGAATGCAAGAAGGCCCTGCAGGAGGCCCAGGGCGATATCGAAGCGGCGGTCGAGTTGATGCGCAAGGCCGGACAGGCCAAGGCCGACAAGAAAGCCAGCCGGATCGCCGCCGAGGGTCTGATCGTCATCAGGCAGGCGGCCGGTGTGGCGGCCATGGTCGAGGTGAACTGCGAAACCGATTTCGTCACCAAGAACGACGATTTCCGGGAATTCGCCGCCGCCGTGGTCGAAGTGGTCCTGAATAGCGAGCCCTCCGACCTGGAAGTGCTGTTGGCCTCGGCCATGGCGAACGGCCAAAGCGTCGAACAGAGTCGGCGGGAGTGCATCGCCAAAATCGGCGAGAACATCAATGTCCGCCGCTTTACCCGGTTGGCGGCGCCCGATGGCGTGCTGGGCAGCTATCTGCATGGAACCCGCATCGGCGTGCTGGTCGAACTGGATGGCGGCGATGGCGATCTGGCCAAGGATATCGCCATGCATATCGCCGCCAGTCGGCCGTTGTGCGTTAGCGCCGACCAGATACCAGCGGAACGGATCGCCAAGGAGAAGGAAATTTTCGCGGCGCAAGCGGCGGCCAGCGGCAAGCCGGCCAACATCGTCGAGAAGATGGTGGAGGGGCGGCTACGCAAGTATTTCGATGAGGTCACTCTGCTGGGCCAGCCATTCGTCAAGGATCCCGAGCAAAGCGTGGAAAAACTGCTTAAGGCCCATCAGACCCGGGCGATCCGGTTCGAACGCTTCGAGCTGGGTGAAGGGATCGAGAAAAAATCCGATAATTTTGCCGCCGAGGTGATGGCTCAGGTGCGAGGCGACTGACGCGCGACGTGCTTCCGCTGCCGCCAGTTCGCGGTTACAGTACAATTCCCTCCCTCAGTGCCGATATGCAGGTTGCACGATGTCCATGCCGGATTCCAGACCAGCGTTCAAGCGGATTCTTCTCAAGCTCAGCGGCGAAGTCCTGATGGGCGAGGGCGACTACGGCATCGACCCCGACGTGCTGGCGCGCATCGCGGGCGAGGTACGGGAACTGTGTCGGTTCGGGGTTGAGGTGGGTATGGTGATCGGCGGCGGCAACCTGTTTCGAGGAGCCGGTCTGGCCAAGAAAGGTATGGATCGTGTCGCGGCCGACCACATGGGCATGCTGGCCACGGTCATGAACTCGCTGGCGATGCAGGATACCCTGGAGCGGCTGGGGGTGTTCACCCGAGTGATGTCGGCGATCCGCATCAACGAGGTGTGCGAGGATTACATTCGCCGTCGCGCCATCCGCCATCTGGAAAAGGGCCGAGTGGTGATTTTCGCCGCCGGCACCGGCAACCCCTTTTTCACCACCGATTCCGCCGCCAGCTTGCGGGCCATCGAAATCGGCGCCGAGGTCATGCTCAAGGCGACCAAGGTGGACGGTATCTATTCGGCGGATCCGTTCAAGGATCTCAAGGCGGTGCGTTATGATCGCCTGACCTACGACGAGGCGCTGGCGCGCAAGCTGCAAGTGATGGACGCCACGGCCATCGTCATGTGCCGGGAAAACGATATACCGTTGAAAGTCTTTAACATCAATCGCCACGGGGATTTGGTGCGGGTCGTGTGCGGCGAGAGCGTGGGAACCACCGTGGTGCGGGAATGACGACCATGATCGATGACATCAAGAAAGAAGCGGCCGATCGGATGGCCAAGAGCGTGGAGAGCCTCAAGCAGGAATTGACCAAGCTGCGGACTGGCCGCGCGCATGCCAGCCTGCTGGATCACATTACGGTCAGCTACTACGGTAGCGAGGTGCCGCTTGGCCAAGTAGCCTCGGTCGGCGTCGGCGATGCGCGCACCCTGTTGGTGACGCCGTGGGAGAAGAACATGGTGGGATCCATCGAGAAGGCCATTTTAAAGTCCGATCTGGGTTTGAATCCCGCTTCCGCCGGGACGGTGATCCGGGTGCCGTTGCCACCGCTGACCGAGGAGCGCCGCCGCGATCTGGTCAAAGTGGTTCGGCAGGAAGGCGAAGGCGCCAAGGTGGCGGTTCGCAATATTCGCCGCGATGCCAATAACCAGCTCAAAGCCTTGCTCAAGGACAAGAAGATCGCCGAGGACGCCGAGCGGCAGGCCCAGGACGAGATTCAGAAACTCACCGACCGGCACGTTCAGGACGTGGACAAGGTGCTTGCGGCCAAGGAAGCCGAATTGATGGAAATTTGAAGCGCCAGCACGGACTGTTCGCAGTGAGCACGAACCTGACGAGGAATTTCTCGAATGTCGGTTGACGTCCCGATATCGCGGGCGCCGCGCCAGCCGTTACCTCGCCACATCGCCATTGTCATGGACGGCAACGGCCGCTGGGCGCAGCAGCGATCCCTGCCGAGAACGGCGGGCCACCGGGAGGGCGCCAGGGCGGTGCGCCGGATCGTGCAAGCGTGCAGCGAGCGCGGTATCGAGGCGCTCACGCTGTTTGCCTTCAGCAGCGAGAACTGGCAACGGCCGCGACCGGAGGTCGAGGTGCTGCTGAAACTGTTTTTGACCACCCTGCGCGGCGAAATCCGCCGGCTGGACACCGCCAACGTGCGGTTGCGCTTCATCGGCGATTACAGCGCCTTTCCCGTAAACTTGCGGGATTACATCGTCAAGGCCGAACGGCGGACCGCCGCCAACACCGGTTTGACCCTGGTCATCGCCGCCAACTACGGTGGACGCTGGGATCTGGCCCGGGCGGCGCGCCGGGTGTCCGAAGCCGTGCTGGAGGGGCGATTGCAACCGGGCGATATCACACCGGCTGTCTTGCATTCCTTCACCTGTTTGTCCGATCTCCCCGAACCGGATCTGTTCATCCGCACCGGTGGCGAACAGCGCATCAGCAATTTTCTGTTGTGGCAGATGGCGTATGCCGAGCTGTATTTTACCGATCGGCTGTGGCCGGATTACGATGACGATGACCTGGAATCCGCCTGTGTCGCGTTCGCCAGCCGGCAGCGGCGCTTCGGTCGAACCGCCGAACAGGTGGCGCAAAGCCAACATGCTTAAACAGCGAGTCATAACGGCGGTCGTGCTGGCTGTGCTGGTTGTCTGGGCGGTGATGAAACTGCCATTGGCCGGTTTCGGCCTGCTGTTGCTGGTGGTGGTTCTGCTGGGCGCCTGGGAATGGGCCGGACTGGCGGGCTTGAGTGGGCTGCGTTATCGCCTGATGTACGGTGGGCTGGTGTTGACCCCGATCCTGGCGTTCTGGCCCTGGGTGAGGAATACCGCCTTCGTCGCCGGTTGGCTGGGCTGCGTGTTGGCCGGCTGGTGCTATGCTCTGTTTTGGATGTGGCGCTACGCTGCCCGCCCCGAGCGCCAAGACCGCCCTGCGACCGTCGCGGTGGCCGGTGTGATCGTGCTGGTGGCCCCCTGGGTGGCGTTGATGGCGCTACGGGACGAGTTTGGGCCGGCCTATGTGTTGTTTCTGTTTCTGCTGGTTTGGATCGCCGATATCGGCGCCTATTTCGCCGGCCGTCGTTGGGGGCGGCGCAAGCTGGCGGTCGCCATCAGTCCGGGCAAGACTTGGGAAGGGGTATTGGGTGCCGGCGTGGCCGCGCTCATATTCGCGCTGGCCGGTGCGGCGGCGCTGAACGAGGGGGTGCGTTGGCCTTGGTTCGTGGCGGTCTGCATGGTGACGGTCGGTTTCTCCATCGCCGGAGATCTGTTCGAGAGCATGCTGAAGCGACAGTGCGGCAAGAAGGATAGCGGCACGCTGCTGCCCGGTCACGGCGGCGTGCTCGACCGGGTCGATAGCCTGACCGCCGCCGCGCCGGTGTTTCTGCTGGGACTATACGGAATGCGGGGATGAGCGAGCGTATCGGGGTCGCCATCCTGGGTTCGACCGGTTCGATCGGCGCCAGCACCCTCGATGTGCTGCAACGTCATCCCGACCGTTTCCGGGTAGCGGCCCTGACCGCGCACCGGGATGTCGAAGCGCTATTCCGACAATGCCTAACGTACGAGCCGGATGTTGCGGTGCTGGCCGACGCCGACGCCGCCGAACGGTTGCGGGAGCGATTGCGGGCGTCGGGCCGGTCGGTCGAGGTGCTGGCCGGCGTCGCTGGGCTGGAACATGCCGCGACCTTGCCCGAAGCGGCTTATGTGATGGCGGCCATTGTCGGCGCGGCGGGTTTGCTGCCGACCCTGGCGGCGGCGCGGGCCGGCAAGCGGGTGCTGTTGGCCAACAAGGAGGCGCTGGTCATGGCCGGGCCGCTGTTCATGGCGGCGATCCGCCAGCACGGCGCGGAGCTGCTGCCGATCGACAGCGAGCACAACGCGGTGTTTCAATGCCTGCCACCGGATTTCGCGCACGCCGGCCTCGCCGCCGTCGGCGTGCGTCGGATCTTGCTGACCGGCTCCGGCGGGCCGTTTCGAACCGCGCCGCTGGCGCAATTGGCGGAGGTCGCGCCCGAGCAGGCCTGCGCCCATCCCAACTGGAGCATGGGTCGCAAGATCTCGGTGGATTCCGCCACCATGATGAACAAGGGGCTGGAGGTCATCGAGGCGCACTGGCTGTTCGAAGCGCCGACGGCGGCCATCGAAGTGGTGGTGCATCCACAAAGCGTGATCCACTCGATGGTCGAATACCAGGATGGTTCGGTGCTGGCGCAATTGGGCAATCCCGATATGCGCACGCCCATCGCCCATGCCTTGGCCTGGCCGCGGCGCTTGGCCTCCGGGGTGGCCTTCCTGGATTTTGCCCGCTTGGGGACACTGGAATTTCAGGCGCCCGATCTCGCCCGCTTCCCCTGTTTACGATTGGCCTTCGCCGCGCTGGAAGTCGGTGGGGCCGCGCCAGCGGTGCTGAATGCCGCCAACGAAATGGCGGTTCAGGCTTTCCTCGATCGGCGCATTCGCTTCACCGACATCGCCGCCGTGGTGGAGCATGTTCTGGAACAGGTTTCGGTGAGCGCGGCGGGAGATCTGGCGGCGATTCTCGAGGGCGACTTAGAGGCGCGGGCCGTCGCCGGCCGCTGGATCGCCGCTTGGGCGTTGGAGGTTTAAGATGAACGATTCACTGATTTCGGCATTGGCCCTGATCGTTACTCTGGGGGTGTTGATCACCGTCCATGAATTCGGTCATTTTTGGGTTGCGCGCCGTCTGGGCGTCAAGGTGTTGAAATTTTCCGTCGGTTTTGGCCGGCCGCTTTGGCGCCGGCTGGGCCGGGACGGCGTGGAATATGTGATCGCCGTGCTGCCTCTGGGCGGCTATGTGAAGATGCTGGACGAACGCGAAGGCGAGGTGCCGCCGGCCGAACGGCCACGCGCCTTCAATCGCCAGCCGGTGGGTTCGCGCATCGCCATCGTGTTGGCCGGACCCGCCTTTAATTTTCTGTTCGCCGTGCTCGCGTATGTCTTCATGTTCATGGTGGGCATACCGGGAGTCAAACCGCTGCTGGACGAGCCGCGGCCAAAGTCGTTGGCCGAAGCGGGCGATTTTCGCAAGGGCGACCTGGTGATGGCCGTCGACGGTAAGGCAACTCCGACGCTCGGCGCGGTGATGCTGGCGCTGGTGGACCGAGCCATGACCGGGGAGGCAGTCGAGGTCGAAGTGCTGGATGCCGACGATCGAACTCGAATTCGCACCTTGGATATTGGCGAATCCCAGGGGCTGACTGATCCGGCGCAGGTTTTCGAGCGAGTGGGGTTGGTGCCCTGGCGACCGGCATTGCCGGCGGTGATCGGCCAGGTGATGCGCGACGGCGCGGCCGAACGGGCCGGCTTGCGGCCGGGCGACCGGATCGTGTTGGCCGACGGCAAACCCGTTGCGGATTGGCGGCAATGGCGCGAGGTGATCGAGCGACACCCCGGCCAACCTTTCAGCGTGCGTGTCGAGCGTGAGGGGGGCGAGCAGGTGCTGGATCTGGTTCCCGATACGCGGGAAAACGAGCGAGGCCAGCGGGTCGGGTTTGTCGGCGCCGTCGCCGATATGCCGGAAGACCTCGCCCGAAGCTTGCGGGTCGTGGTACGTTATGGCCCGCTGGACGCGGTCGGCGCCGCGCTCGGCAAAACCTGGGACATCTCGTTGCTGACCCTGCGCATGTTGGGGCGGATGCTGGTCGGCAAGGCGTCGCTGGACAATCTCAGCGGTCCGTTGACGATCGCTCAGTTCGCCGGTCAGGCGGCCAGCGCCGGCTTGATCGCGTTTTTGTCGCTCCTGGCCCTGGTCAGCATTAGCCTTGGGGTATTGAATCTGTTGCCGGTGCCCGTGTTGGACGGTGGCCACCTGCTGTATTACCTGATCGAACTGCTCAAGGGTAGCCCGCTGTCGGAAACGGCGCAGAATTTGGGGCAGCAGGTCGGGATCACCGTTCTGCTGCTGTTGATGGGACTGGCCCTGTTCAATGATTTCAGCCGTATCATCGGATAAGAACCAATCGCCCGGGCCTTGGGGTAACCACGCACTTATGAAATTGTATCGTCGCCTGATTTTCTCTTTCGGCCTGATGGTCGCGGCCTGCGGGGCGCGAGCCGGCGAGTTCGTCGTTCAGGACATCCAGGTCGATGGCCTGCAGCGCATTTCCGCCGGCACCGTATTCAATTACCTGCCCGTGCAGGTGGGTTCGTCGGTTTCCGAGCAGGAGTATCCGGAGATCATCCGCGCGTTGTTCAAGACCGGATTCTTCACCGATGTCAGCCTGGAACGCAAAGGCAAGGTGTTGGTGGTGACCGTGACCGAGCGGCCGGCGATTTCCGAGGTGCGGATCACCGGCAATGAGGATATCAGCACCGACGATCTAAAAAAGGCGTTGGCCGAGGTCGGCTTGGTCGAGGGTCGGGTTTTCGACCGCTCCCTGCTCGACAAGGTGGAACAGGAACTGCTGCGACAGTATTACAGCCGCGGCCGTTACGCGGTGCGGATCGACAGCCAAGTGCGGCCGTTGGAGCGCAATCGGGTTGCCATTACCATCGAGATTTCGGAAGGCGCGGTGGCCAGCATCGGTCAGATCAATATCGTCGGTAATCAGGCGTTCACCGACAAGGAACTGTTGGGCCTGTTGCAGTCCTCGACCACCGGCTGGCTGTCCTTTTTCAGCAAGGATGATCAGTATTCCAAGCAAAAACTGGCGGCGGACATCGAGACGCTACGCTCCTTTTATCTGGATCGGGGCTATCTCAAGTTCAACGTCGACTCCACTCAGGTTTCGATCACGCCCGACAAGAAAGATGTTTACATCACCATCAACGTCACCGAGGGCGAGCCCTATACCATTGAGGATATCCAATTGACCGGAAGTTTCGGCGATGTCCCGGAGCAGGATCTGCGGGAGCTGATTACGATCAAGGCGGGCGAAACCTTTTCTCGCGCCAAAATGGCCGAAATCACCAAGAAGTTGAGCGAGCGTCTGGGCGAGGAGGGATATGCGTTCGCCAATATCAATACGGTCCCCCAAATCAACGACGAAACCCGAAAAGTCGCCTTGAGCTTCGTGGTGGATCCGGGTCAGAGGGTCTATGCGCGGCGCATCAACTTTCAGGGCAACATCAAAACCCAGGACGACGTGTTGCGGCGGGAACTGCGCCAGGCGGAAGGCGCCTGGGTTTCGACCAAGGATCTCGACCGCTCCAAGACGCGCTTGCAGCGCTTGGAGTACCTGGAGAGCGTCAGTGCCGAGATGCCGGCCGTGCCCGGAACCAGCGATCAGGTCGATGTGAATTATACCGTCGTCGAGCGGCCGTCGGGGAGTCTGATGTTCGGCATCGGCTACGGCCAAGAGTCGGGTTTGCTGCTGAACGCGAGCGTGACCCAGAATAATTTTCTTGGTACCGGCAATCAGATGAGCGTGGTGCTCAATAATAGCGATGCCGGAGCCAACTACAGTATTTTCTATAACAACCCCTACTATACGCCGGACGGCATCAGTCGCGGGTTTCGGCTTTACTATCGGGACATCGACGCCGCGAAGGTCAACACCGCCAACTATATCCTCAACAATTACGGCGCCCAAGTCAGCTTCGGGTTTCCGCTCAACGAATTCGATACGTTTCTGCTGCTGCCCGGTTACGATCATATTACGATCGACACGACGACCGACACGCCCGTTGAGATCCTGGAATATATCGATCAGAACGGCGATACCTTCAACGAGTTCAAGCTGGATGGCAGTTGGGCGCGCGACAGCCGCAATCGGGTTATCTTTCCGACCAGCGGCAGCCTGAATCAAATCTCCGCCCAATTCGCCGTGCCGGGTAGCGACGCGGAATTCTACAAAATCAATTACCGGGGCGTGATGTATTACCCCTTCGCCCGGTGGCTGACATGGTCGCTGAGTGCGGATATCGGCTATGGCGACGGTTACGGCAATACCGATGGCTTGCCCTTTTTCGAAAATTTTTACGCGGGCGGCCTGCGGTCGGTGCGGGGTTACAAGGCTAATACGCTGGGTCCTCGCTACAGCAATAATGAGCCGAGTGGCGGCGCGTTCAAGACCGTTGCCAGTACGCAGATGATTTTGCCAGTGCCGTTCTTGGAGAAATCGGAAAATGTGCGGGTGGCGGCATTCTTCGATGTCGGCAACGTCTTTACGACGGCAAGCGATTTCAATGCCAGCGAACTGCGTTATTCGGTCGGTCTTGCCGGGTTGTGGCTGTCTCCGCTAGGACCCATCGCGGTGAGCGTCGCCGCCCCGCTCAACGACAAACCGGATGACGAGACAGAGGTTTTCCAGTTCTCCTTTGGAGTGCCGTTTAACTAATACGGGAATCAGGGGGGATTTTCAATTTACTGATGTGTATTCATATTTTTTTGATGGAGGTTATCGAGTGAAGCTCATGCATAAGCTGTTGGCCGCGACCGTTCTGGCGCTGCCCCTTTCCTTGGTTCAGGCGGCCGATTTGAAAATCGGTTTTGTCAGTATCGCCAAGATTCTGAGCAGCGCGCCGCAAGCCGAATCGGCCAGCAAGCGATTGGAACAGGAGTTCGCGCCACGGCAAAAAGGCTTGGTCGAGGCGCAGAAATCGCTGCGCCGCCTGGAAGAGAAACTGGCCAAGGATGGAGCGGTGATGAGCGACAGCCAGCGCCGCAATCTGGAAGGCGACATCCGCAATCAGGCCCGGGAATTGAAGCGGACCAGCGATGAGTTCCGCGAGGACTTCAACCTGCGTCGTAACGAGGAACTGGGCAAGTTTCAGAAGCAAGTGCTGGACGTGATCAACAGTGTCGCCAAGGAAGACGGTTTCGACCTGGTCATTAACGATAGTGCGACACTGTATGCCAGCCCACAGGTGGATGCCACCGACAAGGTTCTGAAGCGTCTCACCACGTCCCGATAATCCCGATGACCACGCTGGGTGAGGTAGCGGCGGCGGCGAACGCCCACTTGCAAGGGTGCGACGCCGCGACGGTTATCACCGGCGTGGCGCCTCTGGACGGCGCGGAATCTGGCCAGATCAGCTTTTTGACCCACCCACGCTATCGCCCGTTTCTGACTCACACACGGGCGTCGGCCGTGATTTTGTCGCCCGAGGACGCCGCGGACTGCCCGGTGCCGGCTCTGGTGGCCGCCAATCCGCATATTGCCTACGCCCGGGCGGCGGCATTGTTCGCGCCAACCTCCGGACCGCGTGGCGGGATTCATCCCACGGCTTGGGTCGATCCCACCGCCCAGGTCGCGGCCAGCGCCTGGATTGGTCCGCACTGTACGGTGGAAGCGGGCGCGGTCGTGGGCGACGACGTGTGCGTTGGCCCCAACTGCGTGATCGGCGAGCAAGCCGTGGTGGGCGCCGAAACGCGGCTGGTGGCGCAGGTGACCCTTTGCCATCGCGTTCGTGTCGGCCGCCGGGTGCTGGTGCATCCGGGCGCGGTGATTGGCGGCGATGGTTTCGGCCTGGCCCTTGGATCGGATGGTTGTTGGGTCAAGGTGCCGCAGCTCGGCGGCGTGCGGATCGGCGACGATGTCGAGATCGGCGCCAATACCACGATCGATCGCGGCGCCCTGGAAGATACCGTGATCGAGGAAGGGGTCAAGCTGGACAACCAGATTCAGATTGCCCACAACGTGCGGATTGGCGCCCACAGCGCGCTGGCCGGTTGTGTCGGGATCGCGGGCAGCGCTCGCATCGGACGCCATTGCATGCTTGGCGGCGGGGTCGGCGTCGCCGGCCATCTGGAGATCGCCGATCGCGTGCAAGTGACCGGTATGTCGCTGGTGGCCCGATCCATCGCCGAGCCGGGCGCCTACTCCTCGGGTTTGGCGGTGGAGCCGAACCGATTTTGGAACAAGATCAGCGCCCGCCTGCGTCGCTTGGACGAGCTGTTCCGGCGGGTGGCGGCACTGGAAAAAAAAATCAGTCGAAATGGCTCTGTTTGAGAGGATAAGTTTTGGAACCGATGGATATTCAGGAAATTCTGGAATACCTGCCGCACCGGTATCCCTTTTTACTGGTCGACCGGGTTCTGGCCATCGAGCCGGGGCAGTCGTTGACCGGCCTCAAGAACGTCAGTTTCAACGAGCCGTTTTTCCTCGGCCATTTCCCGCAACGGCCGATCATGCCCGGCGTACTGATCCTGGAAGCGCTGGCGCAGGCGACCGGGATTCTGGCGTTCAAGAGCGACGGCGTGCGACCGGATCACCGGTCGATGTATTACTTGGTCGGGGTGGATAACGCCCGCTTCAAGCGGCCGGTTGGACCGGGCGATCAATTGATCCTGGAAGTGCGGCTGGAGCGTATCAAACGCGATATCGGCAAGTTTGTCTGCGAAGCCAAGGTCGATGGCCAACTAGCGGCGAGCGCCGATTTGATGTGCGCCAAGCGGGGCATCGACTTGTGATCGATGCGCGCGCCGTGGTGGACTCTTCGGCCCGATTGGCGGCGGATGTGGCGGTCGGTCCCTTTTCCATCATCGGTCCGGACGTGGAGATCGATGCCGGCACCTGGATCGGTCCACATGTCGTGATTCAGGGGCCAACCCGGATCGGCCGCGACAACCGGATTTACCAGTTCAGTTCGCTGGGCGAAATCCCGCAGGACAAGAAATACGGTGGCGAGCCGACCCGCCTGGAGATCGGCGACCGCAACACCATCCGCGAGTTCGTGACGATCAATCGCGGTACGACGCAGGACGCTGGCCTAACCCGGCTGGGCGACGATAACTGGATCATGGCCTATGTTCACATCGCCCACGATTGCATGGTCGGTGACCGGACCATTTTCGCCAACGGCGCATCGCTGGCGGGCCATGTCCATATCGACGACGATGTGGTGCTGGGCGGGTTCGCGCTGGTGTACCAGTTTACCCGGCTGGGGGTCCATAGTTTTTGCGGGTTCGCCTGCGGGGTTCATCGAGATGTGCCGCCTTACATCACCGTGGCCGGCTACCGCGCCGAACCCTACGGCATCAACGCCGAAGGGCTGCGTCGCCGTGGTTTTCCCGATGAAGAGATTCAGGCGATCCGTCGTGCCTACAAGGCGATTTACCGTTCCAACATGCGCCTTGAGGATGCGATCGCCAAGGTTCGGGAGATGGCGGTGGAGTGGCCGCGGTTGGGGGTTCTGGCCGAATTTCTGACGGCGCCTTCGCGCAGCGGCATCGTTCGCTAGGACCGCGCCACTCATGCACATCGCCCTGGTGGCGGGGGAGCTGTCGGGTGATGTGCTGGGCGCCGGTTTGATCGCCGCCTTGAAGGAACGCTACCCGCGCGCTCGCTTTAGCGGCATCGGCGGCCCCGGCATGATCGGGCAGGGATTGCGCGGCCTGGCGCCGCTGGAGCGACTGGCGGTGATGGGCCTGGTGGAGGTTGTGCGTCATCTGCCGGAGCTGTTGCGCATCCGGCGGCGACTGTACCGGACATGGCTCGTCGATCCGCCGGCGGTATTCATCGGGATCGACGCGCCCGATTTCAATCTGGGGCTGGAGCGCCGGTTGCGGGTTCGCGGCATTCCGACCGTGCATTACGTCAGCCCTTCGGTGTGGGCGTGGCGGCCTTGGCGAGTGCGCAAGATTGCCCGATCGGTCGATCTGATGTTGACCCTGCTGCCGTTCGAGGTCGCGTTCTACCAGCGGCATGACGTGCCGGTGCGTTTCGTTGGCCATCCGCTGGCCGATTGTATTTCCCCGCATAACGATCCCCTGCTTGCCCGGCGATTATTGCATGTGGATGTCCCGGCCGAGGCGCGCATCGTCGCCCTGTTGCCCGGCAGCCGTGGAGGTGAAGTTAGCCGCTTGGGGCCGTTGTTGCTGGATACCGCCGCCTGGTTGTGGGCGCGGCGGCCCGAGTTGCATTTTGTATTGCCGGCGGCGACGCCCAGCTTGTTCGATATGTTGGAGTCAATGCGGGCCGGACGCGCTCCGGCGTTACCGATGACGCTGGTGCAAGGGCAATCCCGCGAGGCGATGGCGGCGGCCGATGTCGTGTTGCTGGCGTCGGGAACCGCGACGCTGGAGGCGATGTTGCTCGAACGGCCGATGGTGGTCGCTTACCGGGTAGCGCCGATGACGGCCTGGATCGCCCGGCGCTTGCTGACGATCTCGCATTTTGCCTTACCCAATCTGCTGGCCGGGCGCGAGCTGGTGCCCGAGTTCGTGCAGGACGCGGCGACGGTGGATAATCTGGGTCTGGCGGTGCTGCGCTGGCTGGACGATGCGACTGCCCGCGCGGAATCGGTGGCGGAGTTTGGCGCCCTGCACGGCCGACTGCGTTGCGATGCCAGCCGACGGGCGGCGGCGGCGGTGGCGGAATTGTTGGGGCAGAGGTAAAGCGAAACTCGGCGGTGGCGAACCCCCGGGGCAATGTCCCGGCGATGCGCCACGGCACGCCTCAGTCCGCCAGCAGCCAGTCGCGCACCACCGCGATCTGGTCGTCGGCCATCAGCGCCGGGGCGTGGCCCATGCCGGGGAATTCGATCAGTTTCGCCTTGGGGCCGCGCTCGGTCATGGTGACGGCGTCCGCGTGATCCAGCACGTCGGAATGCACCCCGCGCAGCACCAGGGTCGGACAACGGATGGTGTCCCATACCGGCCACAGGTCGATGTCCTTCAAATCCAGTTTTTTAAAGTTCTCGGCGATGCCGGGATCGTAGGCTAAAGTGTAACGGCCATCTTCCAGTTGCCGGGCGTTGTGAACGGTCATGTGCCGCCATTGCGCGTCGCTCAGATTGCCGAAGGTGGCGGCGATGGTGCGCAGGAATTTTTCCATTTTCTCGATACTGTCGAAGGCCACCACCTGGCCGACATAGGCGGCGACCCGTTGCAAGCCGGCGGCAGGAATGCGCGGGCCGATATCGTTGATGACCAACTTGCGCAGCGGGGAGCCGGGGTAGCTGGCCAGGAAGATGCCGATCAGCCCGCCCATCGAGGTGCCGATCCAGTCGATCCGGTCGGCGTCGATCCGCGCCAGCAGCATGGCCATGTCGTTGACGTAGAGCGGGTAGGTGTAATCGCTTTTGTCGTTCAGCCAGTCGCTTTGGCCACGCCCGACCACGTCCGGGCAGATCACCCGGTATTCGTGTTCCAGCGCGGCGGCCAGGAAATCGAAGTCGCGGCCGGTGCGGGTCAGGCCGTGGACGCAGATCAAGACCTTGGGATTGTCGGGATCGCCCCATTCGGTGCAGTGAATCCGGTGGAAGCCGTGAGGGCCGAGCGCGCGGTAGTTGCGGGATGTCATCGCCATCGATCATTCTCCTGATTGAAACCGAACCATTATCCGGCAAGCGGCCCAGGGTGGCTATAATCCGTCGATCACCCGAATGGAGGATGTCGGCATGGCGACCCTGCACCACACCGAAAGCGGCCGGGGCGAGCCGTTGATCCTGCTGCACAGCGGCGGAATGAGCGGCGCGGAGTGGACGCCGCAGATCCCGCTGTTCGCCCGCCACTTCCGGGTCATCGCGCCCGACCATCTCGGTCACGGTCGCAGCCCGATGGTGGCCGAAAAACTGAGCGTCGGCGACATGGGTCGGGCGGTGCTGGAATTGATGGACGAATTGACGTTGCCGCCAGCGCATCTGGTCGGCTCTTCGCTGGGCGGGGCGGTGGCCCTGTGGTTGGCCATCCACCATCCCGACCGGGTCGGTAAGCTGGTGCTGTACCGGGTCGGCTACCGCAAGGACGAAGATACCCACGCCGGTACCCGCGATATGGCCGATCCGGCCTACTGGCGTGGAGTCGGGATGCACAAGTGGTTGAGCGACATCCATCGGCCGCAGGGCGGGCCGGATGCCTGGGAGGAGGTGATCGGCCGGGTGTCGGAGGCGTTGGAGCCGGCCACCACCGACCACGCGCACGATTTGGAGATCCTGGAATGCTTGGCGCGGCCGACCCTGATCGTGGTCGGCGATCGCGACCCGGTGGCGCCGTTGGATCAAATCCTGGAAATGTTCGGCGCGATTCCCGACTGCGGGCTGTGGGTGATGCCCCATGCCACGCACGTCACCGCCAGCAACACATGGCGCGCCGAGTCGTTCGCGCTGGAGGTGACCCGGTTCCTGCAACGGCGGAGATAGACTCCGCTCCACAAGGCGACGGAGGGCGAAGCGACGATGAAGGTAAGGCAAGGCAGGTGGGTTATGCGCGATCGATTGAAAATGCTGGCGCTGGCGGCGGCGCTGGCCGTGACGCCGCTGGTCTGGGCCGGTTCGTATGAAGCGGCGTTCGGGTACGTCCAGCAGATGGTGGCGCAGTCGGCGAAAAACGATACGGCCGGGATGGACGCGACCCGGCGGCAACTGGCGCGCATACCCCCACCGGCGCATCAGAACGTCAAGGAAGCCCGCGCCCTGAACCAGCAGGGCTTGGACGCGTTACGGCGGAACGACCCCGCGGCCGCCCTGACCGCGTTCCAGCAAGCCCAGCGGGCCGACCCCGCCGACGCCGAAATCAGCGGCAATCTCGGCTATGTCCAACTGAAGCTGGGTCAGTTCAAGCGCGCCGAGCACCAACTGGCGTATGCGCTCTCGCTGGCGCCGGAGCGGGCATCGACATGGTTCAATCTGGGTCAGGTATATGGAGCGTTGGGCGAGGTCGACAAGGCGACCGGGGCATTCGCCAACACCTACCGTTATTCCCAGGATTCCTCCAAGACCAGGGAATTCATGATGCAAGCGGCGCTCGCGCCGGAAAACGACGAGGCGACCCGCACGGCGCTGCGGCAGGCGCTGCGATTGCTGGGGCAGGGGCAATAACGGTTTTTCCGCGGGGTCGCTACAAGCCGAGCGCCGCGTTCAGACACGAGTGGATAAAGCGGGCTACGACCGGCTTGCTTCGAAAGATGCCGTAATGCCCCTCGCAGAGAATGTCCGTGTTCAGCGCCAGCAGCCGTTCCAGCGAGGCCAGGTAATCGGTGCGATTGGAACGCAGGCGGACCGGGTCCAGCGGGCCATGCACGTCCTGGGCGAATATAACCTGTTTGCCCTCGGATTCGACCAGGTAGGCTAGCGAGCCGGGGGAGTGGCCGGGAATGTGCAAGGCGGTAATGGCGCGTGCGCCCAGCGACAGTGTTTGACGCAGCCCACGCAAAGGGCGGTCCACCGGGCAGGGGTGCAGATGGGCGCCGTACCAGTCGGCCGCCGTGACTTCGTCGTCACCGTTTTCCAGAAAAACGGCATCCAGTTCGTGGGCGACTACGGGACAGCCCAGATATTCCCGCAGGCTGTGGGCGCCGCCAGCGTGGTCGTAATGGCAGTGGGTGAGCAGCAGGTATTCGATTTGCGCGGGGAGCACGCCCACCATGGCGAGATGGTCGAGCAGGCGTGCTTGTTCGCGGCCCCCGCCGGCGTCCACCAGCGCCGCGTGACCGTCGAAGTTGATCAGGTAGATGGCCGCGTCTTCGGGCGCGGTCAGACCGTATCCGCCCACCTGATAAATTTCGGAGGTGATGGCAATGGGCTCGAGTTGCATGGCGCGCTGGATTCGAGTGGGTTCGAAACCAACATAGGCTATGAGCGCGGCGCTGTCTACTTGTATCTATTATGTGAATAGGTTCTCAGGAGAGTGCGCCGAACTCGGCCGGCCGCGCGCCACGCGCCAGTTTGTCGAGTACCCCATTGATGAAACGATGCCCCTGTTCGGCGCCGAACACCTTGGCCAGCTCGACCGTTTCGTTGAGAACGATCCGGTAGGGGATGTCGGGGCGTTGCATCAGTTCGTAAGCGCCGATCCGCAGGATGGCGCACTCCACTGGATCCACCTGTGTCAGTGGCCGGTCCAGCAACGGGTCCAGGGCGGTATCGATTTCCGTCACCCGCGCCGGAATCTGATGGACCAGTTCCCGAAAATAGGCGGCATCGGCTTTTTGCAAGTCCTCTTCCGCCAGAAAGTGGGCTTCGATCATGCTGGGGGACTGTGCGGTCAACTGCCACTGATACAGGGCTTGCACGGCACAGCGCCGCGCCCAACCGCGTTTGCCGGGCTGGTTTTTTCGAATTGGAGCACCCATGGTTCAGCCTTCCAGCCGTCGCAGCAGGCTGACCATCTCCAGCACCGCCATCGCCGCTTCGGCGCCCTTGTTGCCGGCCTTGGTGCCGGCTCGTTCCACCGCCTGGTCGATGGTATCGACGGTCAGCACGCCAAAGCCGATGGGGATATCGTATTCCAGCGAAACGCCCGCCAGTCCCTTGACGCACTCGCCGGCGACGTATTCGAAATGTGGGGTGCCACCGCGAATCACCGCGCCCAGCGCGACGATGCCGTCGTAGCGTTCGCTGGCGGCCAGCTTTTGCGCGGCCAGCGGCAGTTCGAAGGAACCGGGGGTCCAGATCAGGTCGATGGCGGTTTCCGGGACGCCGTGCCGGCATAAGGTGTCCACCGCGCCGTTGATCAGGCTCTGCACGATGAAGCTATTGAACCGCGACGCCGCCAGTGCGAAGCGGGTGTCCTGGAGCGGGGTGAAGTCGCCTTCAATGATGTTGATGTGGTGCATGGTGGGGATTCCGTAACGATGCGCGGTACAAAACTCCCCTCGTCTTTAGCGGGAGAGGGGCCGGGGGTGAGGGTGCTTTCAAGTGTTTGACGGTGCTGGAAGCCGGGTGAAAACACCTCTGGGAAAAGGCGTTCAGGCAACGTATTCCACGACTTCCAGGTTGAAGCCCGACAATCCGCTGATGCGTTTGGGCGCGCTGAGCACCCGCATGCGCCGCACGCCGATATCCAACAGGATCTGGGCGCCGATACCGTAGGTGCGCAGTTCGGTGGATTGATCGGGAGCGCGCGGAGGCTCGCCGGCGCCGAACTGGTAGCCGCGCATTCGCCGGATCAGGGCCGCCGGCTCCTCGGGGTGACTCAGAAACACCAGTACGCCGGCCGGCTCTCCCGCCACTCGGTGCAGGGCATCGCGCAAGGGCCAACCGGTTTCCGACGGCCGGAGCGCCAGCAGGTCGCTCAGAAGATTCTGCACATGAACCCGGACCAGGACCGGTCGTTCGGGGTGGATATCGCCCTTGACCAGGGCGAAATGCACTTGCCGGCTGACCACGTCCTGATAGGTCAGCACCCGGAACGGGCCGAATTCGGTGGTCATGACCGCGTCCGCGACCCGCTCGACGGTTTTTTCGTTCTGCATCCGGTAGCGGATCAAGTCGGCGATGGTGCCGATCTTGACCTCGTGTCGGGCGGCGAAGGCTTCCAGGTCAGGCCGCCGCGCCATGCCGCCGTCCTCGTTGAGGATTTCAACGATGACCGCCGCCGGCTCCAATCCGGCCAGTCGAGTCAGATCGCAGCCGGCTTCGGTGTGGCCGGCGCGGGTCAACACTCCGCCGGGCTGCGCCATCAGCGGGAAGATGTGACCGGGCTGGACCAGATCCTCGGGGCGGGCGTCGGGCCGCACGGCGGTGCGGATGGTATGGGCGCGGTCGTAGGCGGAAATGCCGGTGGTGACGCCCCGAGCGGCTTCGATGGAGACGGTGAAGTTGGTGGAGTAGGGGGTGGCGTTGTCCTGCACCATCAGCGGCAGGCGCAGTTGCTGGCAGCGTTCGCGGGTCAAGGTCAGGCAGATCAGGCCGCGGCCATAGCGGGCCATGAAGTTGATGTCCTCGGGGCGGACCCGCGAGGCGGCCATCAGCAGGTCGCCTTCGTTTTCCCGATCCTCGTCGTCCATGACGATGACCATTTTGCCCTGCCCCAGATCGGCGAGGAGTTCGTCAACGGTGTTGAGTGCCATGCTCATATCCAGAAACCGTGTTCGCGCAGGAGCGCTTCGGTCAACGCGCCGCCGGATGGCGCGGCGCGGTCGCCGAGCAGCAATCGCTCCAGATAGCGGGCGATCAAGTCCACTTCCAGATTGACCCGCCGGCCGGTTTTAAAATCCGTCAGCGTGGTTTCCGCCAGCGTGTGCGGAACGATGTTGAGTTCGAACGCCGCACCGTCCACTCGATTGACGGTCAGACTGACCCCATCCACGCAGATCGAGCCCTTTTCGGCGATGTAACGAGCCAGTTCATCGGGCGCTTGGATACGCAACCGCCAGGAACGGCCATCCGGGTGCCATTCGTTGACCGCGCCGATGCCGTCCACATGGCCGCTGACCAGATGGCCGCCGAGCCGGGTCGTCGGGGTCAGCGCTTTTTCCAGGTTGACCCTGGCGCCGGGTTTGGCGTCGCCGAGGGTGGTGCGCTCCAGGGTTTCGCGCGAGGCGTCGGCCCAGAAGCCGTCGCCGGACAGTTCGACGGCGGTCAGGCAGACGCCGCTGACGGCGATGCTGTCGCCGAGTCGCACGTCGCTCAGGTCGAGCCTGCCGGTGGCGATACGCAAGCGGACATCGCCGTCGCGGGGTTGCAGAGCGGCGATGGTTCCAACCGCGGTGACGATGCCGGTGAACATGATGACGTTACCTCGATCGGGCCGCGAAGGCCCCGGTTACGACGGATCTCAAGATGTGGGCAGACCCAAACTACCGCAGCCGTAGCGTCAGTCGCCAATCCCAACCCACCGCTTGCATTTCGACTATTTCCAATTCCCACCGGTCCCGCATCCGCGTCAGTGTCGGCAACTCAAACAGTCCGCGCGCCTTGTCGCCCAGCAGCAGCGGGGCCATGTACACCACCAATTCATCCACCAGCCTCGCCTGCAACAACGCGCCGGCCAAGGTTGGGCCACATTCCACATGCAGTTCGTTGCACTCGCGGCGAGCGAGCTCCGCCATGACGGCATGCAGGTTCAGGCCCTGTTCGGCGTGTGGCGTAACGACGACTTCCGCGCCCGCCGCGCGCAGGGGCACCTGCAAGGCCGTGTCGGCGACAGCGGTGAAAATCAGCACCGAACCGGGCAATCGCAAGGTGCGGGCGGTCGGCGGCGTTCGCAGGCCGGTATCCAGAATCACGCGCGGCGGTTGGCGCGCGGCGTCCGGCAGGCGGACGTTGAGGCTGGGGTCGTCGGCCAGCAGGGTTCCAATGCCGGTCAGGATCGCCGAAGCACGCGCCCGCAGCCGTTGCACATCCTGGCGCGCGGCCTCGCCGGTCAGCCATTGGCTTTCACCGGAGACCAGCGCGGTGCGCCCGTCCAGGCTCATCGCCAGCTTGACCCGGACAAAAGGGCGGTCCTGGGTCATGCGCTGGATAAAGCCGGGGTTCAGCGCCCGCGCTTCCGCTTCCAACAGCCCGCAATCCACCGAGACACCGGCATCCCGCAGTTGCTTCAGACCCTTGCCGGCCACTTGCGGGTTCGGATCGGGCATCGCCGCCACCATCCGGGCGATGCCGGCCTGGAGCAGCGCGTCGGTGCAGGGCGGAGTACGGCCGTGATGGCAGCACGGTTCCAGGGTTACATAGGCGGTGGCGCCGCGCGCCCGGTCGCCGGCCGCCTCCAGGGCGATGATTTCGGCATGAGCCTCGCCGGCGCGTTCGTGCCAGCCCTCGCCGACCACGGCATTATCCTGGACCAGCACACAGCCCACTCGCGGGTTGGGATCGGTGCCGTACAGGCCGCGCCGGGCCAGCGTCAGGGCACGCGCCATGTAGCGGTAATCGTCGGCGGACATCACTCGGAATCCGCCGCGCCGGGCGGGATTTTTTGCAGCCGCTCGATTTCCTCGCGAAAGGCGTTCACATCCTCGAAGCTGCGATAAACCGAGGCGAAGCGGACATAGGCCACCGGGTCCAGACCGCGCAATTCCTCCATCACCCATTCGCCGATCCGCCGGCTGCTCAACTCCCGCTCTCCCGATGCCCGGGCGCGGCCCTTGATCCGCAGCAGGGTTTCTTCGATGCGTTCGGCGCCGACCGGCCGTTTTTCCAGTGCTCGCAGCAGGCCGGAGCGCAATTTTTCCTCCAGGAACGGTTCGCGGCGGCCGTCGCGTTTGACCACCGGCGGCATCAGCAGCTCCGCCACTTCGTGGGTGGTGAAGCGGGAGTTGCAGCGGGGGCATTCGCGGCGGCGGCGCACCTTGTCGCCTTCCGCCGACAGCCGCGAGTCAATCACCCGGGTATCGGGCGCACCGCAGAACGGACAATGCACCGCCGCCGTCTCGCGCGGGGAGAACGATCAGCCGTAGACCGGGAACCGGGCGCACAGTTCGGCCACTTGGTCGCGCACCCGCTCGATCGTCGCCTCATTGTCGAGATCGTCGAGAATGTCGCACATCCAGCCGGTCAATTCGCGGCATTCCCGCTCCTTGAATCCTCGGGTGGTGATGGCCGGCGAGCCGACGCGGATGCCGCTGGTGACGAACGGCGACTGCGGATCGTTGGGCACGGCGTTCTTGTTGACGGTGATCCAGGCTCGGCCCAGCGCGGCGTCGGCGGCCTTGCCGGTCAGGCCACGGGCGATCAGGCTGACCAGAAACAGGTGGTTGTCGGTGCCGCCGGAGACGACGTCGTAGCCGCGCTCGATGAAGACGCTGGCCATGGCGCGGGCGTTGGCCATCACCTGCCGTTGATACTCGACGAATTCCGGTTGCAGCGCTTCCAGCAAGGCGACCGCCTTGGCGGCGATGACGTGCATCAGCGGGCCGCCCTGGGTGCCGGGGAACACCAGCGAGTTGAGCTTCTTTTCGATCTCGAGATTGGCGCGCGCCAGGATCAGGCCGCCGCGCGGGCCGCGTAGCGTCTTGTGAGTGGTGGTGGTGACCACGTCGGCGACGGAAATGGGGCTGGGATAAACACCGGCCGCCACCAGCCCGGCGACGTGCGCCATGTCCACGAACAGATAGGCGCCGATCCGGTCGGCGATGGCGCGAAACCGCCGCCAGTCCACCACCCGCGAATAGGCCGAGAAACCGGCGACGATCATTTTGGGCGTGCACTCCAGCGCCAGCCGTTCGACCTGCTCGTAGTCGATCTCGCCGGTGGCTTCGTTCAGACCGTATTGCACGGCCTGGTACAGCCGACCGGAGAAGTTGACCTTGGCGCCGTGGGTGAGATGGCCGCCATGGGCCAGGCTCATGCCCAGCACCACCTCGCCCGGCTCCAGTAGCGCCATGTAGACGGCGGCGTTGGCCTGGGAACCGGAATGGGGTTGGACGTTAGCGTAATCGGCGTGGAAGAGTTGCTTGGCGCGATCGATCGCCAGTTGTTCGGCGATGTCCACGAACTCGCAACCGCCGTAGTAGCGCTTGCCCGGATAGCCTTCGGCGTATTTGTTGGTCAGCACCGAGCCTTGGGCTTCCAGCACCCGGGGACTGGCGTAGTTTTCCGAGGCGATCAGCTCGATGTGGTCTTCCTGGCGCTGTTTCTCGCCCTGCAGGGCGGTCCACAACTCATTGTCAAACCCGGCGATCCGCATCTCTCGACTGAACATTCGCAACCTCTGCAAAAACGGGCGCCCGCTGCTTCGGAAGAAAGCGCGGGCGGGCTGTGGAAAGCGGTCAATAATACCTGATGTTGCCGGCGGATGGCAGGAGATTCCACCGGCGGTGGCGTATCATATAGCCATCCTATTCGGATTGTGACGCTCGGATGATTCAAACGCCCTCACCCCCGACCCTTCTCCCGCTGGGAGAGGGGAGCGCGTCCGCGCGGAGTGAGGGCGCGGCGGGCAAGCAACCACCATTGATTCAGGATTGCCATAGTGACCGGAACGCGGGCGGATTCGTTCCAACCGGCCAGCGCGGGCTGGCGGGGATGACGGACGCGGACCGAACCGGTCAGCGCATCGGGGTTTCCAGGAAGGAGTCCACCACGGCGGTCCAGGCCTTGGCGACGTTGCGTAGCTCGTAGCCGCCGCCGCCGACGCCGAGAATGCGGCCTTCGGCGAACTCCTCGGCGATTTGGCACAAGCCTCGGGCGGCGCGGCTGTGGGCGCGGGCGGTGTAGTGCAGATGAGCCAGCGGGTCGCCGTCCAGCCCATCGGCGCCGCAGTTCATGATCACGAACTGCGGCTCCCACTGGCGTAGAAACCCTTCGACCTTGTCCCACATCATCATGAAATCGTCGTCGGCCGATAGCGGCAGCAGCGGGATGTTAAGCTTGCGTCCCTTGGCTGGACCCTTGCCGATTTCGTGCGAGAAGCCGCTCTGCGGGAAGTTGTAGCGGCCATCCTCGTGGATGTCGGCGAAGATGACGGTCGGATCGGACTCGAAGGGATAAAACACGCCGTCGCCGTGGTGCGCGTCGATATCGACGTAGGCGATGCGCTCCAGGCCATATTCCTGCTGCAGGATCTTGATGGCCACGCCGGCGTCGTTGAACACGCAAAAACCGGAAGCGGTATCGGGCATGCTGTGGTGAAGGCCGGCGATGGGCACGAAGGCGCGCCGGATCTCGTTGGTCATGATTCTGTGAGTGGCGTCGATCACCGTGCCGACCACTACCGCGGCATCCTCGAATACCCCTTTGTAGGCCGGGGTGTCGCCGTAATCCAGCAAGCCCTCCCCCACCTCGGAATAGGTCTTGACCTTTTCGACATACTTGGATGTGTGGAACAGCTTGATCTGCTCCTCGGTGGCGATAGCGGGATGCAGCACGCGCACCTGATAGTCGAAGTGACGGATGTGCATCTCATCCCAGAAGGCGTGGATGCGATTCTCTCCGAACGGGTGGTCTTCGAACCCATAGCGGCCCAGTTCCTCGCCGGTGTACACAGCCACCGCTCTGCTTCGCGCCATTACTCTCAATCCTCATGGGGTGGTCGATCTTGCAACGCGGTATCATAGCCGAACTTGACACAAATATGACGCCCCCGGACCGGTGAATCCGGTCGGGCACGAGCCGCCGCCATCCCCCTTGCTCTCGGGAGAATCCATGTCCGCAAGTGAACGGCAAAAATCAGAGGATGTCTTTCCACGCGACCGTCAGCCGACGGTCCGCATTCTGGCGATGCCGGCCCATGCCAATCCCAACGGCAACATTTTCGGCGGTTGGATCATGGCGCAGATGGACGTGGCCGGCGGCGTGGTGGCGATCGAGTACGCCGGCGGCCGGGTGGCGACCGTGGCGGTGACCTCGATGGAGTTTCATAAGCCGGTGTTCGTGGGCGATCTGGTGAGCTGTTTCGCCCGGATTCAGAAGGTCGGCTCGACCTCGATCACCGTCAAGGTGGAGGTGTTCGTCCAACGCGCTCGCGATGGCAAGCTGCTGGCGGACAAGGTGACCGAGGCGGTCATCGTCTATGTGGCCGTCAACGACGACGGCTCGCCGCGCAAGCTGCCGGAGCGGGGACCGGATTTCCAACAATATTGGTGAGTGTCGGCCCTCGGCTCGGCTCGGTCGCGCCGTAGCCGCCGCCACCCGGCGTTTCGATCGCCAACACGTCTCCCGGTCGTACCGTCACCCGCGCCGTGCCGGGCAATTCCTCGATCTTCCCGTCCGCGCGCTCCACCGCGTTGCGGCCAACCCGGCCCGGCGCGCCGCCGGCCAGCCCATAAGGCGGTATCCGCCGGCGGCCGGACAGGATCGAGGCGGTCATGGCTTCGAGAAAGCGGATACGGCGGATCACGCCGTCGCCGCCGCGCCAGCGGCCCGCGCCGCCGCTGCCCTCGCGGATGGAAAATTCCTCTACCCGTGCCGGGAACCGCCATTCCAGCACCTCCGGGTCAGTTAGCCGGGAGTTGGTCATGTGGGTGTGCACCGCCGAGGCGCCGTCGAACCCCGGCCCCGCGCCGGCTCCGCCGCAGATCGTTTCGTAGTACTGGTACTGATCGTTGCCGAAGGTGAAATTGTTCATCGTGCCCTGAGCGGCGGCCATCGCTCCCAGCGCGCCATACAGGGCGTCCACCACGCATTGCGAGGTTTCCACGTTGCCCGCCACCACCGCCGCCGGCGGGCGGGGATCGAGCAGGCAGCCGGAGGGAATCGCGATCTCCAGCGGTCGCAGGCAGCCGGCGTTGAGCGGAATGTCGTCGTCCACCAAGGTGCGAAAGACGTACAGCACCGCCGCCAGACACACCGCGCGCGGCGCGTTGAAATTGTTGGGCTGTTGCGGTGAGGTGCCGGTGAAGTCGATGCAAGCGGTTCGCCGGGCACGGTCCAGACGGATGGCGACCCGAATCGCCGCGCCGTTGTCCATCTCGTAGGCGAACGCGCCGTCCCGCAGCCGATCCAGCGCCCGCCGCACCTGTTCGGCGGCGTTGTCCTGGACGTGGCGCATGTAGGCATGAACCGTGTCCGGGCCGAAGTGGGCCACCATCCGCCGCAATTCCTGGGCTCCCTTTTCGTTGGCGGCGATCTGCGCCTGCAGGTCGGCCAGATTCTGGTGGACATTGCGAACCGGCCAGTCGCCGCCGGTCAGCCGTTCCAGCAGTTCCCGTTCGCGAAGCCGGCCGCCGCTCACCAGTTGCACGTTGTCCAGCAGCACGCCTTCCTGTTCGATGTTGACGCTGTCCGGCGGCATGGAACCCGGCGTGATGCCGCCGATGTCGGCGTGATGACCGCGCGAGGCGACGTAGAACAGGATTTCCCGGTCGGCGTCGTCGAACACCGGCGTGACGACGGTCACGTCCGGCAGGTGGGTGCCGCCCCGGTAGGGGGCGTTGGTCGCGTACACCTCGCCGGGTTGGAAACGGCCCTGATGCGCGTCAATGATCGCCTGGACCGCCTCGCCCATTGAGCCCAGGTGCACCGGGATGTGTGGGGCGTTGGCGATGAGCTGGCCGTCCCGGTCGAATAGCGCGCAGGAAAAATCCAGTCGCTCCTTGATGTTGACCGAGTGGGCGGTGTTGGCCAGGGTCACCCCCATCTGCTCGGCGATGGCCATGAATAGGTTGTTGAACACCTCCAGCATGATCGGATCGACATCGGTGCCGACCGCGACCCGTTGCGGTCGGGGCCGGTGGCGGGTCAGCACCAGATCGCCACGCTCGCCGATCTCGGCCTGCCAGTCTGGTTCGATCAGAGTGGTGGCGCCCGCCTCGCCGAGGATCGCCGGGCCGACGATGCGGTCACCGGGCCGCAGATCCGCGCGCCGGTGGAACGGGGCGGCGCGCTCGACGCCGGCGAAATGCAGCGAGACCATCGCGGCCGGCGCCAGGGGGTCGTCGCGCGGCGCGAGCGGCGGCCCCGCCTCGTCCGCGTCGAAGCCGCCGCCGATGATCTCGACCTGCGCCGCTTCCACGATCAGCGCCTTGTCGGGCAGGATGAAGCCGAAGCGCCGCCGGTGGGCGTCGGTAAAGCGCGCCGCCAGTTCGTCCGGTTCGCCGGCGGCGACGAGCAGGGCGGTATCGCTGCCGGCGTAGCGCAGGCGGGCGCCGCGAACGGCTCGAATGGAGCCGGTGGGAATGTCCTGGGCCTGCATCGCCGCCCGGCCCGCCCGTTCCAGCTCGCCGAAGGTGCGTTCCAGCACCGGCGTCAGATCGGCCGACAGCGGAGCTTCGACCGCGCGTTCCTTCAGCAGGCGGGCATCGGCCAGCCCCATGCCGTAGGCCGACAGCACGCCGGCCAGCGGGTGAATGAAGATGGTTGGCATTCCCAGCGCGTCGGCCACCGCGCAGGCGTGCTGGCCGCCGGCGCCGCCGAAACAGCACAGGGTGTATTCGGTCGTGTCGTAGCCGCGCTGGGTCGAGATCTGCTTGATCGCGTTGGCCATGTTGTCGACGGCGATCTTGAGAAAGCCCTCGGCCAGTTCCGTCGGGGTGTAGCGCGCGCCGCTTTCCGTTTCGATCTCGATGGCCAGCGCGGCGAATTGGCGCGCGACCGTGTCCCGATCCAAGGACTGATTTTGATCGGAACCGAATATCTTGGGAAAGAACGCCGGTTGAATTCGACCCAGCAGCAGATTGCAGTCGGTCACGGTCAGCGGCCCGCCGCGCCGATAGCAGGCCGGTCCCGGATTGGCGCCGGCCGATTCCGGTCCCACTCGCAGCCGACCGCCGTCGAAGCGGCAGATCGAGCCGCCGCCGGCCGCCACGGTGTGAATGTGCAGCATCGGCGCCCGCAACCGTACCCCGGCCACCAGGGTTTCGAAAGCGCGTTCGTACTCGCCGGCGTAGTGGGCTACATCGGTGGAGGTGCCACCCATGTCGAAGGCGATGATCCGCTCGAAACCGGCACGGGCGGCGGTGCGCGCCGCGCCGACGATGCCGCCGGCCGGGCCGGACAGGATGCTGTCCTTGCCGCGAAAATGGCGGGCATCGGCCAGGCCGCCGTGGGATTGCATGAACAGCAGCCGCGCGCCGCTCAGTTCGCTGGCCACCCGGTCGATGTAGCGGCGCAGGATCGGCGATAGATAGGCGTCCGCTACCGTGGTGTCGCCGCGTCCGACCAGCTTCATCAGCGGGCTGACCTCGTGCGACATCGAAATTTGGGTGAAGCCGATGTGCTTGGCCAGCGCCGCCGCCAGTCGCTCGTGTTCCGGGAAGCGATAGCCGTGCAGGAAGACGATGGCGACGGCGCGGATGCCGGCACGCCAGGCATCCTCCAGCGGGCGGCGGGCGCTGTCGGGGTCGAATGGAGCCAGCACTTCCCCCTGGGCCGACACGCGCTCGCGCACTTCGGCGACCCGCTCGTACAGCAGTTCCGGCAGCACGATTTGGCGGGCGAACAGTTTCGGACGGTTCTGATAGGCGATGCGCAAGGCGTCGCGGAAACCCCGAGTGATCAGCAGCAAGGTACGGTCGCCCTTGCGTTCCAGCAATGCGTTGGTGGCGACGGTGGTGCCCATTTTCACCACCGCGATTCGTTCGGCGGGGATCGGTTGGTTCGCCGCGACTCCCAGCAGATCGCGGATGCCCTGCAAGGCGGCGTCGGGATAATGCTCGGGATTGTCGGACAGCAGCTTGTGTGCCACCAGCCGGCCGTCGGGATGCCGCGCGACCACGTCGGTAAAGGTGCCGCCCCGGTCGATCCAGAACTGCCAGCGGGCGGGTGTGGACAACAGAGGAACGCTCATGGGGATTCTCCGCGAGAGACCCCGGCGTTCACGCCGGGGAGGGCGTGCGGACGGCGCGGCGGTCCCCCTCGCGGGGACTGTTGAAGCACCGCTCTTTTCGGTAGCATCACTCCTGTTTCCTATTAAGACCTACCGCTTTCCTATTAAGACCTACCGCCGGGCGGGCGGGATGTGAAGTCCGTGGAGAGGTGTCAGACCTGTGGGGGTATGCGGTTGAGTGCGGAACACTCGTAAAACCCCCTCCGGGGGGAATTGCGAAAACCAGGCTCGGTACTCCCATGGGCAACCTCGTCGAAGCAGAAAACCCTGATTGTGAAGTCAGGAATCCCCGTCCTTCAGGGCGGGGAGGATGTCAATCGGAGACGCTCGCTCATGACATCGCGTTTTATCCCACTGCTGGCGGGCCTGATGCTCGTTGTTTCCAGCCTGGCGATCCAGGCCGACGAGGTTCAGGTGGCGGTCGCCGCCAATTTCACCGCGCCGATGCGGAAAATCGCCGCCGAATTCGAGAAGGACACCGGACATAAAGTCCTACTCGTTTTTGGCGCGACCGGCAAGCTTTACGCGCAGATCAAGAACGGCGCTCCGTTCCAGGTCTTCCTCGCCGCCGATGACAAGACCCCGGCCAAGCTGGAAGCCGAAGGCGATGCCGTTCCCGGCAGCCGTTTCACCTACGCCATCGGCACGTTGGTGCTGTGGTCCGCCCAACCGGGTTTTGTGGATAATCAGGGCGAGGTGTTGATAAAGGGCCAATTCAAGCATCTGGCCATGAGCAATCCCAAGACCGCTCCCTACGGCGCGGCGGCGGTGGCCACCCTGACGAAACTCGGGCTGTTCGATGCCCTTCGGTCGAAATTCGTCACCGGCGAAAATGTCTCGCAAACTTATCAATTCATCGTTACCGGCAATGCGGAATTGGGGTTCATTGCGCTGTCGCAAATCATGACCGACGGCCAATTGAGCGGGGGTTCCGCCTGGATCGTTCCCGCCGACCTGCATGAACCGATCCGGCAGGATGCGGCGATTCTCGCCAACGGGAAGGACCAGCCGGCGGCGCGGTCCTTGATCGAGTACCTCAAGGGTGAGAAGGCCAAAGCCATCATCCGGTCCCATGGCTACGATCTCTGAGGAAACCCGCGGGTGCCGAGCGATGCCAATTTTGCCGCGATCTGGTTGACCCTCAGGCTGGCCACGATCGCCACGGCGATTCTGCTGATCGTCGGCACCCCCATCGCTTGGTGGCTGGCCCGCACTCATTCGAAATGGAAAGGCATCGTCGGCGCGGTGGTTGCGCTGCCGCTGGTGCTGCCACCCACGGTGCTGGGTTTCTATCTGCTCATTGTTTTGGGGCCACATGGCCCGGTCGGCCAACTGACCCAGTCCCTGGGATGGGGCGTGTTGCCCTTTACCTTCGCCGGTTTGGTGGTGGCCTCCGTGCTCTATTCCATGCCGTTTGTGGTTCAGCCCTTGCAACAGGCGTTCGAGGCGATCGGCGTCCGGCCGCTGGAGGTGGCGGCCACGCTGCGCGCCAGTCCCTGGGATGCCTTCTTTAGCATCGTTTTGCCGCTGGCCAAACCGGGCTTCATCACCGCTTCGATCCTCGGTTTCGCCCACACGGTCGGGGAATTCGGCGTGGTGCTGATGATCGGCGGCAACATTCCGGAGAAAACCCGAGTGGTGTCGGTGCAAATCTACGATCACGTCGAAGCGCTGGAATACGCCGAGGCGCATGTGCTGGCCGGCGGCATGTTGCTGTTCAGCTTCCTCGTACTGCTGGCTCTTTATTCCCGCAAGGGGACAAGCGCTTGGAAATGACGTCTGACGCGGCGATCCGCGCCCGCTTCCAGGTGATCTGGCCAGGATTTAGCCTGGACATTGATCTTGATCTGCCCGGTCGTGGCGTCACCGCGCTGTTCGGGCATTCCGGTTCGGGAAAAACCACGTTACTGCGCTGCCTGGCCGGATTGGAACGGCAGAGCATCGGCTTGCTGAATTTCAAAGGTGAGGTCTGGCAGGACAATGCGCGCGGCATTTGCCGGCCCACCTATCGACGCCCACTGGGTTATGTGTTCCAGGAAGCCAGCCTGTTTCCGCATCTATCGGTGCGGAAAAACCTGGATTACGGGCGAAAGCGCGTGAACGGCGGGCATAAGGTGTCGCTGGATCATGCGGTGGAATTACTGGACATTGGGCGCCTGCTCGACCGGATGCCCGACCGGCTTTCCGGGGGCGAACGCCAGCGGGTGGCCATCGCCCGCGCGCTGGCGACCAGCCCGGAACTGTTGCTGATGGACGAACCCCTGGCCGCGCTGGACATGAAGCGTAGAAACGAAATCCTGCCCTATCTGGAGCGCTTGCACGACGAATTGGAGATTCCGGTGTTCTACGTCAGTCACGCACCCGATGAGATAGCCCGACTGGCCGATCATGTGGTGCTGCTGGCCGAAGGCCGCGTGGTGGCCGCCGGCGGTCTGCGTGAAATCCTGGCGCGACTGGATCTGCCGACCGCCTTCGCCGAGGATGCGGGGGTGGTGATCGAAGCGGTGGTGGCGGATCACGATGAAACCTACCACTTGACCCGGCTGGATTTTCCTGGGGGCAGCGTGGCGGTTGCCCGCCGTCCGGAAGCCATCGGCCGTCGGTTGCGTTTCCGCGTCCATGCCCGGGATGTCAGTCTGGCCCTCGCCCGCGCCGAGGGAACCAGTATCCTCAACCTCCTGCCCGCAACGGTCGTGGAGGTCGCCGACGCCGACACGCCGGCCCATGTTCTGGTCCGGCTGGACGCTGGCGGCACGCCGCTCATCGCCCGCATCACCCGCCGCTCCCACGCGCATTTGGGGGTGACGCCCGACAAAGCGATGTGGGCGCAGATCAAGGCCGTGGCGTTGCTGGCGTGATGCGAGATAACCCCTTGTCGCCGGGGCTGCCCTGATCGATCCGATCCACCTGGCCTATCTGACGCGGTATTTTCCTCCGCAGCGTCTACCCTTACGGAAGGTGGGAGTATTCAGGTTCGATCCGACCTTTGCTCGCCGCCCGAAGAAGACGGCGATGCTCAAGTCCATCGTCGCTACTGTCCAACCGCAGGAGGAACCGCCATGCTATATGCCAATCCTGGACAGCCGGGCTCGAAAGCCAGCTTCAAATCCCGTTATCAAAACTTCATCAACGGCCAGTGGGTTCCGCCGGTGAAGGGCGAGTATTTCGAGAACGTCACGCCGGTCACCGGCCAGGCTTTTTGCGAGGTGCCGCGCTCGACCGCCGAGGACATCGAGGAGGCGCTGGACGCCGCCCATGCCGCCGCGCCCGCCTGGGGCCACACCTCCGTCGCGGAACGGGCCAACGTGCTCAACCGCATCGCCGACCGCATCGAAGCCCATCTGGAAATGCTGGGCGTGGTGGAAACCTGGGACAACGGCAAGCCGGTGCGGGAAACCCTGGCGGCGGATCTGCCGCTAGCGATTGACCACTTTCGCTATTTCGCCGGCTGCATCCGCGCCCAGGAAGGCGCGTTGTCGGAACTCGACGACGACACCGTCGCCTATCACTTCCACGAGCCGCTCGGCGTGGTCGGGCAGATCATCCCCTGGAATTTCCCGATCCTGATGGCGACCTGGAAGCTGGCGCCCGCGCTGGCGGCCGGCAACTGCGTGGTGCTGAAGCCCGCCGAACAGACGCCGGTTTCCATTCTGGTGCTGCTGGAGCTGATCCAGGATCTGTTGCCCGCCGGGGTGCTGAACGTGGTCAACGGCTTCGGCCTGGAAGCCGGCAAACCACTGGCCTCCAGCCGGCGCGTCGCCAAAATCGCCTTCACCGGCGAGACCACCACCGGGCGGCTGATCATGCAGTACGCGTCGCAAAACCTGATCCCGGTCACGCTGGAACTGGGCGGCAAGTCCCCCAACGTGTTCTTCGCCGATATCGGCGCGAGGGACGACGAGTTCTTCGACAAGGCGCTGGAAGGCTTCGCCCTGTTTGCCCTCAATCAGGGCGAGGTGTGCACCTGCCCGTCGCGGGCCCTAATTCAGGAATCCTTTTACGATCGTTTCATGGAGCGGGCGCTGCCTCGGGTGAAGGCGGTCAAGCAGGGTCATCCGCTGGACACCGAAACCATGCTTGGCGCCCAGGTCTCCACCGAACAGATGGAGAAAATTCTCAGCTACGTGGACATCGGTCGCCAGGAGGGCGCGGAGTGCCTGACCGGCGGACAACGGGCCGAACTGGGTGGGGAACTGCGCAACGGCTACTACGTGCAACCGACCGTGTTCCAGGGTCATAACCGGATGCGCCTGTTTCAGGAGGAGATCTTTGGCCCGGTGTTGGCGGTGACCACCTTCAAGGATGCCGCCGACGCCCTGTCCATCGCCAACGACACGCTGTACGGGCTGGGCGCGGGCGTCTGGAGCCGCGACATGAACGTCGCCTACCGGATGGGGCGCGGCATCAAGGCCGGGCGGGTGTGGACCAATTGCTATCATCTCTACCCGGCCCACGCCGCGTTCGGGGGCTACAAGCAATCCGGAATCGGGCGGGAAACGCATCGGATGATGCTGGATCACTACCAGCAAACCAAGAACCTGCTGGTCAGCTACAACCCCAAGGCCATGGGTTTCTTCTGAGGTCGCCGCACACTCCCCTCTCTCGCTGGGAGAGGGGTTGGGGGGTGAGGGTGGGTTTAACCCGATGGAGGCTCGTCATGACTAGCGTTCCCCGCGTATTGGCCACGGACGCCGCCCTGGAATTGATCGCCAAACTTCAGGCCAGGCATGGCCCGCTGATGTTCCACCAATCCGGTGGTTGCTGCGACGGTAGTTCGCCAATGTGCTACCCGGAAGGCGAACTGCTGATCGGCGACGGCGACGTGCGCCTGGGCGGAATTGGCGGTTGCCCATTCTACATGAGCGCCGCCCAGTTCGAGTATTGGAAGCATACCCAGCTTATTATCGATGTCGTGCCCGGACGGGGTGGCATGTTCTCGCTGGAAGGGCCGGAGGGTTTGCGTTTCCTGACGCGCTCGCGATTGTTCAGCGATGCGGAACGGGCGGCCCTGGAGCGGGAATTGGCCCCTTGACGCGGAGCCAGGGGTTCGATTTTTCTTTGTATGTAAAAGAGATAGCTGATGACCCTGTTGTTGTTGATCGTTCTGTTCGTGCTCGGCGCGATTTTCGTGCCGCGTCTGATTCCGGAGACTCGAACCACTCGCGGCGGCAAGGCGCTGTCGCTGGGCTGGCTCAGAACCGGCGTGCGCTTCGCCTTGGCGTTGGCGGCGGTGTTCATGCTCCTGACGACCTCGTTCGTGATCGTCGATCAGGACAAGGTCGGCCATCTGAAGCTGATCTACGGTCTCAAGCAATTGCCGCCCGGCCACATCATCGCCATGGACGGCGAGGCGGGCCCCCAGGCGGAGATTCTCGGTCCCGGTTTTCACTTCAAGCCGCTGCTGAATCTGCTGTACGAAGTCGAGCAGTCGCCCGTGACGGTGATTCCGGAAGGTCGCTACGGCTACCTTGTCGCCCGCGACGGCTTGCCGCTGCGGCCCGATCAGTTTTTGGCCGATCCCTGGCCCGACGAGCAGAAGATGCTCGACGCCCGCTACTTCCTGACCGAAGGGCGAGGTCAGAAGGGGCCGCAACTGACGGTGTTGAAGCCGGGCCGCTACCGCCTGAATCAGTATCTGTTCGACGTTTACGTCAAGGAGGAGATGTTTCTGGCTACTTCGATTCCGGCCGGTTTCGTGGCGGTGATCAAGTCGAACGTGCAGCAGAAATCGGACGACGCCTGCCAGCCGGTGCGCGACGAGCGCAGCGCCAAGCAGTCGATCCCGCTGGCGCCCAAGGGTTGTCGCGGGGTCTGGAACGAACCGCTACTGCCCGGCACCTATTACCTCAACCGGCGGGCCTACGAGGTCACGCTGGTGGATACCCGCATCCAGACCTGGCAGTACCAGGGCGGCTATGCCCGGCGGCGAATCAACCTGACCTTGAATCAGAACGGCCAGATCGAGCAGGTCGCCGAGCGGGAGGAAATCGTGACGCCGCAGAGCGCCGCCGATAACGCCATCCTGTTGCGGGTCGAGGGCTGGGAGATCCCGCAAGATTTGCGAGTGCTGGCCCAGGTCACGCCGGAGGATGCGCCGTTCGTGGTGGCCTCGGTGGGCGATCTGCAGGCGGTCGAGGACAAGATCATCACCCCGACCGTGCGCAGCATCGTGCGCAACGTCACCGGTTCCACGGCGCCGATCGCGGACGGTCGGGAGGGGGACAACCTGCAAAGCGTGCGCCGGGTGCTGGATTTGCAGGATAAGCGGCCGCAGTTGGAGCAGGCGGTGCTGGATGCGCTCATCCCCGAGGCGCGCAACGCCGGCGTGTCGATCCGCGAGGTGCGCTTCGGCGACCCGGTCATCCCGCCCGAACTGCTGCTGGCCCGCAAGCGCGAGCAATTGGCTCAGCAGATGATCACGACCTTTCAAAAGGAACAGCAGGCCCAGGAAGAGCGGATCAAAACCGAAAAGGCGCGCGCCACCGCCGAACAGCAGCCGGAGCTGGTGCGGGCGGAAATCCAGGTCGAGGTGGCCCGGCAGGATCGCACGGCGGCGCAGTTGCGCGGGGAGGGCGAGAAGCTGCGTTTGCAGGAAATCGCCACCGGCCAGCAGGCCCAGGCCGGCGTGCTGGGTCGGGAGCTGACCTATCAGTTGGCGATGGTCAAGGAGGTGCTGGCGTTCATCGCCGCCAACCCCGATGCGGTCAAGGTGCCGAGCGTGCTGGTGGAGGGCGGCGAATCCGGCGCTTCGCTGCCGGCGGCGGCGGCGATCTTCGGTTTTCTCGGCAACAGCACGGTGGCGCGGGGTCTGGGTCAGGCCGCCGGCGCGCAACCCCCCGCGCCGGTCAAGGCCAGGGAGCCTTGAGAAGCAAGCTGACCCGCCGCCTCACGTCGGCGGCGGGCGCAGGAACTGCTCCAGCGCCGCCAGGAAGATCCCCTTGCGGATGGGTTTGGTCAGATGGCCGGTGCAGCCGGCGTCCAGACTGCGCTGCTCGTCTTCCTTCAGGGCGTTGGCGGTCAGCGCGACGATGGGAACCGGCGAGCGTTGCCGTTCGCGTTCCCACTCGCGGATCAGCCGGGTTGCGGTGTACCCGTCCATGACCGGCATTTGCACGTCCATGAACACCAGATCGTAGGCGTTCCGTTTGAAGAGATCGAGCGCCAGCTCCCCGTTTTCCGCGACTTCCAGCCGGTGCGGCGTCTGTTTGAGATAGGCCCGGATCAGCATGGCGTTTTCGCGCGAATCCTCGGCCATGAGAATGGACAGCGCTTCGTGTTCCGAGAGGGGGCGGGGAAGTTGGCTGGAAGGGATCCGGCTCAGCGGGTCGGCGCGCCGTTCGCCGCGAATGTAGGCCAGCAGGTAGTCGATCGCCACCCACAGTTCCTGGCGCTTAAGCGGCTTCGTCATGCAGACGATGCGGCCGTCGCTGGCTTCCGCCAGTTCCCGGCCGCGCGGTTCGCCGGAGCCGAGCAGGATCACCGGCAGCGAGCGGTAAATCGTTTCCTTGGCCAGGTGGTTCAGCAGGAAGTCCAGTCCGTCCAATCCGCGCGGGCCGGGTATCTGGGAATCCAGCACGAGCAGGCGACAGGGTTGGCCGCGGTTGTGCTGGTCTTGCAACACAGCCAGCGCGACGCTGGCGCTGTCGGCCTGCTCGACGCGCGCCCCAGCCAGGGTCAGCGGTTCCGCGACGATCCGGCGGTTGATTTCCACGTCGTCCGCGACCAGCACCCACCAGCCATCGATGGCCAATCGGTCGGTCGGAACCGGTTTGGCGGTCGGCGTCGCCGGGTCCAGGCGAACCGTGAAATGAAAGGTGCTGCCGTGATCGGGCTGGCTCTCCAGCACAAGCTGGCCGCCCATCAGCTCGATCAGTCGCCGGCTGATGGTGAGGCCCAGGCCGGTGCCGCCGTATTTGCGGGTGATCGCCCCATCGGCCTGAGTGAACGCCTTGAAAATCTGCTCCTGCTTGTCGAGTGGAATACCGATGCCGGTATCGGTCACGGCGAAGCGTAAATAGCCGGAAGCCGGGCGATCGGGATCGGTTTCGACCATGACGGCGACTTGGCCGCTCTCGGTGAATTTGATGGCGTTGCCGGCCAGATTGGTCAGCACCTGCTGGAGTCGGTGGGCGTCGCCTTCGACCGTGACGGGTACGTCCGGGCCGAGATACAGGATCAGTTCCAGCCCTTTTTGCCGGGCGCGCAAGGCCAACAGGTCGATTTGCTTGTTCAGCAGCGTCTCCAGATCGAAGCTTTCGCGATTGAGCGTCAGCTTGTCGGCTTCGATCTTCGACAGGTCGAGGATGTCCTCGATTAGGATCAGCAGGTTTTCCCCGGCGTTTTTGAAGACTTCGACGTAATTGCGCTGCTCCTTGCTCAGCTTGGTTTCGGCCAGCAGGTCGGCCATGCCGATGATCGCGTTCAGCGGGGTGCGGATCTCGTGGCTCATATTGGCCAGGAACTCGCTCTTGGCGCGGTTGGCGGCGTCGGCGGCCTCCTTGGCGTTCTTCAGCTCCTCGGTGCGCGCCTCGACCAGCTTTTCCAGATTGTTGTGGTAGACGGCCAAGCGAGCGCTGTTTTGTTCGATGGTATCCAGCATCTGGTTGATGGAGAAGCCGAGTTGGGCGATTTCGTCGGTGTGGCCGGAAACGAAGCGGGAACCCATTTGTCCGGACTGGACTTGGTGGGCCACTTCCGAGAGTTCCCGGATCGGCCAGACGATCTTGCGCGCCATCGAATGCAGCAGGATGCCGAAAAAACCGATCATGATCGCCGCGAACGCCAGCAGGGAGCGCTGGATATAACTCCGGATGCCTTGGCTGGTCTGGACTTCCTGGTGGTAGGTGTCGATGGCTTGGGCGGAGATCTCGGAGAGCAGCAGCGTCAGGTTGCGGGTCAGTTCGTCGAACTTGCGGTTGAGATTATGGAATTCGTTTTCGAGATTGAAATCCCGGCGCAGCAGATCCAGATAGCGGGTGGCGTAGGAGTCAAAGCGCTGGTCATCGCGCAGGGAGGAACCCTCGATGTTGCGCAACAGCGAATCGAAAGCAATGTTTAGACTGCGGTATTTGACTTCCGAGCGGGCGAAAAAATAACTTTCCTGGAAGCGGTCGACGTTGAATAGCGGTTTGTAAAGGGGGCCGGCGTTTGGAATGAAGAAAATGGTCGAGGACAGCACCTGATAGTTGGAATCGAAATTGGTCTTGTTCAGCCGTTGCTGGGCCTTGAGTTGGGTCAATTGGCTGAACAGATTTTCGTACTCCGTCAGCAGCGTCGTGATTTCGTCGATCCTGGATGGGTTCGGCGCACTGGAAATTCGCGGGTCCATCTGCCGGATGTTGGCCTTCGCCTCATTGAGCAGCACCGCGAAGCGCTGTTCGGCGTCGGGGCGGTCTTGCGATAGCGCCGCCTGTTCCCAAAAGCGGATTTCCCAGAACCGCCGTTCCAGGCCGCGGGTTTCCCGGTCGGTCAGCAAAGCCCGTTCGCCGCGGGCGGCGCTCGTGGAAAGTTGCTCCAGAAAGACCACCACGCCGGCATAGCCGACACCGAGTAGCACCAGCAGCAGACCAGCCATCAGATAGAAACGTTGTCTTACGGTACCGAACATGGTGCTATCTATAACTTTCGTAAGTGATCAGATCCAGTGGCACCTCCTGGTGGATCGGGATCTTCTGTCCTTGCATTGCCCGCAGCGCCAGGGCCACGCCGTAGCGGCCCATCTGCTCGGGATGTTGTTCGACGGTGGCGTGCATCCGGCCATTGCGCAGTTCGTTGCGGACCGCCTCGATGTGGTCGTAGCCGCCGACCAGCACCTTACCGGTCAGGTTGCGCGAATCCAGGGCTTGCAGCACGCCGAGCGCCATCTGATCGTTGGCGCAGAAGACGGCGTTGACGGCGCCCTGTTTTTCCAGCAGGTCGGACATGCGGGCGAATGCGTCTTCGGTTTGCCAGTTGGCGCTGACCGAATCCACGATCTCAATGCCGCCGCCCGCGGTGACGGCCCGCCGAAAGCCCCTCTTGCGCAATTCGCCGTTCTGAGCGCCGCCGGCGCCCTCGATGACGATGACGCGACCCTTGCCGTGCAGCTTGCGGCGGAAATACTCACCCACCAGGGTCGCGCCTTTGGCGTTGTCGGAGCCGACGAAGGGGATGGCGATGCCGTACTGAGCCTGGGTATCCTGGTCCAGGGGGTTGTCGATATTGATCACCACGATGCCCCGATCGACGGCTTTCCTGAGCGGTGGAACCAGTTTGCGCGAATCCACCGGCGCGATGACGATGGCGCCGTAACCGCGGGAAACCAGATTGTCGACGATGCCGATCTGGCGTTCGAGGTCGGTTTCCATCTCGGCGCCGAACACTTCCAGGGTAACGCCGTTATCGCGGGCGTAATCCTTGGCGCCAACCTCCATTTTGGAAAAGAACGGGTTGGAAAGGGCTTTCAGAACCAGGGCTATCTTGTCCTTGTTGGTATCGAGTTGCGCGTATCCCGGCGATGAGGGAGCCCATGCGATCAGGCAGAGCAGCATCAATGACAACAGGCGGTGCGACGGGTTGTTCATAAACGGTAACTGTGTTCCGTATCGCCCGGTGGACAGGGTGGGGCGGCGGGTTGGAGTGAAGGGGACGAGAGAGAATCATAAAGAATTCGACAGCAAAATGGCTCGAATCCCGCGAATGTTTGAATATTTGTCAGAGATGACCGAACCCGGCTAAGCTGAAGTCATGGCGAATTTTCTCGGCGAATTCGAATGCAAGCTCGACTCCAAGGCGCGGATCGCGTTGCCGGCCGCGCTGAGAAGGCAGTTGCCGCCCGAGACCGAGGGACGGTTGGTGGTCAACCGCGGTTTCGAGCAACATTTGGTGCTGTACCCGCTGCCGGAGTGGCGGCGGGTGACCGCCGAACTCGATCGCCTCAACCTGTACGTCAAGAAGCACCGCGAGTTCGTTCGCTATTTCCATCGCGGCGCGACCGAGCTGGAACTGGACGGCAGCGGCCGGCTGCTGTTGCCCCGGCGGCTGCTGGACTACGCCGGCATTCGTGATACGGCCATCCTTCTGGCCTACGCCCATCGAATCGAGTGCTGGGATCCGACGCTGTACGAGAACCTGCTATCGGACGAGCCGGCCGATTTCGCTCGCCTGGCCGAAGAGATCATGGGCGCGGCGAACCGCCCGGAATCGGACGGGGACCGGACTCCCGTTTTCCGGGATTTCCCATCGTCGCCGCCCAATTCGCGCCATTGACCGCGTTTTACCCCTGCGTTCCCTCGGTGGTCGGCATGGGCCGCAGCCGACGCCAGACCGCTTTTTCCAATTCGACCAGCAGGAAGACCGCCACGCCGGCCAGGATGACGATGCTCCAGTCGGCGGCGCCGATCGGCGCGGTGCCCAGCAGGCGCTGCACCGGCGGAAAATAGGTGAACGCCAGTTGCAGCGCCAGCAGGATGCCGACGGTGAGCAGCACCGCGTGGCTACCCAACAGACCCTGGCGCGAAAGGGAGGAATCGAAAATGAAGCGGCTGTTGAACAGATAACAGATTTCGCCCATCACCAGCGCGTTGACGGCCACGGTGCGCGCCGCTTCGTGAGAGACGCCCTGCGCGGTCTGCCACAGAAACAGGCTCAGTGGGGCGATCACCAATAGCACCGACACCAGGGCGATCCGCCACAGCATGAAGCCGTTCACCAGCGGCTCGTCGGGGTCGCGTGGCCGCCGCCGCATCACGTTCGCTTCGGCCGGTTCGAAGGCCAGCGACAGCGACAGCGTGACCGCCGTCACCATGTTGACCCACAGCACCTGCACCGGCGTGAGCGGCAGCGCCGTACCGAACAGGATGGCGGCGACGATCACCAGCGCCTCGGCGCCGTTGGTCGGCAGGGTGAACAGCAACGCCTTGCGCAGGTTGTCGTAGACCGTGCGGCCTTCCTCCACCGCGTGAGCGATGGAGGCGAAATTGTCGTCGGCCAACACCATTTCCGCCGCTTCCTTGGCCGCTTCGGTGCCCTTCGTCCCCATGGCCACCCCGACATTGGCGCGCTTCAGCGCCGGGGCGTCGTTGACGCCGTCGCCGGTCATCGCCACCACCTGGTGGTTGTCCTGCAGGGCCGCGACCAGCCGCAGTTTGTGCTCGGGGCTGGCGCGGGCGTACACGTCGGTGTCCAGGACCGCCGACCGCAGCGCCGCATCGTCCATTGCTTCCAGCTCCGGCCCGGTCAGCACGGTACGGCCGTCGCCAATGCCAAGCTGGGCGGCGATGGCCCGCGCCGTGGCGCCGTGGTCGCCGGTGATCATCTTGACTCGAATGCCGGCCTGCCGGGTGAGCCGCACCGCCTCGATGGCTTCCTCGCGCGGCGGGTCGCTGATGCCGAGCAGGCCGAGAAGGGTCATTCCGGCCTCGACGTCGGCGAAGGTCAGCTCGTGCTGGGTTCTGGGCACCGGCCGGTCGGCGACCGCCAGCACCCGTTGGCCCTGCGCCGCCAGCGCCTCGATCCGTGCGTGCCAATACTCCGGGCGCAAGGGTTGTGCGTTGTCGGGGTGCTGCTCGTCCGCGCACATCGCCAGCACCCGTTCCGGCGCTCCCTTGACGTGGATGACGTGTTCCCCGTGATGATCGTGGTGCAGGGTGGCCATGAAGCGGTGCTCGGACTCGAAGGGAATGCTGTCCAGGCGGCGGAAGCGGGCTTGTTCGGCTATCGGATCGAGGCCGGATTTCAGCGCCAAGGCCAGCAGCGCGCCTTCGGTGGGGTCGCCGTCCATGCGCCATTCGCCCTCGCGCTCGCGCAGATTGGCGTCGTTGCACAGGCGCACGGCGCGGGCAATAAGCTGCAAATCGGCGGCGTCCGCCGGCATCATCGGTTCGCCCTCGACGCTGAACCCGCCGATCGGCGCGTAGCCGACACCGCTGACTTCGAAAATTCGGTCGGCGGTGACGACTCGTTGCACGGTCATTTCGTTGCGGGTCAGAGTGCCGGTCTTATCCGAGCAGATCACGGTCACCGAGCCCAGCGTTTCCACCGCCGGCAGGCGGCGGATGATGGCGTTGCGCTGGGCCATGCGCTGCACGCCGATGGCCAGGATGATGGTCATGATCGCCGGCAGTCCCTCGGGAATCGCCGCCACCGCCAGCGCCACCGCCGCCATGAACATGTCGTCCATGGTCTGGCCGCGCCAGAGCACGCCGGCGGCGAAGGTGGCGCCGGCCACCGTCAGGATGGCCAAGCTCAGCCAGCGACCAAACTGGGCCACCTGCCGCAGCAGGGGCGTGGCGATTTCCTCGACCCGTTCCAGCAGGATGCTGATCCGTCCGATCTCGGTCTGTTCGCCGGTGGCCACCACCACGCCCAGTCCCTGACCGTAGCCGACCAGGGTGCCGGAATAGGCCATGCCGGCGCGGTCGCCGAGCGCCGCCGTGGCCGGGACGGGGGCCGTGGTTTTATTGACCGCCTCGGCCTCGCCGGTCAGCACCGCTTCCTGAATCCGCAGATTCCTGGTTTCGACCAGCCGCAAGTCGGCGGGCACCTTGTCGCCCGATTGCAGCAGCACCCAGTCGCCGGGCGCCAGTTCCTCGGCCGGAATCTCCCGGCGCTGTGCCTCGCGCAGCACCATGGCGCGCGGCGACAGCATGTTGCGGATGGCGGCCATGGCCGATTCGGCCTTGCCTTCCTGCGCGAAGCCGACGATGGCGTTGATGAGCACCACGCCCAGGATCACGGCGGTGTCGATGCCATGACCCAGCGCGCCGGTGATCGCGGCCGAAGCCAGCAGCAGGTAGATCAATACGTTGTGGAATTGCAGCAGGAAGCGGACGAGCGGACCGCGCCGCTGGGGAGGGCGCAGCCGATTGGGGCCGTACAGCTCCAGCCGTCGGGCGGCTTCCTCTTCGCTCAGGCCGCCGGGCGCGGTGTCCAGTTCGCGCAGAACCCGATCGGGGGCCAGCGCGTGCCAAAGCGGGGGTTGTGGGGAAGCGGGCGTGTTCATGATAGGACTCCTGATCGCATGGGCTCCAAGTGATCCGGCATGGAATCGACCCTGACTGTTTGGCGGCGAATCCGTGGGATAACGGGTTGATTGGCGGAGGTTATACCGTTTCTCAATAGATTTTATGATTCAGAGGGGTAGGGCGGGTTAGGGCGTCGGCCCGTAACCCGCCGATTTGATTGTGACTTCGGCGGGTTACGCTGCGCTAACCCGCCCTACGCGGGAAATATAAAACTTACCGGGAATTGGTATTACTCCGGGTGGATCAACAAGGCGTTGCCTCTGTTCCCAGTGCTCGGCCCATTGCGTCGCGGTGGTGGAAGACAACCAGCGGGGGCCGGCTAAGCCAGACGCCACGCCAACATTGTTCCGGCCCGTAGCGGGATCAGGTCGTCGTCGTCGAACGGGAACGAGGCGGGCACGGCCATCGGCAGGCGGCGCAGGGTGACGGTTCCCACATTGCGCGGCAGGCCGTAAAAATCCGCGCCGTGGAAGCTGGCGAAGGCTTCCAGCTTATCCAGTGCGCCGGCGCTGTCGAACGCTTCGGCATACAACTCCAGCGCGGCATGGGCGGTGTAGCAACCGGCGCAGCCGCAGGCGGTTTCCTTGCCCGAACGTGGATGCGGGGCGCTGTCGGTGCCGAGGAAGAATTTGGGATTGCCACTGGTGGCGGTTTTGAGCAGCGCTTGTCGGTGACGCTCGCGCTTAAGCACCGGCAGGCAGTAGTGATGCGGTCGAATGCCGCCCTGGAAGATGGCGTTGCGGTTGTAGAGCAGGTGATGGGCGGTGATGGTCGCCGCGACCGTGGCCGGCGCTGCCCGCACGTAGTCCGCCGCATCCTGGGTGGTGATGTGTTCCAGCACGATTTTCAGTGCGGGAAAATCGCGCATCATCGGGTTCAAGACCCGGTCGATGAATATCGCCTCGCGGTCGAAAACGTCCACGTCCGGGTCGGGGACTTCGCCGTGGATCAACAACGGCAAGCCTTGCGCCTGCATGGCCTCCAGCACCGGGTGGATTTTGCGGATGTCGCTGACGCCGGAATCGGAATTGGTGGTCGCGCCAGCCGGATAAAGCTTGCAGGCGTGGATGTGGTCGGAAGATCGGGCGCGGGCGATTTCGGCCGGCGAGGTGTTGTCGGTCAGATACAGCGTCATCAAGGGTTGGAATTCCAGTCCCGCCGGTACCGCCGCCAGAATCCGCGCCCGGTAGGCCAGCGCTTGTTCGGTTGTCGTCACCGGCGGGCGCAGGTTGGGCATGACGATGGCGCGGGCGAACTGGCGAGCGCTGTGCGGTGCGACCACGCGCAGGGCCGAGCCGTCGCGCAGATGCAGGTGCCAGTCGTCGGGGTGGGTGAGGGTGAGAGTATCCATGCGGGTTTCCGGTTGGCGTTGGGACGGTTCGGCGATGGATTATATATAGCTATCCTATTCGAACTGTGGACCGGACGATTCAAACGCCCTCACCCCCGATCCCTCTCCCGCTGGGAGAGGGGAGCGCGTCCGCGCGGGATGAGGGCGCGGCGGGTAAGCAACCACAATTGGTTCAGGATTGCTATAAGCCCTCAGGGCGCCATTCAGGCGGCTTCGAGCAGAACCCAGCGGTGTTTGAGGTGTTCGTGATTCGAAGTCCGCTGAGTTTGTTCGCGCAAGGCGTGGGTTGCGGCATACTGGCCAACGGTCGCGGGGCGGGCTAACTCGATTTGAAAGGTGCTCAAGCGAATTCGCATGGCGTGCCTCGGCATTGCCCCGGATCGACCGGCCACGCCGGCCAATATCCTACTGGTTCGGGAGTTTGCATGATCACCCTATATTCGCTCAAGCCCGGTTTTCAGAAGCTGTTGCGCCCGGTCGCGCGCTGGCTGCACGGTCGCGGCGTCAGTGCCAATCAGGTCACGGTCGCGGCATTGCTGCTGTCGCTGGCGACCGGTGGCGTGCTGTGCGGATGGCCCGCGCCGACGACCTGGCTGCTGGTTCCGCCCGTACTGTTGCTGCGCATGGCGCTGAATGCCCTGGATGGCATGTTGGCCCGCGATTTTCAGCAGCCGACCCCGTTGGGAGCGATATTGAATGAACTGGGCGACGTACTGGCCGATATCGGGCTGTATCTACCGCTGGCGCTGGTTCCCGGCGCGCCGGCCGCGTTAGTGGTGGCGTTCGTGCTGCTGGCGCTGCTGAGCGAGTTCAGCGGCGTGCTGGCGGTGCAGATTGGCTCCGGCCGCCGCTACGACGGTCCGCTGGGCAAGAGCGACCGGGCCTTGCTGTTTGGCGGCATCGCCGTGTTGCTGGGTCTCGGTCTGTCGCCCGGTTTGTGGCTGACGATCGTGCTGTTGGTCGCCAGCGCTTTGTTGGCGATGACCTGTTTCAATCGGCTGCGCGCCGCGCTGCGGGAGGTTTCGCCATGTTCGTGATGCCGTTTTCGCCCTTGACCGCCGTGCTGGGTGGAGTGTGGGCGCTGTTGCTGCTGGCGACCGCCGTGGTCTGGCGGTTGGAGCCATCTTCCACCGTGCAAGGGGAACTGCGTTCGCGCGTTCGCAGTTGGTGGCTGATCGTGGCGTTGTGTTCGCTGGCGCTGACCTTCAGCCGGACCACCGCGTTGCTGTTTTTCGCGCTGGTCAGTTTTCTGGCGCTCAAGGAATACCTGACCCTGATTCCCACCCGCCGTACCGACCGCTGGGTGCTGTTCTGGGCCTATCTGAGCATCCCGGTGCAGTATTTCTGGATTCATATCGAGTGGTACGGGATGTTCATCATCTTCATCCCGGTGTACCTGTTTCTGCTGCTGCCGGTGGTGATGGTGTTGAGCGGCGAGACCCAGGGTCATCTGCGCGCCGCCGGCAGCCTGCATTGGGGGCTGATGAGCATGGTGTTCGGCTTGAGCCATCTCGCCTATCTGCTGGTGTTGCCGCAAGCCCAGTATCCCCATGTGACCGGCGCGGGTCTGGCGCTGTTTCTGCTGCTGTTGACCGAGTTGAACGACGTGGCCCAGTACTGCTGGGGCAAGGGGTTGGGCAAGCGTAAAATTTCGCCCACCGTCAGCCCGAACAAGACGGTGGAGGGTTTTGTCGGCGGGGTCGTGACCACCGTGCTGTTGTCCGTGCTGCTAGCGCCGTGGTTGACGCCGTTTTCCACCGTGGACGCGCTGTGGGTCGGCGCGCTGATCGCGGTGGCCGGTTTCTTCGGGGATTTAAGTCTGTCGGCGTTGAAGCGCGATTTAAGCATCAAGGACAGCGGCAATCTGTTGCCGGGGCATGGCGGGATTCTCGATCGGGTGGATAGCCTGACCTACACCGCGCCACTGTTTTTTCATTTCATTCGCTATTTCTATTTTTGAGACTCGCCATGGGGTGCGCCGCACTGCGCCTGCTGTTCTTTCTGCTGATCGTCAAGCCGTTCCTGCTGCTGGCGGTGGGGATCAATGTGCGTCGCCGCGACCGCTTGCCCCAACGGGGCCCGGCCCTGATCGTCGCCAACCACAACAGCCATCTCGATGCGCTGGTGCTGATGGCAATGCTGCCCTTGCGCGTGTTGCCGCGCGTGCGACCGGCGGCGTCGGCGGAATATTTTCTTCGCGGACGTTGGCGGTCCTGGTTTGCCACCCAGGTCATTGGGATTATTCCGGTGGCGACTGGCGGCGGTGGTTCCCGCGCCGACGTGTTGGAATCGGTGCGCGATGCGCTGGCGATGGGCGATATTGTGATCTTTTTCCCGGAAGGGACGCGCGGCGAGCCGGAATGTTTGGGGAAGTTGAAGACAGGTATCGTCTGGTTGGTCGAGCAGTTGCCGGAGACGCCGGTTCATCCGGTGCGCTTGTCCGGTTTGGGCAAGGTGTTACCCAAGGGGCACTGCGTGCCGGTACCGTTTTTCTGCGATGCCTGGGTGGGGGAGACACTGTGTTGGCGGGGCGACCGGTCCGGATTCATGGCCGCGCTGGCGGCCAGTCTGGCGCCGCCGGAACCGCAAGCGGCGGCGGTCAGTTGAGGAGCGGATTTAGGCCATCGGTTTTAATCTGGCGGCGTCGGCATGGAGCGCCGGCTTGGGCGTATCCCGGCAACCGTGGTCAAACCAGCGTGCCCGCAAGCGATGCGAAATTTGCAATAGAGGATATTCGATGAGTCGATATCCTACCCAGCCGTAACTCACGACAGCCGTCAGCATGGCAAGGCAGGCGAGCGCGTTATCGAGTAAGCCGTTCGGTGATGGTGTTGCCGTCAGCCATAAGCGACCGATTGCGGAAAGAACAAGAACATGAGACAGATAAACGGTATAGGAAATATCGCCGAGGAATTGCAGAGGTTTCGGAAGACTAAATCCATTCGATTTTTCAAGCGCCGCAACGGAATACACGAGAAATCCGTATAGGGTTCCAACAACGCACGCCCGTACAAGGCCCTCTTTTGCGAGGATGTCGAAGGCATGAATTATTGGAAACCCAAATGATGGAACGAGAACGATGATTAAGATTGCGTTGCGTGTGGACGGATTTGCTGTGTGTTCTTGGTAAAAAAAGAGGGCAACCAGTGCGCCTATAATAAACTCAAGCGAATAGGCGTGCAGGGCGATTAGTGCGATACCGGAAAAGTCGGTCACTGTAACCAGCAGATTGACGACGACAACGATTGTACCCCATATCAGCAGCGATGGCGGCAGAAAGCATTCGCGAAAGTTTAGAAAGATGGAAAATACAAGATAGAACCATAACTCGTGGATGAGTGACCACGCAACCATGACCAGCGGTAATCGATGGCTGGGTAATAAAAGAAATGAGGAGATAAGTTGAGCTTGATGTTCTTGCGAGGAGTTGACCCAATCGGGTTTGATTAAAAATACGGTCAGCGTCAGGAAGAAGTAAAACCAATATGTCGGATATATGCGGGTTAATCGCCCCCAAAGAAATCGTATTACCTCTCTAGGGAGCATGAAGCGGCTTTTTGTGACGGTCACCATGATGAAGCCGCTGATCACGAAAAACAGATCGACGCCGGATTGTCCTAGAGATAGAAATTCGGGGAGTAGGAGATCTCCGCCGGAGTATTTTTTCTCGATGGATAAGACGTGAAACGCTATGACACCGAGAAGCGCGACTCCTCTGAGTGCTTGAATGGATGGAAATTTTTTCATGGGAAAGGAAGATTATGGCTTTCCGATGCGGATATCTGTTTATTGATAAAATCGGAGAAATGGATTTTTAGCTTATCGGAATGTTTTATTGCATGGCCATCGGCGGCATCGATTCGCTGTTTCGCCGACTGTTACGCCATTATCGCTTGATTCGGAAAAATTACCAGCCTGAACAGAAGACAAACCCACCGGATGGAATTCACGGCCAACGTGGGCGGTTCCGTTTCCCGTCCTCCTCGATCCATGCGAATTTCAACGAACCGCATCGAACCAGTACAATCCAACCAGCACACCAACGAACAAGACGGCTCCCACGCGGGTATCCAGGATGTTCGTTGGACGCACTCCCTAGCCGCGCCGAGAGGTTTACCCCGTCATGCTGCTCATGATCGATAATTACGACTCCTTCACCTACAACCTGGTGCAATACTTCGGCGAGCTGGGCGAAGAGGTGTGGGTCTACCGCAACGACCAGATCGACCCCGACCGAATCGCCGAATTCGCCCCGGAGCGCATCGTGCTCTCGCCCGGACCCTGCACCCCCAACGAAGCGGGCGTCTCGCTGGCCGCCATCGAACGCTTCGCCGGCCAGATCCCGATTCTCGGCGTCTGTCTGGGCCATCAGAGCATCGGCCAAGCCTTCGGCGGACACATCGTCCGCGCCGGGCACGTCATGCACGGCAAGACCTCCGAGGTCCACCACCGGGGGCAGGGCGTATTCGCCGGCCTGCCCAGCCCGTTCACCGTGGTGCGCTATCATTCCCTGGTGATCGAAAAAACCAGCGTGCCGGATTGCCTGGACATCACCGCCTGGACCCAAACCCCGGACGGCGATCTCGACGAAATCATGGGCGTGCGCCACAAAACCCTGCCGGTCGAAGGCGTGCAGTTCCATCCCGAATCGATCCTGACCGAACACGGCCACGCTCTGCTGCGCAATTTTCTGACCCGGCACTAAACCGCCCCGGAGAACCCGCTCATGTCCATCACTCCCCAGGAAGCCCTGCAACGCGCCATCGAACACCGCGAGATTTTCTTCGACGAGATGCTCTCGCTGATGCGCCAGATCATGGCCGGCGAGATTTCCCCGGTCATGACCGCCGCCATCCTGATCGGTCTGCGAATCAAGAAGGAAACCATCGGCGAAATCACCGCCGCCGCCACGGTGATGCGCGAACTCTCCACCAAGGTCCACGTTCCGCCGCCGCACCAGCATTTCGTCGATATCGTCGGTACCGGCGGCGACGGCGCGCACACCTTCAATATCTCCACCGCCACCATGTTCGTCGCCGCCGCCGCCGGCGCGCGGGTCGCCAAGCACGGCAACCGCGGCGTCTCGTCCAAATCGGGCAGCGCCGACGTGCTGGAGGCGCTGGGCGCCCGCATCGACCTGAAGGCCGAACAGGTGGCCGACTGCATCGCCGCCACCGGCATCGGCTTCATGTTTGCCCCCAACCACCACTCGGCCATGAAGAACGTCGCGCCGGTCCGTCGCGAAATGGGCGTGCGCACCATTTTCAACATCCTCGGCCCGCTGACCAATCCCGCCGACGCGCCCAACCAATTGATGGGCGTCTTCCATCCCGATCTGGTCGGTATTCAGGTGCGGGTGATGCAGCAGCTCGGCGCGCACCATGTGCTCGTGGTTTGGGGCAAGGACGGCATGGACGAGATTTCGCTGGGCGCGCCCACCCAGGTCGGCGAACTGCGGAACGGCGAAATCGTGGAATACGAGATTCACCCCGAGGATTTCGGGCTGGCCATGGTCTCCAACCGGGGGCTCAGGGTCGAAAGCGCCGAACAGTCCAAGGCCATGCTGCTGAACGCGCTGGACAACGAACCGGGCGTCCCGCGCGACATCGTCGCCTTCAACGCCGGCGCGGCGCTGTACGCGGCCAATGTCGCGCCCTCCATCGCCGACGGCATCGAACTGGCCCGGGAAACCCTGGCCAGCGGCGCGGCGCGGGTCAAGCTGGACGAATTCGTGCGCCGCACCCAAGAATTGGCGTCATGAGCGGCACGCCCGACATCCTGCAAAAGATCTTGGCCCGCAAGGTCGAGGAAATCGCCGAGCGCCGGGAGCGGCTGAATTGGCGCGAACTGAGCCGTCGAGTCGAGTCGCTCCCGACGCCTCGCCCGTTTCGGGACCGCCTGGAGCAGGCCATCGTCAAGGGTCGCGCCGCCGTCATCGCCGAAATCAAGCGCGCCTCGCCCAGCAAGGGCCTGCTGCGCGATCCCTTCGAACCGGCCGCCATCGCGCGGAGTTACGCCGCCGCTGGCGCGGCCTGTCTGTCGGTGCTGACCGACCGCGATTTCTTTCAGGGCCACGAGGATTACTTGAAGGAGGCACGGGCCGCCTGCGAGCTGCCGGCGCTGCGCAAGGACTTCATCATCGACCCCTATCAGGTGCTGGAGGCGCGGCTGATCGGGGCCGACTGCATCCTGCTGATCGTGGCCGCGCTGGACGATGCCGCGCTGGGTCAACTGGCGCGACTGGCGGCGGAACTCAGTCTGGACGTGCTGGTGGAAGTCCACGACGCCGGGGAACTGGAGCGAGCGCTGGCCACCGGCGCGGCGCTGATCGGCATCAACAACCGCAACCTGCGCACGTTTGAAACCCGGCTGGACACCACGCTCGATCTGCTGTCCCAAATACCCAGGGACCGCACCGTGGTCACCGAAAGCGGCATTCACACCCCGGCGGACGTGGCGCTCATGCGCGAAAACGGGGTACAGGCCTTTCTGGTGGGCGAAGCGTTCATGCGAGCGCCCGACCCCGGCGCGAAACTGGCGGAGTTATTCGGGGGGGCGTAAGGATAGCCATCCCCTTCGGGTTATGGATGCCCGGATGATTCAAGCCTCCCTCACCACCAACCCCTCTCCCACGGGGAAAGGGGAGCGCGTCAGCGCGGGGTGAGGGCGCGGTGAGCGGCAACCACAATGGATCCAGGATCGCCATGGCGCCCTTACAGTTCCACCTCCACCCGGTTGCGCCCCGCATTCTTGGCGCGGTACAGGGCGTGGTCGGCTCGGCTCAAGATCGAGTCGGTCCGGGTGTCGGCCGGCGCGAACAGCGTGATGCCGATACTGACGGTGAAGCCGATCTTGCCGGTCTCGGCCGCGGCCGGCGATTCCGCCACCTGCTTGCGCAGTCGCTCGGCCAGTTGCCGCGCGCCCTCTTCATCGGTGCCGGGCAGCAGCGCGCCGAACTCCTCGCCGCCCAAGCGACCGATGCGATCGATCTTGCGCAGCGCCTGCCGCGCGAGCGCGGCGAAATGCCGCAGCACGGCGTCGCCCGCCGCGTGACCGTGCTGGTCGTTCACCTGCTTGAAATGATCCAGATCCACCATCAACAGCGCCACGGGCTTGGCGTAACGCTTGAACCGCTCCAACTCCAAGCCAAACTGCTCCAGGAACTGGCGGCGGTTGGCCAAACCGGTGAGCGGATCGGTGGTGGCCAAATGGCGCAACTTGCGCTCCTGCGCCGTGCGCTCGGTGATGTCGTGAATGATCGAAAACAGGATCGGCCGCGACCGCAGCAGGATCGGGGACGAATGGACCTCCACCACTCGAATGGCGCCGTTGGCCAAGCGGTGCTGGAAAACCAGGCAGTTACGCCGGATTTGCAGCGCCCGTTGCCGCTGTAGCGCCACCTCCCCAGGCGGGAGGGTGTTGATGTCCTGAATCGCCATCGCGCGAAGCCGCCAGACCGAATAGCCGTAATAACGCGCGGCGGCCTGGTTGGCATCGAGAATTTGCCCGGACGCCGGGTCGATCAGCAGCATGACCGCGTCGTGCCTTTCGAACATTTGATGGAAGCACTCCTCGCTGTCCCGCAATTCGGCCGTGCGCTCCCGCACCTCGCGCTCCAACACCGCCTGACGGTTGCGCAACACGCCGACAAAGGCCGTGAACACCCCGACCAGCAGCAACCCCGCCAAGCCGACCAGCCCACCGGCGCGCGGCGGATGCGCGGCGTGGAAGGCCGGCGTGGCCTGAATCAGGAGCGCATAGGTGTGACCGAAGCGAAACAGGGGATAGAGGGCTTGGAAAGCGCGGGCATCGAGCCCCACGGCGCCGACGGCGGCTTCGCCGCCGAACTCGGGCGGGTATGCCGCCAGTGCTTCTGGCCCGTCGCCGGAGGTCAGGTCCAGCAACCGGATCGCGATCTCGTCCGCCACGTTGGCCTCGGCCGGCGCGGCCTCGCTGAGCATGGACTGCAAGCGCAAAACGCCCACGGCGAAACCGCGCGGCCAGCCGGTCGGCCGGTCGGCGTTCAAGTTCCCCTGACGGGTCTCGCCCGGCGCGAACGACGGTTGCGCCACCAGCACCCGATACGGCCGGCCGCCCTTTTGGGCCAGGCCGAGCGGGGCGGTGGCGGTGATCAGGCCGTCGCGGGCCGCCGCCGTCAGGGCGGCGGCTTGCGACGGTTCGGAACCCAGATCGAACCCCAGGACCGCCTGGTTGCCGACCAGCGGTTCCGCGAAATAGACCGGGTAATAATCCGCGCGGTCCCCGGCGGGAATCTGCCCACCGACGGCATCGTGTTGCCAGATGGTGAAGTCGCCCAAGCCATCGCGACGCGCCTCGGTTTGCACCGCCTCCCTATCCGCCGCCGGTACCCACGGAACCCATTGGTAGGATTGGATCGCGCTGGATTGCAGCATGGGCGCGACGAACGTGCGGAACTCCTCGCGATCCACCCGCTGACTGGCTTGGAAAAACCGGACCAGCGCTTCCAGGTTGGCGCGGATGTCCTGGAAACCGTCGCGAATATTGGCGACGCGCGTGTCGGCCAGACGGCGAAAGATAATCCGATGCTCGCGGCCTTCGGCCTCGACGCTGAGCGCCGTGAGCGCCGCCGCCAGCAGCAATCCCCAAGCGCCGACCAGCGCGGTTTCCAGATGGCGCCAGCGCGCGCGCCGCGTGTCCGGCAAGCGGTTGCGCCATTCGATCGCGTTGATCCCCGCCAGAAACGCCAGCAGCAAAACCAGGTTGCCGGCGATGACCGGCAGACGGCCGGCGGCGATGCGGGCGTTCCATGTCTCGGCCAGGACATCCAGCCCGACCAGCATTAACACTTCGCCGGAGCGGGGATCGAGCACCGGCGCCAGCGCCGAAACGAAGTTGCCGTAGGAATCGGCCGCCGGTCCGACCACAACCGGGCGGCCGGTTCGGAATACTTCGAAACCGACGGAATGGGGAGCGTCGTAAACCGTGCCCGGCGGCGAGGCCATTGGGTCGTCCTCGGCGTAACTTTCCGGCCCGAACACCAGGGAGCCCCGGCGCAAGCCCATGCTGTAGATGCCGCGCACCGGGTAAATTTGCCGGTAGGCGATCATTTGCTGGCGGATGCGTTCGAAGATCGGCGCGCTCCGGTCGGCCGCCGTAAAGGTGAGCGCCTTGGCGTACTCAGGCTGGATGGTCTTGGCGATTTCCACCGCCTGCTCCAGCAAGCGCCGGCGGTTTTCGGCGTCGAGACCCTCGCCCTGCCAGGCAACGACGATGCCGCCCAAGCCGCCCAGCAGCACGAATCCGGCCGGATGCCACCAGCGCCGCACCGATCCGTCGTCGGACCGCGGCTCGGATTCCCGACCCAATCGGTGGAGCCACACGCCGGTCATGGCGCCCAAGGCGCAAGCCATGCGCAACGCCTGGACGGGGAAGCCGGCGACGGCCAGGAAGCGGTCCTGATTGAGCCAGGAGGCCGGGAAAAATGGAGCTTCGGGCGGCGCCAGGCCGACGGTGACCCCATAAACCAGCAACGAACCGGCCGCCAGCCGCAATCCAAGGCGCTGTCCTTCCAACTCCAGCCGGGAAGCCCGCCACAACGCCACGGCGGCCAGCACGCCGCCCGGCAGACCGAATGCGTAACGGCAGGCGGCGTTGAAGCCGTTGGCGTCGCTGCTCAGCGCGCCCAGCGCGGCCACCAGCGCCAGCGCCAGCCACCCGCGCCAACCGAACACGCCGCCCTCGGCCGAACCGCCGCGCCGGCCGAATTCGACCAGCGGCAGGTACGACGCCGCCAGCACCGCCACCCGCGCACTCCGAAACGCCGGCCAATCCGCCCAGCTCAGCGCCGCCAGCAAATCCAGCCATTCGTTCAGGCCGTGCAGAAACCCGAATGCCGCCAACCACCGCCACGGCAAGGTATTTCGGTTGCCGGGCATGGCGGCCATGCTCCCCAGCAGCACGAACGACAAGCCGTAGAGGAAGAAGACGTAATCCAGGTTGGCGGAAAAAATAGTCATCGGTTCTTCCCGAGATCCTCTGCCCGGAATTTTTCTGCTTTGCCATGACACCCGCACGGATGGAATCGGCCAGCCGCGCGACTCCGGTCAAGGACGACTGGATGAGCGGCTTGCCAGCCCGCAACCGAGCCCCGCAATCTCTCCCGCGATGGAGGAGGATCGGAGCGCAAGATCGACTCGACTGCGCTATTCGAATGCGGAATGAAAAAAACATCGACCCATTCTGAGTGTATCACTATGCCGCAGTGCAGCAAAACATATCCCGCGGTCGCGGGTCCGGTTGCCGGGCGATCCGGCGCGGCGGGTCTTATACCAATTCCCGGTAAGTTTTATATTTCCCGCGTAGGGCGGGTTAGCGCAGCGTAACCCGCCGAAGTCACAATCAAATCGGCGGGTTACGGGCCGACGCCCTAACCCGCCCTACCCCTCTGAATCATAAAATCCATTGAGAAACGGTATTAAAGCGGTAGTTCCAGATAGAAGGTCGCGCCCCGACCCGGCGCGCTCTCGGCCCAGATCCGCCCCCCCATCCGCTGCATCGCCTTGCGCGCCAACGCCAGACCGATCCCGGTGCCCGGATAGTCCTCCACCCGATGCAGCCGCTGGAAAATCTCGAAGATCCGGTCGTGAAACTTCATGTCGAAGCCGATGCCGTGGTCGCGAACCCACAACACCACCCGCTCCCCCGCGGTCCGGCCGCCGATCTCGACCACCGGCGGCGGGGAGTCGGCGCTAAACTTCAGGGCGTTCTCCAACAGGTTGCGCAGCACGATCGCCAGTCCGTCCGGGTCGGCGCGCGGCGCAATCGGCGGGAGATCGAGCCGTAACTCGGCCCGGCGATGCTGGATGTTTTCGCTCTGCTCGGCCAGCACGCCCTGAACCAGCGTGACCAGATCCACCGTCGTGCTGTTCAGCTTGCGGCGCTCCATGCGCGAGTACGCCAGCAAATCCTCGATCAGTGCGTCCATCCTGCGCGCGCCGAGGCGGATATTGCCGATGAAGGTTCGCCCGTCCTCGTCCAGCTTGTCGCCGTAGTCCTCCTCCAACAGCCGGCTATAGCCGTCGATGCCGCGCAGCGGCGCCTTCAGGTCGTGCGAGACCGAATAGGCGAAGGTCTCCAGCTCCCGATTGGCGGCGCTCAGTTGAGCGGTGCGTTCCCGCACCCGGTTTTCCAATTCGGCGTTGAGGCCGCGAATTTGATCCTCGGTCTGCTTGCGCTCGGTGATGTCGGCGGCCATGCTGCTGACGGCCCGTCGCCCGTCGGGCAGCCGTCCCAGCGGCGCGCTGCTGAACTTCCAGACGCGGTGCGAGCCGTCCTTGCAGGCGATCGTGAACTCGCCCTCGTCCACCCGCCGTTCCAGGGCGTAGAGCTTGTCGATGCCTTCCCGCACCTGCGTCTGGCGCACGCCGTAGGCCCGCTCGGTCCAGTCGGCGATGGTGGGCATCTCGGCGGGCGCATAGCCGGTGATCTCGGTCCAGGTTCGGCTGATGACCAGCATCTCCCCGTCCTCGGCGTGGATCGCAACCGGAAACGGCGCTTCCTCCACCGCCCGGCGAAAACGCTCCTCGCTGGCGCGCAGGATGTCATCGGCCCGTTTGCGTTCGGTGATATCCATTACGAAACCATGCCAAAGCGTGCCGCCGTCGGGCAGGCGCTCGGGCACGGAACGCCCCTCGACCCAGATTTCTCCCTTGACGGGGTGCAGGACACGGAATTCATCGTGCCACGGCGTCATGGTCCGGGCCGACTCGGCGATGAGCCCATTGAAATGGCCGAGATCGTCCGGATGGACCATGGCCAAAAGAGGCGCCGCGTTCCGCGCCAATTGCTCCGGCGTCAGCCCATAGAGATCCTGAATGGCTGGACTGGCATAGGGAAAACAGGCGGAACCATCCGGCCCCAGCCGGAAGGAACAGACCACGCCAGGCACCGAAGCGGTGATTTTGGCCATCTGCTCCTGCAATCCGACCCGCTCTTGCAGCGTCGCTTCCGCCCGCTTGCGTTCGGCGATGTCCTGACAGAAGGCGATGAACCGTTCCTCGCTCAATCGCACCGCATCGACCGACATCCAAACCGGCGAACCGTCCTTCCGACGCAGCGGCATCTCGCCGCTGGCGTTGCCCCGTTCCACCACGGTGGCGAAATGCCGCTGGCCCGCCTCCAGCGATTCCGGCATCAGCGCGTCCGGAATCGACAAATCAAGGAGTTCGGCTTCGGTATAGCCCAGCATCCGGGCGGCGGCCGGATTGACCTCGACATAATGGCCGGCGCGATCCGCGATGAATATTCCCAACGGCGCGCGTTCGACATAGCAGCGAAACTTTTCCTCGCTTGCCTTGAGCGCCGCCGCCGCCTCCCGCCGCTCGATCTGGCGAGACAGCAGCATACCCAGCAACACCGTCGCCATCGGGTACACCAGCAGCACCGGCAGGCCGACCTTGCCCAACACCTCCAGCATGATCGGTTTGGGCAAGAGCACTATGCACAGCAGCATGGCGACGTGCACCGCCACGCCGAACAGGTACAATTCCGGCCAATCCAGCTTCTTGCGCGGCCCGCCCCGTCCATACCGCCAGGCCACGCCCAAACCGGCGGTGACGGCGATCACCGTCACCCCCATCCCAACGCCATCCCCGCCTTGATAAACCCGAAACAGACCGCTCATGACGACGGCCACGCCGGTGGCCAACGGTCCGAAAAACAGGCCGGACACGCTCAGCAGCACCGAACGGGTGTCGAAGATGACGCCAGGCGCCAGCGCCCAGGAACCCGCCATCAAAGCCACGCCGATCGCACCGACCGTCACGCCGACCAGCACCTGTTTTTTCAAGCCGGCATCCGGTCGGTCCGAATCCGCGGTTGTGGCGTCGTACACGACGCCCAGCGCCAGTAGCAGGGCGGCGTTGTTGATCAACCCAATGAGCGCCTCGTGATTCATGGCTCTCCTCCCTTCCAGTCCAGGCGCTCCGACGGACGCCACCCGAGATGTTTCGATAGTCGCGGATGCAGGGGTACGACGATGTGGAGACCACGAGGGATAACGCGCTCCCTCCTACATACACAGTTTCCAGGCGGCAAAGAACACCAGCATCATGTCGGGACCGCGATAGGCGAGGAACGCCAGCAGCGCGGCCAACGCCATCAGGCCAATCGCGAGCGCGCTGGAAAAGGACAGCGGCTTGCGCATCGCCGTCAGGCCGTCGCGGCAGCCGGACGCACCGCCTGTTCGCGGATCGGCCAGTTGAGCAGGGCGGCGGCGAGGCTCAAGCCGATGGCGATGATCCAGACCGCCCGGTAGGAACCGGTCGCATCGTACAGATAGCCGCCGAGCCAGCCGCCGAGAAACGCACCGATCTGATGGAACAGGAACACGATGCCGCCGAGCATCGACATATTCCCGACTCCGAACACCGTCGCCACCGTGCCGTTGGTCAGCGGCACGGTGCTCAGCCACAGCAGACCCATCACCATGCCGAAGGCATAGGCGCTCCAGGCCGTGACCGGCAGCAGGATAAACGCGGCGATCACCACCGCCCGCGCCAGATAGATCCCGGTCAGCAGCATCGGTTTGCGGAATTTGCCGCCGCCCAGTCCAGCCAGGTAAGACCCGAAGATATTGAACAACCCGATCAGGGCGAGCACGGTGGTGCCCACCAGCGGGGACAGGCCCCGATCCATCAGAAAGGCGGGAATGTGGGTGGCGATGAACACCACCTGGAAACCGCACACGAAAAAGCCCAGCGACAGCAGCCAGAACCCCCGGTGGGTGAACGCCTCGGCCAGAATCGCCCGCAACGGCCGCGCCTCCCGCGCGGCGGGATTCGCCGCCGGACGTTCGAACAGCGCGGCCGACAATGGCCCCATGCCGATCCCCAGCACACCCAGCACGACCAGCGCCGCCGCCCAGCCGAAACTTCCGATCAACCATTGACTGCCCGGTAGCAGCACGAACTGCCCGAGGGAACCGACCGCCATCGCGATGCCCATGGCCAGACTGCGCCGTTCCGGCGGCACCGCCCGGCTGACCGCGCCGAACACCACCGGAAAGGTGGTGCCGCTCAGGCCGAGTCCGATCAGCACTCCCGCGCTCAACGCCAAGCCGAAGGTCGAAGCGGACTGGGCCATCAACAGCAAACCGGCCACGTACAGCAGGGTTCCGCCCAAAATCGCCCAACCGGCGCCGAAACGGTCGGCCAGCCGGCCGGCAAATGGTTGGGCGAGCCCCCAGACCAGATTCTGCAAGGCGACGGCGAAGGCAAAGACTTCCCGACCCCAACCGTTGTCCAGACTCATCGGTTGCAGGAACAAGCCGAAGGTATGGCGGATGCCCAGCGAAACCGCCAGGATCAACGCCCCGCACCACAAGATGACCGCCGGGGTTCGCCAGTTCTCGATCTTCATCATTCGCCACGCCTCCTGAATCCGTGACCGCCGGACGCCCGCCGACGACCGCAACGGGAATGGTCGGACTTAGCCCACTCCGGCGCCTCTGGCCTGTAAATCGGCGTGATAGGACGAGCGCACCAGCGGCGCGGACGCGACATGGGTAAATCCCATGGCCTCGCCCAGCTCGCGCAGGTGCTCGAACTCCTCCGGCGGCGCGTAGCGTTCCACCGGCAAATGATGGGCGCTGGGCTGGAGATACTGGCCGAGGGTCAGCATCTCCACGCGATGAGCGCGCAAGTCGCGCATGACCTGCTCGATCTCCTCCGTCGTCTCGCCCAAACCCAGCATCAACCCCGATTTGGTCGGGATATGCGGGTGCCGTTCCTTGAAACGCTGAAGCAGGATCAACGAATACTGGTAGTCGGCGCCGGGCCGGGCCTGCCGGTACAGGCGCGGCACGGTTTCCAGATTGTGGTTGAACACGTCCGGCGGCTCCCGCTCCAGGATCTCCAAGGCCACGTCCATCCGGCCGCGAAAATCGGGCGTCAGAATTTCGATGACGATGTCCGGCCAGGCGGCGCGCATCGCCCGGATGCACTCGGCGAAGTGCGCCGCGCCGCCGTCGCGCAGATCGTCGCGGTCCACCGAGGTGACGACCACATACTTCAGCGCCATCGCCGCGACGGTGCGCGCCAAGTTCTTCGGCTCCTGGGGATCGAGCGGGTTGGGCCGGCCGTGACCCACGTCGCAGAACGGGCAGCGGCGGGTGCAGATGTCGCCCATGATCATGAAAGTGGCGGTGCCGTGGCCGAAGCATTCGCCCAGATTGGGGCAACTGGCCTCCTCGCAGACCGTGTGCAAGCGATTCTCCCGCAAGATGCGCTTCAGCCGTTGCACCTCCGGCGTGCCGGGGAACGGGGCGCGAATCCAGGCCGGCTTGCGCAAACGCTGGCCGGGATCGCTGGGCGCGATCTTGACCGGAATACGGGCGACCTTGTCCGCGCCCCGCAGTTTTTCGCCCTGGCGCGGCACGGTCCTAGCCGTGGGCTGGGCGGCAACAGCCGGGGCAAGAGCGGTTTCGTCGGGGGCGGTGCGTTCGGACATGGCCTGTTCCTGGAGGGATGGAGGACGAATTGTTGAGAGTTTGACTCAACATTATGCCGCGGGTTGCCCGGCAAATCCCGATTCGGAAATGCCCGACGTTCAGGGCAAACCATCGACCCGCGTGAAGGTGGCGTAGCCCAGATGGCGGCCCAGGTCCGCCAGCAATTCGGCGGCGGCGGTCTCGGGGGTCAGATCGAGACCCAGATCGCGCAACTGGGTCACCCGCAGGCCGGGGTAACCGCAGGGGTTGATGCGGGAGAAGGGCTCCAGATCCATGGCCACGTTGAGACTCAGGCCATGGTAGGAGCGGCCCTGACGCAGGCGCAGGCCCAGCGAGGCCACCTTGGCGTCCCCCACGTAGACGCCCGGCGCGTCGGGCCGGGCGCGGCCGGCGATGCCGTGAGCGGCCAGCAGATCGATCACCGAGCGCTCCAGCACCGTCACCAAGCCGCGCACGCTCAAGCCCAATCGCCGCACGTCCAGCAGGCAATACACCACCACCTGACCGGGACCGTGGTAAGTCACCTGACCGCCGCGATCCACTTGCACGACCGGGATGTCTCCCGGCGCCAGCAGGTGTTCGGCCTTGCCGGCCAGCCCCTGCGTAAAGACCGGCGGATGTTCGACCCACCACAGTTCGTCCGGTGTGGCTGCGTCGCGGGCTTCGGTAAAGGTCCGCATGGCGGCGAACACCGGTTGGTAGTCGCGGAGCCCCAAGCCGCGGAACAACAGGGGTTCGCAACGGGAGACGGGCGTCGCCATGCCCGTGGTCACAGCATCATCGCAACGCTCGGATGGCTGCCGAGTTCCCGATAGAGGGCGTCCAGTTGCGCGCGGCTTTGGGCGTTTATCACCACCGTCACCGACTGGTAGCGACCGGTGCGGCTGTCCCGCACCTGAATCCGCCTCTCGTCCAGATCGGCGGCGTGTCGGCGCACCAGTTCCACCATCAGCTCCCGAAAACCGGGCGTGCGGACCCCCATGATCTTGATGGGGAACTCACAGGGAAATTGCAGCGGCGATTCGTCGTTCATGCCGGACCGTGCCTCCAGTCGGGCTTAGTTGAACAGCGAATAGAAAAACAGCAGGATCGAATCGATCATTCGCCCGAACCAGCCGCTCTCCGGCACCTCTTGCAACGCGACCAGCGGAGTTTTGCTCACTTCCTGTTCGCCCAGTCTGACCACGATGTCGCCGAACGCTTGATCCTTCCGAGCCGGCGCGACAATGGTCGGCTGCACGGCGGTGGTGGTGCTGACCTGCGGCGCCTGTCCCTTGGGCACGGTCACGTACAAGGGCTGAGTCACGCCCAGTGGCAGTTCGCTTTCCTGACCCTTCCAAATCCGGGTGGTCACGATGGGCGTGTTGGCATCGTACAGCTTGCGGCTTTCGAAAAAACTGAAGCCGTAGTTGAGCAGCGCCTGACTGGCCACGAACCGATCCCGTTCCTTGCTGGCCCCCAACACCACGCCGATCAGGCGGGTATCGTTGCGCTTGGCCGACGAAACCAGGCAGTAGCCCGCCGAATCGGTATGGCCGGTCTTGACGCCATCCACCGAGGAATCGGTTAGCAGCAGGCGGTTGCGGTTTTGCTGCTCGATATTGTTGTACTTGAAGCTGCGCACCGAGTAGCGGGCGTACTGTTCCGGAAAATCCCGAATCAGCGCCCGCGCCAAGGTGGCGATGTCGCGGGCCGACATGTAATGATTGGGGTCAGGCATGCCCGGCGCGTTGGTGAAATGACTGTTGGTCATCCCCAGTTGTGCCGCCTGCTCGTTCATCAATTGAACGAAGGTCTCCTCGGAGCCGGCCACATGCTCGGCCAGCGCCACCGTGGCGTCGTTGCCGGACTGCACCACCATGCCCATCAGCAGATCTTCCACCGATACCTGGCTGCCGATCCTGACGAACATCTTGGAGCCCCCGGTCCGCCAGGCTTTTTCGCTGATGGTCACTTGATCGTCCATGTGAATCTTGCCGGACTTCAGCGCCTTGTAGACGACATAGCCGGTCATCAGCTTGGTGATGCTGGCCGGTTCCATCCGCTCCTCGCCCTTCATGTCCGCCAGCACGTTGCCGCTCTGGTGGTCCATCAGCAAATAACCCCGCACCGGGACTTGCGGCGGGGGTGGTATGGTTTCGGCGCGGACGGCAGTCCAGCCGGAACACAAAACAGCGAACGCCAGCGCCAGCGACAACAACAGAGAACGGAACACTGTCGAGTGCAACATGAATCGTGTAGGACTCCCGTGGTTGAAAATCATCGCCCGGCGATTCTAGCCAGACGCGGCCGTGAAGCAAACCGCCATGCCAACAGGGGCACTCCCGGCGGGCGCAAGGAGTCGGGCCCGACTTTGCTCAATCGGCGACAACGCGCGAATGGCTGATGCCTAAACCGGCCAATCGAACCGCCACCTGCCGGGCCTCGCTCGAATCGCGCAGCGGCACTCGTATCTGGTAGCGGCTGCCGGTGGTGGATTCCACCCGCACGCTACGCCGCAACTGGCTGGCCAACCGATTCTGCAACTGTTGGGGAGGACTGCCGCGCTCGCTGACCGTACCCACCAGATACAAGGCGCCGTTCTTGCCGGCCGACCCGGCGCGGCGCTCCACCGGCGCGCTCTTGCTCTTCGCGGTCGGCGCGGCGGATGCCAGCCGCACGGTGGCGGCGGGCTTGGTCCGCGATTCCGTTCTCGCGGCCAGGGCGACGCGCTCCGCCGACCGCTGCGCGTTCCGGGCCGCCACCGCGGCCAGCAGTTCCCGCTCCGCCGCGCGCCGGGCCGCCAGTTCCGGCAGGTGCTGGTAAGGCTCCAGCGCGGCCACCTCCACCAGGGCGGTCCCCCGCTCCAGCATATCGAGCCGCAGGGCGGCGGCGTAGGATAGATCGATAATTCGCCCGGAAACGAACGGGCCGCGGTCGGTGACCTTGACCACGGTGCTGCGACCGTTCTCCAGATTGGTCACCCGCACGTAGGTCGGCAGTGGCAGACTCTTGTGCGCGGCGGTCAGCTCGTACATATCGTACAACGGGCCGCTCGAAGTCTTGCGGCCGTGAAAGTCCTCACCGTACCAGGACGCGGTGCCCTCTTCCCGATAACCCTCGCTGGTTTCCCGGACCCGGTAACGCCGGCCGAAGACCACATAGGTATCGGCGTTACCACCGCGGCTGGGGGGTTCGGCCCGCGGGATCGGTTCGTCTCCGCTTGGAGCGATGTTGAGACTGGTCCCGGCGGACCGTATGTTCGCCGGCCGATCGGGGATGGTGCCGCAACCGGCCAGCGCGCCCGCCAGCGATGTCAATAGCAAAGCCTGGCTCCAGGATTTCGCCATAAATCCTCCCTTGCACCGGGCAACGGCCCGTCTGCGCCGAAGCCGGTGCGGTTGTTTTCAGGTTATTGTCGGAAAAATTCAGTCGGCGCGGGCCACGCGTTCCGGCTGAACGGCGCCGGGATAAAATGCGTATTGCTCGCGGATTTCCTGACTGAGCTGATACACCGCCATGGCATACAACTGGCTGTGGTTGTAGCGGGTGATTGCATAAAAGTTATCGAAACCCAGCCAATATTCCGGGCCATCCCGCCCTTGGTACTCCAGTAGCATCGCGGCTTGCGTCCCGCTTACCGGCGATTCGGGCGCAACGCCCTGGGCTTGCAGACTGGCGACGCTGTCCTTGGGGGGGCTCAGTCGCTGGCTCAGCAACGCCGGGTAGCGGGTACCGCTTACCCGTGCCGGCACGGCGACCGGCTCGCCGGTTCGCCAGCCGTAGCGCTGGAAATAATGGGCGACGCTGCCGATCGCATCGCGGGGATTGCGCCAGAGATCGCGGTGGCCGTCGCCGTCGAAATCCACCGCGTAGGACAAAAAACTGCTCGGCATGAACTGACCCAGCCCCATGGCTCCGGCGTAGGATCCGCGCGGCGTTAAGGGGTCGATGCCCTCCTGCCGGGTCAGCAGCAGATAATTTTCCAGTTCCTTGCGGAAATAGGCGGCACGCCGGGGGTAGTCGAACGCCAGGGTGGACAGCGCCTCCAGGACCCGAAAACTGCCCATGTTGCCGCCGTACTGAGTCTCCACGCCGATGATGGCCACCACGATTTCCGGCGGCACGCCGTAAACCCGTTCGGCCTGGGCCAGCGCCGCCGCGTTGGCCCGCCAGAAGCGCACGCCGCCCCGGATACGGCTGGGATTGACGAAAATACCCCGATAGGCGTACCAGGGTTTGCCCTCGGCCGGCCGGGACATGGCGGCGAGGATGCTAGGCTGGACTTGGGCGCGGTTGAAAACCGCTTGCAGCTGGTTGGCGTCGAAGCGGTGCCGGGTGGCCATCTCGTGGATGAAAGCTTGCACGTCGGCCCGGCTGCCCAAGGGTTGGCCGGGGACTGCATTGCCGGGTCCGACCGCCGTGATTTCCAGTGGCGGCGGCGCGGAATCCGGCATCGGAGCGACCGGAACTTCCGGTGGCTGGCGAACCGCGGGAGGTGGCGCGCAAGCGCTCAACAGCAGGGTGGCACCAAGTAAAAATGGGCTCTTCACGCGCAGATCTCGTCGTTAGTCGTGGTAGCGATTACCGCGTCGGGGTCCGGCGGTGCGAATAGACGCTCATCAGGATACCGAAGCCGGCCATGATCGTCACTAGGGATGTTCCCCCATAGCTGAACAATGGCAGCGGCAACCCCACCACCGGCAGCAGGCCGGACACCATCCCGGAGTTGACGAAGGCGTAGATGAAGAAGATCAGTGTCAGACTGCCGGCCAGCAGCCGGGTATAGGTATCCGGAGTGTGGGTCGCCATGTACAGACAGCGGGCAATGACAAAGGAATACAGCGTCAGCAGCAGGCAGCCACCCACCAGACCGAACTCCTCCGAGAATGCGGCGAAAATGAAATCAGTCGAGCCTTCCGGCAGAAAATCCAGATGTGACTGGGTGCCGTTCAGCCAGCCTTTGCCATAGACGCCACCCGAACCGATGGCGATCTTGGACTGGATGATATGGTAACCGGTCCCCAGCGGATCCCGTTCCGGATCGAGGAAGGTCAGCACCCGCTGACGCTGGTAGTCGTGCATGCCGAAAGTCCAGAACAGCGGCACCGCGGCGCTCAGCGTCGCGGCCAGACCAAACAGGATGGTCCAGCTCAACCCGGCGAGAAACAGCACGAACGCTCCGGCGCAACCGACCACCAGCGCCGTGCCCAGATCCGGCTGCTTGGCGATCAGCAGGAAGGGCACCGCGGTGATCAGCACCCCACCCAGCAAATGCGGCAACCGCGGCGGCAACGGTTTTTCGGCAAAATACCAGCTCATCATCATCGGTACCGCCAACTTCATGATCTCCGAGGGTTGAAACCGCAGTACGCCCAAATCCAGCCAGCGCCGCGCGCCCTTGGAAATATCGCCGGCCGCCATGACCGCCAGCAGCAATAGGATTCCGACCAGATAAATCCATGGCGACCAGAAGCGGAAATAGTGCGGCGGCGCCTGCGCCAGCACCAGCATGATCGCGAACCCCAGACCCAGCCGGATGGCCTGGCCGGTCACCAGATCCAGATCGCGCTGGCCGGCGCTGTACAGCACCACCAGCCCCATGCTCGATATCGCCAGCAACCCCAGCAGCAGCGTCAGGTCCAGATGAATCAACCTGAGAAACTTGTCGTCCTTACTCCGATCCATCCCGTTGGGTCTCTCCTTGGGTGTCCCGCGCGCCGTCGGTGGCGGGCCGATCGTATTTGTCGAGCAGGTAAGCATCCATGACCTTGCGCGCCATCGGCGCGGCGGTTTTGCTGCCGCCGCCGCCATGCTCGGCGATCACCGCCACCGCGATGCGCGGGTCATCGACCGGCGCGAAAGCCACGAACAGGGCGTGGTCCAATAAATGCCGGGCTAGGCGACTGGCATTGTAGCGCTCGTTCTGACCCACGGTGAACACTTGGGCGGTGCCGGTCTTGCCGGCGATGCGATACTTGGCGCCGATCCCGATACGGTGGGCGGTCCCGCCTTCCACCACATGGATCATGCCGGCGATCACCGTATTCCAGAATAAAGGGTTCTTGAGCGTCACCGGCGGCAAGGGCCGCGGGGCTTCCGGAGCCTTGATCCGGGTGCCGGGATCCTCGGTGGCCAGCAGAATCCGCGGTTTGAAGTCCGCTCCCCGCTGGGAAATCACCGCGGTGGCATGGGCGAGTTGCAGCGGCGTGGTCAGAAAATAGCCCTGCCCGATCCCGGCGCTGATGGTGTCGCCCGCGAACCAGGCGTGTTTGTGAACCCGGCGTTTCCATTCCTGGGACGGCAGCAGCGCGCTTTTCTCGCCCGGCAGATCGACGCCGGTCGGCCGACCCAGGTGAAAGCGGTCCAGAAACGCATGAATGCGGTCGATGCCCAGGTTGAACGCCAGATTGTAGAAGTACACGTCGCAGGATTGGGCGATGGCCCGATCCATGTCCACGCTGCCGTGGCCGCCGCGCCGCCAGTCGCGGAACTTGTGGCTGGAACCGGGCAGCCGGTAAAAGCCCGGACAAAACACCCCGCTGTAGCGGTTGATTTCTCCGTATTCCAGCCCGGCCAGCGCCATCAGCGGCTTGATGGTGCTGCCGGGCGGATAGATCCCGCGCAGGGCGCGGTTGAGCAGCGGCCGATCCCTGGAGGTGTTGAGCAGGCGGTAGGAAGCGAAGTCGATGCCGTTGACGAAGGGGTTGGGATCGTAGGTCGGCTGACTGGCCAGCGCCAGCACCTCGCCGTTGCGCGGATCGAGGGCAACGATGGCGCCGTTGTAGTCTTCCAGCGCCTTTTCCGCCACCGCCTGCAAGCGCACGTCGATGCTCAGGTAGAGATGCTGGCCCGGCACTGGCGGGGTGCGACTGAGAACCCGCAGCGGGCGGCCCTCGGCATTGGTTTCGACCTGTTGCCAGCCGGTGCTCCCACGCAGCAGATCCTCATAGGAGCGCTCCACGCCGGTCTTACCGATATGGGTGCTGCCGCTGTACTGACCGGGATCGAGCCGGCGCAACTCGCTTTCGTCGATCCGCCCGACGTAGCCGATGGCGTGAACGGCCAGCGGACCGAGCGGGTAGCGGCGGGTCAGATCGGCCTTGATGTCCACGCCGGGCAGCCGGTACAGGTCGACCGCCAGTCGGGCGATTTCCTCGTCGCTCAGCCGGAAGCGCAGCGGCACGCCGGTGTAGGGCGGCGCGCGCCGGGCCAGCTTGCGGTAGCGCTCGATGTCGGCATCGCTCAATTCGATGCGCTGACGCAGTTCCGCCAGGGTCGCGTCCAGATCCTTGACCTGCTCGCGGGTGATTTCCAGGTGATAGGAGGCCAGATTGTCGGCCAACAGCACCCCGTTGCGGTCGAAGATAAAGCCGCGGGTCGGCGGCAGGGGCTGCACGCGAACCCGATTGCTTTCGGACAAGGTGATGAAACGCTCGTGATTCAGCACTTGCAGGTAAACCAACCGCCCCGCCACGGCCAGAAAACCCAGGAATACCGCGAACAGCATCACCAGGGCGCGGCGAAAGAACAGCTCGCTCTCGGCGGTGTTGTCCTTTTCCCGGGCCAGCGGTTCGCCGGTGGTGGGCTGGGCGAACGATTGCCAGGTTTTCATGCTCGCCGTGCCGGACTCTCAGGTGACTTGGAAATAACGGCGCACATCGCGCAGGATCACGAACAACAGGGGCCACATCGCCATGCCGCCCAGCGCGGGCGCCAGATACCACCAGTCGCGGGGCGGATAGCCGATCACCCCGCTGATCCAGAACACTAGAAGCTGTTCGATCAGCAAAAAGATCAGAATGCTGAACGCCTGCTGCCAAGGGGGCGCCGCCCGGATGCGCCGGTACGTTTGCAGCGTCAGATAGGCCACGACCGCCAGGGCCAGTGCGTGCTGACCCAACAGCGCGCCCCGCGCCACATCCAACAGCAGCCCCACCAGCCAGCCCATCCCGATGCCGATCCGATGCGGCAGCGCCATGCCCCAGTAGATCAGCACCATCGTCACCCAATCGGGCCGGAAACGATCCAGCCAACCCGGCAATGGAATCGCGGACAACAGGAATGCCAGCAAAAAACTCAAGGCCATGATCCCGCCGCCGGTGGGGCGCGGCACGTTCATGGCGGGCGGGGCGGCGTGGATTGTTCGGCCATGGCGGGCGCGGATGGTTCCGGCGAGCTCGATTCGTTCTCCAGCAGCATCACCTCGCGGATTCGATCCAGCGCCGCGAGCGGCCGGGCGACGATGCGCGCGAACGGACTGCCGGGATCGAATTCCACTTTCGCGACCTTGCCCACCGGATAACCGCGTGGAAATCGCCCGCCCAGACCGGAGGTCACCAACAGGTCGCCGACCTTCACCTCTTCATTGTTGGGGATATGAGGCAACTCCAATTCCTGAAAGTTACCGGTGCCCAAGGCCAGGGTGCGTACTCCGGTACGGTCGATCTGGATCGGCAGGGCGTGGTTGGGATCGGTGATGAGTATCGCCGTGGCGGTGAAGGGATCGGCCCGGACGATCTGGCCAACGACGCCATGCTGGTCGAGTACCGGCTCGCCGACGTAAATACCATGCTGGCGACCGCGGTTGAGCAGGATGTGATGCCGGTACGGATCGAAATCCACGGCCAGCAGTTCGGCGATCAGCACCCGCTCCGGGGTGTTGACCGCCGACTCCAGCAAGGAGCGCAACCGGCGATTTTCCGCCTCCAGCGTGGTCAACTTCTGCAACTGGGCGTTGAGAAACACCTGTTTTTCGCGCAAGCGGGCGTTCTCTTCCAGCAAGACGCCGCGGCCGACCAGGTTCTCGGCCAGCCAAGCCCTGACGTCGGCCGGCAGGCGCGCCAGATAGTGCAGCGGGTAGATCGCCGTGGTCAGGACATCGCGCGCGCCATCGAGATAACGATAGCGGTGATCCACCGTCATGATGGCGATCGATAGCGCGATCCACAGTCCGAGCCGGAGGGTCGCCGCGGGGTTGACCGTAAACAAGTAGCGAGACCGCCTGCTGGGTTTGAGGGCGGTCAACGGCTATTCGATGGCGAACGCTTCGACGGCGTGCTCGTCCTTGGCGATCAGCTCCAGCACCCGGCCACCGCCGCGGGCCACGCAAGTCAGCGGATCCTCGGCGACCACCACGTTCAGGCCGGTTTCCTCCATGATCAGTTTGTCGATATCCCGCATCAACGCGCCGCCGCCGGTAAGCACGATGCCACGCTCGGCCACGTCGCCCGCCAGTTCCGGCGGCGTGGTCTCCAGCGCCATTTTCACCGCGCTGATGATGCCCGACAGCGGTTCCTGCAAGGCTTCGAGGATTTCGTTACTGTTGAGGGTGAAGCTGCGCGGCACGCCTTCGGCCAGATTGCGGCCCTTGATTTCGATTTCGCGCACTTCCGAGGTGGGGTAGGCGCTGCCGATTTCATGCTTGATGCGCTCGGCGGTGGGCTCGCCGATCAGCACGCCGAAGTTGCGGCGCACATAGCTGATGATGGCTTCGTCGAAACGGTCGCCGCCGATCCGCACCGCGCCGGCGTAGACGATGCCGTTCAGCGAGATGACCGCCACCTCCGAGGTGCCGCCGCCGATGTCCAGCACCATCGCCCCGCGCGCTTCCTCGACCGGGATGCCGGCGCCGATCGCCGCCGCCATCGGCTCGGGAATCAGGTACACCACCCGCGCGCCGGCGCCCATCGCCGATTCGCGGATCGCCCGCCGCTCCACCTGAGTGGACCCGCAGGGCACGCTGATCAGGACGCGCGGACTGGGGTTGAAGAACTTGCGGGAATGCACCTTGCGGATGAAGTGTTGCAACATCTTCTCGGTGACGGTGAAATCGGCGATCACGCCGTCTTTCATCGGCCGGATGGTGGACAGATTGTTGGGCGTGCGGCCCAACATCCGCTTGGCGTCCGTGCCCACCGCCGCGATGGTGCGAATCCCCCGGACCGGATCCTGGTTGATGGCGACCACCGAGGGCTCGTTGAGGACGATGCCGCCGCCTCGAACGTAAATCAACGTGTTAGCGGTCCCCAGATCGATCGAGAGATCGTTGGAGAACTTGCCGCGCAACCATTTGAACATGTTGTCGAAAGTCCTGTCCGTCAAAAACGGCTAATGCTAACAAGCAGGGGGGTTAGGAGCAAGCCGGCAAATTATGGTAGGGTTGCGCATCCGTTTTCTTCGATCCCCTGCAAGGAGAACTCTCGCGATGTCCCTGGGACCCGCCGAAGTCGCCAAAATCGCCCACCTGGCGCGCTTGGCCATCCGCGACGAGGATGTGCCGGCCTATGCCCGCAACCTGTCGGCCATCCTCGAACTGGTGGCCCAGATGGACGCCGCCGACACGACTGGCGTCGCGCCGATGGCGCACCCGCTGAACATGGCGCAGCGCCTGCGTCCCGACGCAGCCGCCGAACCCGACCGGCGCGAACGGTTCCAGGCGATCGCCCCGCAAGTCGAAGCCGGGCTGTATCTGGTGCCGAAGGTGATCGAGTGAACCTAATCTCTCACCCCGAGTCCCGGCCCCCTCGCTTCGCTCTTCACTTAGGGGGAGAGAAGCTTTTGGATCATCATCCCCGATTCCATTGCCATGCATGAGAAAACCATCGCCCAACTCAGCGCCGGCCTTGCCGCCGGCGAGTTCAGCAGCGAAGAGCTGACCCGTGCTTTCCTGGAGCGCGTGGAACGCTTCAATCCGCGGCTGAACGCCTTCATCACCGTCACCGCCGAAGCGGCGCTGGCCCGAGCCCGCGTCGCCGACCAACGCCGCCAACGGGGCGAGGCAGAGCCGCTGACCGGTATCCCCATCGCCCATAAAGACATTTTCTGCACCGACGGCGTGCGGACCTCCTGCGGCTCGCGCATGCTGGACCGCTTCGTTGCGCCCTACGACGCCACCGTGGTCGAAAAGCTGAGCGCCGCCGGCGCGGTGATGCTGGGCAAAACCAACATGGACGAGTTCGCCATGGGCTCGTCCAACGAAACCAGCTTCTACGGCCCGGTCCGCAATCCCTGGGATCTGGAGGCGGTGCCCGGCGGGTCTTCCGGCGGGTCCGCCGCCGCCGTGGCGGCGCGGCTCGCACCCGGCGCGACGGGCACCGACACCGGCGGCTCGATCCGCCAGCCGGCCGCGCTGTGCGGCATCACCGGCCTGAAGCCGACCTACGGCCGGGTCTCGCGCTGGGGGATGATCGCCTACGCCTCCAGCCTCGATCAGGGTGGACCGATGGCGCGCAGCGCCGAGGATTGCGCCCTGCTGCTGGGCGCGATGGCCGGTTTCGACCCGCGCGATTCCACCAGCGCCGACCGGCCGGTGCCCGATTACGCCGCCCTGCTCGACCGGCCGCTGGACGGCTTGAGAATCGGTCTGCCGAAAGAATATTTCGGCGAGGGGCTGGACGGCGTGGTGGCCCAAGTGGTGGAAGAAGCCATTGCCGAATATCGGAAACTGGGCGCGGAGACGATCGAGATCAGCCTGCCCAACAGCCGGCTGGCGATTCCCGCCTATTACGTGATCGCCCCGGCGGAATGCTCCTCCAACCTGGCGCGTTTCGACGGGGTACGCTACGGCCACCGCTGCGAGAATCCCAAGGATTTGCTGGATCTGTATACCCGCTCGCGCGGCGAAGGCTTCGGCGCCGAGGTCACCCGCCGCATCCTGGTCGGCACGTTCGCGCTGTCGGCCGGCTACTACGACGCCTACTATCTGAAAGCGCAGCAAATCCGCCGGCTGATCAGCGACGATTTCCAGCGGGCCTTCGAACGGGTGGACGTGATCGCCGGGCCGACCTCGCCGACCGTGGCCTTCAGGCTGGGCGAGAAGGCGGACGATCCGATCACCATGTACCTGTCGGACATTTACACCATCGCGGTGAACCTGGCCGGCCTGCCGGGACTGTCGCTGCCGGTGGGCTTCGCCGCCGGTCTGCCGGTGGGCCTGCAACTCATCGGCGACTACTTCGCCGAAGACCGGCTGCTCAATGTGGCGCACCGCTATCAGCAAGTCGCCGATTGGCACCTGCGCGCGCCCGCCGCCTTCGCCTGACGTTCAATTTGCAAGGTTTCGATTTATGGAATGGGAAACTGTGATCGGGCTGGAAATCCACGCCCAGCTCGCCACCAAGAGCAAGATCTTTTCCGGGGCCTCCACCGCCTATGGCGCCGCGCCCAACACTCAGGCTTGCGCCATCGATCTCGGCCTGCCGGGGGTGTTGCCGGTGCTGAACCGGGACGCGGTGCGCATGGCGGCCATGCTCGGGCTGGCCATCGGCGCCGAAGTGGCCCGCCGCTCGGTGTTCGCTCGCAAGAATTACTTTTATCCCGACTTGCCGAAGGGCTATCAGATCAGCCAGTACGAATTGCCGGTGGTCGGGAAAGGCCAATTGACCATCGACCTGGACGACGGCTCCAGCAAGGTGATCGGTATCACCCGCGCTCATCTGGAGGAAGACGCCGGCAAGTCGTTGCACGAGGATTTTCACGGTCGGTCCGGGATCGACCTGAACCGCGCCGGGACGCCGCTGTTGGAAATCGTCTCCGAGCCGGACATGCGTTCGGCCAAGGAAGCGGTGGCGTACATGAAAAAACTGCACCAACTGGTGGTGTATCTCGGCATCTGCGACGGCAACATGCAGGAAGGCTCGTTCCGCTGCGACGCCAACGTGTCGGTGCGGCCCAAAGGCGACCCGAAGTTCGGCACCCGCGCCGAGATCAAGAACCTCAATTCCTTCCGCTTCGTCGAACGGGCGATCGAGTTCGAGATCGAGCGGCAGATCGACCTGATCGAATCCGGCGGCAAGGTGGTACAGGAAACCCGGCTGTACGACCCGGACCAGGGCGAAACCCGTTCCATGCGCGGCAAGGAGGAAGCCAACGATTACCGCTACTTCCCCGATCCCGACCTGTTGCCGCTGGTGCTGGACGACGCGTTCATCGATGCCGCCCGCGCCGCCTTGCCGGAGCTGCCGGATGTCAAGAAACAGCGGTTCACGGAACAGTACGGCCTGTCCGCCTACGACGCCGGCGTGCTCACCACCAGCCGCGCACTGGCCAACCACTACGAAGCGACGGTCGCGGCGCTGGGCGGCGAACCGAAGCTATGCGCCAACTGGGTGATGGGCGATTTCTCGGCGTTTCTGAACAAGGACAACCGGGACATCGCCAACAGTCCGGTCGATGCCGCGCAACTGGCTGGCCTGCTGCGGCGGCTTCAGGACCGCACCATTTCCGGCAAGATCGCCAAGGAAGTGTTCGAGGCGATGTGGGCCGGCGAAGGCGATGCCGACGCCATCATCGAAAAGCGTGGGCTGCGGCAGATCACCGATACCTCCGCCATTGAAAAAGTGATCGACGACGCGATCGCCGCCAATCCCGATCAGCTCGCCCAATACCGCGCCGGTAAGGACAAGCTGTTCGGCTTCTTCGTCGGCCAGGTGATGAAACTGTCCAAGGGCAAGGCCAATCCGCAGCAGGTGAATGACTTGCTGATGGAGAAGTTGAAAGGCTGATTTCCTGCTTCGCGAATCGATGAGGTGGAGTTCGTTTTTCAGGCCGCATGAGGTCGGTAAAAAGCGCAACACAACCTATGAAGGACTTACGCAAAACTCATTGTGTAAGGGGCGGATTCTTGAGTTGCGGTAATGGTTCAATTTGGAATGCTTTGATGTTCCCGGTTGTGGCGATGCAAGAAGAGTTGGATGGCAAGTTCGTGCATCTTGGGGCCTTTGGACAACGAAAGGCGCTTGTGCACGAGCCGCTCCAGGCGCTGGCGCAGAGTGTGGTTGAAGCGCTCGATGTGGGGTCGTAACGGTGCTCGCCCTTCTGGTGCGCAATCCCCTGACTTGATGACTCACGACCGCCCACACTCCGAGGGTGGATCACGGAAAACGCGAGAACGAGCACGTTGCATTAACCGATTGAAGAAGATCGGCAAGCGTGCGGGCATCACGGAACGGCTGGCGGGAACGCCGGGTGGCTGGAGGATCATCGGTTTGGGTTATCCTTTCCCGATGTCCGACTCAAACGGAAGGAAGAACCGCCATGCTGACCCAATCCCTGTCCGGTCTGCCCTCGTTCCTGCTCTATTTCGCCACCGCCATCGGCTTGCTGGCGCTGTTTCTGACGGTGTACGTCTTCATCACTCCCTACCGCGAAATCGTCCTGATCCGCGAGGGCAACGCTGCGGCGGCGGCCAGTCTCGGCGGCGCCGTGCTTGGTTTCGTGCTGCCGCTGGCCAGCGCCATCGCCCACAGCGTCAGCCTGCCCGACATGGCGGTCTGGGGGCTGATCGCGCTGGTCATTCAGGTGCTGGTCTATCTGGTGGCGCGATTCCTGCTCTTGCCTGAACTCGGCCGCGACATTCCCGCCGGACGGATCGCCACCGGCGTCTTTCTCGGCGCGCTATCGGTCGCCATCGGCATCCTCAACGCCGCCTGCATGAGCTACTGATCCGACGGCGCGGCTAACCCGACGACGCCGTAACCGCGGAGATCGCGGTCGAGATCTCGGGCCAGAACCAATAGGCCAGCAGTGCCGCCAGTCCGGCCAGCAATCCGGCCACAACCCAGGGCAGCGCCCGTCGCCACGACAACAGAAGGGCGGCCGGAACCTCGACGCTGGCCACCTCGGGGGCGGGTTTGACCGCCTCCTTGCGGCGGGACGAGCGCGGCACGATCACGGTTTGATCGGCAGCCGCGTCCCGCGCCGCCGCTACCCTCCCGGCAGCCGCGTCCTGCACCGCCGCCACCAACTCCTCGGCGTTGGCGAATCGATCCCCCGGCTCCTTGGCCAACATCCGCTTGAGGGCCGGCTGAAAGCGGTCGAGCGATTCCGGCAGGATCGGCACCGGCTCCTTGACATGCTTCAGCGCGATATCAAAGGCATCGGAGCCCTGGAACGGCCGGGTTCCGGTCAGCATCTCGAAAAACACCACCCCCAGGCTATACAAATCGCTGCGCGCGTCCGTCGGCTTGGCCAGCGCCTGTTCCGGACTCATGTAATTGGGCGTGCCGAGCCGCCAGCCAGCGGCGGTCAACTGCGTTTTGTCGAGCGTGTTCTTGGCGATGCCGAAATCCGACAACAGCGCCGTGTTCGGATTGCGGAACAGGATGTTGGCCGGCTTGATGTCACGATGGATGCAATGCTGCTGGTGCGCCTGACCGAGCGCCCGGGCGATCTGGCACAGAATCGTCACTGCCTGGTCCGGCGTCAGCCCCGCCTTGATCCGCTCCTTGAGCGTGCCGCCCTCCAGGTATTCCATCGCGATGTAGTACACGTCGTCCTGATTGCCGGCGTCAAAGATGGTGACGATATGCGGGTGGCCGAGCTTGCCGATGGTGCGGGCTTCCTTGATGAAGCGTTTGCTGAAAATGGGGTCGCTGGCCAGGCCGGGGGACAGCACCTTGATGGCCACGCGGCGGCCCAGCGATTCCTGGAGCGCCAGATAGACGGTGGACATCGCACCCTTGCCGATGCTTTTTTCGAATTGATAGCCGGGTATCTGGGGCATTTCCATGGGGGTTGCGCTACCTTGCGGACATTCCAAAGCGGAATGGAAAAATAATGGGACAGGTCGGCGCAAACGGCAAGCGGCGACCACGCTTTCGGGCGCGAACCCCGGTTTTAACCCCGTTATGCCGCCGCGAGCGTTTACAGCAGTGCAACCCCAACTTCCGAGGAAAACGCCATGAACCCGTCGTTGCCGCTTTACGCCCTGCTGGCCGCTGTCCTGCTCGCTGGCTGTTCGCCCGCCGCGCCACCGCAAGAAGCGGCCGAGTCCAAGCAACCGGTTGCCGCCGGCCCATCGTCCCCGCGGGTCGTCCAATCCGTGGTGGACCAGGTCGCCACCGTGCCGGCCGCCACCGCACCGTCCGGCCAGGAAGCCGAGCGGTTGGCTCCCGCGCCGTCGCCATCGCCGCCAGTCGGCCCGGCGCCGGCAGAGGCCGAATTTCGCGCACAGTCGCCCGCCGCAAGGCCGAGGGCCGAGGGTTTCGCCGAGGAGGCCCGCATAGCCGGCCGTCGGGACACGAACGAGTTGCACGCGTTGCGCGCGCCCAGCGAACCGACCGATCGCGAGAAATACGCCCAGATCGAGGATAATCCGGTCAAGCGCGCCGCCGAGCAGCCGGTGTCCACCTTCAGCATCGACGTCGATACCGGCGCCTACGCCAACGTCCGCCGCTTCCTCAAGGCCGGCCGCTTGCCGCCGCGCGACGCGGTGCGGGTCGAGGAACTGATCAACTACTTCGATTACGACTATCCGCCGCCGGACGATCGCGAACCGCCGTTCCGGGTCAATACCGAATTGGCCCCGACACCCTGGAATTCGCAAACCCTGCTGCTGGCGGTCGGCATCAAGGGCTACGAATTGCCGAGAACCCAGTTGCCGCCGGCCAACCTGGTGTTTCTGATCGACGTGTCCGGCTCGATGAATTCGGCGGACAAGATCGGCCTGCTCAAACCGGCGCTGAAGCTGCTGGTCCGGCAACTGCGGCCCAAGGACAAGGTGGCGATCGCGGTCTACGCCGGCGCGGCCGGCATGGTGCTGGAACCCACACCCGGCAATCAAAAGGCGAAGATCGAGGCGGCGCTGGACCAACTCGCCGCCGGCGGTTCCACCAATGGCGGCGCGGGCATTCGACTGGCCTACAATCTGGCCCGACAGGGCTTCGTCGAGGGCGGCGTCAACCGGGTGATCCTGGCCACCGACGGCGACTTCAATGTCGGCACGGTCAATTTCCAGGCGCTGAAGGATCTGGTGGAAACTCAGCGCAAGAGTGGCATTGCGCTCACTACGCTGGGTTTCGGCGCCGGCAACTACAACGACCGGCTGATGGAGCAACTGGCCGACGCCGGCAACGGCAATCACGCCTACATCGACACTCTCCAAGAGGCCAACAAGGTGCTGGTCGAGCAGATGAGCGCGACCCTGCTGACCATCGCCAAGGACGTGAAAATCCAGATCGAGTTCAATCCGGCGCTGGTCGAGGAATACCGCCTGATCGGCTACGAGAATCGCATCCTGCGCCGCGAGGATTTCAACAACGACGCGGTGGACGCCGGCGACATCGGCGCCGGGCACACGGTCACCGCGTTGTACGAAATCGCCCTGAAGGGTAGCGGCGGTAGTCTGAGCGATCCGTTGCGCTACGGTCGGCCGGCGGCGGACAATGCTCCGCACGGCGACGAAATCGCTTTTCTGCGCCTACGCTACAAGCAGCCGGACGGCGAGGTCAGCCGCTTGCTGGAACAGCCGATCCGTCGCGGACAGGCGGTCGGGGACTGGCGGGAAACCAGCGAGCGTTTCCGTTTCGCGGCGGCGGTGGCCGGTTTCGGTCAGGTGCTGCGCGGCGGGCGCCATACCGGCGATTTTGGTTACGACGAGGTGCTGGCGCTGGCCCGCGCCGCGCGGGGAAGCGATCCTCACGGTTACCGGGGCGAATTTCTGACCCTGGCCGGGTTGGCGCGCTCGCTCGATCCCGGTCAGGGTGGGGAGCAGGGCCAGGCGATCCGCTGATTGGGTATCAGGGGACAAGGAACGGATTTTTCCGGAATCTGGAATCTGATCCTCGTTCCCTGATACCTTGTTTCCATGCGGACCGAAGACGATGCCGACGAAACCCTCATGCTGCGCTACCGGGATGGCGATGCCGCCGCCTTCGCGCCGCTGTACGCTCGCCACAAGGGGCCGCTGTACCGCTATCTGCTGCGCCAGTGCGGCCGGCCGGCGTTGGCCGAGGAACTGTTTCAGGATGTGTGGCTGAAGCTGATCGCCGCCCGGACCGGCTACTCCGTGCAGGCCCGGTTCGCCACTTATCTATACCGGTTGGCCCACAACCGCCTGATCGATCACTACCGCGCCAGCCGCCGGGGCCTGCCGCTGTCCTACGGCGAGGATTGCCCGGAGTGGGTCGAAGCGCCGGCGCCGGCCGAAAACCAGCCGGAGGCGCAAGACGACCGTCGCCGCCAGGCCGAACGCCTGCTGGAATTGCTGGCCGAACTGCCCGAGGCCCAGCGCGAGGCCGTGCTGCTGAAGGAGGAAGCCGGATTGTCGCTGGAGGAAATCGCCCAAGCCACCGGAACTGGCCGGGAAACCGTCAAGAGTCGCCTGCGCTACGCCATGGCCCGCCTGCGACAGGGTTTGAGAGGTGCGCGATGAACGATCCACGCGATGCGGAATTCCACGACGTGGATCTGTCGGCCTTGTACCGGGCGACTCGCGATCCCGAGCCGCCGGCCTGGCTGGACCGGTACATCCTGACGGCCGCCAGCGACGCGCCGCAACCGTCCGCGCCGCCGGTCGCCCCACGCCCGCGGCGGCGGCGAACCCGGGTATGGGCGGCGCCGGCGGCGCTGGCGGCGACCGTGGTTCTGGCGGTGGGCCTCGTGCGGTTGGCGCGCGAGACCGGCGAATGGGCTCCGCCGCCGGAGAGCAAGGCGCTCCGTTCCCTGGCGGAATCCGCCGCCGAGGCGGATGCTGGCGCTGCGGGTCGCGCCCAGTCGCGCGTCGACGATCGCCCGCCGTCCGCCGCCGCTCCGCGACCCGCCGTGTCCGCGGGCGAGGCGGTTCGGGTGGCGCCGCCATCGGCGTCCGCCCCGCCGGCCCTGCCGGCCGCGCCGCCGGAGGATCCGATGCGGCGCTCGATGCCGCTTCAGACCGCGCCGGCGGAGCAGGAACGACAACGGAATGGGTTCCAGGCCGCGCCGGCGGGCCGGCGGGCCGACGAGGACGGCGCATTACGGGAGCGGCAGGATCGCCGCTCGCCAGAGGAATGGCTGGCGGCCATCGCCGAATTGCGGCGTCAGGGCCGGGCGACGGAGGCGGAGGCCAGTCTGGCGGAATTTCGGCGACGCTATCCGGATTATCCGCTTCAGACCGCGCCGGAGCCGCCGCGATGAATGGAGTCGCGCCTTCGCCGGCGGCAGTGGCGGCTTTGGAGGCGCGTTTGCTGGATCTGTTGGCCGCCCATCCCGCCGGACTGAGCGAGCACGAACTGTTGAAGAGACTGCGCGAAGACGATCCGTTGTTCGCGGGGTTCAGCGCCCGCGAACCGCTCAGCCTGTTTCGCGGCCACTACCTGCTGTTTCACGCGCTCTACCGGCTGCGGGAGCGCTTGACCCGCGAGCGGCGCGGCCGGCTGCGGGTGGATCCGCTGGGCATCGTTCTGGAGCCCGAACCGCTGTCTTGTGGCGAGGGCGGGACCGCGCTTGCGGCGGGCGAGCCCGATTTCGCGCGGTGCTACGCCAACCTGGACCGGCTGGCGACAGCGACGGTCGCCGAAGCGAGCGAACTGCTGCGAAGCTTTCACGCCGCGCGCCGGCGGGACGGACGGCGAAGGGTGGCGCTGGCGGTTCTGGATCTACGGGATCCGGTCGATGCCGCGGCCATCAAGCGGCAATACCGGCGGCTAGCGATGCGTCACCATCCCGATCGAGGCGGCGACGGCCGGCGGTTCGGCGAGATCAACGCGGCGCTGGCGGTGCTGGAAGAGGGTCTCGTCTGACGTGGTTTCACCGCTCGCGCCGCCATCGAAAATCGCCTGCAACGGGTTCGCCCAGGGCGGCCGGTTATTGGGATAAGTACTGGCCGATGGCCGCAAGCAGCGTCGCTTCTTCCACCGGTTTGACGACGTAGCTTTTGGCGCCTTGCCGCGCGCCCCAGATCCGGTCGGTTTCCTGATCCTTGGTGGTAACGATGATGATGGGGATATGGCTGGTGGAGGGATTCTTGGTGATCTGGCGAGTTGCCTGAAAACCGTTGATCCTCGGCATGACCACATCCATGAGCACGAGATCCGGTAGTTCCGCCTTGGCGACTTCGACGCCTTCCGCGCCGTCTTTGGCGGTCAGGATTTCGTGCCCATGTTTCTTGAGTATCTTGGAGAGACTCAGCGCCTGGGTGGGCGAATCGTCGACGATCAGTATGCGGGCCATGCTGCCACTCCTGAGATAGTCTTGTGTATCGTCCGCACATCGCCGGTACAGCGTGGCGGTTAACCCGTTCCTGGGAAAATCCAGCGGATTATGCGCTATTCATCGATGTCATTATCATAAGCGAAATTCGCTGGATTTGGAGATGGTCCTGTTGCGATCGGCCGTTCGCCGACGCGTTGTAGGATACCGAAACGACGGGTTCGATTCGTAGGAGCTTGTTTGCATGAATGATCCATCATTGAATTTTTTCAACCGCCTGGTCCTGGCGCTGCGCGCCTTCGCGCGCATTCTGGCCGATGAGGGATTCGCCGCCGGCGTGCTGCGGCTCGAAGGGAGCGCGGCGGCGCTGGCGCCCACGGCGGCGGAGCCCGTCAAGCCGGCGCTCCGGGAAATCCCGCCGGATTCCGCCTTGCAATTGCTGGCGCTGTTGCAGCAGGAGGGGCGGTTCGTGGACTTTCTGGAGGAGAACGTGACCGCCTATTCCGACGCCGAAATCGGCGGCGCGGCGCGGGTGGTGCACGAGGGTTGCCGCAAGGTGGCGCGCGATTATCTGCAAATCCGGCCGGTGCGCGAGGAGGCGGAGGGCGCGCGGCTGACGCTGCCGGCCGGTTTCGACGCCACGGCGGTGCGGCTGACCGGCAACGTGGTCGGCCAGCCGCCCTTCACCGGCACGCTGATGCACCGCGGCTGGCGGGTGGCCGAGGTCCGGCTGCCGAAAGTGGCCGAGGGCCACGATGTCCGGGTGCTGGCGGCGGCGGAGGTGGAGTTATGAGCGAAGCCCGTTTCGCCATCGGCATCGACCTGGGGACGACCAATTGCGTGCTGGCGGCGGTGGATCTGCACGCCAGCGAGCTGGACGAGGTGGTGGACTGGATCGAGGCGATCCCGCAGTTGACGGCGCCGGGCGCGGTCGAGGAACGGCCGCTGTTGCCGTCGTTCCTGTATCTGCCGCATCCCGACGAGTTGCGTCCCGAGGATCGCACCTTGCCGTGGGGGGAACAGCCGCCGTTCGTGGTCGGCGAGCTGGCTCGCGGCATGGGCGGGCGCACCCCGATCCGGCTGGTGGCCAGCGCCAAGAGCTGGCTGTGCCATCCCGGCGTGGATCGGCGCGCCGCCATCCTGCCGGTGGAAGCGCCGGAAGAAGTCCAGCGGGTATCCCCGCTGCACGCCTCGATGCGCTATCTGGAGCATCTGCGCGCCGCCTGGGATCTGCGCCATCCCGATGCGCCGCTGGCCGAGCAGGACGTGGTGTTGACCGTGCCGGCGTCCTTCGATCCGGCCGCCCGGGAACTGACCGCCGAAGCGGCGACGGCGGTCGGTCTGGGCGGCCATCTGGTCTTGCTGGAAGAGCCGCAGGCGGCGCTGTATCACTGGATTCTGGCCACTCGGGGCGAGTGGCGCAAGCAGGTGCGGCTCGGCGACATCATCCTGGTGATCGACCTGGGCGGCGGCACCGCCGACTTTTCGCTGATCGCCGTCACCGAACGCGGCGGTTCGCTGGAACTGGTTCGAGTGGCGGTGGGCGACCATATCCTGCTGGGCGGCGACAACATGGATCTGGCCCTGGCCCATGCGGTTCGCGCCAAACTGGCCGAACAGGGAACGCAGCTCGATCCCTGGCAGTTGCAGGGCCTCACCCACGGTTGTCGCCACGCCAAGGAGATTTTGCTCGGCGACGCCAGCGTCGAGGCCGTGCCGGTGGTGGTGCCGAGCCGCGGTTCCCGGCTGATCGGCGGCACGCTGCGCACCGAATTGACCCGCGAAGAAGTCGCCCGAACCCTGGTGGAAGGCTTCTTTCCGATGGTGGAAGCGTCGGCGCGGCCGGCGGGGCGGGCGCGGGCGGCGCTGACCAAGCTGGGCCTGCCCTACGCTCAGGATGCGGCCATGTCCCGTCATCTGGCGGCCTTCCTGGGTCGGCAGGTCGAAGCGACCCGCGATCTGCCCGGATTTGAGAATCATCGCTCGCCCGAACACGCCAGTTTCCTGCACCCAACCGCCGTGCTGTTCAACGGCGGCGTGTTCAGGGCCCAGTCGCTGCTGGATCGGACCCTGGATTTGCTCAACGGGTGGCTGACCGCCGAGGGCGCACCGTCGGCGCGGCTGCTGGAAGGCGCCGATCTCGATCTGGCGGTGGCGCGCGGCGCGGCCTATTACGGCTATGTGCGGCGCGGGCGCGGGGTGCGGATTCGCGGCGGCACGGCCAAGTCCTATTACGTCGGCGTGGAAAGCGCGATGCCGGCGGTGCCGGGAATGGAGCCGCCGATTCAGGCCTTGTGCATCGCGCCGTTCGGCATGGAGGAGGGGACGCAGGCCGAACTGCCGCCGCAGGAAGTCGGGCTGGTGGTGGGTGAGCCGGTGCGGTTCCGTTTCTTCGGTTCCTCGGTGCGGCGGGTCGATCAGGTGGGCGCGGTGCTGGAGCAGTGGACGGCGGACGAGATCGAGGAACTGGAGGAGATCGAGGCGACCTTGCCCGCCGAGGATCGCCAACCTGGCGAAGTGGTGCCGGTGCGACTGCACGCGGCGGTGACCGAGGTCGGCACGCTGCGGCTGGAAGCCGTGCCGCGCGAAGGCGGGGACGCCTGGAAGGTCGAATTCGACGTGCGCGGGGAGGGATGAATCCAAGCGCTACCGAGGGGCCAACCCATGACCGATGTTCAGACCCAGCGCCAGGATGCCCGCCAGTTATTGCGCCGGGGGCTCGGTAATCCACTGGCCGATTTCCACGCCGGCCAGTGGGAAGCGATTGACGCCCTGGTTAACCGCCGAGAAAAACTGCTGGTCGTGCAGCGCACCGGCTGGGGCAAGAGCATGGTGTACTTCATCGCCACTCGCGTGCTGCGCGATCGGGGTTTGGGGCCGACCTTGATCGTCTCGCCGCTGCTGGCTCTGATGCGCAATCAGATCGAAGCCGCCGAACGGTTGGGTATCCGGGCGCTGACCATCAATTCCGCCAACCACGACGATTGGCCGTCGCTCACCCGCGCCATTCTGAGCGACGAGGCCGATGCGGTGCTGATTTCGCCGGAACGATTGGCCAACGACGAATTCGCGCGAAACGTGCTGTTGCCTATCGCCCAGCGTCTTGGTCTTTTAGTGGTGGACGAGGCCCATTGCATTTCCGACTGGGGCCACGACTTCCGTCCGGATTATCGCCGCCTGGTTAACGTATTGCGGCGAATGCCGCCGAACATGCCCTTGCTGGGAACCACGGCGACCGCCAACAATCGGGTGTTGAAGGATATTGGCCGGCAATTGGGCGATATCCAGATCCAGCGCGGTTCGTTGATGCGCGAAACCCTGGCGCTGCAAACCCTGCGCCTGCCCGACCAGGCGGCGCGATTGGCCTGGTTGGCGGAGCATCTGCCGGAATTGCCCGGAACCGGCATTGTGTATACCCTGACCCGCCGCGATGCCCAGCAGGTGGCCGACTGGCTGAGCGGAAAAGGCATCCCGGCCCGCGCCTATCACAGCGACAGCACGGCGGACGGTTTCGCCGATGCCAACGCCTATCGACAGCATTTGGAAACCCTGCTGCTGACCAACCGGATCAAGGCGCTGGTGGCGACCACGGCGCTGGGCATGGGTTACGACAAGCCGGATTTGGGCTTTGTCGTTCACTATCAGGCGCCCGGCTCCATCGTCGCCTACTACCAGCAGGTGGGCCGCGCCGGACGCGCCATTGTTTATGCAATCGGGATTTTGCTGGCCGGGCGGGAAGATGCCGAGATTCACGACTTTTTCCGCGAGAGCGCCTTTCCCGACGAAACGCAGGTCAACGCCATTCTCCACGCGCTGGAACAGTCCGATGGTTTGACGGTCGGCGAACTGGAACCCGCGGTCAATCTCAGACGCAATAAGCAGATCGAGCATGTTTTGAAGTTCCTGAGCGTCGAAAATCCCGCTCCGGTGCTCAAGGACGGCTCGCGCTGGCGGCGAACGCCGGTGCCCTATCGCTTGGACCACGAGCGCATCCGGCGCCTCACTCGGCAGCGCGAGCAGGAGTGGCGGGAGGTTCAGGCGTATATCGACAGTCGGGACTGCTTGATGCGCTTTCTCGCCACGGCGCTGGACGATGAGAACCCGCGTCCGTGCGGTCGGTGCGCCCGTTGTCTGGGACAACCGGTGGTTGGGGAGAATTTTCCGCTGGCCTTGGCGATGGAAGCGGCGCGCTATCTCCGGTATTCCGAGTTGCCGCTGGAATGCAAAAAGCAGGTGGCCAAGGATGCGTTCACCGTTTATCCCTTTCGCGGCAATTTGAAAGCGGAGATGCAAGCCGAAACCGGGCGGGTGCTGTCGCGCTGGGGCGATGCCGGTTGGGGGCGGTGGGTGGCCGAGGACAAACGGGCCGGCCATTTCCGCGATGAGTTGGTGGAAGGCATGGCCGAGATGATTCAACAACGCTGGCGCCCTCAACCCGCGCCTGCCTGGGTCACCTGCGTGCCGTCCCGCAACCATCCGACCCTGGTTCCCGATTTCGCCCGTCGTTTGGCTGTGCGACTGCGCTTGCCGTTCGTGTCCGCCGTCGCCAAGCGACGCGACAATCAGCCGCAGAAATTCCAGCAGAACCGTTACCACCAGTGCCGTAACCTGGATGGCGCGTTTGCCGTTGCCGCGTCGATTCCGAATGGGCCGGTATTGCTGGTGGACGACATGGTGGATTCGGCCTGGACCCTGACGGTCGTGGCGGCCCTGCTGCGGCGGGCAGGGAGCGGGCCGGTGTGGCCGGTGGCCTTGGCGACTACCGCCGGTAGCGGAGACTGACATGGACCTGCACGCGCAAACCCAGGCAGTGTTGTTGTTGACCGCCTATTTATCCAAACCCGCCAAGGGCGAGCCGGGCCCACTGACGCCGATGGAATGGGGGCGCTTCGCCCGTTGGCTGAAGGAACGGGGGATCGCTCCGGAAATGCTGCTGCGCAACGATCCCGCCCGGCTACTGGCGGGATGGACGGATCGCACGGTGACGCTGCAACGGGTTCAGGCATTGCTGAACCGTGCCGGCGCGTTGGGGCTGGCGGTGGAAAAATGGCAGCGCGCCGGACTCTGGATTCTGATTCGGGCCGATGCCGATTATCCCAACCGCCTGAAAAAACATCTGCAAGCCGATTCTCCGCCCGTGCTGTTCGGCTGCGGCAACCGCCGATTGCTGGATCGGGGTGGGATCGCTGTCGTCGGTTCGCGCCACGCCGGCCCGGAGGATTTAGCGTTCACGACTCGCTTGGGCGCCGAGGCGGCGTTGCAGGGGCTGTCGGTGATTTCCGGTGGGGCGCGCGGCGTGGACGAGACGGCGATGCTGGGCGCGCTGGCGCGGGAGGGAACGGCGGTCGGCGTACTGGCCGACAGTCTGCTGCGCGCCGCCATCTCGGCCCGATTTCGCCCGAGTCTGCTGAACGGCAATCTGGCGCTGATTTCGCCTTTCAACCCGGAAGCGGGCTTCGAGGTAGGCAACGCCATGGCCCGCAATAAATACATCTACTGTCTGGCCGACGCCGCCATCGTCATCGCGGCGGACCGGGAGCAGGGCGGCACTTGGAGCGGCGCGGTGGAAAATCTCAAGCATGGCTGGACGCCGCTCTGGGTCAAGCCGCATCCCGACCCTGTTTCCGGCAATGCCGAACTGATCCGGCAGGGCGGGCGCGAGTTGCCGGCGGAGTCGGGTGATCTGACGGCGCTGTGTGTCCGGGAGGCGACGCTTGCGGTTGATCACCTGTCCCCCGTGGTCGCGAAACCCGCGCCGCCCGCCCCCAAATCGCCTCGGACTTCAACCCCGGCGGCCGACGCCATGCTCGACAACCTGGATTTTTATCAATTGTTCCTGCGCCGCCTGCGGACGTTAACCGCGAAAATGCCGGCCACCGATCAGGAGCTGCTGACCGGTCTCGACATCGGTAAACCACAGTTGCGGGATTGGCTGAAGCGAGCCATGGAGGAAGGGCAGGTGACAAAGCTCGGCAAGCCGGTGCGCTATCAGTGGCGATCGGCGCGGCCCGCGCAAAACTCGTTTTTCGCTAACGATGTAGAGGGCTGAACCATCGCTCGATCCACTACTCCCCGCTATTTGGTCGGCATCGATCTGGGCACCACCCATACGGTGGTGGCCTATGCCGATTTGAAAGCCGCCGGAGCGGCGGACATCCGTCAATTCTCCATCGAGCAACTGGTCGCGCCTGGCGCGGTGGCGGCTCGCCCGCTGTTGCCCTCGGTGCGCTATCACCCGGCCGAAGGCGAACTGGCGGCGGCGGATATCCGGCTCCCTTGGACCCTCGACGACCCCGGCCAGGTGGCCGACGCGGTATTGGGCGAACTGGCCCGGGAGCGGGGCGCGCGGGCGCCGGGGCGGCTGGTGGCCAGCGCCAAGAGCTGGCTGTCGCACGCCGGTGTGGACCGCGCCGCGCCGGTGCTGCCCTGGGGCGCGACGGAGGAAGCGGCCCGTGTGTCGCCGGTGGCCGCCAGCGCCAGCTATCTGGCCCACGTCCGCGCCGCCTGGAATCGGCGCTTTCCCCGCCAGCCGCTGGAGCGGCAGGAACTGGTGTTGACCGTGCCGGCCTCGTTCGACGAAGTGGCGCGGACCCTGACGGTGGAAGCGGCGCGGCTGGCGGGTTTATCCCAGTTGCGTTTGCTGGAAGAGCCGCAGGCCGCTTGTTATGACTGGCTGCACCGCCATCGGGACGAAGTGGCGGCGGCGCTGGGCGAGTCCCGTCTATTGCTGGTCTGCGACGTGGGGGGCGGCACCACCGATTTGACCCTGATTCGGATCGAGCCGGGCGAGAGGGATCCGCGCCTGACCCGGATCGGCGTGGGCGAGCATCTGATGCTGGGCGGCGACAATATGGATTTGACCCTGGCCCGCGTCGTCGAGGCCCGCTTGGGCGGTGGGCGTCTGAGCGCGGGCGAATTGTCGCAGCTGTGGCAGCAGTGCCGGAGCGCCAAGGAACGGCTGCTGGCGCCCGATGCGCCGGAGCAGGTGACGGTGACCGTGCTCGGCGGTGGCGCCCGGCTGGTCGGCGGCGCGCGCGCGGCGCAATTGAGCCGCGACGAGGCGCGGGCGCTGCTGGTGGATGGTTTTCTGCCGCTGGCGAGGGCGGACGAACGACCCCAGGGCCGGCGGGCGGCGGTGGTCGAATTTGGTTTGCCCTATGCCGCCGATCCGGCCATCAGCCGTCATCTGGCGGCGTTTCTGGCCCGGTACGCCGACGCGGCCCGCCGGGCGCTGGGCGAACGGGCGCCGGTTGAGCGCCCGCCGATGCCGGACGCGGTGTTGCTGAACGGCGGGGTGTTCCACGGCGCGGCCCTGTCGGAACGGCTGCTGGAACTGTTAAGCGGTTGGCGGGGCGAACCGCTGCTGTGGCTGGATAATCCCGAACCCGAACTGGCGGTGGCGCGCGGCGCGGTGGCCTACGGGCTGGCGCGGCGCGGCCGGGGCCTGAAGATCGGCGGCGGTTCGGCGCGCGGCTATTTTCTGGTGGTGGACGGCGATCTCGACCGGAAGCAGGGGGTCTGTTTGCTGCCACGCGGCGCGGAGGAGGGGCGGGAAATCCGGTTGGATCGAATCTTTTCCCTGCGGCTGGGTGCGCCGGTGCGGTTTCACCTGATGTCCTCGACCGGGGATGCGGCCTTTGCGCCGGGTGAGTTGACCGCGCTGGATGCCGGAGAGTTTCTGCCCCTGCCGCCGGTCGTCACGCTGATCGAAAGCGAGGCCGGAGCGGGCGAGGTTCCGGTGCAACTGAGCGCGCAACTGACCGAAATCGGCACCCTGGAAGTGGATTGCGTCGCGGTGGAGCCCTCATCCCCAACCCCTCTTCCGGTGGGAGCGCCCTCACCCCCAACCCCTCTCCCGGTGGGAGAGGGGAGCGCCGGACCCAGGCGCTGGCGGCTGGCTTTTCAACTGCGCGGCGGCGATGGGGCGGCGTTGGCTCGCTTGCATCCCCGTTTTCCAGAAGCGACGGCACGGATCGAGCGGTTTTACGGCTCTCGCGCCGCCGATGTGGAGCCCAGGGAGATCAAGGGCTTGCGCGCCGATTTGGAGCGCTTGCTGGGCAGGCGCGAGACTTGGGGGACGCCACTGCTGCGGGAGTTGTTCGGAGTGTTGTGGGCCGGCGCGCGGCGGCGGCGGCGCTCGGTCGATCACGAGCGGCTATGGTTCAGCTTGGCCGGTTTTTGCCTGCGGCCGGGTTTCGGTTATCCGCTGGACGAGTGGCGGGCCGGGCAATTGTGGGCGCTGTACGAGCAGGGCGTTCGGCACCATCGGGATGCCCAGGTGAGGTCGGAATGGTGGACGCTGTGGCGGCGGGTGGCCGGCGGCCTGGACGCGGCGGCGCAACTGCGGCTGAGCGAGAATTTACTGAACGACTTGCGCCCGTTGGGCGGCAAGATGGCCAAGGACAGGCCGCCGGGGATCGAAGACATGGCGCGGCTGGCCGGCGTACTGGAACGCTTGCCGGCGGCGCGCAAGCTCGAACTCGGCGAGCTGCTGCTGGCGCGGCTGGCGCGCAAGGGCGAATCGCCGCAACTGTGGTGGGCGGTGGGCCGACTGGCGACCCGGGTTCCGGTGTATGGCAGCGCCCATGACGTGGTGCCGGCGGCGACGGCGGCGGCCTGGCTGGAGCGGGTGCTGGCCTTGGATTGGAAGGCGGTGGCGCCGGCGGCCTTCGCCGCGACCCTGCTGACGCGGCTGAGCGGCGATCGCCAGCGCGATCTGGACGATGCGGCGCGGGCGCGAGTCATCCAGCGGCTGCGGGCGGCCAAGGCGCCGGCCGCGTGGTTGCGGATGGTGGAAGAAGTGGCGGATCTGGACGAGGCCGACGCCGGCCGGGTGTTCGGCGAGGCGCTGCCGCCGGGCTTGCGGCTGGCGGGCTGAGCCAGCCCGTCGCCAAGGCGCCGCCAGACCAGCGAACGGGGAGCAATCGCGTTCCTCGTTCCTCAATAACGCGCTCCCATCTCCCGGTAAGAGAGGGGTCGGAGGTGAGGGCGTTTGCGTCGCCCGGACATCCACAACCCGCATGGGATGGCTGTATAATTCGGAAAGGAATGGTTCTTTTTTTGTCCGCTCTTTGCGAGGTTCCATCCCATGACTGCCGCAACGTTCGCCTCGCTAGCATCGGTCCCGGCGCTGCCCGCGACCTACCCTGAATTTCTTGCCGCTCTCCTGGCCGGCGACCGTCGGTGCTGCACGATGCTGACCCGGCGAACCTTGGCGGACGGCATCCCGGTCATCGACGTGTACCAGCGGTTGTTTCAGCAGGCGTTGTATCGCGTTGGCGACTTGTGGGAGCACAATCAAATCTCGGTCGCCAGCGAGCACTTGGCCACTTCCATCGTCGAAGGTTTACTCAATCAAATTTACCCCGAGGTGATTTCGCCGCGCCGGACTGGCAGGAGCATTGTCGTGACCTCGGTGGAGGGCGAGCTGCACCAGGTTGGCGGCAAGATGGCCTGCGATGTATTTGAAATGCACGGTTGGGATGCCTTCTATCTGGGGGCCGACACGCCGGCCCGCGAATTGCTGCGCCTGCTGCGCGAGCAGCCGCCCGATCTGGTGGGGCTGTCCTTGAGCGTTTATTTCCACATCGGCGACCTGCGTGCGACGATCGACATCATCCGCGCCGAATTCCCCGTTTTACCCATCCTGATCGGCGGTCAGGGCTTGCGGCATATCGAGCCGACGCTGTTTCGGAGTCCGAACGTCCATTGCCTGGCCGATCTGAGCGAATTGAACCGTTTCGTCGCCTCGCTGTAACGAGGGATGAGGACACCATGACCGGCGATGAATTGCCGCTCGCCACGAGGAGATTGCCGGCATGGTGGAACCCGCGCCGACGGAAGCCGCGCCAGCGCTGCAACGCTGGACGGCGGAACTGAACGGGACGCGCGACGACAGCGCGGCGCTGGCGGTCGGTGTTTTCGATCTGGCCGGCAACGCCTTGTACCTCAATCGCGGCATGGCTCAGGTGCTGGGCGGCGACCTGCCCGACCGTCCCCGCCACCGCTATCTGGTCAATCCCAGTTTCGAGGCGCTGCTGGAACGGGCGGGGGACGGCCTGATCTTCAGCGGCTGGCTGACGGTGGGGGATGGCCACCGAGTGAGCAGCACCCTGCGAACCCAGGTGTTCCGCAAGAACGAGGAGTTGTTGGTCGCCGGTGAGTTCGACGCCATGGAGATGGACGGCCTTAGCCGGGAGCTGGCGCGCACCAATCAGGAAATCAATAACCTACAGCGGGAACTGATCCGCAAGAATGCCCGACTGTCGCAAACGCTGGAGCAATTGCGGGAGACCCAGGCGATGCTGGTGCAGGCCGAGAAGATGAGCGCGCTCGGTCAGTTGGTGGCCGGAGTGGCGCACGAGATCAACAATCCCATGGCCTTTATCGCCGGCAATCTGGACAGTCTGCGGGAAGGGGTGGAATCTCTGAGCGCGGCCTACCGGCAACTGGAGACGCTGGCGCTGGACGCGGCGGCTCCGGCCGAGCCGGTGCGGGCCATCCGGGCGCGGCATGACCTCGACTTTATTCTCGACGATTTCAGCGCGCTGCTGGTCGCCACCGAGGACGGAGTTGGCCGGGTGCGGCGGATCGTGGCCGACTTGCAGACCTTCTCCCGCTTGCATGAAGCCCAGCGCAAGACGGTGGATCTGGCCGAAAACCTGCGCAGCACCCTGGCGCTGGCCAAATCGGAGTTGACCGCGCGCCGGATCGAAACCGCGCTCGAATGCGTCGATCTACCGCCAGTCGAGTGCTATCCGGCCGAACTCAATCAGGTTTTCATGAATCTGATCGTCAACGCCATTCAGGCCATGCCGCGGGGCGGAACGCTGAACATCCGCGGCCGGCGGCGGGCCGACGGCTGGATCGCCCTGTGCTTCCAGGATACCGGGGCCGGCGTCGCGCCCGAGATCGCGGACAAGATTTTCAACCCGTTTTTCACCACCAGGCCGGTGGGAAGCGGCACGGGGCTGGGCCTGAGCGTGTCCTATAATATCGTCAAACACCATGGTGGGCGGATTGAGGTGGAATCCAGCGTCGGACAAGGCGCCGCGTTCACGGTGTGGCTGCCGGAGCGCCAGTCCTGATCTCTCCATGATCCGTCTCGCTTTCCGATCGCTGTCACCGCCATTGTGGCCCGACGGGGAAAATCACCGATGCCGACATCCTCTCTCATGACCCGCCTGCATGAGGCGACCGACGGGATTCACGCTCAAATCCAGGAGTTGCCCTATCCGAGGGCGCTCGAAAGCCGCGATCTGCCGCTGGAGAGCTACGTGGGGCACCTGCGCGCCATGGCGGTCCTGCACGGTGTGCTGGAACGCGAATTGCCGATCCTGCGGGATTCCCGTTTGCGCGCCGTCTGGTCGGAGAACATGCGCCGGTTCTCGCGGGTGCGGAGCGATCTGGCTTTTTTCGCTCCCCGGGCCGTGCTCGACATCCCCGCCGCCCACGAGGTCGCCAAGGCGCTGGCGGATCGCATCCTGCAGCGCTCCCTGGACGCGCCGGTTACTTTACTGGGTTATCTCTACGTGCTCGAAGGCTCCATTTTGGGCGCGGAAGTCCTGGCGCCGCTGGCGAAGGAAGCTTTTGGCCTGGACCGACGGCGCGGGCTGGCCTACCTGGAGTGGGACGGCGCCGTCGCGCGCGAGCGCTGGCGCGGTTTCGGCGAGCGCATGGACGCCGTGTCGGTTACGGCCGAGGAAGTCGATGTGATCGTTGCCGCGGCCGTGGAAGCGTTTGTCGGAATCCGGCGTGTCCTTGAGGCGCTCTATCCTTTCGATCCGGCCGTCTTGACCTTGAAGGTCACGGCGCTGAACCCCGAAGCAGGCGCCCATCCGATGCCGGACGATCCTGGGGAGGTGGAGGCCGCGATCCATGCCGGTCGACGCTGTTGCCTGGAGTATCCCTATTTCGCCTGGCGCTACGGCGAGCGCGGCCAGCGCTATGCCAGCAGCGACAGCGCGTGGTTGGCGACCCTGATCGCGCGCGATCAGGCGACGGTTGACGCCCAGGTGGAATGGCTGGGGGTAGTGTTGGCTTCGCGGGGAATGCCCCGAATCCTGCTCCAGCGGCATCTGGAACTGCTGTACGAGGAACTGGTCGCGCGGGCGCCGGAACGGAGAGAGGAGGATTTCGCGAAGTTGATGGTCGCGGCCGATCGCTTGGCCGATCAACGCCGCGCCATCGTCGCCGATGCCGATTTCGACGCGATCCGCGCCCGCTTCGAACAGGCGGTCGGACCGGATTGGCGGGCGCGGTTACCGGGAGTGGGGGCCATGCTGGTCAGCGCGGTCGCCGACCAAATCCATGGCATCGAGGATGCGGTGGCCAGCCTGGAGGATTGGCTGACCGATCCAAACCGGTTTCCGCCGCATTGGATCGCCGCCGTTCGGGACGCCCTGCGAGAGGCCCGCGCCCGTGCGGTTCCCCTGCGGGAAGAGCCCGGCCCAACCGCCGATTAGGGTGTCGCCCGCGTGTGGGTGACCGAAAAGCCATGAATTCCTCCTCGAATCCCTCCGTCCCGCCCGAAACCGCCGCGCCGCGCTGTCAAGTGCTGGTGATCGACGACGAGCCTGAAGTGCTCAACGCCATGAAGCGGCAATTGCGCCGGGAATTCGATGTGTTTCTCGCCCATGACCCCGAAGAGGCGTTGGCGATCCTGCGCGAGCGGCCGATTCAGGTGGTGATTTCGGACGAGCGCATGCCGCGAATGACCGGTTCCGAGCTCTTCAGTCGGATCAGGGAAGAATACCCAATCGATCTCGACGGGTTCAAGCCGGTCAACGATCTGTACGGCCACCAGGTGGGCGATGTTCTGCTGCAGGTTTTCGCCCAGCGTCTGGAACAAAGTGTGCGCGAATCCGATACGGTGGCGCGGCTGGGTGGCGACGAGTTCGTGGTCGTGTTGCGCCAGATCGATGCGCCCGAGGACGCGGCGCGAGTGGCGCGGAAAATTCTGGCCGGACTGCGGCAGCCTTTTCGGCGCGATGCGCTGGAATTATGGCTGGGGGCCAGCATCGGCATCGCGCTCTGGCCGGATCACGGCGAGGATGCCGGTGTCCTGCTGAAGGAGGCCGACGGCGCCATGTACGCCGCCAAACAGGGCGGCCGCTCGTCCTACCGCTTCCACGATCCGGCCACGCAGGCCTTGGCTCCCCCGAGAGGCTAGCCGGCGACCCGAAGGACGATCTTGCCGCGGGCGTGGCCGGTTTGGCTGATGGCGTGCGCCTGGCGCACCTCGGCCAGCGGCAGCACGGTGTGGATCACCGGGTTCATCCGTCCCTCGTCGATCAGGTGAGCGATTTGAGTCAATTGCCCGCCGCTCGGGCGGATGAACACGAAGGCGCCGCGCACGCCATGGGCGGCGGCGACCGCCTCCGGCGGCGGGCTGACCACCGAAACCAGAATTCCGCCGGGCTTCAGGGTCCGCCAGGATCGCTTTTGCGTGTCGCCGCCGATGGTGTCGAACACTACGTCCACATCTTTCGCTACGTCCTCGAAATGGGTTTTGGTGTAATCGACGAACCGGTCCGCGCCCAGTTCGGTCACGATCCCGGAGTTGAGGGCGGAAGCGGTGGCGATGACCCGCGCGCCGCGCGCCTTGGCCAGTTGCACCGCCAGGCTGCCCACCCCGCCGGCGGCGGCATGGATCAGCACGGTCTGTCCGGCTTGCAACCGGGCGGTGCTCACCAGCGATTGCCAGACGGTCAGCGCGGCGAGCGGCACGGCGGCGGCGTGGATATGGTCCAGACGAGCCGGCTTGTGGGCGGCGTCGCTGGCCTTGACGGCGATGTATTCGGCATAGCCGCCGTTCCGTTCGATGTCGGGCCGGGCGTACACGTCGTCCCCGACCTTGAACGCGGATACCGCGGGATCGACTTCGACCACTTCGCCGGACACGTCCCAGCCGAGAGTCAACGGCAGGGCATGGCGCAGGGCGCTTTGCAGATAGCCTTCGCGAATCTTCCAGTCCACCGGATTGACCGCCGCCGCCCGCACCCGAATCAGGATGTCTTCCGATTCGAGCAGGGGTAGCGGGACATTCTCTTCGTAATGCAGGACTTCGGGTCCGCCGTAGGCATGAATGCGTACCGCTTTCATGGTCGCCATGTGAATTCTCCGTGGGGGCAATGTCTTGATGGTCAGGGTGTGGAACGCTTGCCGTCCCGGGCCGCGCCCGGCCAGCGATCGCGATTTGGCAAGATCGACCCGGCCTGGATCATGCCGGTTGCCCGCCAGCCGCGTTGACGGTAGCTTTCCGAGAGCCCAAAATGGCGCGCTTTTTACGCCGCGCCATCCCTCGATGCAATCCGCGCGGCCTCGATGTCCCTTAGAACCCACGATCCCGATCCATGGACCCTTACAAGCCGACGCATCTCAAGCAACTCGAAGCCGAGAGCATCCACATCATCCGCGAGGTCGCCGCCGAGTTCGAGAAACCGGTGATGTTGTACTCGATCGGCAAGGACTCCGCGGTGATGCTGCAATTGGCCCTGAAGGCATTTTACCCCGGCAAGCCGCCGTTTCCGCTGCTGCATGTCGATACCACCTGGAAGTTTCGGGAGATGATCCGCTTTCGCGACGATCTGGCCCGCCGGCTGGGGCTGGAACTGATCGTCCATACCAACGAAGAAGGCGTGCGTCAGGGCATCAATCCGTTCACCCACGGCTCGCGGGTGCATACCGACGTGATGAAGACCCAGGCGCTGAAGCAGGCGCTGGAGCGGCACGGCTTCGACGCCGCCTTCGGCGGCGCCCGCCGCGACGAGGAGCGCTCGCGGGCCAAGGAGCGGGTGTACTCGTTCCGCGACCGCAACCACCGCTGGGATCCCAAGAACCAGCGCCCCGAGCTGTGGAATCTGTTCAACGGTCGGGTATACCGAAGCGAGAGCATCCGCGTGTTTCCGCTCTCCAACTGGACCGAACTGGATGTCTGGCAGTACATCTATCTGGAAAATATTCCGATCGTACCCCTGTACCTTGCCGCCGAACGGCCGGTGGTGGAGCGCGACGGAACCTTGATCATGGTCGACGACGAGCGAATGCCCCTGGCGCCGGGCGAGACGCCGAAGCGGGAGTGGGTGCGGTTCCGCACCCTGGGCTGCTACCCGCTGACCGGCGCCATCCGCTCGCACGCCGCCACCCTGCCCGAAATCATCCAGGAAATGCTGCTCGCCCGCCATTCCGAACGCCAGGGCCGCCTGATCGACCACGACGCCGCCGGCTCGATGGAAGAGAAGAAGCGGCAGGGGTATTTTTAAGATGTCTCTCCTCGAAACCGATATCCAGGCTTATCTGGAAGCCCACGAACGCAAGGATTTACTGCGCTTTATCACCTGTGGCAGCGTCGACGACGGCAAAAGCACCCTGATCGGCCGCCTGCTGTACGACACCCAGTTGATCTACGAGGATCAACTGGCCGCCGTGCGCCGCGACACCGGCAAGTACGGCACCACCGGCGAGGAACTGGATCTGGCCCTGCTGGTCGATGGCCTTCAGTCCGAGCGCGAGCAGGGCATCACCATCGATGTGGCCTACCGCTATTTCTCCACCGAAAAGCGCAAGTTCATCATCGCCGACACCCCAGGCCACGAGCAGTACACCCGCAACATGGCCACCGGCGCCTCGACCGCGCAACTGGCCATCCTGCTGGTGGACGCTCGCAAGGGCGTGCAAACCCAGACGCGCCGCCACAGCTTCATCGTCTCCCTGCTCGGCATTCGCCATCTGCTGCTGGCGGTCAACAAGATGGATTTGGTCGGCTACGATCCGGCGGTGTTCGCGCGGATTTGCGACGATTACCAGGAGTTCGTGGCCAAGCTCGGGGTCAAGGACGTGCGTTGCGTGCCGGTGTCGGCGCTGCGCGGCGACAACGTGGCGCAAGCGTCCACCGCCATGCCCTGGTACGAGGGGCCGACCCTGCTGCGGGAATTGGAGCAAATCGAGGTCGCCGCCGACCGCAACCTGCGCGATTTCCGCTTTCCGGTGCAGTACGTCAACCGGCCTCATCTGGACTTTCGCGGTTTCTGCGGCACGCTCGCCGCCGGCGTGGTGCGGCCGGGCGACGAAGTCGTGGCGCTCCCTTCGGGACGGCGCAGCCGGGTGACGACCATCGTGACCGCCGCCGGCAACTTGCCCGAGGCCTTTGCCGGTCAGGCGGTGACGCTGACGCTGGCCGACGAGATCGATGTCGGCCGCGGCGATTTGCTGGTGCACCCCGATCGGCTGCCGGCAGTGGCCGAAGAGTTCGATGCCCGCGTGGTGTGGATGGCGGACGCGCCGTTGCTGCCGGGTCGTCAGTACGACATCAAGCTGGCCACCCGGCTACTGCCGGCCACTCCGACCGTGTTGCATCACCGCATCGACGTCAATACCCTGGAGCATCAGCGCGCCGAGGAACTGGGTCTGAACGAAATCGGCTACTGCCGTTTCAGTCTGAACCAGCCGACGCCCTTCGATGCTTATGAAGAAATTCCCGGCACCGGCGGTTTCATCGTCATCGACCGGATCAGCAACGCCACGGTCGGCGCGGGCATGATCGTGCGCCCGGTGACCCAGGCGCTGATCGACAAGTCGCGCAACGTGGTCTGGCACGAGCACCGCATCGGCAAGGCGCAGCGGGCCAACCAGAAGGCGCAGCGGCCCTGCGTGATCTGGCTGACCGGTTTGTCGGGTTCGGGCAAATCGACCCTGGCCAACGCTCTGGAGCAGCGTCTGTACCAGCGCGGCTACCACAGCTACCTGCTGGACGGCGACAACGTCCGCCACGGCCTGAACCAGGATTTGGGGTTCTCCAAGGACGACCGGGTCGAAAACATTCGCCGAATCGGCGAAGTGGCGGCCTTGTTCGCCGACGCCGGCCTGATCGTGATCACCGCGTTCATCTCGCCGTTTCGCGCCGACCGGGCGATGGTCCGGGCGCTGCTGCCGGATGGGGAGTTCATCGAGATGCATGTCCATGCCTCGCTGGAAGCCTGTGAGCAGCGCGATCCCAAGGGTTTGTACGCCAAGGCCCGCGCTGGGGTCATCAAGGATTTTACCGGCATCGATTCGCCCTACGAAGCGCCGGAACGACCGGAGCTGGTCGTCGATACCGAGCGGGTTTCGGTCGAGGAGTGCGTGGAGCGGGTGCTGGCTTATCTGAGCGAACGGCGCATCCTGCGCGGCGCCTGAGCGATGGAGGTGGAATTTCATGGGGTGGGAAGCCTGGTTTACCGCTGGCCTGATTCTGGCGCTGTTGGGGGTTCTGGCGACGACCCGGGTGGCGCCGGATATGCTGTTCCTGGGAGGACTGGCGCTGCTGGTGCTGATAGGGATCGTGCCGGCGGCCAAGGCGTTCGAGGGCTTGGCCAATCAGGGTGTGATCACGGTCGGGGCGCTGTACGTCGTGGTGGCCGGGCTGCGCGAAACCGGTGGGGCGCAGTGGCTGGCGCAGCGTATCCTGGGCCGGCCGGAGTCGTTGTTCCAGGCGCAGCTACGCCTGATGACGCCGGTGACCTTGCTTAGCGCCTTTCTGAACAACACGCCTTTGGTGGCGATGATGATTCCCGGCGTGGGCGAATGGGCGCGCAAGCACCGGCTGCCGGTCTCGAAGCTGATGCTACCGCTGAGCTACGCGGCGATCCTGGGCGGCACCTGCACCCTGATCGGCACCAGCACCAATCTGGTGGTGAATGGGCTGCTGATCGACCGGGCCAACGTCAACCTGGGGATGTTCGACATTACGCCGATCGGCTTGCCGGCGGCGATCGTCGGCGTGGCGTTCGTCATGTTGACCAGTCGCTGGTTGTTGCCGGACCGGCGGCCGGCGGTGTCGCCGACCGACGACCCGCGCCGCTATACCCTGGAAATGCTGGTCGATCTGGACGGTCCTCTGGTGGGCAAGACCATCGAGGCCGCCGGTTTGCGGCATCTGCCCGATTGCTATTTGATGGAAATCGACCGCGACGGCGCGGTGCTGCCGGCGGTGTCGCCCCGGGAGACCTTGCAGGGAGGAGACCGGCTGGTCTTCGTCGGCGTGGTCGATTCGGTGGTGGATCTGCAACGCATCCGCGGCCTGACCCCGGCCTCCAGTCAGGTATTCAAGCTGAGCGAGCGGCGCAGCGACCGGCTGCTGGTCGAGGCAGTGGTTTCGAACACCTGTCCGCTGATCGGGCACAGCATCCGCGACGGCCGGTTTCGCAACCGCTACAAGGCGGTGGTGATCGCGGTGGCGCGCAACGGCGAACGGCTGGGCGGCAAGATCGGCGACATCGTGTTGCGGCCCGGCGATATCCTGCTGGTCGAGGCCGGGGTCGGTTTTCTGGAAGGGCATCGCAACAGCCGGGATTTCTTTCTGGTCAGTCCGGTGCCCGATTCGACGCCGTTGCGGCACGAGCGGGCCTTGCTGGCGCTCGGTATCCTGGTGGCGATGGTGCTGGCGGCCGGGCTGGAGCTGGTCGGCATGTTCGAAGCGGCGCTGACGGCGGCGGCGCTGATGGTGCTGACCCGCTGCGTCAGCGTCGCCGGCGCCCGACAAAGCATCGACTGGTCGGTGCTGCTGCTGATCGCGGCGGCGTTCGGCATCGGCGGCGCGCTGCAAAGCACCGGGCTGGCTTTGGGGGTGGCGACGGCGATGTTGGGGTTGGCGGGGGATTCGCCGGCGCTGAATCTGGTGATGGTCTATCTGACCACGGTGTTGTTCACCGCCGTGATCAACAACAACGCGGCGGCGCTGTTGATGTTTCCGATCGCCCAGGCGGTAACGGCGCATCTGGACGTGAGCATCGTACCGTTCGCGCTGGCGATCATGATGGCGGCCTCGGCCGAATTTTCCACGCCGATCGGCTACCAGACCAACCTAATGGTGTACGGGCCGGGCGGCTACCGTTTTTCCGATTATTTGCGGATTGGCCTGCCGCTGAACGGCGTGGTGGCGCTGGTGTCGCTGTCGATGATCTTTTTGTGGTATTGAGCGGGGCGGTCGCGGGAGCTAGCGGTTTTCGGCCGGCGCCAGCGCGTCCAGCGGGAAGGCCAGCGCGTTCATCTGTCCGAGCAGTTCCAGCAGCACCCGCACCCGGTGCGCGCCGTCGGTGTGCAGCAGTTCCGCCTCGTGGCCGGCGAACGGGCCGGTGAGGATTCGCACCCGCGAACCGGGGATCAGTGGTGAGGGCAGGTCCAGCACACCGCCCTCGCAGACCCGCCGCAATTCGGCGATCGCCGGTTCCGGCACTGGCCGCAACTCGCCGCCGAAGCGGACCAGGCCGACCACGCCGCGGGTCGAACGCACCGGCCGCAGATCGTCCTGGCCCGTCACGGCCCACAAAAACAGATAGCGCGGGAACATCGGCTCGATCGCGTCGCGCCACTGGCCGCGCAGCCGGCGCCGGACGCGGACTTGCGGCAGGAACACCGTGAATTCCTGGCGCGATAGTTGTTCGGCCGCTTCCGTTTCCCGGCGCGGCTTGCTGAAGACGGCGAGCCAGCAGCCAGCGGCGGAATGGGTTTGAGCGGGAGAGGTGTTCATCGTTGTGCCCTGGATTGGGATGATCGAGCCATGCTATAGCGATTCTCTGTGAGTTGTGGATTGATCGGTGATAACGGACGCCCTCACCCCCGACCCCTCTCCCGCCGGCGGGAGAGCGCGTCAGCATGGGTTGAGGGCGCGGCGAGCCGCGACCACAATTGATTGAGGAGTGCTATATAGTCGGCGCCTGTTTGGGTGTCGGAGCTTGTCATGCCGGGATGGCCACCTGCGCGATGTGGCGCGTATGGAGCTGGAATTCCCGTCCCCGTCCGTGATTTCGCCCGAAGCCTTACACGTCTGTCGAATGGACCGAGCAATGGAAACAGGATGGCTTGCGACAGGGTTTACAACAGGGTTTGCACCCAGAGCGTCGATCCTTGTTGCGACTGATCCGACGCCGTTTCGTGAAGCCACCGCTGGTAAGGTAGAGCGCGCCAAACGCGGTTCTGTATATTGACCTTTCAGGAGTTAAAGCACAGGGGCTAAGCCAATGACCATAACTGCTTATGAAACTGACTTTTATCAGTGGACACAACAGCAGGCGGCGCTCATGCGTCAGGGTGAATTTAACCGTGTCGATTTGGATATTGAGAATATCGCAGAGGAAATCGAGAGCATGGGACGCCGTGATCGTTACGCTCTCAGGAGCTATTTGCACAACATTCTGATGCATCTTCTCAAATGGTGGTATCAACCTGAGCGGCGTGGAACCAGTTGGCGGCTGTCTATTAAGAACGGACGTCACCAAATTGATATTCTGGTTGAGGACAGTCCGAGTTTGCAGGGGAAAATTCCCGATTTAGTAGCCAAGGAATACACGCAAGCACGAGAAAATGCTGCTTTGGAAACCGGATTATCACTAGCAACCTTTCCTGAGTTATGCCCGTTTACGGTCGAACAAATCACCGGCGATTACTGGCCAGATTAATTCAAGTTGGCACGATTCTCGCCCAGCGACCAAGCGACTGGGGGTGACGGCCGGGGAGGGTGAAGGGCGAAAGATGACCGATCACGACCACGGTTACAAGCGACTCTTCTCCCACCCGGAGATGATCCGCGACTTGCTGGTGGGTTTCGTCCGCGAACCCTGGATCGCCGGCCTCGACTTCGCCACTCTGGAAAAATACCCCACCGAATTCATCGACGACCGCCTGCGGCAACGCCGCAACGACGTCATCTGGCGGCTGCGCTGGGGATCGGACTGGCTCTACATCTACGTCCTGCTCGAATTTCAATCCCGTATCCACCCCTACATGGCGGTGCGACTGTTGAGCTATCTCGGTCTGCTTTACCAGGATTTGCTCGACACCCGGCAGATCGCCCTTGGCCAACGCCTGCCGCCGGTGCTGCCCATCGTGCTTTACAATGGCCGGCAACCCTGGACCGCCGCCACCGAGATCGCCGATCTGATCGAACCCGGACCTGTCGGCCTGCAACACTACCATCCGCATCTGCGCTACCTGCTGATTGACGAAGGTGTCTACCGCGACTCGGAATTGGCCGTCATGCGCAACCTCGCCGCCGCCTTGTTCCGCTTGGAAAACAGCCGCGATCCGCAAACCGTCGAAGCGGTATTGACCGCGCTGGTAGACTGGCTTGCCGCTCCCGAACATGCCGAATTGCGCCGTGCTTTCGTCATCTGGCTCCAACAAATCTTTCTCAAACACCGCCTGCCGGGCGTAGAGTTACCGCAACTGAGCGAACTGGAGGAGATGCGCGCGATGCTATCCGAACGAATCGTCGAATGGACCGAACAATGGAAACAACAGGGCCTGCAACAGGGCCTGCAACAGGGCCTGCAACAGGGCCTGCAACAGGGCCTGCAACAGGGTCTGTACTCGGAACGGCGAGCCTTGTTGCGACTGATCCGCCGCCGCTTCGGTGAAACCGCCGCTGGTCGGAGTATCTCAATGCTGGAGCGGATCGAACAACCGACCGTCCTTGAAGACTTGTTCGAGAACCTGCTCGACTGCCCGGATGAAACCGCCTGGCTGACGCAGCTGAGGGTGACGGCCGGAGAGGGTTAAGGGCGAAAGATGACCGACCACGACCACGGTTACAAGCGACTCTTCTCCCACCCGGAGATGATCCGCGACTTGCTGGTGGGTTTCGTCCGCGAACCCTGGATCGCCGGCCTCGACTTCGCCACTCTGGAAAAATACCCCACCGAATTCATCGACGACCGCCTGCGGCAACGCCGCAACGACGTCATCTGGCGGCTGCGCTGGGGATCGGACTGGCTCTATATCTACGTCCTGCTCGAATTTCAATCCGGCGTGCATCGCTTCATGGCCGCTCGGCTGTCCACCTACCTGGATTTACTCTACCAGGACTTGATCCGCGGCCGGCATCTCAGCGGCCATCGCCGCCTGCCGCCGGTGTTGCCCATGGTGCTCTACAATGGCCGGCGGCGCTGGACCGCGCCCCTCGACTTGAACGAACTGATCGAGTCCGGTCCGGTGGGCCTGGATGCCTATCAACCTCGATTCCGCTACCTGCTCATCGACGAAAGCGCCTATGCCGACGCCGAGCTTGCTCAGATGCGCAACCTGGCCGCCGCCGTATTCCGCCTGGAGAACAGCCAAGAACCCGAAACGGTGCATGACGTGCTGGTCGCGTTGATCGCTTGGCTGACCGAGCCGGCGCAAGCGGAACTGCGTCGCTCCGTGCTGCTCTGGTTGCGCGAAGGATTTCTGCAAACCCGGCTGCCGCAAGTATCATTCCCCGAACTCAACGACCTGGAAGAGGTGCGCATCATGTTAGCCGAACGCGTCCGCGACTGGACCCAACAATGGAAAGAGGAGGGTCTGCAGGAAGGCCAACAACAGGGTCTGCAGGAAGGCCGACAACAGGGTCTGCAAGAAGGTCGGCAAGAAGGTCTGCAAGAAGGTTGGCAAGAGGGTCGGCAAGAGGGTCGGCAAGAGGGTCGGCAAGAGGGTCGGCAAGAAGGTCGGCAAGAAGGTTTGGACTCGGAACGGCGAGCCTTGTTGCGGCTGATCCGCCGCCGCTTCGGTGAAGCCGCCACTGAGCAAAGCACCTCGATGCTGGATCAGATTGAACAACTGGTTTTTCTTGAAGATCTTTTCGAGAGCCTGCTCGATTGTCCTGATGAAAAAGCCTGGCTGGCGCGGCTGAATGCGGCGGTTGGAGAAGCTGGGCACTGACCATGCCCATTAAACTCCGCCTCACTCGCCTTTCCCTCGGCAATAAGGTCGCCCGCGCGTTGTGGAATCTGGTTTGGCTGCTACTGTGCCGCCCCACTCCCCGACCCTTTCACATTTGGCGCTGTGCAATAGCGCGATTATTTGGCGCAAAACTGGGAAAGGGCATTCGTCTTTACCCATCCGCCAAAATCTGGGCGCCCTGGAATCTTGTCATGAATGACCATAGCTGTCTGGAACCTGATGTAGACTGCTACTGTGTGGACCGCATTACCCTGGGTGCATATAGTACGGTTAGCCAATACAGCTTTCTCTGCGCCGCCAGCCATGATTACACCGACCCGGCCATGCCGCTGACTACTGCCCCGATTACCCTCGGCGAACGAGTATGGGTCACCGCCGATGTGTTCATTGCGCCAGGCGTTACCATCGGCACTGGCGCAGTCATTACCGCTCGTGCCAGCGTGTTCGACGACATCGAGCCCTGGACGGTCGCCAGCGGCAATCCAGCCCAAGCGATCAAACCGCGTCGGTTGAACCTGGCTTCAACCACCTCGGCGTTGTGCACCGCTCCTCCTCAGCCAACAAAGCTACCATAGACATGACCATAGACATGACCTTTGACTTTTCCGGTTATACCTACGTCAACTCCAAACTCAACGATTCCCACATTTACTTGTTGCCGGCGATGCTCCGCCCCACCTGCTCGGCAGCTTGAACCTGCCAGCCAGCGAACGGCAGCTGTTTGAACTTGGCTGCGGCAACGGTAGCATTGTGCATGAACTGACCCAGCGTGGTTGGGATGTTACTGGTGTGGGCCCGTCTGCCGAGGGCATCGCCCATGCGCAACACCAGTATCCTGAACTTAAACTGTACGTTGGTTCCGCCTATGACGATCTGGCAAGCCGGTATGGCCAGTTTCCGGTTGTCCTCGGCCTAGAAGTGGTCGAGCACGTCTACTTTCCCCGGCAGCCAGCCGCGAGGCGGTGGATCTACTGAATCTGGAATACGGCTTCATGCCTCACGACTCGGTCGCCCGTCTATGTGGCGGTTCTCAGGCCGGCGTCAAGCGCTGGCTCAAGGAAGTCGTCTACGCCCGCCTGCCGGGCGGTTTACGCGCTTTGGCCTACTTTCTCTACCGCTACGTGATTCGCCTTGGCTTCCTGGACGGCCAGGCTGGCGCCGCCTTTCATCTCCTGCAAGGCTTCTGGTACCGGTATCTGGTGGATGCCAAGGTGGCGGAGGTCAAGCGGTATATGGCGGCCTCCAGATGCGATGTGGCAACCGCCATTGAGCGCGTGCTGGGCATTCGCGTGTGAAGTAAACTCTTACCGTTCCAAAAATCCCGCCGATCCTCGCCATTGAGGAATGATCTCGGAAAAATGGGTCAGCGTCTGGGTGACCCTACCTGACCTATCCCCTGAACCCTCATGAAAATCTCCGTCATTACCGCCGTCCGTAACAGTCGCGCCACCCTCGCCGATGCCCTCGATTCCGCCTTGGCTCAGGATCACCCCGACATGGAATTGATCGTCATCGATGGCGCATCCACTGACGGCACGCTGGAAGTGATCCAGCGCTACGCCGCACGGATTGCCCATCGGATCAGCGAACCGGATCGTGGTATTTACGATGCCCTTAACAAAGGTTTGCGCTTGGCCACGGGTGACGTCGTCGGCTTTTTGCATTCGGATGATCGTTTTGCCGATGATCGGGTGCTTTCCCGCATCGACGCCGCTTTGGCGAATCCAAATATCGATGCTTGCTATGGCGATTTATGCTACGTGAGCCAGGAGAATCCTGATCGCGTGGTGCGTTATTGGCGTTCCGGCGAATACCATCGGCAACGCTTGGCGTGGGGCTGGATGCCGCCACACCCCACCTTCTACGCCCGCCGCGCCATCTACCGGCGGCTGGATGGCTTCGACCTCGACTATCGCATTGCCGCCGACTATGATTGTCTGCTGCGCTTCCTGAGTGCTGGGCGGATCGCCTGCGCCTATATCCCCAAAGTCCTGATTCACATGCGCCTGGGCGGTGTCAGCAATCGCTCGCTGGGAAAAATCCTGCAAAAATCCAGGGAAGATTACCGAGCCTTGCGGCGTCACCAAGTGGGTGGCTTGGGTACGCTGCTGATGAAGAACCTGCAAAAGCTACCGCAGTTTTTTCAAAGATAGGCATCGTTGGTTTACCCAACTGACTGTTGATTCTTGCGACAATTATCCATTAAATGCCAATAATGTAACCTTGGGCTTGAACCGACACCGCCATGATCGACTTGCACTGTCATTTGCTGCCGGGCATCGACGATGGAGCGCCGGACCTGGAAACCGCGCTGGCCATGGCTCGTATCGCCGTCGCCGATGGCATCGAAATCGTCGCCTGCACCCCGCACATCTATCCGGGCCTGTATGAGAACAACGGCCCAGCCATCCGCCAGGCGGTGGCGGATCTCCAGCGCCGATTGGTCGAAGCCGATATTCCGCTGCGGCTCACCCACGGCGCCGATACCCACCTCGCGCGGGATTTGGTGGAGGGCTTGCGCTCCGGGCGAGTGCCGTCGCTGCACGACAGCCGCTATTTTCTGCTGGAGCCGCCGCACCATGTGGCGCCGCCGCGTCTGGGGGAAATCGTATTTAATTTGTTGGCTGCTGGCTACGTACCGGTGATCACCCACCCCGAGCGCTTGAGTTGGATCGAAGACTACTACGGAATTTTCGTGGAACTGGTGGGCAAGGGCGCTTGGCTGCAAGTCACCTCCGGTAGCCTGACCGGCCGCTTCGGTCCCTCGGCGCAATATTGGGGTGAGCGACTCCTGGACGAAGGCTGGGTTCACATTCTGGCCACTGATTCCCACGGCGTGAAACGGCGACCGCCGCTGCTGGCGGAGGGGCAACGCGCGGCGGAGCATTGGGTGGGCAAGGAAGAGGCGATTCATCTGGTGTGGACGCGCCCTAAAGGTATACTGGACAATATCGAGCCGGACCGAATGCCAAAACTGCCCGATTCGGTTTCGAGCGTATCATGGACGCAATCGCTCAAGGCAACGCTAGGCAGATGGATGGGTCAACGCCAAACAGTTTCAAAGCGACAATAAACGATCGGAGGTGTGCGGGCGTGCGGGTTAAGAGAATGTTTACGGGCATGACAATGCTGTGGGTCGTCTTGCTCGGCATTGCCGGGTGCGCCAGTTCGCCGCCGGTCGCCGATCCGGTCACCGCATCGGTGTCCGCGCCCGCCGCATCGGTGTCCACGCCCGCCGCATCGGTGTCCACGCCCGCCGCATCGGTGTCCGCGCCCGCCGCCCCGGTGTCCGCGCCCGCCGCATCGGTGTCCACGCCCGCCGCATCGGTGTCCACGCC
>JARSSH010000057.1:110610-206013 GCA_029624815.1 Candidatus Competibacter sp.
CCGCGCCCGCCGCATCGGTGTCCACGCCCGCCGCATCGGTGTCCACGCCCGCCGCCCCGGTGTCCGCGCCTGTCGTGTTGCCGGGGGCGAGTGCGGGCGCGGGTGCGGGAGCGCCCACCACGGCGGCGGTCCCAGTCGAGGCCCCGAACGACTATTTCATCGGCCCACAGGATTTGTTGAAAGTCGAGGTGTTCGGCATCGAGAGCCTGAACCGCTCGGTTCGGGTCAACTCCCGGGGTCAGATCGCTTTGCCGCTGGTCGGATTGGTGCAGGCGGGAGGCCGGACCGGCGAGCAACTGGCGGCCGATATCGCCGCCCGGCTGGCCAAGGATTACCTACAGAATCCTCAAGTCACCATTTTCATCGAGGAATTTACCAGCCAGCGGGCCACGGTGGTGGGCGCGGTCAAGACTCCGGGCGTGTTTCCGCTCAAGGGGCGGACCACCCTGATGCAGGTGGTGGCCAGCGCCGGCGGTCCGACCAGCGTGGCGGCCGGGACGGTCGTGGTGCTGCGCCCCGCGGTGGACGGCACGCGCAAAATGCTGCAATACGACTTGGTGGCGATTCGCGATGGCGAGGCGCCGGACCCCGAAGTGCTCGGCGAGGACGTCCTCCATGTCGAAACGTCGGGAGTGAGATCCACCGTCAAGGAAATTCTGGAATTTGTCCTGCCGTTCCGAGTGCTTTCCGCGTTCTAACCTGTATTTCGTCATCGGTACCCTTGATTAATGACCATTCCCGAATTGCCTCAACCCCCAGACTCCAATTCGCCACCGCCCGGCCGGGTCTTGGCGGAGCGCCAAAACAGCGTTCCCATGTTAGCCCAGCCGCGTGAAAAACCCCTGTTCGAGGAAGGGTCGGAAGAGGATACCATCGACCTCCGCGAGTTGTGGCAGGTCATCCTCAAGCGGCGCTGGACCATCCTCGTCTTCACGCTGATCGTGGTGACCGCCGTGGTGACCGCCACCTACCTGATGACGCCGATCTATCGCGCCAGCCTGACCTTGCAGATCGATCGCGAGGACATCAAGATCATGCAGGTGGGGGAAGTGTCGCCGGCTGAAGGAGGAGGATGGAGCAGCCAGGATTATTATCAAACCCAGTACGAACTGCTGAAGAGCCGCAGTTTGGCGCTGCGCGTGATCAACCAGTTGGGGCTGGCCGATCTTCCGCCGCCGCCGCCCTCGCCGCTGGCCCAGTTCAAGCAATGGCTGGCGGATTGGTTGCCGAAAGCCGACGACGCGAAACCGGAACCGCCCTCGGAAAACGCGCGGATCGAAGGCGTGATCAACGGATTCCTGGGCGATTTGACCGTCGAGCCGGTACGCAACTCGCGGCTGGTCAAACTGCATTACAACAGCCCCGATCCCAAGCAGGCGGCCGCCGTCCTCAACGCCGTGGCCAAGAGTTATATCAACCTGAACCTGGAGCGGCGCTTCGACGCGACCACATACGCCCGCAAATTCCTGCAAGAACGCTTGCAACAGGTCAAGCTCAAACTGGAAGAGTCCGAGCGCGGACTGGTCGAATTTTCCCGTCAGGAGCAGATTTTCACCGTCGGCGATAAGGAGGGCATCGTCGGTCAGAGCCTGGAGGCCACCAACGTCGCCTTGGGCGAGGCGGAAAAGCGGCGGGTCGCCGCCGAGGCGGTGTATCGGCAGATGCTGGCTACCCGCGGCCAGGGACTGAGTCAGGTGCTGGACAGCAAGATCATCCAGGATCTCAAACAGAGCAAGGCCAAGCTGGATGCCCAATACCAGGACAACCTCAGCATCTACAAGCCGGCTTATCCCACCATGGTGCAGCTACGCAACCAGATCAGCCAGATCGACAGCATGATCGAGCAGGAGATTGGCAACATTCGGGCGGCGATTACCGCCAACTACGAGGCAGCCAAGGCCGAGGAGACACTGTTGCACGCCAAGCTCGATCAGTTCAAACAGGAGGTGCTGGCCCTGCAGGATCGCAGTATCCAGTTCAATATCCTGCGTCGCGAGGTGGATACCAATCGCCAGCTCTATGACGGTCTGCTACAGCGCTTCAAGGAAGTCGGGGTGGCGGCCGGCGTCGGCACCAACAACATCTCGATCGTGGACGAGGCCAAGGCGCCCAGTTTCCCCTACAAGCCCAACTTGCGCCTGAACGCCCTGCTGGCGTTGGTGCTGGGCCTGCTGGGGGGAATCGGTCTGGCTTTTCTATTCGAGCATCTCGACGATACCTTCCGCAAACCCGAGGATTTGGAGAAACTGTTGGGGTTGCCGGTGCTGGGCATGATCCCGACGACCAAACGGGAGCGCGGCGACGAGCGCGCCATCGCCCTGATCGGCCACGACGACCCGCGCTCGGCCTTCGCCGAGGCTTACCGCTCGGTGCGCACCGCGCTGCAATTTTCCACCGTCAGCGGTGTGCCCCGGCTGCTGACCGTGACCAGCGCCATGCCCGGCGAAGGCAAGACCACCACCTCGTTGAGCCTGGCCATCCAGTTCGCCCAGGCGGGCAAACGGACGCTGCTGATTGAGGCCGATCTGCGCAAACCCTCGCTCCACCAGGCCTTGAAACTCGACAACCAAACCGGGTTGACCAACTATCTGGCCGGCGGCGAGGTGCATCCGGCCGATATTACCCGCCCCACGCTCGTCGCCAACCTGTTCGCCATTCCGTCCGGACCGTTGCCGCCCAATCCCGCCGAGCTGTTGTCGTCCGGCCGGATGGTGGAGTTGCTGACGCTGGCCGCCGAGAAATTCGATCAGGTGGTGGTGGACAGTCCGCCGTTGCTGGGATTGGCCGACGGGCTGATCATCGGCAATCTTTGCGAAGGCACTTTATTGACCGTGGAAATGGGCAGTACGCCGCGTGGTTACGTGCAAGGCGCCTTCAAACGGCTGCGAGAGGCGCGGGTGCCAGTGCTGGGCGCCCTCCTGACCAAGCTGGAGGCCCAACTCGGCTATCACAGCTATTACTACTACCATACCAGTTACTACGGTGAAGCCGCGTCCTCCGCCAAAAAGCTGCCATTCGAGGGAACGAAGGCGGAAGCATGAGGCCTGAGGCGTGACCGATCCGGGTTCCGACATCTTCGAACTGGCGCTGGCCTGCTATCGCACCCCACTGGCCCATCAAAACCGAATGAGTCTCGCCGCGCCGTTGCCGCGAGACATGAACCGGCTGCTGTGGTTGGCCAACGGTTCGTCGGAGATGCTGGAGAGCGCCACCCGCCAGACCGGAACCAAGGCCGACGAACTGCGGGACGCCGCCCGATTTCTGGTCCAGCAGCTTTGCTTCGCCCGTGGCGCCAGCCATTACCGTGTGCTGGGGCTGGAGCCCGACGCGACAGCCGAACAGCTTAAGGAACACCACCGCTTGCTGATGCGGTTGTTTCACCCAGACCGGGCGGGCGGCGGCGAAAGTTGGACCGATCACTTTGCCAGCCGGGCCAACGAGGCATGGACCGTGCTGTCCCGCGCGCAGCCCCGCGCGGCTTACGATGCGGGTCGGTCGTCGTCGCCGTCATGGGTCGTTGCCCCGGTCGCCGCCGATTCAACCGTCCCCCTCGCCGCGGATCCGATTCACGCCCCGCGTCCGCGCAACACTGTTTTTTCTCGCGCCCGAAGCCCCGCGCCGCGCCGCGGGATGCCTGCTTTGGTGTTGGGCGGCTTCGCTTTGGCGGCGGTGCTGGGGGTCTGGGGCGTTTACGAAACCAGACCGCCCGTCAGCATGCCCGCCGCGCCCGCTCGTCCCGCGCCCGAATCCGAATCCGAATCCGAATCGTCGTCCGCCGACCCGGCCGATCGCAGCGCCATCGCCGCGCTGCTGGCCGCGCCGGACTGGCAGGCTTTGGGGCAACGCGAGCGCCAGGCCCGCCAGCGGGCCAGCGCAAGCCACACGGCCAGGGAAGAGTTGGAACAGGCGCACCGGGAGCGGCTGGCCGCCGATGCGGTGCTGCTGGATCGGATTCGCGCGGAGCGTACCCAGTTGGAAGAACGGTTGCGCACCGAGCAGTTGCGCGCCGAACGGACCTGGAGCGAACGGCTGGCCGCCGAGCAGGCCAAGCTGGAGCGCTTGAAGGCCGAACAGCTTCAAGCGGAGCGGGCGCGGGACGAGCGGCTGGCGGCCGAGCAGGCGAAACTGGCGCAGTTGAAGGCCGAACAGGCCAAAGCCGAGCAGATGGCCGAGGCCTTGCGAGCCGAGCGGGAACAGCTTGAGCGAAGCCGGCTGAAGCGGACCGAGGCGACGCCGGCACGGCAGGCGCGACCCGACCCGCCGACGGAACAGCCGAGCGAATCGCGCCGGGGTGTCGCCGCTCCGGATGCCGAGACCTTGGCCAGCGAGGAGTTGAGCGGACTGATCAAGCGCTATACCGATGCCTACCGGCGTGGCGATCTCGATGGCCTGATGAGTCTGTTCTCGGCCGATGCCCGCGGCAAGGGAGGAGTTGGCCGTGACCGCATTCGCCAGGATTACGACACGCTGTTCGGCACGCACCAGGTCCGGCGGATGCAGTTGCGCGATGTGAGTTGGGCGCGCAACGGCGGCTCCGCCAGCGCTGTCGGCCGCTATGAAGTGTGGTTGCAGCGGCGCGACAATGGCGATTTGATTCAATTGGCGGGCGATATCCACTTCAAAGTGCGCAAGCAGGACGGGTGGCTATCCATCGTGGCCATCGATTACGCCTGGCCGGAACATTGAGTGGGGTGGAAATTGCAACCCGCGACGGCCGAAAGAGCCCAAAACATGGCGGTGACGAACATTAAAAGGATCGGGACGGTGGGTTTGACCTTGCTGGGCGTGGTATTGGCTTGGCGGGTGCTGGTGACCGGTCTGGCCGAGTACTACGCCGCCCAGGACACACCGGAGGCCGACGCCGGCGCGCTGCGCTGGCAAAGTGCTCAGCCGGCCGCGTTGTACCGGCAGGGTCTGGCGCTGGCCGGGCGCGATCCAGCCGCCGCCAAGCGGCTGTATCAGGCGGCGGCCTGGGCCAATCCCACCGACGCGCTGGTCTATTTGGCGCTGGCCGAACTGCAAGCGAGCGCCGGCCAGCCATCCGCCGCGGTCGCGCTGGCGGAAATAGCCGATGCGCTGGGGCCGATGCGTACGCCGGTACTGGCGCGTTCGGCGGCGTTCTGGTTGGCCCAGGGCCGACCGGACCGGACATTGGCGCGTTGGGACATGTTGCTGCGGAACCGGTCGGGAATCGCCGCTCAATTGTATCCGTTGCTATTGCGCTGGGCCGAGAGCGCCGAGGCCCGGCCGCTATTGCGGCCGTTGCTGGCCGATCCGCCGCCATGGTGGGACGCGTTCTTCGCCTACGTCGCGGCCAAGGCGGCGCGCTTGGAAGCGGTGGCCTTTCTGTATGGTAACCGCGAACGGGGCGGAAAACCGCCTGAGGCCGCCGAACAAAAGGTTTATCTGGAGCGGTTATGGCGGGAAGGTCACTGGCTGGAGACGTATCTGGCTTGGTTGAGCGGGCTGGACGAACGCCAGCAACAGGGCTTGGGTAACCTCTACAACGGCGGTTTTGAGTTACCGATCACTGGACTGGGTTTCGATTGGCGGATCTCGGCGCCGCGCGGGGCGCTGGTCGAAATCGCCGAGACCTACGGCACTCACGGTGGCAAAGCCCTGCATGTCACTTTCAACGGCCAGCGAGTGCGTTTCCGGCATGTTCGTCAGCCTCTGTATCTGGAGCCGGGTCGCTACCGCTTGCAGGGGCGAGCGCGCCCGGACGGTCTGCGGGCGGAACGGGGTTTGCACTGGACGGTGCGCTGTGGCGAGTCGAATGAGCGACGGTTGGTGGCGGGCCCATCCTTTATCGGTTCCGGCGACTGGCAGCTTTTTACCCAGGATTTCACGGTGCCGGAGGCGGATTGTCCGGTGCAATGGCTGGAGCTGGAGCTGGAGGGTCGGGCGGAATTGGATTTCGAGGTTCAGGGCGAGATCTGGTTCGACGATCTGGCCATCAACCGGCAGGGTTAGGTGGACGGCATTCCTCCCGGCGAGCGTTCGTCCGCTTGACGGTCGCCGGTTTATTGATCTGATCGAGCCTTATGCCAGTATATAGCCATCCTATTCGGATTATGGACGCCCGGGTAAGCAACCACAATTGGTTCAGGATTGCTATATATGGTTTATTTTATTGTATGCTTATACTGATGCTTAACGAAGTGCTTGTGCCGCCTCTCGGGCGGGGTTGATGGTGGTGGTCGGAAGCGAGAGGGTTGATGAAATGAAAATACGAGCGATGAGTGCGAGTTTGGCGCTGGCCCTGGCGGGATATGCCGCCGGCGCCAATGCATTGGAGCCGTCCGCCGTGCTGCGGCAGATGCAAGGGCGGGTGTTCGCCGACCAAGCCACGACGGTGGGGCTGGCTCGGGATGGCCTGCCTTTGTACGCCGGCAACCGGGTGGTGGCGGTCGCTGGCGGCCGGGCGGAAGTGGTCTATCCGGATGGCTGCACGGTGGCGGTGCCCGAGAACAGCCTGCTGGCCATCGGAGCCCCGGAACAGTGCCGCCAAGGGCGGGCCCGCGTTCGGACCATCGATGGGTTTCAGGACACCCGCATCGGCCAAGCAGGTCCGCTGCCGGCGTCGGGATCCAGTGGGGGCGACAGGTGGGACGCGCGCTTGGAACAACCGAAGGGTAGCACCTTTGTGGAGGAAAACGGTGTCCGGGCGCCGGCCAAACAGAACATGGGCGTCGAGAACGACACCCGGTTGATCACCCAAAAGAACAGCGAAGTTACGGTCGTTTTCAAAGGCTGCGAGGTGGAGGTCGGTCCCGGCGAGAGCGTCAAGGTCGAAGACTTGAGAGCCCGCTGCAATGAGGGCGTCCTGGATGGCGGCAAGACCGGAAAAGAGCTGGTCGCGGGGCTGAAGCAGCCGAGAGGCGAGGTGTTCGTTGGTGAGGGGAGCGGCCGGGCGGCGGTGAGTTCAAGAAGGCCCGTCGTTGGCGACGACCTGATCGTTACCGGCGCGAACAGCCGGGTTGTTGTCGTGTTCGACGGTTGCCAGACCCGAGTGGGAGAGGATAAGGATGTGCTGGTCAAGGATCTGTCGAGCCTTTGCGTGGCGGGTTTCTTGGCAGGGACAGGCGCTGCCGCCGGAGCGGCGGGCGTCACCGGAGCCGCTGGATTTATCGCCGGACCGACCATCATTGCCGTGGCGGGCGCGGCGACGGTCGCGGGGGCCATTGCATCGACTAACGATGACGACGATGGGCCTGCCAGCCCTCAGTAATCGCCCTTGATGTTGTTGCCTTGGAGTCGAGCGTGCCTGTGAGTTCTGGCACAAACCGCGCCGCCGAAAGCGGCGCGGTTTTATTTTATGGCTTGGCGGCCCTGCTGGTGTTCGCGCCGCTGTACTGGGGCGGCAGCCGACCCCTACCGCTGCTGGTCATGGAACTGGCGGCGCTGGTGCTGCTGGTCGGCTTGGCTTGGAGGGGATCGGGATTGGTTCGGTCTTCGGTGCTGTCCAAGCCGGTGAAGGCCTTTCTCGTTGCGCTCTTTCTGCTGCCGCTACCGCAGTTGTTGCCGGCGCCACTGGTGCTTTGGAGCCATTTGCCCGGACGGGAGTTTTACGCCGGAGCACTGCGCTTGGCTGGTGTGGGCGACGCCGGTTTCGACTGGCGCGCGATTTCGCTGGCGCCGTCCTCGACCGAGGCCGCTTGGCTGGCGTTGTTGCCGCCGCTGACGGTGTTCGTGGCGGCGAGCTTTTTGTCGGGCCAACGACTGTTGGCGCTGGCGCAAGTGTTTCTGGGAATCGCCGTGGGCCAGGCGCTGCTGGGTTTGATTCAATACGGCGATGGCGCGGATAGCGCATTCCGGTTTGGCAGTACGCTGATGGACGGTAGCGCCTCGGGCACCTACACCAACCGCAATCATTTGGCGGGCCTGCTGGAAATGGCGCTGCCCCTTGCCCTGGCGCTGCTGGCGGGCACGGTCGGTCACGGCGTGCCCCGATATCGCGGCCATGGCCATCGCAAGCGGACCTTGCGGCAATGGTTGGCGCGCTTTAGCGTGGACCGGATCAACCAGGCGACGCTGTATGGCGCGGCGGCGCTAGCGATCCTGCTGGGGCTGGTGTTCACGCGCTCTCGCGCCGGGGTCAGCCTGGCGATGTTGGGTATTCTGCTATGCACCGCGATGTTTTCGACCCGATTGGGCGGACGCAACGTCTATGGGCTGATGGGGAGTTTCACCGCCGTTGGGGTCGGACTGGCCGGGTTGATCGGATTGGCGCCGGTCTGGAGCCGCTTTGCCTATACGGATCCGATCGAGGACGGGCGTTGGCGGATCTTCGACGCCACCCTCCAGGCGGCTGGCGAATTCTTTCCGCTGGGCAGCGGAGGGGGCACCTTCGAGGATGTCTTGCGGCGGTTTCACCCAGCGGATTTCTTGGGAGCGACCATCAACCGGGCCCACAACGATTACCTGGAATGGTTGTTGGAATTCGGACTGGCCGCGGCCCTGCTCATTGTGGTCTGGCTGGTCTTTTACATGCGCCAGTGGGGGCGGGTATGGAAGCGCGGCGAGTGGACGCCGCTGCGCTTCGCTCAGGCCGGGGCCGGGATTGCGCTGCTGTTGATGATGTTGCATACACTGGTGGATTTTAATCTGCGGATACCGGCCAACGCCGTATTCACGGCCTTGCTGGCGGCATTGTTTTTCCACCGCCCAATCGGGGAAAAGCGGCAACCCACGCCGCGGATGTCGGCGGACGCTGACGGAGAGGAAGCGCCCGCCGCCGTGCCGGTTCGTGCCTATGAAATTCCGCCGGAGAATCGCACCAACCCATTTGCAGTGTGAGGCGGATTACCAGCGTAGCGCCCGCCGGGCGTGGGGTAGCTCCGCCACCGGCAACCGGCCTCGAAGCGTTGCGCCGCCGATAAATGTCTTCAGTGTACAGACTTGGCAGCGCAAGCCCATGTCCAGCACCCAGCGACCGTCCACCAGCAGCGCGGCGTGGGTTACCCGCAATGGTGGGCCAGCGATCAGCACGTATTCCAACCGGTCTGGGTAGTACCCCAGGCGGATCAGGTGGGCGGCCTTGGCGACGGCGTAGGCTTTGCAGTCCCAGGCGGTCAGCCGGTCGAGGTCTGCGGCGTCCGGCCAGTCGCTCAGGCAAAGATCGCCGGGACAAGGCCGGCCCCGCCGATTCACGACGGTGTTGACCTGCGTCAGTTCGTCCGGCGCGACGGGCGGTGGCGGCGAGCTTGGCGTTGTCTGACAGCCACTCGCGAGCAGCGCGGCAAGCAGGAGTGAACGGCGATGGAAGCAGGGCATGGACGCTAGCATAACAAGTCGATCGTATTTCCCGATACCTTCCCCCGCTCAGTCCCCGCGCGAGACTGTTTTTGCCTCATTGGCAAAAGGGCATCACGCAACAGGAGAAATTTCCATGCCCCAGCTTGCTTTCATCACCGGCGCCACCTCCGGGTTCGGCGCCGCCTGCGCCCGCCGCTTCGCCGTTGCCGGCTGGTCGTTGGTGCTGTGCGGTCGACGCCGGGATCGCCTGGATGCCCTGCGCGCCGAGTTGGCTGGCATTCCGGTATACGCCCTCCCGCTCGATGTGCGCGACGGCTCTGCTGTCAAGACGGCGGTTGCCGGACTGCCGCCGGAATTCGCCGAGATCGATCTGTTGGTGAACAACGCCGGTCTGGCGCTGGGGCTGGAGCCGGCGCACCGTTCCGACATGGAGGATTGGGAGCGGATGGTGGACACCAACATCAAGGGACTGCTGTATTGCACCCGCGCCATCCTGCCTGGAATGGTGGAGCGTGATCGCGGCCATGTGATCAATATCGGTTCGGTGGCCGGCAGCTATCCCTATCCGGGGGGCAATACCTACGGCGGCACCAAGGCGTTCGTCAAACAGTTTTCCTTGAACCTGCGCGCCGACCTGTTGGGCACTCGGGTGCGGGTGACCAACATTGAGCCGGGCCTGGCGGAAAGCGAATTTTCCCTGGTGCGTTTCAAAGGCGACGACGCCCAGGCCGCCAAGATTTATCAGGGTACCCAACCGTTGCGGCCGGAGGACATCGCCGATATTGCGTACTGGGCGGTGAGTCGTCCGGCGCACGTCAACCTCAACAGCATCGAAGTAATGCCCGTGTGTCAATCGTTCGCGCCGTTTGCGATCAGTCGCGAGGCTTAAACGGGCGTCGAGTAGCGCCGCGGTTGCGGGTAGCCAGGCAGGCTGCGTGCCGGTTAGGCCACATCCACTGCGGTGTTGTCTCCGTCCGATTCGAAATTGGCCCTGGCGCTGACGGTGGCCTGTTGCCGGGCCCAGAGCCGGCTGGTGAACCGGTAGTACAGCGCGAACGCGGCAAGGAAGGCATAAAACTGCCAGGATTCGGGTACTCCCAGCCACCAGGCCAGAACTCCGGCGGCGGCGGCAAGCGCGGCGGCGACCAACAGGATCGCGCCGACTCGGCCATCCGTCAGGCCGAGACCGAGCAGCAGGTGGTGCAGATGCTGGCGGTCGGCGGTGAACGGGCTGTGGCCAGCGCGGATGCGGCGGGTCATCACCGCAATGGTATCCATCAACGGCAAGGCCATGATCCAGATCGCGGTGACCGGCGCCATCGCCGCCTCCCGACCTTGTGACAGATCCACCAGGAACCAGCCCAGAACGAAACCGAGCATGGTGCTGCCAGCGTCGCCCATGAATACCCCGGCGCGGGCCCGCCAGGGATGACGCAAGTTGAAGCAGAGGAAGCCGGTGATCGCCAAGGCCAGCACCGACAGGACGCCGATGCTCGCACCTCCGGTTGGTGCGAGCAGGTTCAGGACGATCATGCAAAGGGTGGCGAGCAGCGCCAATCCGCCCGCCAGCCCGTCGAGTCCGTCGATCATATTGAACGCGTTGATAATCCCAACCATGGCGAAAACGGTGAACGGAATCGTGAAATCGCCGAGCAGGACGTTACCCCACCCGAATAAATTGCCCAGGCTGGCCAAGGTTACGTTTCCCTCCAGCGCCATCAGCAGGATGGCGCCGATCTGGAATAAAAAGCGCGAAGCAGGGCGTAGAGAATGCAGGTCGTCGTAAAGGCCAATCAGGGTTAGCAGGGTCATGCCGGCTAGTAGCACGGGAAGGGCATGTGGCCACTCCGCCAGCAGCAGTATGCTTGCGCAGAACGCTGCATACATCGCCACTCCGCCAACCATGGGGACCGGATCTCGATGGTGCTTACGGGCGTCCGGCCGATCGACCAAGCCCAGAATGCGTGCTGGTTGGATCAATAAGGCGATGAGTCCGACGCTGCACAGGAACGCGCTCGGTAGCGATGCATACTCCCATATTCGATCCATTGCGGTATTCACTCAAGTTCGTACAAACGGTTCATCGGACGCATTCAATGCTTCCGTGCGAAAGAGCGCTATCTATATAGAAGTAAATTTAGAGCAGCGATCCACGGATTGTTGAATATTATAGGGACATAGCTATGGAGCAACATGTTTCCCTGCCTTGAGAACCATGCGAACCCTTCGTGCGGTGTGGTTATGGTTCGATCACCCCCTTCAGCATGACTCCCTCCACTCCGACGACACGTAGCCGAGTTCCTGCCGGACAGTCTTGGTCCACCAAGACCTTCCAGGTACTGTCGTCGACGCGGATCTTGCCGTGGCCGTTGACCACCGGCGCATCCAGGGTGAATACCCGACCGACGTACTGATGGCCTCGGCGATTGAGCAGCGGATCCTCGGTACGGGTCGGATGTCGTCGCAGCCGTAGTCGCCAGGCGACGATGGATCCGACCGACAGTAGCGTGAACAGCAACACCTGATAGGTCCACGCCAGCTCCGGCAGCGCGGTTAGCGCCAGCCCCACCAGCAGCGCCGCTATCCCCATCCACAGAAAGAAGAAGCCGGGAACGACGGCTTCGACCGCCATCAACACCACGCCCAGCAGCCACCAGTTCCAGTAAACCGGCTCCAGCAGCCAGCCGCTCACGGGCGTGTCTCCGCCTTGCTCAACGCCTCCCGCGTCAGTTCGGCCACTCCGGCCAACGTGCCGATCAATCCCGAAGTGTCCAGTGGCATCAGTAGCACTTTCTGGTTCGGCGCCGCCGCCAGTTTCGTCACCGCCTCTACGTATTTCTGCGCCACGAAATAGTTGATGGCCTGGACGTCGCCCTTGCCGATGGCTTCCGACAACATCAGGGTGGCGCGGGCTTCGGCCTGGGCCAGTCGTTCGCGGGCCTCGGCGTCGCGGAAGGCGGATTCCTTGCGGCCCTCGGCTTCGAGAATAGCCGCCTGTTTGAGTCCTTCCGCTTCGAGAATAGCCGCCTGGCGCGCGCCTTCGGCGGCGAGAATCGACGCCCGCTTGTCCCGCTCGGCCTTCATCTGTCGCGCCATCGAATCGACCAGATCCTTGGGCGGGGCGATATCCTTGATTTCGATGCGAGTAACCTTGAGTCCCCACGGTGTGGTGGCTTCATCGACCACGGTGAGCAGTCGGGCGTTAATGTCGTCGCGTTTGGACAGCAGTTCGTCCAGATCCATCGAGCCCATCACCGTGCGGATATTGGTCATGGTGAGGTTGAGGACGGCGAATTCCAGGTTGTTGACTTCGTAGGCGGCCTTGGCGGCGTCCAATACTTGGTAGAACACCACGCCGTCCACCTGAACCATGGCGTTGTCCTTGGTGATGATCTCTTGCGAGGGGACGTCCAGCACCGTTTCCATCATATTGATTTTATGGCCGATGCGGTCGATGATTGGGACGATCAGGTTCAGACCGGGCCGCAGGGTTTCGGTGTAGCGGCCAAAGCGTTCGACCGTGTATTCCATGCCTTGCTGCACCGACTTGACGCCCAGCAGGATCAGGATGACCGCCAGCACCGCCAGCGCCACCACAAATGCAGAAAAACCTTCCAGCATGATTGTTTCTCCAGCATGAGTATGATTGAAGCTTAGTGCTTAAAGGATGGAGAGAAAAGAACCGAATCCCGCCGTTGGTCGACGGCCCGTCCCTACGGTTCGCTCCCGATCTCCGCTACCCGTTGCTTTCGTCTTGTATCGAACCCGAACGCGCGTCCACCACCACATGCAAGGGGCGATCCTCGTGATCCCAGGCGATCACCTGCCAGCGCGTTGCGCTGTTCGCGTCCATATAGAGCGAAGCCGAATCCAGGGCGAAGGCGCCGGCGCCGGTGGCCAGCGCCGCCTGGGCTATCGGTAGTATGCGGTCGAGATCGTACAGCCAAGATCCCAATACCAGCGAAGCCGGCGGTATGGCGGCAATCAGCTCGTCCCATTCGGTCTCGGTGGTCGCCTGCTCGAATTCTCGGTCCGTGGCGGTGACCGCAAGCTGGCCGGCGACCGGATCGACCAGGATGTCGAAGCGGTGCCAGCGTCGGATGCGCCGTTGCGGTTGGTCCTCGTGGCCCCGGAAGGTGTAGCGCAGTTCCCGGACGTGCGCCGGGCCTTCGATGCCGCCGTCCAGTTCCGCCACCACGGCTTCCAGTACCGCGCGCGGGCTGATGCGTTGAGCCAGTGGCCGCGCCACTTGATAGCCGGAGTGGGCGGTGGCGATCGCGGCGCCATCCGGCAACGACTGACGGTCGACCAGGATGGCGGTGGCGGCGCCGGCGAAGGCGGATGCATCGATGCCGTGGCTGGCCAGCATGCGGCGGGCATGACGGTCGGCGGCGCGCAGGTAAAGACCGGCCAGTGGCCAAGCTTGACGCCAGGCTCCCACCAGTGCGGCCCACGGTCGCAGCCGGGTCGCGTGGCGGTCCCGATCCATCCGCAACCAGCCCTGCTCAATCAGAGCCTGGATTTGGCGACGGTGGATGTCGATCAGCAAACCGGCGGGATCGCGAGCGGCCCGAGCGGCGGGATTCGGGTCCGCTGCCTGTCCCAAGGCGGTGAATAGTGCGTTGTGCAGGGTATAAAGAGCGCGCGGATCCCAAACATCCTTTAATTGCAAGCGCGCCATATAAGCGGGTGGGGGCAGACTGTACGGCAGATCGAAGTTGTTGGTGGCCAGTACCCGACCGTCTTGCAATTGGGTCGAGAACTCGACGAAATCGTGTTGCGCGCCCGCGCCCGCCACGAACCGAATGTGGGCGATTAGAGCGCCGTTGCCCTGTTCCGGCTGCGCCAGCAGCCGCAACCACAGCACCGCTCCCTGGATCAACTCGTCATTGCGTAAATCGTCGTAGTGGACGAAGCCGGCGGCGGTCAGCGTTTCGGTGGCGTCGATGAAGCTCAGCCAGGCGGCGTCGGGCAGTTCCGGTTCCCGAACCGGATCGAAACGGGGGTGCAGCGGCTGATGGACGCGCCACAACGCCAGCGGTGTTCCGATCAGCAGTTGCAAGAGCAGGGCAGGTGGGGCGATCAGCCATTTGACCAAGCGAATCAGCAAGACCAATGTGTACGATGGCAGCAGTACGATAGCGCGCAGCAAGGACAGCAGTACCTGACGCACCCATGGTCCTCGCTTTAGCCGCTCTCGTCGTCCAGCCGGCCGAGGCTGAAGAACATGCCCTCGCTCCATACTCCATAATCGCCGTTACCGTTGGTTGTCGGGCGCTCCTCGCCCAGTTCGACCAGTTCCAGAAACACCGCGCGGGTCAGCAGGGCGCGCAACCGGCCGCGCACATGGATGTACGGCGAGGGTTCGCCGCCGGGGCCGAGGTATTCGACCGTCAGCGGATGCGTGGGGCCGGTGCTGACCCGATCGCCCAGGTTGGTGGTGAAAAGCAGTCGCTGCCCGTGGCCGATGCCGTCGGCATCCAGCCGCACCGCCAGGAACGGTGCGTCATCGACTTGAATGCGCCATTTTTCCACTGGCGTGACCAAGTAGTGATGACCATCCGCATCGCATCGCAGGATGGAGGCGAACAGCCGGACCAGGGCCTCGCGCTGGATGGGTGTGCCTTCGTGATGCCAGACGCCATCGCGAGTGATGCGCAGATCCATTTCGCCATTCAGTGGCGGGTTCCAGTGCTCCACCGGCGGCAGCGACGGAGCGGATGACAGTTGGGAGGCCAGAGTTTCCGGGTCGAGAGTGGAGTGACGCATGACTGGGTCGGAGATCGAAATGTGGTTTCCCGTTCGCGTTTATTATTATGAAGGATGGATGGCCACGCGGTGAATCCTCGCTGGCTGGAATCGCTGTTTGGCCCCGCTTGAGGCGAGGACTGGCGAGCCAAACATGCACGCCCCCTCTCCCAGTTTGGGAAAGGGGGCGCGGCGAATCCCCATATATTTAAGGAGTGCGAAACGGATTCCGTTTCAGCCCTCGACGGTGGCCCGTTGCAGCTTACGGTAGATCCGGATGACCTTGTCCGGAAAAGACGAACGCGTGCCTAGGCTGCCGTTGTAGTTGAGCAGCGCCCGGCGCAGGTTGCCAGAATGGTCTTCGAGATACTCCACCAGGATTTGCGAGCCGGTATGGATGTTCTTGGCGGGGTCGAATAGCGCACGGGCGCCGCCGATTCGCCGAACCTTACCCTTGTGGGAACCCGGCATGACTTGCATCAGGCCGCGAGCACCGACCCGGCTGACGGCATGCTCCTTGAACGTCGATTCGACGGCGATAACGGCGAGGATAAGTTCCGGATCCACATCGTGGCGCTTGCCATTGCGAACCGCTTCGCGAACGATCCGCCGCGCCCTGGTTTCTGGAACCCGATACTTGCTCTGGATATGCCTGGAAAGGCGGGCAACTTTCCCGTGGTCGTCCGGCTCGACATCGACATCGGCATCGGCATCGGCATCGGCGTCGGTGCTGGAATCGGGATTGATGGCCGCAATGGGGTTGAGCTCCTCGCCACGGACTGTCTCCGGCGATTGAGCCAGCGCTGCGACAGGCATGAGAAAGGCCGCGCATAGCAGTCCTGACTTCAGGGTCAGAGTGAGCCTTTCCTTGACGCATTCCGTGAATTCCATAAAAAACCTCCGTCGTTGATCAGCACGAACTGACAGTGCTCGATAGGTCCGTGTCCTGGATCGGCGCCGGTCCTCCCTGGACCCAACCGGATCGCTCCGGCCACCGCGGGCCCGACTAAGCAACTCCGGAGATGTGGCCTGCCAGCCTGATTTCCGGTGTCGCCTGATGTTCCTAGGCCGGTATCGGATGACGATGCTTGGCCTATGGCAGGAACATATTGCAATACAACATTGGTAACTATGAAAGCATGGGGCTGAAATGTTTTGCAAGTATCAGATTGCCAAATAAATAATTTTCATTCATTGGAGAATTCTTTTCTGATCGCCGTTTATTTATAAAATAAATCTTATAAAACAATGCGTTATATTGATTATAGTTTTTACGGCAAATTCATAAAATATATATATAAAACAATGAGTTGAAATTTTTTTGTAAATTGACGAAAAAGAACGTTTGTCAAACGAGAGCCATTGTTTTTCAGTAACGAAGGTTGTTTGGCAATAGCACCTCATATTTATAATATTTTTATGTAAAATCAGCATGTTAAATAAAAATCGCAATAAAAGTTAACTATATGAATTTTTTTATTAACTATATGAAAAATATATTTTTTGATGAAAATACACCGAACCCGGTCCACGCCCGGTATGAAACGGGACTGTTGGTGAACGAATCCTGAACCGGTTGTTTGCGACGAGGGAAAGGTACAATGAGGGCCGGTTTCCAGCCCGGGGCTCAGGTGCGTTTAGCGGATCGAAGCAGGAGGCTGACGCGCTCCGAGTAGATGGAAGAGCGGGGTTCGCGAAACCGGGGATCAGCCAATTTTGGCCGCGAATTATTTTGTGCGAACGACTGACAGAACAGAGGGGTGACGATGGGCAACCGACTTTCCAAGATCTACACGCGCACTGGGGACAAGGGGACGACCGGTTTGGGCAACGGGGATCGGGTTGCCAAGGATTGCCCACGGATCGAGGCGATCGGTGCGGTCGACGAATTGAACTGCATTATTGGCCGGGTGCTGGTGCATGACCTGCGGGAGCCCATTCGCGACTGCTTGCAGGAGGCGCAGCATAAGCTGTTCGATCTGGGAGGGGAATTGAGCGTTCCGGGCTATCGGGCCATCAAGGAGGAAGACGTGGCGCGGCTGGAAGCAGCGCTGAACGAGTTCAACAGCCAGTTGCCGCCGCTCAAGGAGTTCATACTACCTGGCGGCGGGCGGGCGGCGGCGGATTGTCACATGGCGCGGGCGATCTGCCGGCGCGCCGAGCGGCGGGTGGTATCGCTGGCGCGGGAGGAAGATATCAATACGGACGTGCAAGTTTTTCTGAACCGGTTGTCGGACTTGCTGTTTGTGCTGTGCCGGCTTCTCGCCCGGGATGAAGGAGGTGTTGAAGTACTGTGGCGCAATCCGGGGCGAGGTTGAGCTTGAAGCCTGAAATCCTTGATCTTTCCCTTCATTTTTCCAGCACGTATCGACCGGGCGCCGCTTCCAGGGGCGGGTAAGCGGCGCTGCCCGGAGCCGGTGCGTCGACCAACGGCCCGCAGCGTTCGCCAAGCCAGCGGCTCCAGTCGTCCCACCACGACCCCGCGACCTTGGCGGTGTTTTCCCGCCAAACCTCCGGATCGTGCAGGCCGCTGGCGTCTCCAACCCAGTAGCGCCGCTTGGGTGGCGTCGCCGGTGGATTGATGATGCCGAGAATATGTCCGGAAGTAGCCAGGACATAGCGCGCCGGGCCGCCGGTCAGCCCGCAGAGCCGGAAGGTTTGGCGCCAGGGCGCGATGTGGTCCTGTTCGGCGCCAACCGCGTACAACGGTTGGTCGATCAAGCTCAAATCAAGCCGGCGTCCGCCGATCTCCAGTTCGCCCGGCCGTGCCAGCCGGTTGTTCAGATAAAGCTCTCTCAAGTAAAATTCGTGCATCGCCGCCGGCATGCGTGTGGTATCGCAATTCCAGAACAGTACGTCGCTGGGCGGCAGTTCCTCACCGTACAGGTAGCTGTGAATCGCGTAGTGCCAGATCAGGCTGTTGGGCCGCAGCAGCCGGAAAGCGCTGGCCATGTCGGCGCCATCCAGGTAGCCGTCGGCGTTCATGCGCTTGCGCAGGAATTCGAAGCTGTCCTCGCTCAGGAAGGCGCCGATTTCACCGGGATCCTGAAAGTCCACCAGCGTGGTGAAGGTCGTCCAGTGGGCGACCGGGCTGGCGGCGCGGTCGCCGGGATCGGCGTTGAGCCAGGCCAGCAACATCGCCAGCGCGGTGCCGCCCAGGCAATAGCCGGTGGCATGAACCTGGGGAACGCCGCAAATGGCGCGGGCCGTTTCCAACGCCGGCCTTACCCCATGCAGCAGATAGTCGTCCAGCGTTGTCGCCCGCGCTCCTGGAGCCGGGTTCTTCCAACTGGTGACGAACACGGTAAAGCCTCGCTCAACCAGATAACGCGCCAGACTGTTGCGCGGGCCGAGATCCATGATGTAGTACTTGTTGATCCACGGCGCGATCAGAACCATGGGTATGGCATGGACTCGTTCGGTGGCGGGTGCGTATTGAATCAGCTCCAGCAGGTCGTTGCGCAGCACCACCTGACCGGGGGTGGCGGCCAGGTCGCGCCCGACCTTAAAGGCGTCCGGCTCCACCATCCGCACTTCGCCGGCGGCGGCGTCGCGCAGCCAGTTTTGCAGTCCCCATAACACGCTATGGCCATGGCTGGCGATACCGCGCCGCAGAGCTTCGGGATTGGTCCAGAAAAAGTTGCTGGGCGCGATGGCGTCCAGCCACTGCCGAATCCAGAAAGCGGCCCGTTGCCGGCGCGGTGGCTCGATGCCTTCGGTAGCGTAGATGGCGTTTTCCAGCCAGCGGCTATACAGCAGGTACATCTCTTTCAGATAAGCAAAGCCGGGTTGTTCGCTCCAGGCCGAGTCTTGAAAGCGTTCGTCGCGGAGAACGGGGGTCACCGCCGGGTCACTGGGAATGCCCAGGCCGGTTTGAGCGAAACGCTCGTGAACGCGGTGGCCGTCCAATGCCAACCCTTGCAAACTGGCGGCCAAGCGTTCGGGCTGCCGCAGCCAGGCCTGCTGCACCGCCAGGCTGGAACCGATTATATCGAACGGGTCGAGCATGGATCCGGATCGGGGGGAAGCAGCCGGTTTGCTGGATATTTGAGCATTCATGTCGGTTCTCCTTCGCCGCGTCTCAGACATTACACATATTATTATAGTGCCTTTTGTGGCGGACAGTTCCGCCATTTCACCGCCGCGCGATCCGCCAGCAATGATGGATTTTGGGCTGGCGGGCAAAATCGGGCGGCAGTGTGCGCCGGCTCCAGTCTTCGATCCACAGATCGGCCAAGGCCTCCCGGTCCAGCCGGAACGCACGACGGTTGGTGGAGAAAATCAGCACGCCGTCCGGCGCCAGCAGCCGTAGCGCTTGGCGCAGCAGGTCGACGTGATCCCGCTGCGCATCGAACGATTCCACGAGCCGCCTGGAGTTGGAAAAAGTCGGTGGGTCGAGAAAAATCAAGTCGTAGCATTCCCGCGCCTGGTCCAGCCATTGTCGGCAGTCGGCCCGAATCAGTGCGTGGCGAGGGCCAGCGATGCCGTTCAGCGCCAGATTGCGCTGGGCCCAGTCCAGATAGGTTGCCGACAGATCCACGGTGGTGGTGCTGGCCGCGCCACCCAGCGCGGCGCAAACGGTCGCCGTGCCGGTATAACCGAACAGGTTGAGGAAACGCCGCCCGGCCGCCAGTTCGGCCAACCGCCGCCGGGTGATGCGGTGATCGAGGAACAGCCCGGTATCCAGGTAATCGGTGAAGTTCACCCAGAAACGGGCTGCTCCTTCGCGAACTTCATGGAAGCGTCCCTGTTCGGCCCGCTTCTGGTACTGGCTGGCGCCCCGCTGTCGCTGCCGGATCTTGAGGAAGAGCTGTTCCGGCGGTAGCTCCAGCAGCGCCGGCAGCACCGTCAGCACCTGTTCCAGTCGTGTGCGCGCCTTGGCGGGATCAATGCTGGATGGCGGTGCGTATTCCTGTACGTGCAGCCATTGTTCGTAACGGTCCACCGCCACCGCGTATTCCGGCAGGTCGGCGTCGTACAAACGGTAGCAGCGCACGCCTTCCCGCTCCGCCCAGTGGCCAAGATGCCGCAGATTTTTGCGCAGTCGGTTGATGAAGCCCTCGGCGCCGTTTTCGATCGCCCGCTCCAAAATCCGGGTTCGGGCGCGCTGGTCGGCGGTGTCCCGGTCGACGAAGAAGGCCGGTTCGACCCGAAAGCGCAGCAACCGGCATTCCAGCGGGCCGTTGTAAAAGACATGGGTTTTTTCGGCGCGCAGCCCCATGCGCTTGCCGAGTTCGGGGTTGCCGGTGAGGATCGCGGCCCGCCAGCCGCCAAAACGGGCTTTCAGCCGCTCGCCGATTTGGCGGTATAACTCGGCCAGATCGTCTTGTTCGCCCAAGCGTTCGCCGTAGGGCGGGTTGGCGATCAACAATCCCGGCGAATCCTTCGGCGGATCGACATCGATCAGTTCTCGCTGCTCGATGTCGATTCGGTTCGCCACCCCGGCGTGGCCGGCGTTGATCCGTGCGGCCCGCACGGCTTTGGGATCGCGATCGCTGGCCAGAATCGGCGGGATGCGGGCCAGACCAGCCTCCCGACGTTGCCGCGCTTCGGCCAGCAGTCGGTTCCACAACACCGGCACATGGCCCAGCCAGCCGCTGAACCCCCAGCGCTCGCGCGACAGGCCGGGCGCCCGGTCGCCGGCGATCCAGGCGGCTTCGATGGCCAGCGTGCCCGAGCCGCACAGCGGATCGAGCAAGGGGCCGCCGGCCGCGGCGATGACCGGCCAGCCGGCTTTTAGCAGCAGAGCGGCAGCCAGGGTTTCCTTGAGAGGCGCTAGCACCGTGGCCGCGCGGTAACCGCGTCGGTGCAAGCTGTCGCCGGACAAGTCGAGGCCGATGGTGGCGTGGCCATCGCGGGCCTGAACCTGAATGCGCAGGTCCGGTCTCAGCCGGTCGACACCTGGCCGTCGGCCACAATGCGCCCGAAACCGGTCGACGATGGCGTCCTTGACCCGCTGCGCACCGTAATGGCCGTGATCGATGCCGGCGCAGGCGCCGCCAAAATCCACGGCGAGCGTGCCGTCCGGGTCCAGATGCTCCTCCCAGGACTGCTCGTAAACCCCACTGTAAAGTTCGTCGGCATCGGCGGCGGGGATTTCGGCCAGCACCAGCACCACCCGGCTGGCGGTCCGCGACCACAGGCAGGCGCGGTAAGCGAGTTCCAGCGGTCCCTGAAAACGGATGCCGCCGCGAACGGGTTTGATCTCCGCCGCGCCCAGTCCAGACAGTTCCATCGCCAATAACGGTTCGACGCTGGCCGGCGCGGTGGCGATAAAGCTTGGTTCGTCCATGCGTTAATCCTCGATGGCAACGTTGACCAATACCGGTTGGAGCAATCGCCGGACGTCGGTTGGCGTCAGACCGACCAGCAGGCCGCGCCGGCCGCCGTTGAGATAAATCAGTGGCAATTCCAGGATGCTGGCTTCCAGGTAGACCGGCATGGGCTTGCGGGTACCGAAGGGCGAGGTGCCGCCAACCGGATAACCGCTGTGTTTGTGAGCCACGGTCGGGTCGCAGGGATGGACGGTCTTGACGCCCAACTGCCGGGCCAGCTCGCGGGTGGATATCTTGCGGTCGCCGTGCATCAGCACAATCAGCGGTTGTCGCCGGTCGTCTTCCATGATCAGGGTTTTAATTACGCAATGTTCATTTACCCCTAGGCAGCGCGCACCGTGAGCGGTGCCGCCACGCTCTTCATAAGCGTACGGATATACACCGAAGACAATTTGGTGGTTCCGCAGGAATCGGATTGCGGGGGTCATTGAAAATTTAATTTTGCTCATTGCATTTTTTCAGGAGGCTTGTTGTTTATTTGCCTAATTGATAATTGTCGCAAATAAAATAAAAATATTATCATTTATGATAATATCCAGCGCAAAGAAATGGTAATATTAAAATATGTATATGTAAAATAATATTTTTTAAATAGAACTGTTTCAATTCGAGATGAGATCCTCACTGGAGCGATTATTTAGCAAGGGTATTTGAATATTCGGGTAAATGCCGGGAAATCAATTTTTGTTGTTCAATGGCAAAAAAATAGTGGTATGTCTGATTCTTGATTTGGCAAACTTGATTTGCTTAGATGAAGCGAAAGCTCACCATAAGCTCGTTGCTGGGAGGATTTTACGACAATGAGAACAGACGTAGCGCTTCAATCGGGCGGCAATAACAACGAAGAGCGTCGGCCGGAGCCAGGCAGGCGAGGATTCCTGAAACTGGCGGTGGGCGGGCTTGGGATCCTGGCTTTGACGCCGACGCTGCTGGAGGCGGCTATCCGGCGCGACCGCTACCTTCTGTTCTACAACCCCAATACCGGCGAGAGTGTCCGCCAGGTCTACTGGACTCCCCGGGACGGTTATATCCGCGAAGCCATCGGCGAGGTGAGCTGGGGGCTGCGCGACCATCATAACGACCAGGTCAAGCTGTTCGATTCCAATGTCCTGGATCAGCTTTACGCCTTGCAAGTGCAAGTCAGCCCCGGCCGGCCGGTGCATGTCATCAGTGGCTACCGCTCGCCAAGCACCAACAGCATGCTGCGCGAGCACAGCCGGCGCGTGGCCCGCAACAGCTACCATATCCAGGCCATGGCGCTCGATATCCGCCTGCCGGAAGGCCGGCTATCGGATCTCTATCAGGCGGCCCGTTCGCTGGGCGCGGGAGGGGTCGGCTACTACCCCCGTTCCAACTTCATTCACGTCGACAGCGGCCCGGTGCGTTACTGGAGCTGAGAGGGCGCACCGAGAACCCTTTTCCCCTTGGAACCCTTCCCCCTTTGGGGAAAGGTTTGGAGGGAAGGGGAGAAAAGGCTCGGAGAGGGAAGGCTAGAACAACAACCGCGGCAGGAACAGGCTGACTTGCGGGATATAGGTGACGATGATCAGGAAGCTCAGCATCACCATCAGCCAGGGCATCGCGGCTTTCACCACTTCCCACAGCGGCATGCCGGTCACCCCGGCGGTGACGAACAGATTCAAGCCCACCGGCGGCGTGATCATGCCGATTTCCATGTTGACCGTCATGATGATGCCCAGGTGGATCGGATCGATGCCCAACTGGACGGCGATGGGGAAAAAGATCGGCGCCAGGATCAGCAGGATCGACGACGGCTCCATGAAGTTGCCGGCGATCAGCAGCACGATGTTGACCACGATCAGGAATTGCCAGCCCGACAGTCCCCAGCCGACGATGGTTTCCGCCATGACCTGCGGGATGCGCTCGGTGGTCAACACATGGGCGAACAGCATGGCGTTGGAGATGATGAACAGCAGCATCACCGTAACCTTGCCGGCGTCCGCGAACACCCGCGGCACGTCGCGGAAGCCCATGTCGCGATGGATGAACAGGGCGACCACGAAAGCGTAAACCGCGGCGACCGCCGCTGCTTCGGTAGCGGTGAAGAAGCCGCCGTAGATGCCGCCCAGCACCACGATGATCAAACCCAAGCCCCAAATCGCCTCCCGGGTCGCCACCAGCAACTCCTTCAGCGATACCCGTTCCTGCAGCGGAATTTTCATCTTCTTGGCGCTGATATAAATCGCCAACATGAGCATCAGGCCCAGCACGATGCCGGGTATCACTCCCGCCATGAACAACTGACCGACCGAGGTTTCGGTGGCGGCGGCGTAGACCACCATCACAATCGACGGTGGAATCAAAATCCCCAAGGTGCCGGCGTTACAGATAATACCGGCGGCGTATTTCTGCGGGTAGCCGCCCTTGACCATGGCGCCGATGACGATGGAGCCGATTGCGGCCACGGTGGCCGGCGACGAGCCCGACACCGCCGCGAACAACATGCAGGCCAGCACCGAAGCGATGGCCATGCCGCCGGTGATATGGCCGACGGCGGCGATGGCGAAGCGAATCAGCCGCTTGGCCACTCCGCCCGTGGTCAGAAAGGCCGAGGCCAGCACGAAATACGGAATCGCCAACAGCGTGTAATGCTCCATGGTGTCGAACAGCTTGAGCGACATGGAGGCCAGCGAGTCGGTGGTGAAGAACAGGATGGTCAGGATACTGGCCAGTCCCAGGGAAAAGGCAATGGGGATGCCCATCAACAGGAAGACGAACAGCACGGTAAACAGGAACAGCGAGGTCATGGCGCTTTCTCCTGACGGGCAGGGCCGCCGGCCGGATGCAGGATTTCAACCGCCTCGACCACTTCGACGCCTTCAACCGCCTCGATGGCTTCGCGGGCCTCGTCAGCCAGTTGCAGTCCCTCCTGCTGACCGAGCACGGTGCGCCAGCCGACTTGCAGCAGCCGCAGCAGCGCCAGGGAAAGACCGATGGGCAGCATGATGAAGGGCACCCAGCGCGGAACCGGCAAATCCTGGGCTTCGATGCCCAGTTCGTAAAGCTTGTAGACGTAACCGGCTGAGCCGACCAGCATGATGATGCAATAGACGCAACAGGCCAGTACCCCAAGCAGGCCGATGGCGCGACGCATCTGGTGCGGAAACTGGCGCACCAGCACGTCGATGCCGATGTGGGCGCCGGTCTTGATCCCATAGGAAACACCGAACAGCACGAGCCAGGCGAACAGGTAGGTGACCAGTTCCAGCGCCCAGGTAAAGCCGGTGCCCAAGATGTAGCGGTTGATCACCTGAACGAAGGAAATGGTGACCATCAGCGCCAGTAGCAGGGCGATGAACCCTTCTTCCAGATGATGGACGATGCGGGCAAACATGGAAAACCCTCCAAACGAAAGCTTGGAAAGCGCTTTCCCGACATTTGGGACAACGCCGGGAAAGCGGCCGACGAAGGATTACTTACTCGCCGCCAGGGCTGCGTCGACGATATCCTTGCCGATATCGGGGGTAAATTTGTCGTAGACCGACTTCATGGCCGTCTTCCAGGCCGCCAATTCCTCGGGCGTCAGCGCCAGGATTTCCGTCTTGCCGGAGGCCTTGATCTTCTGGCGGTCGCCCTCGCTGAAATCGGTGGCCCACTGATTGACCTGTACCGTGACCTCGGTGAGGATTTCTTCCAGAGTCTTGCGCACGTCGGCGGGCAGGCCGTCCCAGAATTTGGTGTTGGTCACCAGCATGTAGCCCAGGTAGCCGTTATTGGATTCAGTGATGTATTTCTGGACCTCGAAGAACTTCTGGGAGTAGATGTTCGACCAGGGGTTCTCGGCGCCATCGACCACGCCAGTTTCCAGCGCTTGGTAAACTTCCGAGAACGCCAGTTTCTGTGGGAAGGCGCCGACCGCCTTGAACTGCGCTTCGAGGATGTCGGAGGCCTGGATACGGAACTTCATGCCTTTGGCGTCTTCAGGCTTGCGCAACGGCTTGTTGGCCGAGAGCTGCTTCATGCCGTTGTCCCAATAGCCGAGACCGGTCAGGTTCTTCTTCTTCAGCGAGCCGAGGATCGCTTGGCCGACCGGGCCGTTCTGGAAGCGATGAACGGCGGCGATGTCCTTGAACAGGAACGGCAGATCGAACACTTGGATCTGCTTGGTGTAGCGGTCGAACTTCGACAGCGAGGGGGCGATCAACTGCACGTCGCCGAGCAGCAGCGCTTCCATTTCCTTGCCGTCGCCGAACAGCGAACTGTTGGGATAGACCTCCACGGTCACTTTACCTTTTAGCCGTTCCTCGGCCAGCTTCTTGAACAGCAGGGCGCCCTTGCCCTTGGGGGTGTTCTCGGCGACCACATGCGAGAACTTGATCACGGTTTCCGCATGGGTGATTCCGCTCAGCAGGGCCAGGGTGGCGCCCGTCAGCAGGGCATGAAAGAGGCTTGATTTGCGCATGAGCAGCATTCTCCTTTGGGTGTTGCCTTTCTTGGCTCTAAGCGTTGTGGGCTAATCGATGGCATTAGCCCAATCGTTCAGGTTCGCGGCGGAACCGGAACCCTAGGGACTAAGCATAGAAAAAAAATAGCGTAATGCGCGGACAGGGCGCACAAGGGCGGGTTGTTGCGCCTCGACGCGCAGTGGGGAAATCAACCGCGGATGCCGGTACCCCGGCGCAGCAGCCACAGGCTGTAACCGAACAGGACGGCGACGAACAACAGGATGATGGCGAAGGCGAAGCGGATGTCGATGTCCGACACACCCAGGATGCCGTAACGGAAGGCGTTGATCATGTACAGGATGGGGTTGAGCAGCGACACATCCTGCCAGAATGGCGGCAGCATCTTGATGGAGTAGAAGATGCCGCCCAGATAGATCAGCGGAGTGAGCACGAACGTCGGAACCACCGAGATGTCGTCGAAGCTCTTGGCGTAAATGCCGTTGATCAATCCAGCCAGGGCGAACAGCACCGAAGTCAGGACGATCACCGCCAGCGTGACCAGCGGATGCCGCCACGGCAGTTCGGCGAAAAACAGCGAGATCGCCGCGACCGCGCCGCCCACCGCCAGGCCCCGCGCCACCCCGCCGCCGACGAAGCCCAGCACGATGATGGTGTTGGGCAGGGGCGAGACCAGCATCTCCTCGATGTGCCGCTGAAACTTGGCGCTGAAGAACGAAGACACCACGTTCGAATAGGCGTTGGTGATCACCGCCATCATGATCAGCCCCGGCGCGATGTACTGGGGATAGCCCAATCCTTCCACCGGCCCGATTTGGGCCCCGATCAGCTTGCCGAAAATGATGAAATACAGGGCGGTGGTCACCGCCGGCGGCAGGATGGTCTGGATCCAGATGCGCAGGAAACGCAGGATTTCCTTGATCAAAATGGTTTGCAGGGCAATGGACTGGGTGCGAATGTTCATGGGGGATGGTCGGTTCCGAATCGCTGACGCCGGTTCCTGCTGGCAACAGCGCCATACTCTACTAATATTTCAATCAGTTTTCATGGCTCGAATAGCGAGGCGCAAACGTGGCGAAAACGGGGCGTCGGGTGAAAACCGTCAAACAACAGGAGGAGGCTGGTATGTCGGACGAGAACGCGCAAACCGCAACGGAGACGCCTGAGAATTCCGAACGCGCGCCTTCCCAGGAGCACGATCCCCACACCGCGAAATTGCCGATGAGCGGCATTCGCGTCATCGACGTGGGCACCTTTTTGGCCGGTCCCTACGCGGCTTCGGTGTTGGGCGAGTTCGGCGCCGAGGTGCTCAAGGTCGAGCATCCGCTGGCGGGCGATCCGATGCGGCGCTTCGGCACGGCGACCAAGCGTCACGACGCCACCCTCGCGTGGCTCAGCGAAGGGCGCAATAAAAAATCGGTGCTGATCGATCTGCGGCAGAAAGAAGGGGTGCGACTGTTCCTCAGGCTGGTCGAAAAATCCGACGTGCTCATCGAAAATTTTCGGCCGGGGACGATGGAGGAATGGGGCATCGGCTGGAAAGAACTGAGCGAGGTCAATCCCGGCCTGATTTTTTTGCGGGTGTCGGGCTACGGTCAAACCGGACCCTACCGCCACCGCTCCGGTTTTGCCCACATCGCCCACGCTTTCGGTGGGTTGTCGTATCTGGCCGGTTTTCCGGGCGAGACGCCGGTGGTGCCCGGCACCGCGCCGCTGGGCGATTACCTGTCGAGTCTGTACGGCGCCATCGGCATCCTGCTGGCGCTGCGCCACCGGGAAAAAACCGGACGCGGCCAAATTGTCGATATCGGCATTTACGAAGCCGTATTCCGCCATCTGGATGAAATCGCCGCCTCCTACGGCCTGTTCGGCAAGGTCCGGGAACGCGAGGGCGCCGGCAGTTTCGTCGCGGTGCCGCACGGTCATTTCCGCACCCGGGACGATAAATGGATCGCCATCGCCTGCACCACCGACAAGATGTTCGAGCGCTTGTCCGAAGCGATGGAACGCCCGGAGCTGGCCTCTTCCCGGTTGTACGGCGAACAGCGCAAGCGGCTGGCGGCGCGCGATGAAGTCAACCGGATCGTCATCGAGTGGGTGGGTTCCCTCAGCCGGGAGGAGGTGCTGAGCCGCTGTCTTGACAAGGAAGTGCCGATCGGCAAGGTCAACAGCATCGCCGATATCTTCGAGGACGAGCATTTCCAGGCGCGTGAAAATCTGGCTCGACTGGAAGAGCCGGGTTTGGGCGAGGTGGTGGTGCCCGGCGTGACGCCTCGGTTGTCGCTGACACCCGGTCAGATCGGCAACCTCGGGCCGCCGATGGGCAACGCGACCTACGAGGTCATGCGCGAGTTACTCGGTTTGTCGGCCGACGAAATCAAGCAACTGCGCCAGCGCAAAATCATCTAGCGAACGAAAGCACCATGACGACCATAACCCCTCAGACTGAACTGCCGCTCGCCGGTATCCGGGTCATCGATGTGGCCACGGTAATCGCGGCGCCCTACTGCGCGACCATCCTCGGCGAATTCGGCGCCGAAGTGCTCAAGGTCGAACACCCAATGGGTGGGGACGTGTGCCGCAAGTTCGGTACGCCGACCCATCGCGGCGACACGCTGGCCTGGCTCGGCGAGGCTCGCAACAAGAAGTCGGTGACCATCGACCTGCACCGCCCCGACGGCGTCGAGCTGTTCAAGCGCCTGATCGAAAAGGCGGATGTGCTGTGCGAAAACTTCCGGACCGGCACGCTGGAAAAATGGGGCCTGGGCTGGGAGGTGCTGCAACGGATCAACCCCGGTCTGATCATGCTGCGAGTGACCGGCTACGGCCAGACCGGCCCGTACCGGGACCGGCCCGGCTTCGCGCGCATCGCGCACGCCGTCGGCGGCATCGCCTATCTGTCCGGCATGCCCAAGGGGACTCCGGTCACGCCGGGTTCGACCACGCTGGGCGATTATCTGACCGGCCTGTACGGCTGCGTGGGCGTGCTGATGGCGTTGCGCTACCGTGAGGAAACCGGCCTGGGTCAGTATGTCGATGCCGCGCTGTACGAGTCGGTGTTTCGCTGCACCGACGAGCTGGCGCCGGCCTTTGCCATGTTCGGCACCGTGCGCGAGCGGCACGGACCGACCCATAACGATTTTGCCTGTCCCTACGGTCATTTCCCGACCAAGGACGGCAAATGGGTGGCCCTGGCCTGTGCGACCGACAAGCTGTTCGGACGGCTGGCCGAAGCGATGGGGCGGCCGGAGTTGGCGTCTTCCGGACTTTATGGCGAACAGAAAACCCGACTGGAGAACCGTCATGACGTTAACGAAATCGTGCGGGACTGGTGCGGTTCCCTGCCCCGGGAGGAATTGCTCAAGCGCTGCTATGCGACCGGCGCTCCGGCCGGCCCGCTGAACAATATCGCCGATATTTACGGTGACCGTCAGTTTCATGCCCGGCGCAATCTGGTGGCCATCGACGACGAGGATTTGGGCGAGACCATCGTCGTGCCCTCGGTGATTCCCCGGTTGTCGGAAACGCCGGGGCAAATCCGTCATCTCGGTCCCAAACTCGGGCAGCATACCGAGGAGGTGCTCGGCGAATTGCTGGGAATGAGCCAAGAAGAAATCGGCGAGTTGAAGAAGAAGCGGGTGATATGAGCGACGCGAACTTGCAGGATTGGGTGGGGAAAAAGGAAGAAATCCGGGATTGCGTTTATCCCACGCCAGCCAGAGCGCTGGCCCTAACCTTGAATGATCGGGATTTTGTGGGCAAGGAAGGCGATCCACTACCTGAGCTTTGGCATTGGCTGTATTTTTTGCCGCTGGTTGCCCGCGCGGAAATAGGCCCGGATGGCCATCCGAAACGTGGTGGCTTTTTGCCGCCAGTTTCCCTGGAGCGGCGGATGTGGGCCAGCGGCCAATTGACGTTTCACCAGGATCTGCGGATCGGCGAGGCGGTTACGAAAACCTCCGAAATCCTCAAGGTGGCGGAAAAGGAAGGCAAAGCCGGTCGTATGGTGTTTGTCACCGTCCGGCACTTGATCGGTTCCGTCAGAGGGATCGCCATCGAGGAACAACAGGATATCGTGTATTTGCCAATGCCCAAGGCATTCGTTGCGGCGGCTCCCAACCCGGTTCCTGGGGATCTTGCATGGAAGGAGGCGTATCCCGTCGATCCGGTGCTGCTGTTCCGTTTCTCGGCGTTGACCTTCAATTCCCACAAAATCCACTACGACATCAAATACGCCACCGAGGTGGAAAAGTATCCCGGCCTGGTGGTGCATGGTCCCTTGCAGGCTGTCCTGTTACTGGAATCGGCGAAGCGCAACAACCCGGATCGGCGACCGGCCAGCTACCGCTTTCGCGCGCTGCGGCCCCTTTTCGATTTTGACCAAGTGTCTGTTTGCGGCCGGCCCAGCCCGGATGGCGGCCATGAGTTATATACGGCCAATACCGGCAACGATGTTGGCATGCAGGCCACCGTATCCTGGAGGTGAAGTCGATGGCGGAGAGATTGGAGCGTTCGATATTGCTGGTTCCGGCTTCCAACTGGAACATGATTCAAAAGACCGCCGCCGCCGGCGCGGATGCCGTTTGCATCGATCTGGAAGACGCGGTGACGGTGGACGAAAAGGAGGCGAGCCGGGCCAACGTGGTGCGTGCGTACAAGGAACTGGATTTCGGCAACAAGCTGAGGATGTACCGGATCAATGGACTGGACACTCATTATGCCTACCGGGATCTGATCGAAGTGGTGGAAGCCGCCGGGGATGGCATCGATTTGATCGTGGTGCCCAAGGTGAACCGCCCGGAAGATATCTATGTGGTGGAAACGCTGCTGACGCAAATCGAGAGCTACCGGCAATTCTCGCGCCCCATCGGCATCGAGGCGCTGATCGAGACGGCGGCCGGTTGCGTCAACATTCGGGAAATCGCGGCTTGTTCCACCCGACTGGAAGGGTTCGTGTACGGACCCGGCGATTACGCGGCGTCGGTACGGATGCCGATGGAATCGATCGGAGAACTGGACGAAAACGACGCGGCTTATCCCGGTCACCGCTGGCACCACATCATGCATTCGATCGTCAGCGCCGCCCGCGCCTACAATAAGCGCGCCATCGACGGACCTTTCGCCGGCATCAAGAATCCCGAGGGCTTGACGCAGGCGTGTAAAATCGGGCGGGCCATGGGCTTCGACGGCAAATGGTGCATTCACCCGAGCCAGATCGAAACGGTCAACCGTACCTATGTTCCGTCGGCAAAGGATATCGAATGGGCGCAAACCGTGCTGCGCGAGTACGAAATCGCGCGACAAGAGGGCAGGGGCGCGCTCAGCGTCAAGGGAAAAATGATCGATGTCGCTTCGCTCAGAATCTGCCACACCCTGGTTGAAAGGGCTAAACTGGCGGGATTACTCCACTGAGACGATATGTCATGGCGAAAATATTGGAAGGACTGCGAGTGGTCGAGGGAACCGCCTTCGTGGCCGCGCCGCTGGCGGGTATGACGCTAGCGCAGATGGGCGCGGATGTGATCCGCTTCGACCGCCTCCGGGGCGGTCTGGACCATCACCGCTGGCCGGTCACCCACGACAACAAAAGCCTGTTCTGGGCCGGCTTGAACAAGGGCAAGCGCTCCCTGGCCGTGGATGTGGGCACGCCGCGCGGGCAGGAGATCGTCACCCGGTTGATCTGCGCCCCCGGGCCGGAAGCAGGCATTTTTCTGACCAATCTTCGGGTGCGCGGCTGGATGGATTACGAGCATCTGAAGCAACACCGCGAAGACCTGATCATGCTGACCGTGCTCGGCAATCGGCAGGGTGGCCCAGCGGTCGATTACACGGTCAACCCCGGAGTGGGCTTTCCCCATGCCACCGGGCCGGAAGGTTCCGCCGACCCGGTCTGTCATGTGCTGCCGGCCTGGGATTGCATCACCGGGCAGATGGCGGCGCTGGGCCTGCTGGCGGCCGAGCGGCATCGGCGGCTGACCGGGCAGGGGCAGTCGGTGGAGATTGCCTTGAAGGATGTCGCCCTGGCCATGCTGGGAAACCTGGGCATCATCGGCGAAGTGATGGTCAACGATTTCGACCGGCCCAAGTACGGCAATTATCTGTACGGCGCCTACGGCAACGAATTCGATACCGCCGATGGCCGCAAGGTGATGGTGGTCGGCCTGACCCGCCGGCAGTGGGACGGGTTGTGCAAGACCACCGGCCTGAAGACGGCATTCGACGCCCTGGGCGAGAAGTTGGGGCTGAATCTGAATCGGGAAGGTGATCGCTTCAAGGCCCGCGCCGAGATTACCGCGCTGTTGGCGCCCTGGTTTCGGGCCAGGAAAGTGGAGGATTTCGCTCAAGCTTTCGACGAGAACGGAGTGACTTGGTCGGTGTTCCGCGGCTTCAAGCAGGCGGTCCAGGAGGAACCCGATCTGTCGACGCGGCATCCGATGTTCAGCCTGCTCGAACAGCCGGGGATTGGGGAGTATCTGGTGCCGGGTTCTCCGTTCGAGTTCGGCGAATTCGAGCGTACTCCCCCCAAGCGGGCCGCCGTGCTGGGCGAACACACCGACGAAATCCTGTCGGGGATTCTCGGCATGAGCGACACCGAGATTTCCCGCCTGCACGAGGACAAAGTGGTGGCGGGACCGCGTCTTTGAAGGTTGTCGCGCCGCCGGTTCAGGCGGCGACGTGCCCGTTCTTGTTCACCAGCCGCACGAACAGTTCTTCCAGCCGATTGGCTTTGTTGCGCAGGCTGACCACCTCGATGCCCCGCGCCGTCAGATCCCGAAACAGACCGTTCAGGCCGCAATCCTTGGACACGTCGGCCTCCAGGGTCCAGTCGTCCACCCGTCGCAGTACGTAGCCGGCCACGACCGGAGGGTCGGCCAGCGGCCGGCGCAGGTTCAGCACGAAGGTTTCCAGATGCAGCCGGCCGAGCAGGGCGCTCATCCGGTCGTTCTCGACGATCCGGCCCCGGTCGATGATGGCGATGTGCCGACACAGGGTTTCGGCTTCCTCCAGGTAATGCGTGGTCAGAATGATGGTGGTGCCGCGCGCGTTGATGGCGCGCAGGAACTCCCAGGTCGAGCGGCGGATCTCGATGTCCACCCCGGCGGTCGGTTCGTCCAGGATCAGCAGCTTCGGTTCGTGAACCAGGGCGCGGGCGATCATCAGACGGCGCTTCATGCCGCCCGACAGCTCCCGCGCCATCATCCGCCGTTTTTCCCACAAACCCAGTTGTTTCAGGTAGATTTCGGCCCGCTGGCGAGCCAGCTCGCGCGGAATGCCGTAATAGCCGGCCTGATTGACGACGATCTCGATGACGGGTTCGAACTGATTGAAATTGAACTCCTGCGGCACCAGCCCAATGCAGGCTTTCGCCGCGTTCAGTTCGCGGTCGAGATCGTGGCCGAAGACCTGTACGGAACCGGCGGATTTGCGCACCAGCGAGCAGACGATGCCGATGGTGGTGGATTTGCCGGCGCCGTTGGGGCCGAGCAAGGCGAAGAACTCCCCTTCCGCGACCTCCAGATCGATGCCGCGCAGAGCCTCAAGGCCGTTGCCGTAGGTCTTGCGCAACTGGTGCAGGGTCAGGGCGGGAGTGGTCATGGCGCGGTCGGAATCCGATGGAAAATCAGGGTTGTTGGGGAAGCAGATACGGCCCAAATTCGGGCGTGAACCGTTCCCGAAAGCCGCCGTCCGATCCGATCAGCACGAAAAACGCGGCCAGATGATGTTCGCTGGCCAATTGAAAACCCGATTCCGGACCGGCGGCCATCAAGGCGGTGGCGGTGGCGTCGGCCACCATGGAGCGATCGCCGATCACCGTCACCGAGGCCAGGGTATGCGGGACTGGCCAGCCAGTCCGGGGGTTGATGATGTGCGAGTAACGTTGGCCGTTCTGTTCGAAGAAATTGCGGTAATCACCCGAGGTGGAAACCGCGCGGTCGCCGGGTCGGATCAATCGTTCGACCGAGCGCTGGCCTGCCTCCGGTTTTTCGATGGCGATGGTCCAGGGTTCGCCGCGACCGTTGTGGCCCCGAGCACGGATTTCGCCGCCGATCGAAGCCAGGTAGTTTTCGATCGGAATGCCATCGATCAAGGCGGCCATCCGGTCCACGCCGTAGCCTTTGGCCACAGCGGAAAGATCGACGTACAGGTCGGCGCGATCCTTTTTCAACGCCGGCGGATCGGCGCGGGCGTGCAAGCGCTGGTGGCCGACCCGCTCGCGGGCCTGGGCGATGGCGGTTTCCGAGGGAACGTCGTCGCGGCGCGGGTCCGGCCCAAAGCCCCAGAGGTTGACCAGCGGGCCGACGGTGATATCGAACGCGCCGCCGCTGAGTTCGCCGATTCGCAGACTCTCGGCGACCACCTGTTGCAGTTCGGAAGAAACCGGCACCCAGTCGGTGCTGGGGTTGCGGTTGAAACGCGACAGTTCCGAATCGGGATCGTAGGTGGACATTTGCCGGTTGACGTGGATCAACATCTCCTCGATCCGCGCCTGAAGATCGGCGGGGACGGTCTGTCCGGGCGCCGGCGCCAACTTGAGTTCGTAGCTGGTGCCCATGGTGGCGCCGGTCAGGCGCACGGTGGGGTCTGGCGGGGCGCTGTCGCAGGCGGCCAGCACCAGTCCGACCAGCAATGGCAAGACTTGGGTTGGCCACCGACGGCGCGGCAGTCTGCAAGGGCGGTTCGGCATGATGGCGCTATGAAGGTCGGTGGGCCGGCGTGCGTGGGCCGAATAAAACCGGCGGCGCCAGACAGGCGCCGCCGGTCGTTACGGAGAGGGTATCGTTCAGACGCCGGTCGCCGCCGCTTCCATCGCGGTGATGGCGTCGGCCATGCTCACCACGCGGCGAGCGCTCTCGACATGAAGGTTTTCGACCAGCCGGCCGTTCACCACCACCACGCCCTCGCCGCGCGCCGCCGCTGCCGCGTGGGCTTCGATGATTTGCCGCGACCAGGCCACATCTTCCGGCTTCGGGGTGAAGACCTCGTTGCAGGGGCCCACCTGCTTGGGATGGATCAGCGTCTTGCCGTCGAAGCCGAACTCGCTGCCCTGGCGGCAGGCGAATTCGAAGCCGGCGTCGTCGTTGAGATCGAGATACACGCCGTCGAGGATGGCCAGTCCGGCGGCGCGGGCGGCCAGCAGACACAGGCCGAGCGAGGTGACGAACGGCAGGCGTTCGTGGGTATGGGCGCAGTCCAGTTCCTTGGCCAGGTCGGAGGTGCCCATGACCAGACATTCCATGCGCGACGAGGCGCGGGCGATCCATTGCGATTCGAGAATGCTGCGCGGAGTTTCCATCATCGCCCAGATCGTCATGCTGGCCGGCGCGCCGTTGGCTTCCATGATCGCTTCCATATGGTGGATGGCGTCGGCGCTTTCCACCTTGGGCAGCAGCAGGGCGTCGGCGCCCGATTTCGAGGCCATGGCGATGTCTTCGTAGCCCCAGCGGGTGGACAGGGCGTTGACGCGAACGATGGTTTCGCGCATACCGAAACCGCCGGCGGCGACCGCCTCGCACACCTGCTTGCGAGCCAGTTCCTTGGCGTCGGGCGCAACGGCGTCTTCCAGGTCGAGGATCAGGCCATCGGCCGGCAGGGCGCGGGCTTTTTCCAGGGCGCGGGCGTTGGAGCCCGGCATGTACAGCACGCTGCGGCGGGGACGCGCGGATTTGGGCATAATGGTTCTCCTTGTGGGGTTTGGGGGCGCGGGCTTGGAGCGCCCGCGAAATTTAGTAGAGATTAGCGCAACCGGGACGCGGCCGAAAGCCTGTAAAGTTTATATTGTTTTCTTTCGCCCAAGGGCGAAAAGGAGGTTCTCGTTAGTCTTTTTTCCGCGAATTCCGTAATCTACTGTCCTTGTCTTCTTGCGCGTCGTCGACCGTGAACCCGATACGGCGGCTTGGGCGGCAAGGCGTTTCAACTCTCGGTAGTCGGAGCAAAATTCATGATTCCCCAAGTCAAGACCATTTTGTATACCACGGCCCTGGGCAGCCACACGCGGCCGGTGTTCCGGTTCACCGTGGGCTTGGCCAAGCAACTCGGGGCCAGAATCATTCTGCTGCATGTGGTCGAGCCGCTGAGTAATTCGGTGCGGTTTCTGATCGACTCCTATCTGAAGCCGGACACGGCGAAGGATCTGCATCATCAGGCCAGTGAAGGTATTTTGCAGAAGATCCACCAGCGGATGGAGGCATTTTGCGCGGAGGAACTCGGCGCCACACTCGAACAGACGGAAGTGATCGCGGAAGTTCGCGTGGCCAGCGGCTTGGCTTGCGAAGTGATTCTGTCCGAGGCCGACCGGCACAACGCCGATCTGATCGTCATGGGCACGCACACCGGTTCAGGGGTGCGAACCGATTTGCTAGGCTCGACCACCCGCCGGATCACCCTGACCTCGAAGCGCCCGGTGTTGGTTGTCCCGGTGGCGGACAGCAACAGCAACGAATGGTCTAAACCTCTGATTTAAAATCCATAATGCTGGCGGGCAGGGCGAGATTTTCCCGCCTTGCCCGCATGCTTAGTGTCCCAGCCCGTCCAGATGCTTGTCGGCGTCCAGCGCGGCCATGCAGCCGCTGCCGGCGGAGGTGATGGCTTGGCGATAGACGTGGTCGGCCACGTCGCCGGCGGCGAACACACCTGGAATGCTGGTGGCGGTGGCGCCGCCCTCGGAGCCGGTTTTGACCAGGATATAGCCGTTGCGCATCTCCAACTGGCCGGCGAAGAGGTCGGTGTTCGGCTTGTGGCCGATGGCGACGAACAGTCCTTGCAGGGCGATATCTTCGGCTTGGTCGGTCTTGACGTTGCGCACCCGGATTCCGGTCACGCCGCTGTCGTCGCCGAGCACCTCGTCCAGTACGCTGTCCAGTTGCAGCCGGATCTTGCCGGCTTCCACTTTCTCCATCAGCTTGTCGACCATGATCTTCTCGGCGCGGAACTGCTGGCGGCGGTGCACCAGCGTGACTTCGCTGGCGATGTTGGCCAGGTACAGCGCTTCCTCGACCGCGGTGTTGCCGCCGCCGACCACCGCCACCTTCTGATTGCGGTAGAAGAAACCGTCGCAGGTGGCGCAGCCGGACACACCCTTGCCCATGAACGCCTGTTCCGACGGAAGCCCCAGGTATTGGGCCGAGGCGCCGGTGGCGATGATCAGGGCGTCGCAGGTGTACTCGCCGGCATCGCCGCTCAGTCGGAACGGCCGTTGCTCCAGGCGGGCGGTGTGGATGTGATCGAACACGATCTCGGTGCCGAAGCGTTCGGCGTGCCGGCGCATGCGGTCCATCAAATCCGGCCCCTGCAAGCCCTCGACGTCGCCGGGCCAGTTGTCCACTTCGGTGGTGGTGGTCAGTTGCCCGCCCATTTGCAGGCCGGTGACCATGACCGGTTGCAGGTTGGCGCGGGCGGCGTAGACCGCCGCCGTGTAGCCGGCCGGGCCGGAGCCCAGGATCAACAGGCGGCAGTGTTTCGGTGTGCTGCTCATCGGTGAGTCTCCCCATCGTGCGTGGTGGCGGGCAATGCCGGAACGCGAGTGTCCAAATCGGGCGCTGGCGTGCGGGCACTGCGGCAATCTCGACCCCTGCTTTCCTGTAAGACACCCTCCCCCGGTGGGAGAGGGTTGGGGTAAGCGGCGTTGAGATTTACAGTGCGGAGGCGTTTTCGGCCAGGTAGGCGGCCACGCCATCGGCGGTGGGCTTCATGCCCTTCTGGCCTTTCTTCCAGCCGGCCGGGCAGACTTCGCCGTATTCCTCGGTGAATTGCAGGGCCTCGACCAAACGCACCATTTCGTCCACTTCGCGGCCGAGCGGCAGGTTGTTGACGATCTGCGCCTGCACCACGCCCGCCTTGTCGATCAGGAAGGAACCGCGCAAGGCGACGCCGGCCGGATGCTCGATGCCGTAAGCCTGGGTGATCTCATGCTTGACGTCGGCGACCATGGGGAACTGTACCGGGCCGATGCCGCCCTTTTCGGGAGGCGTATTGCGCCAGGCATAGTGCGTAAACTGCGAATCGATGGATACGCCCACCACTTCCGCCCCCAGTTCCTTGAGTTTGGCGACGCGATGATCGTGGGCGATGATCTCGGACGGACAGACGAAGGTGAAATCCAGCGGCCAAAAGAACAGCACCACATACGTGCCGCGCAGATCGGACAGCTTGAAATCGTCCTTGATCGAACCGTCGGGCATGACGGCGGAGGCGGTGAAATCCGGGGCGGATTGGGTGACTAATACGCTCATGTGACGTAGCTCCTTGAGGGTTGCTGAAGGTTGGTATCGGTGAATTGGAACTTAGCTTAAGCGAGGATTGCTCATTATGGAAATTGAATCATACAAATATATCGATAGCTATTTACTAATTTATCCGCCGGGCTTGTCACGTTCCTGTCATGAAAGTTCCTTAATAAGGGAGCCGCGGTGATCGCTCCGCGAAGAGTTTGGGATGGTTCGAGTAAATTCAAGGGGATTCATGAACGCAAAGCACATTTTAATCGTGGAGGACGAGCAGCCGATCCGGGAGATGATCACTTTCGCCTTGGCCGGGGTTGGCTACGAGGTGCGGGAAGCCGCCGACGCTCGTCAGGCGCAGGCCGCTATCTCCGAACGCCTGCCCGACCTGATCCTGCTGGATTGGATGCTGCCCGGCATCAGCGGCATCGATTTCGCCAGGCGCTTGAAGAAGGAAGATTTAACACGCGAGCTGCCGATCATCATGCTAACCGCCCGCGCCGAGGAGGAAGACAAGGTGCAGGGTCTGGAAAGCGGCGCCGACGATTATGTCACCAAGCCCTTTTCCCCGCGCGAGCTGGTGGCCCGCATCCGGGCGGTGTTGCGGCGGGGCGGGCCGGCGGCGGAGGATGAAATTCTGCGCGCCAATGGGTTGTCCCTGGATCTGGCCAGTCATCGGGTGAGCGCCGGCGACGCGCTACTGGAGGTGGGGCCGACCGAATACCGGCTGCTGGAGTTTTTCATGTCCCATCCGGAGCGGGTTTACAGTCGCGGCCAGTTGCTGGATCGCGTGTGGGGCAGCAACGTCTATGTCGAGGAGCGCACCGTGGACGTGCACATCCGCCGGCTGCGCAAGGTGTTGGAGCCTTTCGGTTATGAGGCGCTGATCCAGACGGTGCGCGGGGCCGGTTACCGGTTCTCGACCCGGATTTAGCGTGTCCCGTTCCTGGTGGTCATTGCTCCGGCGGCAGGCGCTGATCCTGCTGGGTGCTGCGTGGATCGGCTGGTTGGCGGGGTATCCGCTGGCCGTTCCGTTGTTGGCCACGCTGGGCTGTCTGGCCTGGCAGATGTGGAAGTTGCGACAAGTGGATCGCTGGCTGCGCGAGGGACGGGACGCCGGTCCGGCGCCGTTCGGCGGGCTGGTGTGGTCGGATATCGGCGTCCATGTCGCGCGCCTGCGCCGGCAGAGCCGCAAGCGCAAACGCAAGCTCAGCCGGTTGCTGAAACAATTCCAGCAGGCCACCGCCGCGTTGCCGGACGCCGCCGTGGTGTTGAGCGAAGACGACCGGATGCTGTGGTGCAATGGCGCTGCCCACACCTTGCTTGGACTGTCGCCGCACCGGGATGTCGGATTGCCGATCGCGCACCTGCTGCGTCATCCTGGCTTCGTGGCGTTTTTGACCCAGCGGCGTTGCCGCGACAGCGTGGAATTTCCGGCGCCGGTGGATGACGGCGTGCTGCTCAGCGCTCGCGTCGTGCCTTACGGCAAGAAGCAGCGGCTGTTGCTGGCGGCGGACATCACCCGGGTCCGCCAGTTGGAGCAGATGCGGCGCGATTTCGTCGCCAACGTTTCGCACGAATTGCGCACGCCGCTGACGGTGATCGCCGGCTATCTGGAGACGCTGCTCGACAGCGAAAGCCCGGCGCTGGCGGCATGGCGGCAGCCATTGTCGGGTATGCAGCAGCAGTCCAGGCGCATGCTGCACATCGTCGAGGATCTGTTGATGCTGGCGCGATTGGAAACCCAGCGCGAGCGACCGCCGCGCAAGCCGGTGGCGGTGCCGGCGCTGCTGGCGGATATCGCCGGGGACGCCATCGCCCTCAGCGGCGAGCAGGGCCATCAGGTCGAGGTCGATGCCGATCCCAGATTATGGCTGCTTGGCTGCGAGAAGGAGTTGCGCAGCGCGTTTTCCAATCTGGCGTTCAACGCGGTGCGCCATACGCCGGCCGGAGGGTGGGTTCGGATCCGCTGGTTCGTCGACGCCGGCGGCCTGCATCTGGTGGTGGAGGACAACGGCGAGGGGATTGCCTCCCAGCACATTTCGCGGCTGACCGAGCGCTTCTACCGAGTCAACCGCGACCGCTCGCGCGGCGGTGGCGGCACTGGGCTGGGGCTATCCATCGTCAAGCACGTTCTGAACAATCATGGCGGTCAGTTGCGGATCGCCAGCGAATTGGGCGTCGGTAGCACATTTAGCTGCGATTTTCCCACGGAACTACGGGCGGAGCCGGCCGCCGTTGCGCCGGCATGTGGCGGACCCGCCGCCCGATGTTAAACTGACGGCGTTTTTGCCGAGGAGCACCCGATGAAATTACTGCTGGTCCGCCATGCCATCGCCGAGGATGCGGAACCGTCCGCCGCTGGAGGCGCCGACGCGCTGCGACCGCTGACCGAAGTCGGTCGCAAGAAGATGCGCAAGGGCGCCAACCGCCTGCGTTCCCAAGTGGACAGGATCGATGTATTGGCATGTAGCCCCCGGGTGCGGGCGCGCGAAACCGCCGGAATCATCGCCCGCGCGTTTGGCGACTTGCCGGTGCTGGAGCGTCCCGAGCTGGATTTTACCGATCCGCCCGAAGCGGCGGCGGCGTGGTTAAGGCAGTATCCGGCCGAGACGGTGCTGGCGGCGGTGGGCCACGAACCCCATCTGAGTTTGCTGTCCGGCCTGCTGCTGACGGCTGTATCCTGTCCCCTGATCGCCTTTCGCAAGGGCGGGGTGGCGCTGCTCGAATTTCCCGGCCGCGCCACGCCGGGCGAGGGTGTGTTGCACTGGGTGTTGACCGCCGGCCAGTTGCGCGGCCTCAAGCAGGATTGAAAGGGAAGCCGTTGTGTCCACCGACGTCGTCGCCGCCATCGATCTGGGTTCCAACAGCTTTCATCTGATCGTCGCCCGGATCGCCAACGGCCATGTGCAGGTGCTGGACCGGTTGCGCGAGATGGTGCAGTTGGCCGCTGGCCTGGACAACCGCAATCGCTTGTCCGAGGAATCGCAGCAGCGTGCTTTGGACTGCCTGGCGCGCTTCGGCCAGCGCCTGCGTCATCTCGCGCCCGAACAATTGCGCATCGTCGGCACCAACACCTTGCGCCAGGCTCGCAACAGCACCGGGTTTCTAAGCCGCGCCGAGCAGGTGCTGGGGCACAACATCGAGATCGTCAGCGGTCAGGAAGAGGCGCGGCTGATCTATCTGGGCGTCGCCCACAGCGTCGCCGACGTGGCCGGCCAACGGCTGGTGGTGGATATCGGCGGCGGCAGCACCGAACTGATCGTCGGCGAGAAGTTCGAAACCCGCTCCCTGACCAGCCTCAAGATGGGCTGCGTCAGTCTGAGCCGGGCCTGCTTCGACGACGGGCGGATCAGCGAATCCCGCCTGCGCGAGGCGGAATTGCAAGTGCGCTTGAAGCTGGAACCGGTTTGCGAGGAATTCCTGGCGCTGGGCTGGCGGGTGGCGACCGGCGCTTCGGGTTCGATCAAGGCCATCCACGAAGTGATCATGAAGGAAGGATGGAGCCGCGACGGGATTACGCTGGAGGCATTGCGCCGTCTGCGCGCCGCGCTGCTGGAAAGCGGACAGACGGCGGCCATTGCCGCGCGTTGGCAACTGGAGCCGGCCCGCGCCCGGGTGTTTACCGGCGGATTCGTAGTGCTGCATGGTTTGTGCGAGGCGCTGGGCGTGACCCGAATGGAGGTGTCCGACGGCGCGTTGCGGGAAGGGGTCATTTACGACTTGCTGGGTCGCATCCGCCACGAGGACGTGCGCGATCGCACCATCGCCGCGGTCATCGACCGTTACGGTCTGGATCGAGCACAGGCCGAACGGGTCAGCGCGACCGCGCGGGCGCTGTTGAGTCGGATAGAGGATCGCTGGGGTCTGGCGGCGGAAGAGTGGGCGCACAATCTGGATTGGGCGGCCCGCCTGCATGAGATCGGTTTGCTGCTGACGCATGATCGCCACCACAAACACGGTGCCTATATTTTGCAACATGCCGAACTGCCGGGCTTCTCGACCAGCGATCAGACGCTGCTGGCGGCGCTGGTCCGTCGTCACCGGCGGGGATTTTCGGCAAGCGCGTTCAAACACCTGCCCAAGGAGGTGGCGCCGCTGACCCAGCGCTTGGGCGTGGTGCTGCGACTGGCGGTGGTGCTGCATCGCAGCCGCAGCCGCCAGCCCTTGCCGCCGCTGGAATTGCGCGCCAACCGGCGCCGCCTGGATTTACGCTTCCCAGCGGGCTGGTTGGACAATCATCCGCTGACGCGAGCCGACCTGACGGCGGAGGCGCGTTATCTGAAAAAGGCGGGGTTTCGGTTGGAGTTTGGTTGAGGGGATGGAGGATGCTGTACGAAATTCATTCCGGATGGGGTAAGGTCTTTTTAAAGCCCATCCGCGCCGACGAGGAAAGAGTGCTCGAGTAGCCTATCCCGATAAGCCGACTGCCCCTCTTCATCCTCGTGGCACGGCCAAGACCGAACATCGAAGCGATTTTGCAGGAAGTCGGTCAATTCGCGGCGGAAGGCGCTGAGGAATTCATCGGTTTCCACGACCCCGGCGGTGCGTACCGCATTCTCCCAACGATCGAGAACGGCGACGATGAGCCGACCCTCACCGCAGGCATGGGCAACAATGCGCGCCTCGGAACCTTCTTCGTCAATGGCGACGCCGATCGGCAGGTCGCCAGTGGCCAAAAACCGCAACCACTCCAGCAATTCAGGAAATGGATCATTGATTTCCGAGAAAAGAATCTTGGCGGTTCGTTCGCCAAAGGTCAGTAGTAGTTGATATGGCTCCAAGCGCACCCTCAATCGATCCAACTGGATGTCGCGATTGGGAGTCGTGGCGCCCGCCCAATACTCCAGGGGACGGAACAATCGCTCGCGCTCCCGTGTATCCGTACACAATTCGGAACGTGTGGAAAGGGCGGAGACCATATAAAGTCGAAAGGGAATGATTGACGCATCTTCTCCGCTATCGAGTTGGCACCTGTCGAGCAGGTCGCCGTGTGACGTCCAGCGAAAGGCTTCGTGTTCGAGGATACGGATGGCTTGACCGGGACCGTCCTCAACCGCCGTGACGTAGTCGAACTCGCACAGGACCGATTGGGTGGCTTCAAGAGTGAAGTGGAAACGGGTCCAGCGGGTTACCGACTCTTTGTCGACCATTTTCAGACAACCCAGTCCTGCTTCGTCCAACCAGGTTTGTAGAGCGAGGCGACGCCCCCTGGCGCCCGGTGGCGGTTGGGGCGTGATCTCGTCCCGGACAGGTACTCCGACAGGCCACAGCAGCAGCCTTGCGAAAGTCTCGAGGCTCTTTCTCAAGCGTGCATTGCGGCATAGCGAGAGGGGGAGGATGAAACCGCTGTAGTCGTGAACATGGCGGCGGTCGGCGCCGAGATCGCCGAAATCGAAGATTCCCTGGGGTATCTTTCCGGCGGCCCAGTGCCCCTGATAGCGGGTTGTTTTGCCTGATCGGACCAGCAGCAGGCATGGAGTCAGGCCATCAAATCGACCGCGCAGGACGCCGCTTTCGATCCGGCACAGGCCAAACTGAGGGGTGGATGTATCGGGTTTGGTGAGTTTACCCACGAATGTCTCGGCATCCGCCAGCCACGCCATTGCCTGTCGGCGCCAGGTATCCAGAGTTGGATTATCAACGGCTACTTGGTCGAGGCGATCCACGCCGAGGATATCGAGCAGATCGCTTGCAAGCTGCGTCACGTCCCCCGCTACCCGCAGATACTCGTCCTGAAGTGCTGGTGGCGCGATGCGCAGGAAACGGGCTTCCTGGTCGTGCCACCCCGAGCGGCATCTTTCCCCTCGCAGGCAGAGCCAGGCATCGACCGCCCAATGAAGTGCGTTCTGCATGTGGTCGAAAAACGATCCGAGGTACCTACGGCCCCCACCGAGGGCATAACGCACGCCACCGAGATCGTTGCTGGCGAATCGCCTTGCCTGCTCAGCCCAGATCTCGTCGCTATCTTCGGTCATGGTCTGGCATTTCCTCTTCAGAGCGGGGCGCAGAGCCAAGCAGGGCCTCGTATTCGATCCATAGCGTTTCGATCCGATCCAGTCGCTCCGAGTCTTCCGCCGTATCGTCGTTCACCAGCACGTCGAGCGCCGCGATCAGTCGCCGCTTGCGAACCAGGGCCAAGGGATCGCGCCAGGCGGGCCAGCCGGCTTCGACATTTGGCAGGGCGGCGTAGCCGAGCGCCTCGAAACGGCGGCGTCCCAAGGCGAGAGTCAGGTCGTCGTGGATTGCGCTCAGACGTTCCGGGTCGAAATCCCCACCATCATGGCGCCAGCCACAGAGTCGGCAAGGCTCCTCGCGGTTTTCCCGTATCCCCGGCAACCCGCAGCAGGAACAGATTTGGCGGGTTCCCCTGGCTTCGGGATGGCAGGCGAACCACAGCCAACGTCGATGCCAGGGTTGAGAGACAGCAATAGCCGCATCGACGGGAGCGGGAATGCGCTGAACGAACGGGTGAAATAGAGTGGCTTCCAGAATGCCCTGTTGGCCCCTATCGATGACCAGTTTCGCGCCCTGACGCTGGACGATGCGGCCTTGTCCAACATTGGGAGACACGGCAACCCAGTCGCCTTCATAAAGATCGATCTCCGGCGCAACCAACGCTTCGAGTGCGGCCAGCGCCTGCTCGAATTGGTGAAGAATCGCGGTAATTCCCGGTTCCCATCCCGTCAGTTGCTTCGGCAGCGCCCGAACACAGGCCATGCTGAATTCGCTATAAAAATGCAGGCAGTCGTTGAGCGGATCGGCGATGGACGGCGGCGCCCTGCCCTGTAATTTACGGATATGGCGCTCGGAAGGGTCGCGCCAATACACGCAGTCGTTCACCGGTGCGAAGGTGATCCACCATGCCTTTGCGGCGGCATCCAAGGTCTCGAGCAGCATGTTGCTGACATTCCCCACGCCGAGCAGACCGGCGTTCTCAATCGAACGCTGGGTCTCGCAAAGGTTGTCATGGGCCTGCACCAGCCAGTAATACCCAGGTGCGGAGATGGGCGGAGTCCGTGGGCGCTCGATACGTTCGATCCGGGCGATTCGAAGGCTGTACCCCTTTACCAAGTCTTCCAAGGTGGCTGTCGGCACGATGATCCGCGCGATCAGACCTCTCACGGTGAGAACCCGGCCTATCGATCTATCGTGAAGACGCACCCACTCGCCGGGATGCAGATTCACGTAGCGCTCTGCAACGACATCCTCGACCGCGAGCTGTAGCTCGTGAAGAGCCTTCTTATAATGGTTCTGCCTGTCGATACCCGCATAGAGCAGCTTTCGGTGCTCGTCGGAGAGCGGTGTAAACAAGTTCGTCGGAAAAGGTTCCGCGCGAATGGCTTGCTCGGCCGTCGCGAGTTCGGTCAGAGCAGCCGCTATCGATTCGGTTACCTCCGGTCGCGACCAAACCTGCAAACGTTGCTGCAAAACGTCCTTTTTCAGGTAACGCTCCAGGGGTAGCGGTTGAACGGGCTCGCCGCGCAACCACAACCATGCTTCGGCCAAGCGCGCCTTGGCCTGGTCGCCCGACCAGAAACCACGGTCGGTTTCGTACCAAAGTTTTCTTCCGGCGGCATTGATGTGGCCATCGGTTTTCTCCAGGCGAGCCTTCAATTCCTCCGGCAAGACGCATACCGGTGTTGGCTCCTGGCTCTGGTTTTCCCGGCGATCATCCGGCGGATTGCTCATTTTCATAGTGTAAGTAGTATCGTAACCGTTCACCCCCACCCCAGCCTTCCCCCACAGGGGTGGAGGGAGTCTCACGAAACAAAGGATGCCGGGTTCAGAAACGGTTGCAGCAACAATCCGTGCAGGCGGGTGGCTCGCCAGTCCCGGAAGTACTCCAGCCCGACGGTCATGCCGGCATGGCCGTCGCGCGGCTGGTCGCGGTAGGTGCCGAACAGTCGATCCCACCAGGGCAGGTTGAAGCCGAAATTGCTGTCGGTTTCCTCCGGCCGGATCGAGTGGTGAACCCGATGCATGTCGGGCGTGACCAAGACCCAGCGTAAGGCTCGATCCAGCCGTCGCGGCAGACCCACGTTGCCGTGATTGAACATCGCGGTGGCGTTCAGGATCACCTCGAACAGCAGGACGGCTACCGGCGGCGTGCCGAGCAGCACGACCAGCGCCAGCTTGATCAGCATCGACAGCACGATTTCCAGTGGGTGGAAGCGCAGGGCGGTGGTAACGTCGAAATCCAGGTCGGTGTGATGCATCCGGTGCAACCGCCAGAGCACCGGTATCTTGTGGAAGACGACGTGCTGGGTGTAGATCGCCAGATCCAGTATCAGCAGGGAGGCGACCAGCGCCAGCCAGAACGGCGCATTCAGCCCGTGGAACAAACCCCAGCCTCGCGCCGCCGCCAGTTCGGCCGCCCCGACCGCCAGCACCGGGAACACCAGCCGCAACACGAGACTGTCCACCACGATGATGCCGAGATTGGCCGGCCAGCGCCGCGCTCGCGGCAGACTCAAGGCGCGGCGCGGTTTCCGCCATTCCCACAGCATCATCGCCAGCAGGACGGCGAAGAAGCAAGCCAATCGGATGATGGATTCGTTGTGGCGCAGCTCGGTCATGGAAACGGCTCCATTGGATACCCATGCTCTTGATCGAGAAGAGGGAGAACGGGGTTGTATAATACGCGCCCTGTAAACACGACGGTCGTTCGACCCTCCGCACCGAAGGATATCCCCATGCCTCGATTTCCCCAGATCATCCCCGGTCAGTTTCCCGGCGCTCGCCCGCGCCGGATGCGCCGCGACGATTTTTCGCGCCGGCTGGTGCGGGAAACCGTGCTGACTCCCGCCGATCTGATTCAGCCGCTGTTCGTGATCGAGGGCGAGAAGCGGCGCGAGTCGGTCGCCTCGATGCCGGGCGTGGAGCGCTTGAGCGTGGATGAATTGTTGCGGGAAGCCGAGACGCTGGCGACGTTGGGCGTACCGGCGGTGGCCTTGTTCCCGGTCACTCCACCAGACGCGAAATCGCTGGACGCCGCCGAAGCGTACAACTCCGACGGCCTGGCGCAGCGGGCGGTGCGGGCGCTCAAGGCGGCGATCCCGGAACTGGGGATCATCACCGACGTGGCTTTGGACCCGTTCACCAGCCACGGCCAGGATGGGCTGGTGGACGAATCCGGCTATGTGCTGAACGACGAAACGGTGACGGTGCTGACGCGGCAGGCGCTGTCGCACGCCGAGGCGGGCGCGGATATCGTGGCGCCCTCGGACATGATGGACGGGCGCATCGCCGCCATCCGCGAGGCGCTGGAATCCAACGACTTCGTCCACACCCGGATTCTGGCCTATTCCGCCAAGTACGCCTCCAGTTTTTACGGGCCGTTTCGCGACGCGGTCGGCTCGGCCGGCGCGCTCGGCAAAGGCAGCAAAACCAGCTATCAGATGGACCCGGCCAACAGCGACGAGGCCCTGCGCGAGGTGGCGCTGGATTTGGAAGAAGGCGCGGACATGGTGATGATCAAACCGGGTCTGCCCTATTTGGACATCGTGCGCCGGGTCAAGGATCAGTTCGCCGCGCCGACCTTCGTGTACCAGGTCAGCGGCGAGTACGCCATGCTGCTGGCGGCGGCCGGCAACGGCTGGCTGGACGAGCGGGCGGCGGCGATGGAATCGCTGCTGGCGATCAAGCGAGCCGGGGCCGACGCGATACTGAGTTATTTCGCCGGACGGGCGGCCGCCTGGCTGCGGCGGGCGGCATGAGGAACTGGAAAATTCTGCTGCTGGTCGCGGCGGGCGTGGCCATGAGCGGGTTTTTCCTGGCGATCATGCGCCCGCCGGGCGGTCGATCCGCCGCGCCCGGACAAGACCTCCCCTGGCAGGTGGAAATCGGCCAGAACGGCGCAAGCTCGACCGTGTTTGGCCTGACCCTCGGTGAAAGCACGCTGCGGGATGCGGCGCAAAAGCTGGGCCGGCGCTACGAGCTGGGGGTCTTTCGGGATCGGGGTCGGGGCTTGAGCTTGGAAGCCTATTTTCGGGATACGGTGGTCGGCGGTTTGAACGCCAGACTGGTGCTGTCGGCGCGCTTGCCCGAGGAGCGGCTGGACGTCCTCCGCGCCCATGCCGGCGAGGGCCAGCCCACCGCCGGCGGCGGCCGCCGTTATCCGGTGGCCGAAGCCGATCACGATTCGGCGCTGGACGCGATGGTGACCGCCATCACCTACCTGCCGGCGGTCAAATTCGACGCCGATCTGGTGCGCAAGCGCTTCGGCGAGCCGGTCGAACGTCTGTCCGTCCAGGATGGAACGCACTGGCTGTACCCGGCGCTGGGGTTGGACCTGCTACTCGGCGACAATGGCGGGGCGCTGCTGCAATATGTGCCGCCAGCCGAGTTCGAGCAACGGTTGCGGACACCGTTGCGTAACCGAGAGAGCGGAGAATCGCCATGACTGCGTTACCGGACCAATACGCCGTGATGGGCAACCCCATCGCCCACAGCAAATCCCCGCGAATTCATGCGCTGTTTGCCGCCCAGACCGGCCAGAATCTGGAATACCGCGCCATTCTGGTTGAACCGGACGGCTTCGCGGCGGCGGCGCGGGCGTTTCGGGAAGCTGGCGGCAAGGGGCTGAACGTGACCGTACCGTTCAAACAGAATGCCTGGGTATTCGCCGACCTGCTTAGCGCGCGCGCCGAGCGGGCCGGGGCGGTGAATACGCTGATTTTCGATCCGGCCGGGGTGCGCGGCGACAACACCGACGGACCGGGACTGGTGCGCGATCTGGCCGTCAATCACGGCTGTCCGCTGGCGGATAAAAGGATTTTGCTGTTGGGGGCGGGCGGCGCGGCGCGCGGGGTATTGCAGCCGTTGCTGGCCGAACGGCCGGCGCTGCTGGCGATCGCCAACCGCACGGTGGATAAGGCGGTGGAACTGATGCTGCGTTTCAGTGACTTGGGACAGGTGTCCGGCTGCGGCTTCGCCGATCTGGCCGGGCGCCAATTCGACCTGATCGTGAACGCCACGGCGGCGGGTCTGCACGATGCCGCGCCGCCGTTGCCGGAGGGTGTGCTGGCGGCGGACGGCTGGTGCTACGACCTGATGTACGGTCGGGAACCGACCGCCTTCGTGCGCTGGGGATGGGCGCATGGCGCCGCCCATTCCCTGGACGGGTTGGGGATGCTGGTGGAGCAGGCGGCGGAGTCGTTCCATCTCTGGCGCGGAATCTGGCCGGAGACGAAACCGGTGATCGAGGCGTTGCGGGCGGCGTGAGAACGCCGGAGCGGCAAACACGCTTCAAGACAAGCCGTGGCGAGCTTGACGGGGCGTCCGCCCGTCTCCGGTTCCGGTGGAACGCGCGGCCTATTCCCGCCACCCTCCCGCCAGCGCCGCCGGAGGATCGGCCAGCGACTGGAACCGCGCCAGCCGGACCGCGTTGCGCTGGCGGTGACCCAGCAGCGGCATGATGCCCCGCGCCAGCAGCGCCTGCATGGCCCGTTCGCCCAGCAGCACCTCGGCGCCTAGCTGCATCAGCCGTTCCTCGGCTTCTCCGTACACATGCGCCGGCAGATCGTCCAGTTCCAGCACATCGCCGGGGCTGAAGTCCCAGCCGTTCTCCGCGAACGCCGCCGCGATCAGCCGCGCGCAGGCGAAGGCCGGATTGCCCCATAGATAGGCATCGGGATCGCGGCCCAGCGGCATTTCCTCGAATTCCAGTTGCTCGACCGGTTCGGTCTTGCGGCCGTAGGGCAGTCGCAGCAGCACCCGCGGCAGCGTCAGCCCGAGCCAGGGCGCGACCTCGGTTTGGCGCAGCGCCCGCCAGTCTTGTTCGGCGGCGGCGGGCAGTGGCGCCCATTGCGCGGGGTCGGCCAGATCGGCGGTGGACGCGCAGCCCAGCACGCTCGGGTCGGCCGCCGCCAGGAACGGACCGCCGGCGTGAGCGGCCACCGATCCCAGCGCCGCCAGCAGGGCGATGTCATCCGGCGTGGCGCCAAACGCGTAGTCTCCCACCAACAGCGACCAGGGTTGGCTGTCGGGCAACTGGACTTCCCGGTCGATCAACAGGGTGTAGAGGCTGGTGGCGCGTGGTTGGCCAGCGGCGGTGCGCAGGTCGGCGAGCAGTTCCTGCTTGGTGACATCGAGCAGGTCGACGCGCAGCACATCGCTATCGAGACTGGCGACCAGCCCCTGCACGCCGCGCCAGGCCGCTTCCAGCGCCTGGAACGCCGGTTGGTGCAGGATCGCCCGCAACTGCTCGCCGATCGCCGCGTCCACCGCCTCGACCCAGGCCTCCTGCCGAGGGTCGGTCCGCACGATATGCGGTTGGACCACGGCTTGCAGCAGGGTGTTGATGGCCGCCGCTCCGACATCGGCCGGCCGCGCCGGCGGTGGCTGATCGGGCGTTTTGCCCAATAGCCGTTCGAGCAGGGCGGAATCGTTTTCCTCGGTGGCCGGTTCCGGCTTGGCGGATTCCTGGGGCGGCGTGGGGCTCAGTTCGGCGACGGCCTGGGCGAAACTGGCCGGATTGAGCAGGCGGGCGCGGCTGCGGCGCAGGGACTGAAACAACTCCAGCCGCTGGTAAAGCGCATCGGGATGAAAGTCGTCGATCTGGGCGAAGCCGATGGTCAGCGCCGCGCCACCGCTTCCCCCATTCATCGCGAGTCGCAGTTTGGGGGTCAGCCGGGCCATGATGGCGTCAAGGTTGTCGGCGTTGACCGTCAGCAGCGCCCTGCTGGCCAAATCCAGGAGGGCGGCGGGAGTTTCCCGCTGCGCGCGTCCGCTGAAGTCGGCCATGACCAGCACGCGCAGCGGAGCATCGGAATCGCGGCGGCGGGGTCGCGAAGCGGAGCGGGGTAGTTCGAACTGAAATTCCATTCGGCCTGGCATGGCGCGGGCTCTCCAAAGAGGTAGCTGACAAGGTTAAGTTTAATGCGGTTTTAGCAGCTTTGACGATGAGTTGCCCACTGCTTTTTTGCCCCGGTTTTGCTGCTACACTCAGTAGCAGGGCTGCATCGCGCAGCAGGCTTCTGGAGTTGAGGGTATGGCCACCGCCACGCAAAAACACCGGATGATCGCCGTCAACAGCGTCCTGGGCGAGGATGTCCTGCTGTTCGGACGCATGACTGTCACCGAACAAATGGGTCGATTGTTCGAGTGCGAGCTGGAACTGTTCAGCGAGAAAACCGACATCAAGCTGGCGGACGTGTTGGGCACCAACATGACGGTCCGCCTGGAACTGCCCTACAAGCAGGGCACCCGCTACTTCAATGGTCTGGTGACCCGTTTTAGTTATATCGGAACCCGCGGTTTGCGCTACGGGGCCTACCGCGCCACGCTGAGCCCATGGCTGTGGTTTCTGACCCGCACCGCCGACTGTCGGATTTTTCAGAACAAGAAGGTGCCCGACATCATCAAGGACGTGTTCCGGGAGCAGGGTTTCACCGATTTCAAGGATGCCCTGAGCGGCACTTACCGCGAATGGGAGTATTGCGTGCAGTACCGGGAGACCGATTTCAATTTCGTCTGCCGGTTGATGGAGCAGGAGGGCATGTACTGCTTTTTCACGCACCAAAACGGCAAGCATGTGCTGGTGTTGGCCGACAATTACGGTTCTCACGAAAAATTCCCGAAATACGAAACCGTGCCCTATTTTCCGCCGGACATCCACGAGCACCGCGAGCGGGACCATTTGTACGAATGGCACATTGTCCAGAACGTACAACCCGGCGCCTGCGCCTTGAACGATTACGATTTCACCGCCCCGCGCAAGAATTTGCGCTCGGTGTTGAACAAGCCCAAAGGCCATGCCTTGGCGGACTTCGAGATTTACGACTATCCGGGCGAATATGTCGACCCCGGCGATGGCAGCAACTATTCCAAGATCCGGCTGGAGGAATTTCTGGCCCAGCACGAAGTCGCCCGGGGAGAGGGCAACGCCGCCGGGTTGGCGGCCGGTTACCTGTTCAGTCTGAGCAACTGCTCGCGCGAGGACCAGAACCGGGAGTATTTGATCGTGTCGGCGATGCATCAGATCGAATCGGACGAATTCGAGTCCTTCCTGGAGGGGGGGATTTCCGGAAAGCCTTACCGGGGCGAGATTAGCGCGATCGAGGCCAAGCAACAGTATCGCGCACCGCGCGTCACCCCCAAGCCGGTGGTGCAGGGGCCGCAAACCGCCACCGTGGTCGGCCCCAGCGGCGAGGAAATCCACACCGATCAGTACGGGCGGGTGAAATGCCAGTTCCACTGGGATCGCTACGGCCGGGCCGACGAAAACAGCTCCTGCTGGATTCGCGTCTCGCAACTGTGGGCGGGCAAGCAGTGGGGCGCGATGAACATTCCGCGCATCGGCCAGGAAGTGATCGTGGATTTTCTGGAGGGCGATCCCGACCAGCCGATCGTGACCGGACGGGTCTACAACGGCATCAACATGCCGCCCTACGGTCTGCCGGCCAAGGCCACCATGTCCACGCTCAAGAGCAATTCCAGCAAGGGCGGCAACGGTTTCAACGAAATTCGCCTGGAGGATGCCAAGGACAGCGAGCAGATGTTCATCCACGCTCAACGCAACCAGGACATCCGGGTCAAGAAGGACGCCTTCGAGTGGATCGGCAACGAACGGCATCTGATTGTCAAGGCCGACCAGTTGGAAAAAGTGGAAGGCAATCAGCATCTGACCGTCAAGGGCGACCAGAAGGCCAAGATCGATGGCACGGCCTCGCTGAAAATCGGCGGCGATCAGAAGGAGGAAATCGGCGGCGATCAGCACCTCAAGGTCGGCAGCCGACAGAACATCAAAGCCGGCGGTACGATTTCGGTCGATGCCGGCATGGATTTGCAGCAGAAGGCGGGCATGAAGTGCGCCGTGGACGCCGGGATGGAGGTCCACATCAAAGGCGGCATGACCGTGGTGATCGAGGCCGGCATGTCGCTGACCATCAAGGTCGGCGGCAATTTCATCAACATCAATTCGGTGGGCGTGTTCATTCAGGGCTCGCTCGTCATGATCAACAGCGGCGGCGCGGCCGGCTCCGGCGCCGGGTGCTCGCCGGCCGCGCCGTCGCCGCCGGCCGCGCCCACGGAGCCCAAGGAAGCGGCCACCGCCGAATCCGGCCAGGCCAGCGACGCCCAGGCCGGACCCCAGGCCCAGCAGAAAAGTCAAAGTCTCGACTCGGCCAGTGTCGGCAACGTCGAACTGCTGGATGATGGGTTGCCGACCGGGAGCGGATCGTCGTCCCCGCCGCCGGCCGCCGCTTCCAATCCGCCGTCGCCGACGCCGCAAGCGCAGCAGCAGGCCGCGCAAGCCCAGACGGCCCGGAACGCCAGTGACAGCGCTAAACCTTTTGTTGAACCGCCGCCGCCGGCCCCGCCGCGAGGGGGGAGAACCACTCATGACTGATGGCATGACCCTGTTTTCCTGGTGGCTGACCGGCCGTCGCCATTGCTGGTGTCGCGCTCCATCCGGTAGTGACCGGAACGACTGATCGTTGCCCGGAGACAGCACGCATGGCCATCTCGAATCCCCTCGATGTGTTGACCCGGCACCTGTTTGCCGACCCCGGCGCGCGGGTCTACGCGGTGCTGGACGGCGCGGCCATCCCCGATTTGCCGCAGGCGTTGCGAGAGCATCGAGTGGAGGCGGTGTGCCTCTATCGCGGCGATCTGATCCCCGAACTGGCCCAGGCGGCGCCGTATCAGGCGATCCTGGAACGGGAATCGCCGTTCACGGCTTGGCTGCTCCAGCAGGGCTGGGGACGGCACTGGGGTATTTTTGCCCTCGGCGCGGCGGAATGGCGACCGATGCGCGAGCACTTGTGCGGTCTGACCATGGCGTACGATCCGGATTTTCAGCCGCTGTATTTCCGCTACTACGATCCTCGGGTGCTGCGCGTCTATCTGCCGACCTGCGACGCCGACGAGTTGCGGACGCTGTTCGGCCCGATTTCCCGTCTGCTGTGCGAGGACGAGGACGGCGGCCTGCTGAAGTTCTGGGTTGCGGGCGGTCAGCTTGGCAAGGATCGGGTCGAACTGGAGATCCCGGCGCGGCCCCAAGCCGGTGGGCCGGGTCGGGATGCGGGGAAGGAGTGAGCGATGCTGGTGATACGCAGGTCGCAGATGAAGGTTTTCGAGCAGATCGCGGCGCAACGCTTCGAAGCCGGCCTGCTGGATCATCTGCGGACTTTTTTCCCGGAACAGGCCGCCGCGCTGGGTTCCACCCAGTTGGGTCGGGTGGTGCGCTACGGTATGCAGCGGGCCGAAAGCCGGGGCGTGCACACCGAGCGCGGCCTGTACCTGTACCTCGCCCTGATGTTCATGCTGGGCAGCGCCTTCGACGAGGATCCGCAACTGGCCTGGATGCCGCCGCTGCAACCGCCCGCGCCGCCGCCCGCCGAGGAGCCGCGACAGCCGGAGCCCCAAGTCGGGACGGCTCCGGCTCCGGCCCCCACGCCGCCACCGGAGGAAACCGAGCCCGCGCCGCCGCCGGAAACGCCCGATACCCGCATCGTGCCGTTGTACGAGCAGGCAATGGCGTTCCTGGATCGGACGGTGGGGCCGGACAACGAATTTTTGCGGCAGACGCTGAACGTGTTGCGCCATCCGCGGGTATTCGAGGGGCTGCCGGGTGCGCCCAGTTTCGGCCATCGCGTGCTGTTGCTGCTGCAAACGCTGGCCCCGGAGAAGTACAAGGCGCTCGGCGATGGGGCGCTGCGCGCTTTGGTGCGCTCCGGTTACGAAGCCGCCAAGTACCACGGCGTCACCACCGAATCCGGCATGATGAATTACCTGGCCTTGGCCTTCGTGCTGGGCAGTGGTTTCGATCGAGATCCGCTCTATCCCTGGGCGGCGGCGGTACTGAGCGATCCGGCGTTGGCCGATCCGGCGCAAAGAGGGTCGGCCCTGCGGGAAAATGCTTTGAAGGCTCTGGAAAAATGTTTGCCCGGTTGCCCCCGCCGGGCCGAACAGAGCGCCGCCGCTCTGGCCAAACCCGCCAAATCCTACCGGCGGATCGTCGAGGAACCGCCCGATTTTTCCGCGCCGCCCGTCACACCCATGCCTGCCGACAAGATGTAAAGCAGCAGTCATATAGCCATCCTCTGTGAGTTGTGGATTGATCGGTGATAACGGACGCCCTCACCCCCGACCCCTCTCCCGCCGGCGGGAGAGGGGAGCGCGTCAGCGCGGGGTGAGGGCGTGGCGGGCGGCAACCACAACTAATCTGGGATCGCTATAGCAATCCTCTTTAAGTTGCTGATTGATAGGCGATGACAGACGCCCTCACCCCCGACCCCTCTCCCGCCGGCGGGAGAGGGGAGTGCGTCAGCGCGGGGTGAGGGCGTGACGAGTGGCGACCACAGCTTATCTGGGATAACTCGATGATTGAGGGTAGAGACCCCGCACCGTGATGGAAACGCACCTCAGCGACATTACCCGCGTCATTCAGCTCTCGGTTGCCCCGGCGTTCCTCTTGGTGGCCATGGGGACGCTGATCAACATTCTGGCGACCCGGTTGGCGCGGATCGTTGATCGTCGGCGCGTGGTTCAAGAACGATTGTGTACGCGGGTGAACGGGTCGGCGGCGGAACAGCAGCAGGAAATGGCGCAATTGATCCGCCGGGGCAATCTGATCTATTTCGCCATTCTGTTCGCCGTGCTGGGCGCGCTGCTGGTGTGCCTGGTGGTGGCGGGGACGTTTCTGGGCGCGCTGCTGTCGGTCGAGTTGGCTCAGGTCGTCGCCGGCCTGTTCGTGCTGGCGATGGTGGCGATGGTGGTTGCCTGGAGCCTGTTTCTATACGAGGTCTCCCTGGCCGTCTGGGCGGGTACTCATAATCGCCGCTAAGCGGGTTCGTTGACGGGTTGCAAAAAAACCCTGCCGCCGGTCAGCGTGTGGCCCGCGCCAGATTCAGCTCCAGTAATCGCCGTAGAATTTGGTCGTCGCCGAGATCCGCCGGCCAGCCGTAGGCGGCGGCGACGGCTTCATCCAGGGCGCGATGGGCGTTGGCCAGCCACGCCGGGCGCTGGTTGTAGAGGTTGGTCAGGGTGCGCTTCTTGAGTTCGGCGGCGTGTTCGGGCCTGGGGATCAGCCGGTCGGGGTAGGCCCTCACCCCCGGCCCCTCTCCCGCGGGGAGAGGGGAGATTTCCGGGATGCGCTCCACCCATGGCGAGGGGTTGAGCCAGTTCTCGCGCAGTTCGTTGAGGGTCCGGGCGGCGGCGGCGATGGCTTGGGCGCGCGGGTCGGCGGCGTAGGCGCTGGCCGGGATGTTCGGGGTCAGGCCGGCGGGGAAGGGGAAGGTCTCGAAGGTCATGGTCGAGTTGTAGCGGGGACGATCTTCCAGCGTTCCCCCTTTCGCTAAAGCCCAAACGATATGAAACCGCGACGACAGCACGCCAAAGGTCGCGTCGTCCTCGCGGGGAATCACGATCAGACTGTGTTCGGGCGCGGCGCTGATCGGAAACCAAACAAAGAAGCGATGCTTGGCGGTTTCCGGCGTGGCGATGTAGCGCGTCAGGCCCGCCAGTTTACGGCGCAACTCTGGGCGTGGGCGACCATGCCGCCACCAGTACTCAACCCGCGATTTCTCGCGGTTGTTCATCCGCACTGGTTTCACCTTCGCCAAGACATGAGCGAAAGGCATTTCGTAAAGGGCCGCTTCGCCCTCGCTCAAGTCGGCGCCGAAGTCGATGACCCAGCGGCCCTTCCAACCCTGGGTGACATCCACGCCGTTCCAGATCGGGCGCAGCACTTCGCTGTTCGATCGGCCATGCGGATTGGGTTGGCCCAACCAGCGTCGCGCCGTGTCGCCATCCACCGCGAATGCGCCCGCCAGACACAGGCCGAAAAACGAGCAACCGGCATTTTCCGGCAACGGGCGCGCTTGCGTTAAATCCAGTGCGCCGGTGGTCTCGTTCGATCCGGTCAAATCGGCGTGAATCGCGGCGACGGGCTGGCCGTTCAGAAAAATCCCCCCGGCTTCGCCACCCCCCTTTTTCAAAGGGGGGTCAAGGGAGGCGTGGCTCCCCCCTTTGAAAAAGGGGGGCTGGGGGGGATTCCCAAACGCCACCAGCGACACCCGCACCGCCGCGCCTTCGTTGATCCATTCCAGATCGGACCAGGCGTGAAAGATCACGCCGCTCGCCCGGATGCGTTCCAGCACCGGTCGGTTGCGCTTCTGACGGATCGAGTTGGTCGCGACCAGTCCGGCCCGCTGCGCCAGTCCGGCTTCGATGTGCGCCCGCGCCTTCTCGAACCAGTAGCACACCAAATCGGCGCCGCCTGGAACCCGCCCCTGATAGGTCTGGCGTAGCGCCTCCACATACGCCGCCCCCAATTCGGATAATTGCTTCTTGTCCCCCAGGAACGGCGGGTTGCCGACGATGGCGTCCGCCGCCGGCCAGCTCGCCTCGCGGTCCCCGTCGAGCAGCGCGTCCCGGCACTCGATGGTGTCCAGCGGCTTGAGAATGGGCTGATCGTTGAGGCTGTAGCCGTGCCCCAGCATCCATTGAATCTCCCCGATCCACACCGTCAGCCGCGCCAGTTCCGCCGCGTAGGGATTGAGTTCGATCCCGAGCACCGCCTCCGGGCCGACCGCCGGGAAGCCGCGTTGCAAGCCCAGCGTTTCCGCCTCCAGCATCGCCTGGTGTTCGATGTCCTTGAGGGTCCGCAGCGCCAGGTACAGGAAATTACCCGAGCCACAGGCGGGATCGAGGACGCGGAAGGTGCGCAGCCGTTCCAGGAAGCCGTGCAGCCGGTCCGCGCCCTGCTGGCGGACTTTCGGGCCGGTTTTGCTCGTCCGGCCGGCGATGTCCGCCTTGACCGCCGCCCACTCCGCCAGCAGCGGCTCGCGGATGCTTGGATCGACCAGCCGGCGGATGGACCCGGCGTCGGTGTAGTGCGCGCCCAACTGGCCGCGCTTGTCCGGGTCGAGGCCGCGCTCGAACAGGGTGCCGAAGATCGCCGGTTCGATGGCGGACCAGTCCAGCGCCGCCGCCGAGTGCAGGAGATCCAGGTCGGCGCGCTCCAGCGGCAGGCAAGCGTCGTCGTCGAACAGCCCGCCGTTGAACCAGGCGATGCGGGTCAGGCCGAACCGGCCGCCGCTTTGCATGGCGCGAAACAACCCGCCGGCCAGGGCGGGGAATTCGGCCGGGTTGCGGCGGGCCTCGGCCAGCAGGTCGCCGAACAGGCGATCCGGCAACAGCCCGATATCCTCGGCGAACAGACAAAACAGCAGGCGGGTGATGAAGTGCGCCACCGGTTGGGGCGGGTGGCCGCGCTGGCGCAGGCGCTGCGCCAGGTCGCCCAGCAGGCGCGCCGCCACCTCGGTGACCGCTTCCCGCGTCTGGCCGGGCTTGAGCCGCTCGGGCTCGACGAACGCCCAGCGTAGCTTTTGCAACTGGTCCGGGTCGGCCAGGTCGGCCAGCGCCAGCCGGTGGACGACGTTGACCGTGTTGGAAAAGTGGGTGTGGATCTCGATCGTTTCCATGTCGGACGCGATCAGCAGCGGCGGGTTTTCCAGCGCCAGGGCGTATTGCCGCAATTGCCGCAGGGCCGCGTTCAAGTCCTTGTGCTTGCCCTTGTATTCCCAGGCGAAGCAGTGCCGCCGCCAGACATCGGCCCAACCATCGCCGCCGCCGGTCTTCTTCGCGCCCTTCTCGAAAGTGAACCACTCGCCGCGCGGGTCGGCCTCGGCGGGCGGTTCAAGGTCGAGCAGCCGGCAAAGACCGATGAAATGCTGTTGAGCGCCGCTGCGCTCGTTAAGCGTGCTGTCGCGCCAAGTGCGGATAAAGGATTCGGTCTGATCCGGGGCGGGCATGGCGTTCAATCCGTGACGACGGCGGGCGAGGTTTAAAGGCGTCGAAATATTGATGCAAAATATAGCAATTCTGGATCAATGGTGGTTGCTTGCTCGCCGCGCCCTCACCCCGCGCTGACGCGCTCCCCTCTCCCGCAAGCGGGAGAGGGGTCGGGGATGAGGGGAGTTGAATCATCCGGGCGTCCACAACCCGAATGGGATGGTTATAGTCAACGTGGGCGAGCGGGGTTTACGGTCCACCCGTCACACCAAGACCTCCACACAGGGCGGATGGCCGAGAAACGCGGTCGGACTGGCGGTCAGCCCATAAGCGCCGGACTGGAACACCACGATCAAGTCGCCGACATCGGCTTTCGCCAGCTCCATCCGGTCGGCCAGAATATCCAGCGGCGTGCACAGCGGCCCGACCACCGTCACGACTTCCCGTTCGGTTCCGACGACCCGGTTGCCGACCACGACCGGATAATTCTTGCGGAGCACCTGGCCAAAGTTGCCGGACGCCGCCAAGTGATGATGCAAACCACCGTTGGTAATCAGGAAAGTGTGGCCGCGCGACACCTTGCGATCCACCACCTCGGCGACGTAGAGGCCGGCTTCGCCGACCAGATAGCGGCCCAGTTCCAGCACCACTTGCGCCTGGGGTAGTCGTGCCTCAACCACCGGCAGCCAGCGTTCCAGATTGACGGCGATCGGCGTCAGATCGAGCGGCTGGTCGCCAGGGAAGTAGGGAATGCCGAAACCGCCGCCGATGTTGAGCAGGCGCACCGGTCCCGGCGCGTCGGCCGCCAGCCGCAGCGCCAGCTCGAACGTGCGGTCGTGCGCTTCGACAATGGCCTCGGCGCGCAGATTCTGCGAGCCGGTGAAGATGTGAAAGCCCTCAAAATCCAGTTCCAGCTCGCCGATCCGTCGCAGCAGCGCCGGAACCTGCTCGGCGTCCACCCCGAACGGTTTGGGGCCGCCGCCCATCTTCATCCCGGAGGCTTTCAGCTCGAAATCCGGGTTGACCCGCACCGCCGTTCGGGGTCGCTGCCCCTGTTCCCGGCCCAGGCGGGCCGCCGTTTCCAGTTCCCGGACCGACTCCAGATTGATCGTAATGCCGGCGGCGATGGCGGCGGCCAGTTCCGGTGGCCGTTTTCCCGGACCGGCGAAGCTGATCTCGGCGGGACTCATGCCGGCGTCCAGCGCGACGCGCAATTCGCCCAGCGAGGCGACATCCAGTCCATCCACCAATCCGGCCATGTGCCGGACCAGCGCCGGCATCGGATTGGCCTTGATCGCATAATGTAGCTTGATGGCGGTTGGTAGTTCGCCGCGCAGCAGCGCGACTTTTCGATCCAACAGGCGGCGGTCGTAGGCGTAAAACGGGGTTTGTCCGACCCGCGCCGCCAGTTGGGTCAGCGGAATGCCGCCCACCCGCAAACAGTCGTCGATGGTCGGAAACTGATCCATCGGCCAGTGGGCGGGGCGGGTTGTACCCATCGGCGTATACCTTATTAACCCTCAAACAAGCGATTCCGGAAATAGCGTGCGAAACTCCTCGACCAGGTTTTTGCGGTCGATCTTGCCGTTGGGGTTGCGCGGCAGGTCGGCACGGCGGACGATCACCCGCAAGGGCGTCATGAAGTTGGGCAAGTGTTGTTTGCAGCGGGCGATCAGCGCGCTTTCGTTGAAATCGTCGCACAGCGGCTTGACCACGGCGACCACCGCCTGGCCGAGCATCGGATGCGGAATGCCCAGCGCCGCCGCTTCGGCCACCTGGCCGCTGCCGTACAGCACTTCTTCGATCTCGGTTGGGCTGACCCGATAGCCGGAGGTCTTGATCATGTCGTCCTTGCGGCCGATGAAATACAGGAACCCCTCCTCGTCGGCGCGCACCGTATCGCCGGACCAGACCGCCGGTTCGGTCAAGGGCAGGCCGGGGTTCTGGCCGGGCGCCGGGCGGAAGCGTTCGACGGTCTTGATCGGATCGTTCCAGTAACCCAGCGCCACCAGCGCGCCGCGATGCACCAGTTCGCCCGGTTCGCCGGGCGCGCAGGGCGAGCCATCCTCGCGCACCACCAGAACCTCGGCATTGGGAATAGCCTTGCCGATGGAGTCCGGCCGGCGCTCGATTTCCGTCGGCGGCAGATAGGTGGAGCGGAAGGCTTCGGTCAGGCCGTACATCAGGAACGGGGTGGTTTTCGGCAAGACTCGGCGCAGGGCCGTCAGGGTGGCGCGCGGCATGGCCCCGCCGGAGTTGGTGAAATAGCGCAGGCTGTCCACCGCCGCCGCCGGCCATTCCAACTGCGCCAGTTGCACCCACATCGGCGGCACCGCCGCCAGTCCGGTGATCCGCTCGCGGGCGACCGTGTTGATCGCGTCGCGCGGCAGCAGATAATCCATCAGCACGACGCGCGCGCCGACCGCGAAAGCGGTGGTCATCTGGCTGAGGCCGTAATCGAAGCTGAACGGCAGCAGCGCCAGAATGCGGTCGTCGGCCCGGTTGTCGAGGTATTCGGCGACGCTGAAAGCGCCAGCCAGCATGTTGCGATGCGATAGAATCACGCCCTTGGGTTTGCCGGTGCTGCCCGAGGTGTACAGAATGGCGGCCATGTCGATGTCGATCGTTCGCGCCGCCGCCCGGCCGGCGTCCGCTTCCAGCAGTTCGGACCAGTCGATGACTTGGATGTGGTGCATGCGGCGGCCGATGGACGATATTCCATCGGCCAGCACCAGGCTGTGCAGGTCCGGGCAGTCGGCCAGCACGGGTTTCAGCAACTCCGCTCGGTCGCGCGCGGTGATCAGAACCCGAACGTTGCAGTCGCGCAGGATATAGGCCACCTGCTCGGCTTTTAATAAGGGATTGATCGGCACGAACGCGCCGCCGGCCAGCGCGGCGCCAAACAGGGTGACGACGGTTTCCAAGCGCTTCGGCAGGTAGACGGCGACCCGCTCGGTTCGATTCAGGTCGAGCGCCAGCAAGCCGCGGGCCGCGGCCTGAATCAGACTGGCGAGAGTGGCGTAATCCAGGCTGGTTCGCCGGTGAACGACCGCGATGGCGGTGGGCGTGCGCTCCGCCTGTTCGAGAATGAGTTCGTGCAGCAGTTTGACCATGCGTGGAGGAGGAAGGAATCCGGTAGGCGAATGATGAATATAATTATGAACGATAATGGCCGGCGCGGTGACGGACGCCGGCGGGATAATTTCCCGGCTGGCTTGGAGGGAGGCGCATGAAATCCCAGTGGGTCGAACCGATCCTGGTGCTGTATACGACCAGTGGCTGTCACCTGTGCGAACAAGCCGAAGCGTTGGTCCGGCGGCAAACCACCGGGGTCGGCACGGTCGAAATCGTCGACGATGAGGAGTTGCTGGAACGGTACGGTGTCCGCATCCCGGTCCTGCGCCGCCTGGACACTGGGAACGAGCTGGATTGGCCTTTCGACGCGGACGGGGTCCGGCGTCTGCTGGGTAGCCATCAGCCCGTTTGAGCGGATTTTGCACGTTTTGGAATGGGTGTGCCCGATGATCGTGCAAATCACTCCGCGACCCGGCGACGACGCCGCCCATTCGAAACAGCCGGGACGCCGTTCCCGGCTTTGTTTTTTTAGCGTGACCGCCCGCCCCCTCTTTCCATGGAGGGTGGAGGAATTTGGGAGAAAGGGGCGCTTCGATAGCCTGAGAGGACATCCACGATTATGAATAACGCAGCAGCGATTCGCCGGGTGGCGGTTCTGGGCGCGGGCGTGATGGGGGCGCAGATCGCCGCCCATCTGGCCAATGCCGACGTGCCGGTGGTGTTGTTCGACCTGCCGGCCAGGGACGGCGATCCCAACGGGGTCGTGACCCAAGCCATCGCCAACACGATCAAGCTCAGTCCGGCCCCATTCGCCGTCAGGGAGCGGGCCGACCTGATCCATCCCGCCAACTACGATCAGCGCCTGGAGGAGCTGCGGAGTTGCGATCTGCTGATCGAAGCCATCGCCGAGCGTGCGGATTGGAAGGCCGACCTGTACCGGCGGATCGCGCCCTATCTCAACGAGCGGGCGATTCTGGCCACCAATACCTCCGGCCTACCGCTGAGCGTGCTGGCCGAGTCGGTGCCAGAGGCCGTGCGCCCGCGCTTTTGTGGCATCCATTTCTTCAATCCGCCGCGCTACATGGCGCTGGTGGAGCTGACTCCCTGCCAAGCCACCGATCCGGCCATTCTCGATTTGCTGGAAACCTTCCTGGTCAGCACCTTGGGCAAGGGCGTGGTCCGCGCCAAGGACACGCCGAACTTCGTCGCCAACCGCATCGGCGTGTTTTCCATGGCGGCGACCATCCATCACACCCGGATGTTTGGATTGGGGCTGGATTTGGTGGACGCGCTGACCGGTCCGGCCATCGGCCGGCCCAGGAGCGCCACCTACCGCACCGCCGACATTGTCGGCCTGGATACCATGGGCCATGTGTTCGAGGGCTCGGCGCTGGCGTTGCGCGATGATCCGTGGCAGCGCTATTTCAACCCGCCCGCGTGGCTGGCCGCGCTGATCGACAAGGGTGCGCTGGGTCAGAAAACCAGGGCCGGCATCTACGCCAACAAGGGCAAGCAGGTGCTGGATACGGCCACCGGCAACTATCGGGACGCCGGCGCCCAGCCCGACGAAGCGGTGCAAGCCCTCCTCAAGATCGAAAATCCCGCCGAAAAATTCGCCGCCCTACGCGCCAGCGCACATCCGCAGGCCCAATTCCTGTGGGCGATCCAGCGCGACGTGTTCCACTACGCGGCGGTGCTGCTGGCGGAAATCGCCGATACCGCCCGCGATGTGGATTTTGCCATTCGCTGGGGTTTCGGCTGGAGCATGGGACCGTTCGAGATCTGGCAAACGGTGGGTTGGAAACAGGTGGCGGCCTGGATCGAGGAGGACATCGCCGCCGGCAAGGCCATGACCGCGACACCGCTGCCGGCCTGGGTCAAGCAAGTGGATGGCGCGCATCGGCCCGAGGGTTCCTATTCGGCGCTGGAGGGCGTCTACAAGCCGCGCTCCACGCTGCCGGTTTACCGGCGCCAGCTTTATCCCGAGCGGGTGCTGGGCGAAGCGCTGCCTCGTTACGGCGAGACCACGTTCGAGAATAGCGGCGTGCGACTGTGGAGCAGCGGCGACGGCATCGGCGTGCTGAGCTTCAAGAGCAAGATGCACACGATCGGCGACGAGGTGCTGGACGGGGTGCTGGAGGCGTTGCGGATCGCCGAACAGCGCTTCGACGGTCTGGTGCTGTGGCAAACCGAAGCGCCGTTCAGCGTCGGCGCCAATCTGGCGCAGGTAGCGCCGATTCTGCAAGCCGGCGATGTCGCGACCTTCGAAAACGCCGTTGCCAAGTTCCAGCGCGCCACCGCCGCGCTGCGCTATTCGGCGCTGCCGGTGGTGGCGGCCACGCAAGGGCTGGCGTTGGGCGGCGGTTGCGAGTTTCTGATGCACTGCGACCGGGTGGTGGCGGCGCTGGAAAGTCACATCGGTCTGGTCGAGGTCGGAGTCGGACTGATTCCGGCCGGTGGCGGCTGCAAGGAGTTCGCCCTGCGCGCCATGATCGAGGCCAAGGGCGGCGACCTGCTGTCGTCTTTGCGCCCGTATTTCGAGGCGATGGCCATGGCCAAGGTCTCGCGCAGCGCCGAGGAAGCCAGGCAACTGGGCTACCTGAAGGCATCCGACACGATCGTGTTCAATCCCCACGAACTGTTGTACGTCGCCAAAATCCAGGCGCGGGCGCTGGCCGAGGCCGGTTATCGGCCACCGCAACCGCGTCCGATCCGGGTGGCGGGACGCACCGGCATCGCCGCCTGTCAGATGGCGCTGGTCAACATGCGCGACGGCGGGTTCATCTCCTCCCACGACTACCGACTGGGCCTGAGCATCGCCCACGCTCTGTGTGGCGGCGACGTCGATGCCAATGCGCTGGTGGACGAAGAGTGGCTGCTCGGCTTGGAGCGCAAGCATTTCGTCGATCTGGCCCGGACCCCGCTAACCCAGGCCCGGATCGAGCACACGCTCAAGACCGGCAAGCCGCTGCGCAATTGATCGACGGGAGAAGCTATTGATGAACAAGCAAATCCAGGACGCTTACATCGTCGCCGCCGCGCGGACGCCGGTCGGCAAGGCGCGCGGCGCGTTCCGCAACACCCGCCCGGACGATCTGTTGGCGCATGTGCTGCGCGGGGTGGTGGCTCAATGTCCGGGGCTGGACCCGGCATCGATCGGCGACGTGATCGTTGGCTGCGCCATGCCCGAAGGCGAGCAGGGCATGAACGTGGCCCGTATCGGCCTGCTGCTGGCCGGATTGCCGGACAGCGTGCCGGGCATGACCCTCAACCGTTTCTGCGCTTCTGGAGTGGAGGCGGTGGCTCGGGCCGCCGACCGCATCCGGTTGGGGGAGGCGGACGTGATGCTGGCCGCCGGCGCCGAAACCATGACCATGATTCCGATGGGCGGCAACAAGATCGCCCTCAATCCCGAGGTGTTCGCGAAAGACGAGAACATCGGCATCGCCTACGGCATGGGCCTGACCGCCGAGAAGGTGGCGGAGCAGTGGAACGTCTCGCGCGAGGATCAGGACGCTTTTGCCGCGGAGAGCCATCGTCGGGCATCCGCCGCCATCGCCGGTGGCGAATTCCGGCAGGAAATCCTGCCCTACACGGTCGTGGACCGGATGCCGGACAGCAAGACCATGCAGGTGAAAATCCGCGAGCGGGTGGTGGAAAACGACGAAGGTCCGCGCCCCGACAGCACTTTGATGGGTTTGGCCAAGTTGAAGCCGGCGTTCGCCGCCCAAGGCAGCGTGACCGCCGGCAACAGCTCGCAGATGAGCGACGGCGCCGGGGCGGTGTTGCTGATGAGCGAGCGCCTGATCGATCGGTTGAACCTGAAGCCGCTGGCGCGTTTCGTCGGCTATGCCGTGGCCGGCGTGCCGGCGCGGATCATGGGCATTGGCCCCGTCGCCGCCATCCCGAAGGCGCTCGATCTGGCCGGGTTGCATAAGGACGATATCGACTGGTTCGAGCTGAACGAAGCGTTCGCCGCGCAGAGTCTGGCGGTGATGCGCGAGCTGGAACTGGATCCGGCCAAGGTCAACCCCTTGGGTGGAGCGATTGCGTTGGGCCATCCGCTGGGCGCGACCGGGGCGATCCGCACCGCCACGCTGATCCATGGTCTGCGCCGGCGCGGCGGCAAATACGGTATGGTGACGATGTGCATCGGCACCGGCATGGGCGCGGCGGGGGTGTTCGAAGCGCTGTAGGCGATTTTCTCCGGCGTCCGATAGTCGAGCTTTATCGGGAATCCGCCAGGATGACGGTTGCCGGGCGGTGACATTTCGTTATGCTGCCGGCTTGAGTAAAAGCAAACAGAAGGGGATTGCGTATGACTGCGATACGTGCGAGTGCGGGTCGGGGTTGGGGCTGGATCGTCGAGGGTTGGGATCTATTCGTTAAGGCGCCTGGGGTCTGGATCGTAATTCTGGTGATTTACATGGCCGTCAGCGTGGTGCTGTCGCTGATCCCATTGGTGGGGATGATCGCCCATGCCTTGCTGAGCCCGGTGCTTGCCGGTGGGATGTTGTATGGAGCGGCGACGCAGGCGCGGGGCGGGACTTTGGAAATCGGCCATTTGTTCCAGGGCTTTCGGGATCAGGAGCGGATGGGGCCGTTGGTGATGCTGGGCCTGTTCAGCGTGGCCGGCTACGTGCTGATGGCGCTGGTGGCGGTGATGTTCGTGGGCGGCGGCATGATGATGGGCGCGATGATGGACAACGTGGGCGCGGGCGTGCCGCCCGAGGCGATGGGCGGACTGTTCGTCGGCGCTGGTCTCGTTGCCCTGTTGATCGTGATGACCATCGGTCTGGTGGTTGCCATGGCGCTGTTCTATGGCGTCCCTCTGGTCATGCTGTCCGGCCAGAATGCCTGGCCCGCCGTGCAGGCCAGCGTCGCCGCCTGCTGGATCAATATATTGCCCTTGCTGGTGTTCGGCTTGATCTATCTGGTGCTGGCGGTGGTGGCGGTGATTCCGCTCGGGCTGGGTTTGCTCGTGCTGGGGCCGGTAACCGTCTGCGCGGTTTACGCCAGCTATCGGGAGATATTCGAAGAAACACCGTCGCCGGGCATCAGGCTGGCCAAATAGCGGGCAGGGGCCTTCGCGGTTCCCCTGCTCGGAAACAAGGAGAGGCGGCGCGCGCCGGGGTGGTTGCACTCAATTCAGATCGAGCGCGTATTGCTTGAGATCCTTCAGCGAAACCACTTCCAGCGCCGCCTCGTGCGTCGCCGTCAATAGCACGCGCGGCGCCATGCCGGCATCCAGCGCTTCCTTCCAGCGGGCGGCGCACAGGCACCAGCGGTCGCCAGGACGCAGGCCGGGGAAGGCGAATTCCGGCACGGGGGTGCTCAGATCGTTGCCGCGCGCTTTGCTGAACGCCAGAAACTCGGTGCTGACTTGGACGCAGATTGCGTGGCGACCCGGATCCTGGGGGCCGGTTTCGCACTTGCCGGTACGGGTGAAGCCGGTCATGGGTGACGTGCAGCAGGTTTCCAGCCTGCCGCCGAGCGCGTTCTTTGCTGCTGTCATGGAGTTTCCCGCGGTGAAATGGGGCGAAAGGCCAAGGGCTGGGGCCGTTCCGATCGACGGAAACCTTGGCGCGGCTTGCGATTGAGCATAGAACGCGGAGGGTGCGAACGCCAATACCGGCGCGCGAGCCGGTCATGATTCCGGTCCAAACCGATCCGGTCCGGTTGGGTTTGGACTGCGGGAGCCAGTTGCGACGATCGGTTGGGGGGAAACGAGGCGGCGCGGCCCGAACGAGTCAGGCCGCGCTGGGTGGTTTGCCAGCCAAGATGCGGGCGGGGAACAACAAACGGAGGGAGAGACGGTGGGGCATGACGACGCCGTCCCCGTTTCAGCCGACTCCGGAGAGCAGCGACTTGATCAGCCGCTCCCGCAATAGTTGCGTCGCCTCGAATATTTCCTGTGCGGTTTCCACATACAGCGGCCCCGCCTCGCGATAGATGCCGCCGTGGTTGCCCACCAGTTGAACCGCTACCCGTGTTTTCTGCACCATCTTGGTTTGCTGGCGGTCCCAGACCAGTGCTTTGTCGGTTGCAATGGCTAATGACATGATGGCATCCCCTCGGTTTGAGCGATCGAAACCGGCTCGAAGCTGAGTGTTCGGGCCGACCGACGCGCAGGCGTCAAACCGAGATAAGCATTATCGATGCCAATGGATAGAGACGCCGAACCCGCGATGGTTGGCGGGTCCGGCTGGTTTCAGAATTTGAATTCGTCGATCAGCAGTTGCATTTGCAGCAGTGTCGGCATGTCGATGTTCAGGATACGGAACCCCGTATCGTAGAAATCCGGATTGATGTCCTGGCCGCTCCACAGGCTTTCCACCTCCAGCGGGATGCGTTGCCGCGAACCGCCTTTCCTGGGGACATCGACCCATAATCGGAAGGTTTGATTGACCGGAATGGGGTGGTCGCTGACCAGCCGCATCCCTTGTTTGTTGATATCCACGATGTGGCCCAACAAGGCTTGATCATCCTGGTTGTAAACGCGCAGGTATAGAACCAGATACCAGCGTTTGAGCTGGCGTTGTTCGGCGCTGGGTCGGTCGGGGAGGTTCATGGCGACCTCTTGGCAGGTTCGAGACGCCGCCTCGCCGATAGCCGTGAGCATCGGCGGGTCGTGCGAGTCGTCGGGAATGATCGCGCCTGGTCGAGAGTGGCGTTCATCGTCGGACGGTTCAGGTCGCTACGGCTGGATTAAGGCTGTAAGTGACCGTCAAGCTGGCTTGATCCAGCACATGTCCGGCGATTGCGGCAAGCGCGTCGGGGCCGGTGAATTCGCCTTCCACCGGACAGTGCTCCACATCGAGCGCGAACAGCGTGAAGATGTAATGGTGCACGATGCTATCGTTCCAGGGTGGGCAAGGGCCATCGTAACCGAAATAGCGACCGGCCATTGCCGGGTCGCTGGCAAACCATTCCCGATAATTGTTGATGCCCTGACGGGTGCCGCGTGGGCCAGCCGGCCCCGGCTTGCCACCTGGCGCGATGCCCTCGGAAAATTCGCCGGCCAGAATCTGCGCGGGTTCGGGGGACAGATCCACCAGTATCCAGTGATAGAAATCGGTGCGCGGCAGACTGGCTGGAACTTCCCGTTCTTCCTGATTGACGTCGTCCGCCCGGGTCGGTACGTCCGGGTCGTGGCAGATCAGCGCCAACGAACGGGTTCCTGGCGGCAGGTCGCTCCATTGAAGCGGGGGGTTGGTGTTGGAACCGAGCACGACGTGCTGCTGGGGATCGGCAATGCCGAAGGCAAATTCGGCGGGGATCGGTTGATGATCGCGCAGGACGGGGCTAGTCAATTTCATTAGTTCTTTCCTTTAATCGGAGCGTGACCGGGAGATGTGGCGACGATCCGGCTGCGAAGGGCGCGACCAATGTATCGGGATCCGGAATTGCTCCGCCATACGATGGATCAGGGTCACGGTATTCGCTTGACCTACCTTCGCCGTTCTTAAAGAATTGCCGTGGCCCGTGAAGTGTCCGGGCGGCGGGTTTGCTGTTCGTCGATCATGATAACGCATACAACATAGCACGTTAATTCGCAGTGCCGGAAAGTGGAATCGATCGTTCCCACCGCCATGCCGCCAAGCGCGAACCACCATGGAAGCCGTTGTGGGAGCGACGATCCGGGCCAGTCCCGATCGGCGAGGCCGATCCGGTATTTTCGATTGTAGTTTCCGCGGCGAGGGGATGGAGATCTATCGGACCCATGAGCGATCAAATCGTGCGCGGTGGACTGGCGGAAAATACGTTTCCGGACGATGACGGCGCTACAAGCGACCCTGGGTCGCGACTGGAAGTCGGGCAGCCGGCGGCGCAACCTCCGAAGCCGCCCGGCGGCGCGCGACCGGGCGGTTACCCGCGGCGGGCGCTGCTCAGGACGGCGCTACACATGGTGGGGTTGTTGCTGGTGCTGTTCAGCACCACCATGCTGCCGCCGATCGCGGTGGCGTGGTGGTACGACGATCTCCATGTCGTGATGCCGTTCGCGGAAACACTGGCCGCCACCCTGGGGTTGGGTCTGCTGTGCTGGTTGCCGGTGTGCCGGTTCAAGGTCGATCTGCGCAACCGCGACGGTTTCGTGGTGGTGGTGGCGTTCTGGGTGCTGCTGTCCCTGCTGGGCACGCTGCCGTTCATGCTGGCGGAGCAACCGGATATTTCGTTCCTGGACGCCTGGTTCGAGACCACCTCCGGCTTGACCACCACCGGCGCCACCATCCTGTCCGATCTCGACGCCTTGCCCAAGGCGATCTTGTACTACCGGGCGCAAATGCACTTTTTTGGCGGCATGGGCATCGTGGTGCTGGCGGTGGCGCTGCTGCCGATGCTGGGGATTGGGGGGATGCAGCTCTACAAGGCGGAGACGCCGGGGCCGATGAAGGACGAGAAGCTGACCCCGCGCATCACCGAGACCGCCAAGAACCTGTGGTTCATTTACGTGGGCTTGAACGTGGCGTGCGCGCTGGCGTTCTGGGCGGCGGGGATGAGTCCGTTCGACGCGATATGCCATGCGTTCACCACCATTGCGCTGGGCGGTTTTTCCACCCACGACGCCAGTATCGGCTATTACCAAAATCCCGCTATCGAACTGATCGCGGGGACTTTCGCGTTGATCGCGGCGGTCAATTTCGCCCTGTACTTTCTGGCGTGGCGCCGGGGCAGTGTCAGGGTGATTTTTCGGGATGCCGAGTTCCGCTTTTTCATCGCGGTGGTCGCCGGGATCGTCGCGATCGCTTGCGCCTACCTGTACTTCGACGACAAATTCCCGTTGTGGGAATCCCTCCAGCACGGCTATTTCCAGAGCGTGATGATCGTCACCGGCAACGGACTGACCACGGCCGGCTACTCGTCCGACTGGCCAGCCTTCGTGCCGCTGCTGCTGCTGTTGGGCAGTTTTTTCGGCGGCTGCGTGGGTTCGACCTGCGGCGGCATCAAGGCGATCCGGTTCCTGTTGTTGTACAAACAAAGCCTGCGCGAGGCCCGGTTGCTGATCCGGCCCACCGCGCAAATCGCGGTCAAGGTGGGTGGTCACCCTATTTCCGATCGGGTGATGCAGGCGGTGTGGGGATTCTATTATCTCTACATTTTCTGCTACTGCGCGCTGTCGCTGGCGCTGACCGCCACCGGCGTGGATCTGGTGACGGCGTTCGGCTCGGCGGCGGCCGGTTTGAACAACATGGGGGTGGGATTGGGCGATACCGCCTCCAACTTCAGCCCGTTGAACGACACGGCCACTTTTTTGCTGGCGGTATCGATGCTGGTCGGCCGGTTGGAGATCTTTCCTTTGCTACTGTTGTGTCTGCCAGACTTCTGGAAGTGAGTGGGTATGGAAAAAGTGGAGTACGCCGGCGAACCGCCGCTGGCGACGGTCGAAAGGGCGCGTCAGGCCGGCCAGCGGCGGGCGCCGGTCAGAACGGCCCTGTATATGGTCGGGTTGCTGACGATCCTGTTCAGCGTCACGATGCTGCCGCCGATGGGAGTGGCGTGGTGGTACGACGGTTACGCCGTGGTTGTGCCGTTCGCCAAGGCGCTGGCGGCGATGCTGGTCCTGGGTTTGTTGTGCTGGCTGCCGGTGTGTCGGTTCAAGATCGATCTGCGCAACCGCGACGGTTTCGTGGTGGTGGTGGCGTTCTGGGTGCTGCTGTCCCTGCTGGGCGCAATCCCGTTCATGCTGGCCGAACATCCGCACGTGCGACTGGTGGACGCGGTGTTCGAAACCGCCTCCGGCCTGACCACCACCGGCGCCACCATCCTGTCCGATCTGGATAAGCTGCCCAAGGCGATTCTGTACTACCGGGCGCAGCTTAATTTCCTTGGCGGCATGGGCATTGTGGTGTTGGCGGTGGCGCTGCTGCCGATGCTGGGAATCGGCGGGATGCAGCTCTACAAGGCGGAGACGCCGGGGCCGATGAAGGACGAGAAGCTGACCCCGCGCATCACCGAGACCGCCAAGAACCTGTGGTTCATTTACGTGGGCCTGAACGTGGTCTGCACGCTGGCGTTTTGGGCGGCGGGGATGAGTTTTTTCGACGCGATCTGCCACAGTTTCGCGACCCTGGCGCTGGGCGGTTTTTCCACCCACGACGCCAGCATCGGCTATTTTCACAGTGCTTCGATCGAGCTGATCGCCGGTTTCTTCTCGCTGGCGGCGGCGGTCAACTTCGCCCTGTTTTTCCTGGCATGGCGCTCCCGTAGCTTGAAAGTGGTGTTTCGCGATGCCGAGTTCCAGTTTTGCATGGTGGTCATGGCCGGGATCATCGCGCTCACCTGCGGTTACCTGTATCTCTCCGGTAAGTTTCCGCTGTGGGAATCGATTTATCACGGCTTTTTCCAGACCGCCTCGATCATCACCGACAACGGCCTCGTAACCACCGGTTATCCGGAAAACTGGCCTTTCGTCGTGCCGCTGCTGTTGTTGCTGGGCAGCTTTTTCGGCGGTTGCGTTGGTTCGACCTGCGGCGGCATCAAGGCGTTCCGGTTCCTGTTGCTGTTCAAGCAGAGCGTGCGCGAAGCCCGATTGTTGGTCCGGCCCACCGCGCAAATCGCGGTCAAGGTGGGTAACCGACCGATGCCGGATCGAGTGATGCAAGCGGTATGGGGGTTTTATTTCCTGTACATCCTCAGCTACTGCTTTTTCTCCTTCGCGCTGGCGACGACTGGTGTGGATCTGGTGACGGCGTTCGGTTCGGTGGCCGGTTGCCTGAACAACATGGGGGTGGGATTGGGCGAGACGGCGGTTGGTTTTAGCCCACTGAATGATGCCGCTACCTGGTTGCTGTCGGCGTCGATGGTGGTCGGGCGGCTGGAGGTGTTCCCTCTGCTTTTGCTGTTCCTGCCCGACTTTTGGAAGTGAGCATGAGCGAGCAGACGGATCGTCCGGGGGCGGAGTCAGGGCCGACTTCAAGCCAGTGTGAAAGCGCGGTCGAACCCGAAGGTGAGCGGGGAGCCGGGGCAGAGCCACAGGCATCGCGGGTGCAGGCGGAGGAAGAAGAGTCCGCCGGTTCTTCCTCGCCGCAGCCTGAAACTGGCTGGAACCCATGGCAAGCCCGGCGGCGGCGGGCGCCGTTCAAGACGGCGCTGTACATGGTCGGAGTGCTGACGATCCTGTTTAGCGCCACTCTGCTGCCGCCGATCGCGGTGGCGTGGTGGTACGACGACCTCCACGTCGTGACGCCGTTCGCGGAAACGCTGGCCGTCACCCTGGGGTTGGGTCTGCTGTGCTGGCTGCCGGTATGCCGGTTCAAGGTCGATCTGCGCAACCGCGACGGTTTCGTGGTGGTGGTGGCGTTCTGGGTGTTGCTGTCCCTGCTGGGCGCGCTGCCGTTCATGCTGGGCGAGCATCCGCACATGCCGCTGGTGGACGCGGTGTTCGAAACCGCTTCCGGCCTGACCACCACCGGCGCCACCATCCTGTCCGATCTGGACGCCTTGCCCAAGGCCATTCTGTACTACCGGGCGCAACTGAATCTATTGGGCGGCATGGGGGTTGTGGTGCTGGCGGTGGCGCTGCTGCCGATGCTGGGGATTGGGGGGATGCAGCTCTACAAGGCGGAGACGCCGGGGCCGATGAAGGACGAGAAGCTGACCCCGCGCATCACCGAGACCGCCAAGAACCTGTGGGTGATCTATTTCGGCTTGAACATGGCGTGCGCGCTGTCGTTCTGGGCGGCGGGGATGAGTCCGTTCGATGCCGTTTGCCACAGTTTCTCCACGCTGGCGTTGGGCGGTTTCTCCACTCACGACGCCAGCATCGGCTACTTCAACAGCTTGGCCATCGAACTGATCTCCGGGATTTTCACCCTGATCGCGGCGGTCAATTTCGCCCTGTACTTTCTGGCGTGGCGTCGGGGCAGCCTCTGGGTCGTATTCCAGGACGCGGAGTTCCGTTTCTTTCTGGGGGTGATCGGCGGGATCGTCGCGCTGACCTGCGCCTACCTGTATTACAGTGGCGCCTTTCCGCTGGAGGAGGCGCTTACCCATGGCTTTTTTCAGAGTCTTTCGATCGTGACCAGCAATGGCCACACAACGTCCGGTTATTCGTCGGACTCGTCGAACTGGCCGTTTTTCGTCCCTTTACTGCTGTTGCTGGGCAGTTTTTTCGGCGGCTGCGTGGGTTCGACCTGCGGCGGCATCAAGGCGATCCGCTTCCTGCTGCTGTACAAGCAGAGCGTGCGCGAAATTCGCCTGTTGATCCGGCCCACCGCGCAGATCGCCGTCAAACTGGGCAACCGACCCATCCCCGACCGGGTGATGCAGGCGGTGTGGGGGTTCTACTATCTGTACGTCTTCTGCTATTGCGCGCTGTCGCTGGCGTTGGTGGCGACCGGCCTGGATCTGGTGACGGCCTTCGGTTCGGCGGCGGCCGGCCTGAACAATATGGGGGTGGGTCTGGGCGATACCGCCTCCAACTTCAGCCCGCTGAGCGATACCGCCACCGTTTTGATGACGGTAGCGATGATAGTCGGCCGGCTGGAGGTGTTTCCCGTGTTGTTGTTGCTTCATTCGGATTTTTGGAAGTGAAGGCGTTGGGCGCTGTCCGTTATACATATCTATAAGATCATGATTTTTTGTAATTAAAAACGGGAAATCCCCTCCCTCGCAAGGGGGGAGGGAGACTTGTGTGTAATGGACAACGTTAGGCGGCGGTCAGGTAAATCGAAGACCATCGCCTCGAAGGTGCTTTATTTGCCTTCGAACCGGGGTTTGCGCTTTTCCCGAAAGGCATTCAAGCCTTCCTGATAATCGTGGCTGTCGTACACGACCCGGCGCAGCCCTTGCATCCGCTCGAACAGCTCGGGCGTGATGGCGTGGGCGCTGGCCAGCAAGCGCAACTCTTCCTTCATGACCGCGATGCTCAGGGGCGAGTTGGCGGCGATTTGCCCGGCCAGACCGTAGACGAAAGCGTCGATTTCCGGCGCTGGCTTGATGTAATTGATGACGCCGAGGTTCAGCGCCTGCGACGCGGGGATCGGTTGCGCGGTGAACAGCATTTCCTTGGCCACCGGCAACGGGATCATGTTCATCAGCGTCAGCACGCCGCCCAGGTTGTAGGGCACGCCCAGCTTGGCCGGGGTGATGGCGAAGGTCGCCTCGGGCGTGGCCACCAGCAGGTCGCAGGCCATCGCCACCTCGCAGCCGCCGCCCCACACCCCGCCCTCGATCAGGGCGATGACCGGCGCGGGAAACTCCTGAATGGCCCGGACCAGAACCCGCAGCGAATCGCTCCAGCCCAACGGATCGCGACCGCGGTTGGGCAATTCGCCGACGTCGTGGCCGGCGGACCAGACTTTCACCCCGGCCGGGGCGCGCAAGATGGCGACCCGCAGGCGCCGGGCGCGGAAACTTTCCAGCGCGGCGGTGATGTCGTCGATAAGCGCCTCGCTGAGGGCGTTGCGCTTTTGCGGGTGGTTCATCACGATCGTTCCGATCGCATCATTGATTTCAGTCAGGATCAGAGGCACGGTTTTCTCCTTTGGAAAAGCTGGTACGAAATGAAAAGGTTCTGAATGAACATCAACCCGGACAAAATCGATAACCGATCCCGGTTTCGGTGAGGAAGTGTTGGGGGCGCGTCGGGTCGACTTCCAACTTTTGACGCAAGTGACCCATGTGGATGCGCAGATAGTGACCGCGCTCCACGTAGGCCGGACCCCAAACTTCCCGTAGCAATTGGCGGTGCGTCAATACCTTGCCAGGCTTGGCGATCAGCGTGGCCAGCAATCGAAACTCGATGGGCGTGAGATGAATCGGCTGGCCGGCGCGGGTTACCCGCCGGCGTTCCAAGTCCACGCTCGTCTCGCCGAAGGCGACGACGGCGATGCCGCTCGGCTCGCGCGCGTGGCGCCGGCTCACCGCTCGCACCCGCGCCAGCAACTCCGCCACCCCGAATGGCTTGATCAGATAATCGTCGGCGCCGGCATCCAGCGCCTCGACCTTGTCGTATTCCTCGACCCTGGCCGACAGCACCAGCACCGGCATACCGCTCCAGGCGCGCAGATCGCGGATGAAGTTCATGCCGTCGCCATCCGGCAGTCCGAGATCGAGAACGACCAGATCCGGCTTGCGGGTGCCCGCTTCCGACAACCCGCGCCGCAGGGTGTCCGCCTCATGCACCCGATGGCCCTCGCCTTCCAGCGCGGCGCGCACGAAGCGGCGGATGGTCTGTTCGTCCTCAACGATCAAAACGGTCAGGGAAGGTTCGACGGCGGCGATCATGTCGGCTCCAGATCGGATTCATCATCGATTTCGACCGGCGGCGGCGGTTCCAGCGGCAGGGTGAAGGTAAAGCGGGCGCCACCGCCGGCCCGGTTCCCGGCCCGGATCCGACCGCCGTGCGCTTCGACGATCGCTCGACAAAGCGCCAGCCCAAGACCGACGCCCGGCGTTGCCGACTCCGCCTGACCGCGAGTGAATTTTTCAAATAAATCCTGCTCGTGTCCGGCCGGCAAACCGGGCCCTTCGTCCCAAACCTCGACCGTCAGCCGATCGCTTTCAGCGTTGGCGGCAACCCCGATCGCGGTATCCGTCGGCGTGTATTTGGCGGCGTTTTCCAGCAAATTCACCAAGACCCGTTCGATCAGCACCGCGTCGCAGTGGACGAGCGGGAGTTCCGGGTCGAGCGTCAGTCGCAACCGATGCTCGCGCAACGGCTGTTCCAGCATCCGCGCGGCCGAACCGACCAGTTCCTCCAGCGACTGCCAGTCCTTGCGCAATCGAATTCCACCGGTCTGCAACTTGGCCATGTCCAGCAGGTTGTCGGCCAGCAGCGCCATCCGCACCGCCTGTTCGCGGATCGCCGTTAGCGATTCCTGATGGGGAGATTCCTCGGCGGCCAACTCCAGCGCCAGCGTTTCCGCCAGTCCGATCAAGCCGGTCAAGGGTGTGCGCAGATCGTGGGATAGCGCCGCCAGCAAGGAATTGCGCTGCCGTTCCGCTTCCATCTTCACCAGCGTGTCACGGGCGACGACGGCGAAATGCACCCGCTCCAAGGCGATGGCGATCAGCGCGGCGAACGTGTCCAGCAACCGTCGCTGTTCCGGAATCATCAGCAGGCGCCGCTGCTCGGGCGCCACCGCCAGTACCCCGCGAGTGCGCAGCGGGGCCTTGAGCGGCAGGTACAACAGCGACGCGGCGGGCAGGGTATCGGTGCCGAGGCCGGCCGGATCGTTGCGGTCGAAACACCACTGCGCGATGGCCAGATCCACTTTCCGTTTGCCGGGCCGCACCGGCGGCGGCCGCAAGCGATCCGCGTCGTCCGGCAGCAGCAAGCACGCCTTGACCCGGAAACTGGCTTCGACGCAACGTTCGCTGATCTCGATCACCTGGTCGGGGGCCAGTGCCCCGGACAGTTCGCGCGACATTTCATAGAGGTAGCGGGCGCGCTCCTCGCGGGCGCGAGCCACTTGGGCCTGATAGCGGAACCGGGCCGTGAGTTGGCCGACGACCAGGCCGACGATCAGCATGACCGCGAAAGTCAACAGATATTGCCAGTCGTGGACCACGAGCGAGAAGCGCGGCGGCACGAAAAAGACATCGAACGCCACCACGTTGATGAACGCCGCAAGCACCGCCGGACCGCGTCCGTATCGCACCGCCACGCCGACCACCGCCAGCAGAAACAACATGATGATGTTGGCCAGATCGAAATGGGGCAGCAGGGGAGTAGCCAGCAGCGCAGTCCCCAGGCAGATTAGCAGGGTCGCGCCGTAGCGTCGCGCCGTGGCCGACAGCACGGTCTGCTCTTCTTCGGCGCTGGCCGCGGGGCTGACGGGGCGTCGGGGGGCGTCGTCCTGCGCCAGCGCCAGCAAATCGAGGTCGGGAGCCAGGCCGGTCAGCCGTCCGGCGAGCGCCCGCCGAAACCAACGCCGGTGACCCGGTCGACCGCGACCGATCACGACTTGGCCCAGACCATGCTGGCGCGCGTATTCGACGATAGCCGGGGCGATCTCGTCGGCGGCTTTGGTGGCGGTATGGGCGCCGAGATCCTGGGCCAGTTTGAGGGTATCCAGAATCGCTTGGCGGCGAGCTTCCGGCAGGCGTTGCAGCGCCGGCGTTTCCACGTACAAAGCGTGCCATTCGCCATCCAGTTTGCCGGCCAGCCGGCTGGCGGCGCGCACCAGCGCGTCCGCCCCGGCGCCGGGACCGACGCACACCAGCAACGATTCGCGGGCGGACCGCGTCGGCCCCCCGGCCTCCTGCCGATAGCTCTCCATCTGGTCGTCCACCCGGTCGGCGGTGCGCCGCAACGCCAGCTCGCGCAGAGCGATCAGATTGCCTTTGCGGAAGAAGTTCTGAATCGCGCGCTCGGCCTGATCCGGCAGGTAGATCTTGCCTTCCTTGAGCCGTTGCAGGAGCTCGTCGGGCGGCAGATCGACCAGCACTACTTCGTCGGCCTGGTCGAACACCCGGTCGGTGACCGTCTCCCAGACCCGGATGCCGGTGATGCCGCCGACCACGTCGTTGAGGCTTTCCAGGTGCTGGACGTTGACCGTGGTCAGGACATCGATGCCCGCTTCAAGCAGCTCCTCGACATCCTGCCAGCGTTTCGGGTGCCGGCAACCGGGGGCGTTGCTGTGCGCCAGTTCATCGACCAAGATCAGCGCCGGTCGCCGTGCCAAAGCCCCGTCGAGATCGAATTCCCGCAGCACTCGATCTCGATAAGGCATCTCCTTGCGCGGCAGTAATTCCAGGTTCTCCAGCAATGCGGCGGTTTCCTGGCGGCCATGAGTTTCGACTAACCCAACAACGATATCCAACCCTTGCTCGCGCAACTGGCGGGCGGCCAGCAGCATGGCGTAGGTTTTACCGACGCCGGCCGAAGCGCCGAAAAAGACCTTCAGCTTCCCGCGCCGGGAACGCGCTTCTTCCTGCTTGAGGCGGTCGAGCAGTTGGTCCGGATCGGGGCGGGCGCCGTCGGTCATTGTGGATTTCGCTTCGCTTCTCAATCTCTACGCCTCGCCAGCCAAGCACAACACCGCGTGCCAGGTTGGCCCGCTCGGCCGGAAACCGAATGTCTGCAAATCGTCGATCGGTGGCATCGCGCTCGCTTGGTGGCGGTATTGGAGCGGAGAGGTAACCTTTGCCCTCGTTTCGGGAAAGGCCGGCCATCTACTCATCGCTGGGCGGCGCTTCCGGTCGTGTCGTGTCCATGGGAGGAATGCTCGGCCAGCGTTTGCTTCCCCGATGCGGCTTGGCTAAGATTAGCCAAACAAAGCTTCCGAGGTGTACCATGCAAGTCAATATGTTGGAGGCCAAGAACCGGCTGTCCAGTCTGATCATGGCGGCGGAACAGGGCGAGGAGGTGCTGATCGCCCGCAACGGTTTGCCCGTCGCCCGGATCGTCCCCTACGTCTCCCCAAAAGTGAAACCCCCCGGTGCCTGGAAGGGCCTGGTTCCCTATTCGACCGACTGGCGATCCGCCGAGACCGAGCGATTGATCGAACGGCTCTTCCATGGCGAAGACGATGCGCCTGCTGCTTGATACCTGCATCCTTTATGACTGGATGATGGGCGCCATGGCCGATACCGAGGCAGTCCAGTTGATCCAGCATGCCGGCGCCTGGGTCAGCGCGGTATCGATCTGGGAGATGGCCATCAAGCATGGCTTGGGCAAGCTGCCGCTCCCCTCCCGCCAGATCGTCGATGATGTCGGGGCGCAGGGATTCGGTTGGCTCAGCATCACGCCGGGTCATGCCCAGGCGGTACTCGATCTGGCCGCTCACCATAAAGATCCCTTTGATCGGTTGCTGATCGCTCAGGCCCAATGCGAGGGTATGCGCATTGTCACCTGTGATCGGTTGTTCCAAGACTACCTGCCGGATACGATTCTGGTGCGCGCCATCTGACCGAGTGATCCACTGCTGGCCAGGTTCGCCTTGCAGCCGCTTCGGCAGTGGCCTGCGAATCACGGGCAACCGGCGCGGTACTTGGGGAAATAGCCTGACGTTATCGCACCGGGCATGTCGATAAAGGCAGACGTTCTGCCCGTACTCAGAGCATTCCACAATCATGGCTTTCCACGCGCAAGGGGTAGGTATTGCCGATGCCCGCCGAAGCACTGAAAAAGACTTTCAGTTTCCCGCGCTGGGAACGCGCCACCTCCGCCTTGATGCGGGTCAGTAGCTGGTCGGGATCGGGGCGGGCGCCGTCGGGTTTGTCGTTCACGGCTTGACCGCTTTTTCCGCGGGTTCCCGCCAAATCCTGAGCAGGATCTGGGTCCGGTTCCACCAGGTCAATTTCTTGTCGGCCAGGGCTTCCATGAAATCCGAGAGCACCTTGGAGTGCGCGACCGCATAGTTGACCAGCAGCGAGCTGGAGAGGAGCACGATACAGAAAATCAGAAGCTTGACCCAGCCGGGTTGATTGGTTTCGTCGAAGAGGTTCATGCCCAGGAAACCGGTCGCGACGGTCGCGACCAGCCCCAGCGTGGTTACCACCGTCAGGCGCATCACGGTGTTCGCCTGCCGCCGCTGACTGTCGCTGTCCAAAAAATGATTCATTTCCTTGACCGACGTGCTGATATCCTGATAAATCCGGTCGGTGTTGAGATGACCGGTCAGCAGTCGGAACAAATCCCGAATCTGCGCCTGGTCGGAGACTTCGTGAAACCAGTAGCGCTCGGTGAAGCGCAGGAACGTGGCCATGATCCGGCGGATTTCCCGCTTGAAGGCTCTGACCGAATCCAGGTCGCGGATATCGAGCTGGCTGATCGCCACCACCAGCCATTCCGAAAAGAGCATCAGGGCCGCTTTTTGGAAATGAGCGATCAGATTGACGACGAAATACTGATGGCGGAACTGGCCCAGCAGGCCGGTTTCGGAATCGACGAAAAAGGGATGATTGGCCTTGCCAACCACCACAAAAGCATGGCCGCAACACAGGTAGCGGCTGGACAGCGCTGGGTTGTCCGGCTCCCAGAACTTGTCGTAACAGTAGCGATCCTCGAAATGGGCCAACTCCTTGGCGGAGTACGGTAGCGTGTCGGACGGTCCCGCCTTGGTGATCAGCGCCAGTCGGGCGAAATCGCCGCGCGTCAGGTTTTGCGGATCGCTAAAGCTCAGATAGGCCAGCAGCGGCATGCGATGGTATTCGATCTGCCGGTAGCGAATCGCGGCCTCGCGGTCGGAATGGTACAAAGCCAATGGCCGCAGCAGATACTCCCAGTGGGCGGAGATGCTGGGGGAGCGGTGCTGGCAGGTGAACTGGAGATATTTGTCCCGGTTCTCATAGTCCGAAACCGCCAGCGTTTCACCCCTCGCCGACAGCCATTCCACCCGGTACGGACATTGCCCGCCCTGGCCACTGGACTCCCAGAACGCTGGGTAGGCCCGACCGACCTTGAACAGAACGTCCTCGACCAGCAACAGCGGAAGATCGTTGGTAAAGAATTCCACCGTCAGGATGATGATGTCGATATCGTGGAAGAAATAGAGATCGACATGGGCGATCTGGAACAGCAGTGGCGGTGTTGACGGGTCGAGAATGACCCGCATACGGGTGATATCGCTGCGGCGAAATACCCGAATGGGCGACTTGCCGTAGCCGGCCTGATCCGGGCGGCCCACGCTTTCACCGTACAGGAAACGCTGCACGTAAGGCAAAAAGGTGATGAATTCCTTGTAGTGCCGCTCCTGGAAATTCTTGGGGTCGCTGAATTCGTCCACGACTTCCCGCCAGGGACAGCTTTCCCCCAATGTCTCCAGCAGTTCCCAATAGTTCGAGATGGGTGCTCCTTCCGCCTGGCCGGGCATCACCCGCAACGGCCACAGCAGAATTTGGCGAAAATGCCGGACCAGCGGCAATGGCAATACCGGCGATGCCACGATGCTGGCGGCACCGGTTGCTGCTCCCTGGGCAGGTTCGATCAGCGCGTTCATGGTTTTTGTTCGGATGGTAACCGGTCGAGGGCGAGATTGAGTTCGAGCACGTTGACGCGCGGTTCGCCGAAAATTCCCCACTGGCGATCCTCGGTATGCCGGTCCATCAGATTTTGCACGGCTTCGGAGGTCAGTCCGCGCAGTCGAGCGACCCGCGCGACTTGATACTCGGCGGCGGCCGGGCTGATGTGGGGATCGAGTCCGCTGGCGGACGCGGTGACCAAATCGACCGGCGCCGGCTGGGTGTTGCCGGGATCGGCCTCGCGCAACGCCTTGACGCGAGATTCTACCGCTTCTTTCAGCGCAGGGTTGAGCGGACCGAGGTTGGAACCGCCGGAGGCCGCCGCGTTGTTGGGGTAGGGGCCGGTGGCCGACGGCCGGCCCCAGAAATAGGTCGGGTCGGTAAAGTTCTGGCCGATCAGCCGGGAGCCGACCCGCTTGCCGTCGCGCTCGATCAGGCTGCCGGCGGCCTGTTCCGGGAACAAAGCTTGCCCGATTCCCGTCACCAGCAGCGGATAGATCAGGCCGGTGATGGCGGAAAGCAGAACGAAGAGCGTTATGGCGGGACGAATCAGGGTTTTCATGGCGCATTGCTCCTGCAAGTTTTCACGCCCAACCGGCGAGTGAGATCAGCATGTCGATCAGCTTGATACCTACAAACGGCACGATCACGCCGCCCAGACCGTAGATCAGCAGGTTGCGCCGCAGCAGCACCGCCGCGCCCAGCGGTCGGTATTTGACGCCCTTCAGCGCCAGCGGGATGAGGAAAATGATGATCAGGGCATTGAAAATCACCGCCGACAAGATCGCCGAGGCTGGACTGGCAAGGCCCATGACGTTGAGCGCCGCGAGCTGCGGGTAGGTGGTGACGAAAGCCGCCGGGACGATGGCAAAATACTTGGCGATGTCGTTGGCGACGCTGAAGGTGGTGAGCGAACCGCGGGTCATCAGCATTTGCTTGCCGGTTTCGACGATCTCGATCAGCTTGGTCGGGTTGGAGTCCAAATCCACCATGTTGCCGGCTTCCTTGGCGGCTTGGGTACCGCTGTTCATCGCCACCGCCACATCGGCCTGGGCCAGCGCCGGGGCGTCGTTGGTACCGTCGCCGGTCATCGCCACCAGCCGGCCCTCGGCCTGATGCTGGCGAATCAGGGCCAGCTTCGCCTCCGGCGTGGCTTCGGCCAGAAAGTCGTCCACCCCGGCCTCGGCGGCGATGGCGGCGGCGGTCAGGCGGTTGTCGCCGGTGATCATCACCGTCTTGATGCCCATGCGGCGCAGTTCGGTGAAGCGCTCCTTGATGCCGCCCTTGACGATGTCCTTGAGTTCGATCACGCCCAATACCTTGGCGCCATCGGCGACCACCAGCGGCGTACTGCCCCGGCCGGCCACCTCGTTCACGGTCTGGGTCACGGGGCTCGGGAACCCGCCTTCGAGGGCTTCGACGTACTGGCGAATCGCGTCCGCCGAACCCTTGCGGATCTGCCGGCCGTCCAGGTTCACGCCGCTCATCCGGGTCTGGGCCGAGAAATGGATGAAGGTGGCGCCGAGAGCGTGGATATCCCGCTCGCGCAGGTTGAAGCGTTGCTTGGCCAGTACGACGATGCTGCGTCCCTCGGGCGTTTCGTCGGCCAAAGATGCCAGTTGCGCGGCATCGGCCAGGGCGTGCTCGGTCAAACCGGGGGCCGGCAGAAACGCCGCCGCTTGCCGGTTGCCCAGGGTGATGGTGCCAGTCTTGTCGAGCAACAGCACGTCCACGTCGCCCGCCGCCTCCACCGCGCGGCCCGAGGTGGCGATCACGTTAGCCTGCATCATCCTGCTCATGCCGGCCACGCCGATGGCCGACAACAATCCGGCGATGGTGGTCGGAATCAGGCAAACCAGCAGGGCGACCAGCACCGTGATCGATACCGGCGAGCCGGCCTTCGCCACCGCCACGCCGAAAATCGAGTACGGCAACAGGGTTACCGTCACGCCGAGAAAGATGATGGTCAGCGCCACCAACAGGATGGTCAGTGCGATTTCGTTGGGGGTTTTCTGACGCTTAGCGCCTTCCACCATGGCGATCATGCGGTCGAGGAAGGCTTCGCCGGGATTGACCGACACGCGGACCACGATCCAGTCGGATAGCACGGTGGTGCCGCCGGTGACAGCGCTGAAATCGCCGCCGGATTCCCGGATGACAGGGGCGGATTCGCCGGTGATGGCGCTCTCGTTGACCGAAGCGACGCCCTCGATGACCTCGCCGTCAGCGGGGATCATGTCGCCGGTTTCGACCAGCACCACGTCGCCGCGCCGCAAATCGGTGCCGGACATTAGGTCCACGGGAGTGCCGTAGCGCGGCTCCCGCAATCTTTTGGCCACGACGGTCTTCTTGGCGCCGCGCAGGAACGCCGCTTGAGCCTTGCTACGACCCTCGGCCAGCGCTTCGGCAAAATTGGCGAACAACACCGTGAACCACAACCACAAAGCGACGGCGAGAATGAAGCTGGCAGGGGCTTCACCTTGGCCGCCGAGGGCCTGCGCCCACAGCACCGTGGTCAGAATGCTGCCGACGTAGACCACGAACATCACCGGGTTGCGCCATTGCAGCCGGGGGTCCAGCTTTTTGAAGGAATCGACGATGGCGGGTTTCACCAGCGTCGGATCGAACAAGGCAAGGGTCTTGCGCGACATGGAATTCTTCTTTTTTGTAGGGCGGGTTAGCGCAGCGTAACCCGCCGCTCGTTCAGCGACCGGCCCACAGCATGAAATGCTCGACCATCGGCCCCAAGGCCAGAGCGGGAACGTAGTTCAGCAGGCCCACCAGCAGGACCGTGCCGATCAGCAGGGTCACGAACAACGGCCCGTGGGTCGGCAGGGTGCCGGCGGTCGCGACGAGGCGCTTCTTCGCCGCCAGCGAACCGGCCATGGCCAGCACCGGCATGATGACCGCGAGGCGGCCGAACCACATGGCGATGGCCAGCATCACGTTGTAGAAGGGCGTATTAGCGGAGAGTCCGGCGAAAGCGCTACCGTTGTTGTTGCCGGCCGAGGTGAGGGCGTACAGCACTTCCGAGAAACCGTGCGGTCCCGGATTGAAGATGCCGGCCTGGCCGGCGGCGGTCATGACGGCGATGGCCGTTCCGCCGAGCACCAGCAGCGGCGTCACCAGAATCGCGATGGCGGTCATTTTCATTTCGTAGGCTTCGATCTTCTTGCCCAGGTATTCGGGCGTGCGGCCGATCATCAGGCCAGCGATGAAGACCGCCATGATGGCGAACACCAACATGCCGTAGAGACCGGAGCCAACGCCGCCGAACACCACTTCGCCGAGCTGCATCATCACCAGCGGCACCATCCCGCCGAGCGGCGTGAACGAGTCGTGCATGGCGATGACCGCGCCGCAGGAAGCGGCGGTGGTGAGGGTGGCGAACAGGCCGGAGTCGGCGATGCCGAAGCGGGTTTCCTTGCCTTCCATGTTGCCGCCCGCCTGGGTCGCGCTGGCGGTTTGATCAACGTCAGCGGCGGCGAACAGTGGATTGCCCTGTTGCTCGAAAGCGATCGCCGCGACGGCCGCCACCACGAAAATGATCGCCATCGCGGCCAGCACCGCCCAGCCCTGCCGGGTGTCGCCGACCATGCGGCCCAGGGTGTAGCACAGCGCGCCCGGTATCAGAAAAATCGATAGCATCTGGAAGAAGTTGGTCAACGGCGTCGGGTTTTCGTAGGGATGCGCCGAATTGGCGTTGAAGAAGCCGCCGCCGTTGGTGCCGATCATCTTGATCGCTTCCTGCGAGGCGACCGGCCCCATGGCCAGGGTTTGCGTGGCGTTTTCCAGCGTGGCCACATCCTGATAGGGAGCAAAATTCTGGATCGCGCCCTGGCTAACCAAAAAGACCGCGAATATCAGCGCCAGCGGCAGCAGCACGTAGAGCGTGACCCGCGTCAGATCGACCCAGGCGTTGCCGATGTCTTGCGCCGTGTGGCGGGCAAAGCCGCGAATCAGCGCGATGACCACGACGATGCCGGTCGCCGCCGACAGGAAATTTTGCACCGTCAGGGCGAGCATCTGCGTGAGATAGCCCATTGTCGTCTCGCCGGCGTAGCCCTGCCAGTTGGTGTTGGTGACGAAACTGACGGCCGTGTTGAACGCCGAGTCGGGACCGACGTTGGCCATCTGTTGCGGATTGAGCGGTAGCCAGAGCTGGAGTCGTTGCAGGGCGTAGACGGCGAACACACCCAGCGTATTGAACAGCAGAAGGGCAAGCGCGTACTGCAACCACCCCATCGTTCTTTCCTTGCGGACGCCACCGAGTCGATAGATGATCGCTTCGATGGGGCCACCGACTCGTAATGCCCACGAGCGTCCCTCCATCACGTTCGCGATATAAATCCCGAGCGGCTTGACCAGCGCCAGAAGAATGAACAGATACAGTCCGAGCAGCAGCCAGGCATGCGGGGTCATCATAAATCCTCCGCCATGAAGAGTGCGGCGACGAGATAGATCAGCAATCCGACCGAGACGAGGCCGCTGAGGATATAGAGCCAGGTCATGGAGTACCTCCCAATTTGGCGCAGCCGGCCGCAAGACCGGCGGCTAGCACAAAAAATACAGATATTACAGATAGATAGACGAAATCCATGGGGTGCCTCCGCGCACGAACACGATGTGACGAACCCTGGGTGGATGGCCGACGCGGTCAGCGCCTCCGGACCAGCCAGGCGCAGAGTTCGATCAAAGCGGTCATCAGCAGGTAAAAACCGAGCATGAATCCCAGCATGAACAGATCGTCCATGGCGTACCTCCGCGCAAGCATTTACGGGAAACGGATCGATTGCATGGTAGGGGTCAATGGCTAAAGATTGTGAAAATAAAAAGGGAAGGGGTATAAAGATTGTGTAAATGAGCGAGGCTTCGGCCGCACGACTGACGCAAGGCGAAACGCGAAAGGTTTCAAGGATGCGCGACACGCGAGGTTATACCGGCGAACCGCCGCCGACTCGGTTCAACATGGCGCGCTATTGCCTTCGGGCGGCGGCGCGGGCCACGCCGGACAAGGTGGCGCTGATCGTGGTGTCCGACGCCGGCGTGTCGGTCGAGGCGGCGGAGCGCTGGACCTATGCCCAACTGGACGAGGCGGTGCGGCGCACGGCGGCCGGATTGCGCCGTTTGGGGCTGGAGCCGGGCGCGCGGCTGATGATCCGCATGGGCAACACCAGCGATTATGCCCTGTTGTTTTTCGGCGCCATCGCCGCCGGTTGTGTGCCGCTGCCGTCCTCGGCGCAATTGACCGAGGAAGAAGCCGCGTTCTTGTTGGTCGATTCCGGCGCACGGCTGCTGGCCATGGCGGATGAACTGACGATCCGGCCGCCGCCAGGGGTGCGGGTGCTGGGTCCGGCCGAGATCGCCACATTGCGAGAGGGTTCCGCGCCGCCGGACTACGCCGATACCGCCGCCGCCGATCCGGCCTTCCTGATCTACACCTCCGGGACCACCGGCCAGCCCAAGGGCGTGCTGCATGCCCAGCGCTCGGCCTGGGGCCGGCGGCCGATGTACCAGGGTTGGTATGGCATCCGCCCGGACGACGTGATCCTGCACGCCGGGGCCTTCAACTGGACCTATACCCTGGGAGTGGGGCTGACCGATCCTTGGGCCAACGGCGCGACGGCGGTGCTCTACAACGGTCCCCGCGATGTCACGGTTTGGCCGACGCTGATGGAGAAGTACCGGGCGACCCTGTTCGCGGCGGTGCCGGGTCTGTACCGGCAGATCCTGAAATACAACGACCTGCGCGCGTTCGACCTGTCCAGCCTGCGCCACGGCCTGACCGCTGGCGAAGCGCTGAGCGCCGCCTTGCTGGAGCAATGGCGGACGACAACCGGCAAGGAGTTGTACGAAGCATTGGGGATGAGCGAATGTTCGACCTACATTTCCTCGGCGCCGGGCGAGCCGGTCAAGCCTGGCAGTCCGGGCAAGGCCCAGCCGGGCCGTTGCGTGGCGGCCTTGCCGGTCGAGGGCGGCGAAGAACCGCTGCCGCCGGGCGAAACCGGACTGCTGGCGGTGCATCGCGGCGATCCGGGTTTGATGCTGGGTTACTGGAATAGGCCGGACGAGGAGGCACTGGTCTACCGGGGCGACTGGTTCCTCGGTGGTGATCTGGTGCACTTCGACGCCGACGGCTACATGACCTACCACGGTCGCAATGACGATGTGATGAACGCCATGGGCTACCGGGTGTCGCCGCTGGAAGTCGAGCATTGCCTGAGCCGGCATCCGGCGGTGGCGGAGGTGGCGGTGACCGAACTGTCGGTGCGCGAGGGCGTCGGCGTGATCGCCGCCTTCGTGGTGCCGCGCGACCCCGACGAACCGGACGGGATGGACGCCGCGCCCTTGCTGGCCCATGCCCACGCCCATCTGGCGGGCTACAAATGCCCGCGCGAGATCATTTTTATCGACAGCCTGCCGCGCACCGCCAACGGCAAGGTTCGCCGCCGCGATCTGGCCCGGTGGCGGCGCTAGGGGTCGAGTGGCGCAATCTCACGTGACCGCCAACGCGCCCGCCACCGCCAGCGCGCCCGCCACCAGCGCCCAATCCGACGCCTGAAAGCGGTACTCCGTCAATGGGGTGCGCAAAGGGCCGCCGAACCCGCGCGCCTCCAGCGCCTCGGCCAAATCGTCGGCGAAGCGCATCGCATCGACCAGCAGCGGCGTCAGCAGAGCGATTCCGTTACGCAATAAATAAAGCCCGTCCAGGCGAATGCCGCGGCTTTCCTGCGCCTCGCGCACCTCGCGCGCCAAAATCGCCATGGTCGGTGCAAAGCGCAAGGCGCCTTCCAGCAGAAACGCTGCGTGCGGCGACAAACCGCTGGCCAGCAGGGCTTCGCCCAGTTCCTCCGGCGGCGTGGTGGCGAAAAACACCCCGCCGACGGTGACCAGAGCCAACAGGCGCAGCGTCGCGCCAGCCGCCGCTTCGAAACCACCGTCGAGTCCGACGATCAGCGCGAACAACAGCAGGGTTGGCCACAGCAGGCGGACGATTCGCCACCAGGATCGACCGAGCCGCAATATCGCTACCGCCAGCAGCGCGGCGACGTTGAATAGCAGCAAATCGGCCACCTGAGTCGCTAACAGGATCAGCCCGAAACCCAGCAGATAGACGGTCAGTTTGGCGCGCGGATCGAAGCGCCCGGTTCGTTCGGGCAGCGGCGCCAGCGCCCGCGAATCGAGCGAGCCCATCAGGCGGCCAGCGCCAGAGCGGACAGGTGGGCGCGGTACATGAGTTCGGTTTGCGCCAAGATCGTTGCCGGATCGGCATCGGCGGCGATGCGCCCTTCGGTCAGTACCGCCCAACGCCGGCACAGCGGATACGCCCAGGCGAGATCGTGCGTCGCCAGGGTGATCGCGACGCCCTCGCTAGCGCATTCCTCCAGCAGGGCGCGCAGTATGGCGCGGGCGCGGGCATCCTGACCGGCGGTCGGTTCGTCCAGCAATAAAGCGCGTGGCCGGGAGGCAAGCACCGCCGCAATGGCCGTGCGCCGCTGTTCCCCGGCGCTGAGCAACTGCGGCGGCCGGTCGAGCAGCGGATCGAGGCCGAAGCGCTCGCTCAAGCGTGCGCACCAGTTGGGATCGTGACGGCTCAGGGCGCGCGGCCCGGCCGCCAGTTCGGCGCGCACCGTGGAGGCGAACAGCATCCGCGCCGGCTGTTGTATCACCAGCCCCACTTCGCGGGCCAGTTCCGCGACCGGCCGCCGGCCGACCGGGCGGCCCAGCACCCGCACCGTGCCGCGTGGGCCGCGCAGCAGGCCGTTGCCGTGCCGCAGCAGAGTGCTCTTGCCGGCCCCGTTCGCCCCGAGCAGGGCCACGATCTCACCGGCCGCGCTGCGCAGGCTCGCCGCCCGCAGCACCGACTGGCCGTCGCGTTCGCACCAGATTCGGTCCCATTCGATCACCGGCGTCGCCGCCGCCGTTGCCATTCGTGGCGGAAGCGCGGGCAACGGTTCCGGCGGTTCCAGACCCCACTTTTCGACATCGCCGCCCAGAACGGCGGTGGGCGGGCCGTCGGCCACCAGCCGGCCTTCGTGCAGAACCAGCATCCTGTCGGCATCGCTGGCGATTTCGCCAAGCCGATGTTCGGCCACGATCAGGGTGACGCCAGCGGCCCGCAACTGGCGCAGCAGTTCGCGCAGACGGGCGGCGCCGACGGCATCGAGGAAGGCGAACGGTTCGTCCAGCACCAGCAGTCGCGGTTTCAGCGCCAGCACCCCGGCCAGCGCTACTCGCTGCTGTTCGCCGCCGGACAGGGTGTGCGGCGCGCGTTCCAGCAAATGAACGATGTCCAGTCGTTCGGCCGCCTCTCGTGCCCGCCGGGCGATGGTCGGCCGCTCCAGACCCTGACAGGCTGGGCCAAACGCCAGATCGCGCGCCACCGTGGCGGCTAGGCATTGGGCGTCGGGACGTTGCAGCAGCAGGCCGACCACGCGGTTCATCCGGTGCGGCGGAGTCCGGCGCGGGTCGGCGTCGGCCACCGTGAGATTGCCTTCGACCTCGCCGCCGTGCAGGTGGGGAATCAGGCCGTTCAACAACCGGCACAACGTGGATTTACCGGAGCCGCTGGCGCCGGCCAGCAGCACGAACTCGCCGGGGGCAATGGCGAAATCCAGATTCCGCAATGCCAGGGCGCCGGTGACCGGATAGCGGTAGTTCACGCCCCGGCAGGTGACGATCTGAGCCGCCATCGCCGTTCAGGGCAGATAAGCGAGTCGCCGCAGCACTCGTAGCCCGGCCACGCCCAACGCCGCGCCCGCCATCGAGGATAGTAGGAACGGCAGGATCAGCACGGACAGAGCCAGTTCCTTGCCCATCAGGTAGGGTGCGACCAGCAGCGCGCCGACGGTGGCGCCGATCAATCCGGTGCCGATCGTTTCGCCCAGCGCGGTCAGATAGACGTTGCGGGTGTGGCGAAAGGCCAGCCCCGCCAGCACCACGCCAAACATGCTGCCGGGAAAGGCCAGGGGTGTGCCCAGACCGATGGCGTTGCGCGCCAGCGAAGTCGTCAGGGCAACCGCCAGCCCCCACCAGGGACCGACCAGCGCCCCGGCGATGACGTTGATAAAGTGCTGGGTGGGCGACACCTTGGCGATGCCGATGGGGATGCTGATTGGCGACAGGGCGACCGCCAGCGCCGCCAGCGCCACGCTGTAGGCCAGCAGACGGGTTGGCGCGAGCGCCGCCGTGGCGGGAGGGTTTGGGGTCATGTGGGTGTTCCGTCGGGGCGGGATTGGGGACGGGCTATGATAACCGTTTCGCGCTCTTATGGCGGCGGGAACGGGGATTACTCCCCCAAATCCGGTTCGCCGCAGTGGCGCAGAATCGCCGATCGCGCCCGATCGCGCAGCCGCACCGCCGCTGCCCAGTCGTCGCCGTCCGGCTGAACCGGCGCCTCGACCCGCACTTCCAGCCAGCCGCGGCGCGGGAACCACGAACCGGCCCGCAACATCGAGCGGGTGCCGCGAATCGTGACCGGAACCACCGGCGCACCCGCCCGCGCCGCCGCCAGAAACGCGCCCATTCGGAACGATAGCAACCCCGGCATTCGCTTGAAGGTGCCTTCCGGGAAGAAACCGAGCGAATGGCCGGCGTGCGCCGCCTCGATGATCTTGCGGGCTTCGTCGGCGCTGCGCTGTGTGTCGAAGCGCTCGACGAACAGCGTGCCGATCCGTTGTAGCGGGGGTCCAACCCAGCGGTTGTCCAACAGTTCCCGCTTGGCGACGTAACGAAAACGACGGGGAATGGCCGCCATCAGCACGTAAGCGTCCAGGAAGCTGGAATGGTTGGCGACCAGCACGCAGGGACCGGCCGGCAGGTGTTCGAGACCGCGCACGGTCAACGGCGTGCCGGTCATCTGAGCCAGCAGCCAGGTCGCGGTCCGGCTCAGCGCCCAGCGCCATTCCAGTTTCGGCAGCGTCATGATGCCCAGCCACACCGTCGGCGCCAGCAGCCCGAACACGCTCCAGGCGTAGGCGGCGTACAGCCGCTCCAGCGCGCCGCGCCAAAACCGTCGTGCTTGCGCCCAGCCGCTGGTCAGCGCAATCCGTGTCAGTTGCAGCCACAGCGCCCGGCCGCCGCGACCCAGCGCCTTGCGTTCGAACAGTTCCCGGATGGCGGCCCGGCGGATTTTGCCGCTGGAGGTTTTGAGCACCGTATGCGGCGGCGCCAGCACCACCTCGTCCGGCGGTATCCCCAGCAAATCCACTCCGACGCTCTGAATTTGCTGGCGCAGCTGGATCAGGGCTTCCGGCTGGGCGGCGCGGGTTTCGGCGACCACGACCAGCCGCTCGCTGCCGGTGGCGGGGTCGGCGCTGGCGAACGCCGCCACGCAGCCCTTGCGGATTCCCGGAATTTCTCCAACCGCCTGTTCCAGTTCGTAGGGATAAATGTTGCGCCCGCCGCGAACGATCAGATCCTTGACCCGGCCGGTCAGGTAGACGTCGCCGCCGGCCAGATAGGCGCGGTCGCCGGAATCCAGCCAGTCGTCGCCGTGCGGGAATAGCCGCCGGGTGGCTTCGGGGTTGCGGTAGTAGCCGGCCGACGCCGATGGCCCCTGAAACTCCAGACGCCCTTCCTGCCGCTCCGGCAACTCCCGGCCCCGGTCGTCGACAATGCGCAGTTGATGGCCGGGAAGCGGCAGGCCGCAGGCGGGGAAGAACAGGGCGCTTGCCTCGTTCGCATCCGCCGGTTCGGCCCGGCCGTCGGCCATGAACGCGTCGCGCCGCACCCGATCGACGATGGGCGCCCGTCCCGCCGGTTGCAACGCCAGCCCAACCGAACATTCGGCCAAGCCGTACACCGGCGCCATGGCGTTGGGCCGGAAACCGTAAGGCTGGAAGCGGGCGACGAAGCGCTCGATGGTGGTGGGGTTGACCGGTTCCGCGCCATTGCAGCTCATTCGCCAGGAACTCAGGTCCAGCCCCTCGATTTCGTGATCCTGAATCGCTCGCGCGCACAATTCGTAGGCGAAATTGGGCGCGGCGGACAGGGTGCCGCGATGGTGGTGGATCGCCCGCAGCCAACGGGCCGGCCGGGCCAGGAAGCTGAGCGGCGACATCACCACCAGCGGGAAACCGTAATACAGGCTGCTCAGACAGGCGCCGATCAGGCCCATGTCGTGATACAACGGCAGCCAGCTCACGAATACATCGTCGGGTCCGGCCGCCACGACCGAACCCATGGCGCGCAGGTTGGCCAGCAGGTTGGCGTGGGTCAGCATCACGCCCTTGGGGTCGCCGGTGCTGCCGGAGGTGTATTGCAGGAAGGCGAGATCCTGGCCGCGCACCGGAGCGTCGCTCCAGGACGCCGTTTCCTGCTCCAGCTCCGCCACCGTGACGATGTGGCGTAGATCCTCGACGTGCGCTTGCAGCAGCCGCGCCACCAGCTTGGCCTCGGGCACGGTGATCAGCGCCATGGTTTGGGCGTTGTCCAACAGCCGGGCATGACGGCGCAGATGCTCTTCGATCTGCGAGGGGCGCACTGGCGGATAAATCGGCACCGGCACGCCGCCCGCCAGCAGGATGCCGAAGAACGCGAGGAAATACTCGGGGCCGGTCGGGAGCATGATGGCGACGGTTTGCCGGGGTTGCAGCCCGCGTTCCCGCAACCCGGTGGCCACCGCCCGGGCGCGCTGCCGTAGTCCGGCATAGGTAAAAGCGGTATCGATCCGGTCGTCGTTGCCGTAAATCTGGATCGCCACCCGCTCGGGCTGACCCTCGACATGCCAGTCCAGCATGTCGAGCAGGGTTTTGGCGCCGTCCGGGGCTCCGGCGGTCGCGGCTGCTTGCGTCGCCGGCGCTTGCCAGTCCGGCGCGAGTGTGGATTCCTCCGCCGGTTGACCGCTGGCCCGCAGGATCGACTCCAGCAAGTCGCGAGGGCTTTCCGCTAGCAGCGCTTTTTCGTCCAACCGCACGCGAAAAGCCTGTTCGGTCCGCCGCAGCAGCTCGGTGCGCGCCAAGCTGTCCAGCGCCAGATCGCGATCGACGTGGCTGTCCAGGGTTAGCGCTGGCAAATCCCGTTCGGACTGACGAATCTCCAGCAGCAGCTCCCTTATGATCGCCAGCAGATGGGTTGCGGCATCCCCGGCGCTTGCGGGCGCCGGGGCGGGGTTTGGTAATCCATCGTGATCGGGAAGCATGGTGGCAAGTCCGGTGATTGTCGCGGATTCCGGCCGACAACCGGAGTCGGGCTGTTGGCGTCTTGATCTGACATTCTAGAATATGAGGGATAATGCGTACTGGCATCGGCGTAAACCGACCGGATTTCCTCCCCCCACCGCCGCCACCCGATTTCCGAGGATTTGTCCATGGCTCGTAATGTGCTTCGCTGCTGGTTGGCTTCGCTGCTGCTGGGATCTGCTTGCGCCCTCGCGCTGGAAGTCGGCGAGATTCAGGTTGATTCCTCCTTGAACCAGTTGTTCGATGCCACGATTCCGCTGCCGATGCTGTCCCCGGAGGAGCTGGGCAGGATTTCCGTCAAGGTGGCGTCACCGACGATGTTCAAGGAATTCGGCCTCGATCGGGGGGCGACGCTGGACAATCTGGTTTTTTCGATCCAGTACGATGCCGAAGGAAAGGTTTACGTCAAAGTGGTGTCGATCAAACCCATTCATGAACCGTCGCTGGCGTTGCTGTTGGAGTTCGGTTGGCCGCGCGGCAAGACGTTCCGGGAATTTACCGTGTTGCTCGATCCCGTGCGGCGTTTGGTCGAACGGCCTGTCGGTCGAAGCAAAACCGTGCTGGATACGCCTACCGATGCCGGAACCGAATCGAATTCCGAACCGCCTTCGGCGGATATCGTCGTCAACAGAACCATCCAATACCCCGATCGATCGGGGTCTTCCCCGGAAGCGTCGTCCGCCGAGAGTTGGGTCTATCGACCGGGGGATGTGTACGGCCCGGTCGTGTCCGGCGAGGGACTCTGGGGGATCGCGCTTAAGGTTCGGCCTGACCCCGGAATCACCCGTGATCAGATGATGCAGGCCCTGTTTCAGGCCAATCCGGAGGCTTTTACCAAAGCAGGGATCGATGGCTTGCGAAGCGGCGTCCTGTTGCGAATTCCAACTTTCCGGGAAATCGCCGATTTCACCGGTTCCTCGGTTGCCAAACAATTAGCGGCGGCGGCGGAACAGGCGACGACGGAACAGGCGACGGCGGAACAGGCGACGGCGGAACAGGCGACGGCGGAACAGGCGACGGCGGAACAGGCGACGAAACAGGCGGCGTCGGCGGTGGACGGTTCGGGGTCGGACATGGCGTCCGTCGGGGAAAAACCGACGAAGGTGACGGAGCCGTTGGCGGGGGCGGATGTCGGTCATTTGGCCGTATTTCCCCTGCCGCGGCCGGCCGCGCTTGAACCGGCTCCGCCGGTCGCCGAACCGGCGGAGGTTGCGGCAGCCGAACCGAAGCCCGAGACCGTCAACCCCGAACCGGCGGAGGTTACGGCAGCCGAACCCAAACCCGAGGTTCCCGAACCGGCGGAGGTTGCGGCAGCCGAACCCAAACCCGAGGTTCCCACTCCAGAACCGGTGGCAGTGATTGTCCCCGAACCCCAACCCGAGGTTCCCGAACCGGCGGAGGTTACGGCAGCCGAACCGAAGCCCGAGGTTCCCGAACCGGCGATGATTGCGGCAGCCGAACCGAAGCCCGAGGTTCCCGAACCGGCGGTGATTGCGGCAGCCGAACCGAA
>JARSSH010000057.1:206113-221869 GCA_029624815.1 Candidatus Competibacter sp.
TTCCCGAACCGGCGGTGATTGCGGCAGCCGAACCGAAGCCCGAGGTTCCCGAACCAGCGGTGATTGCGGCAGCCGAACCGAAGCCCGAGGTTCCCACTCCAGAACCGGTGGTAGTGGCTGTTCCCGAACCGAAGCCCGAGGTTCCCGAACCGGCGGTGATTGCGGCAGCCGAACCGAAGCCCGAGACCGTCACCCCTGAACCGGTGGCAGTAATTGTCCCCGAACCGAAGCCCGAGGTTCCCATTTCCGAGCCGGTGGCGGTGACTGTCTCCGAACCGAAGCCCGAGACCGTCACCCCCGAACCCAAACCCGAAGTTCCCATTTCCGAGCCGGTGGCGGCTGTGGCAGCCGAACCCAAACCCGAAGTTCCCATTTCCGAGCCGGTGAGGGCCACGGTCTCCAAGCCGGCGCCTGAAGTTGCCGAACCTGATCCTGCATTGAGCGCAGCCGCACCGGAGCCGGTGAAACCCATGGTGGTTGGGCCGGTTTCGGCGACTCCGTTGCTGTTTCTGGTGGTTTCGGAAGTCATGGCGTCGGCTACCGCGCAGCTTCCCCACGCACCTATTTCACCGCAAACTCCTTCCGATGCGCGGGCTGATGCGCAAATTGTCGATACCGTGACACCGAAACCGGTTCTTGAACCTCGCATCGATGCGGCATCGCCAGATCTTGGGCGCCAGATTACGGTCGAACCGGACACGGTTCCTCAAGCAACCGACGACTTGCCAACGGCAATGGCCGCCGATTCCGCTGAACCGCCTGTTGCGGAGTCCACTGTGTCCGAGCCATCGCCGGCCGCCGATTCCGCTGAACCGCCTGTTGCGGAGTCCACTGTGTCCGAGCCGTCGCCGGCCGCCGATTCCGCTGAACCGCCTGTTGCGGAGTCCACCATTCCGCCGGTGGTAGTGGAGTCTGGCGAAGCTGTTCATGCCGCCGATGCCGCTGAGCCATCCGTGATGGAAGCCGCCGAGGCCGTCCAGGTTGCCGAAGTGGCGGAGGCTGTTGACTCAACGGTGGTCGAACCCGCCAAACCGGCCCGTCCCGCCTACAAGGGAGGCGAGCAATATGGTCCCGTCGCGCCCAACGAACGGCTTTGGAATATCGCCGCCAAGGTTCGTCCCGCTCCGGATATCGGTATCGACACCATGATGAAGGCGCTATTTGCCATCAATCCAACGGCATTTTCCAAGGCGGGCATGGATTACCTGAAAGTGGGAGTGACCCTGCGGGTTCCGACATTGCGGGAAATCGCCGAGCACACCCATTCCAAAGTGGCGAAACAATTGTTGGAGCAACAGGCCGTCGCCAACAAGACGGCCGGACCGGCAGGTTCAAGCCAGTCCCCACTACCGTCTCCGCCGCCAGCCGCGGCGTCCGGGCCCGGCGCTGATCCAGAACCGAAGCCTGCCTCGCCGCCGTCGGCCGTTAATTGACTCCACCGTCGTCAAGCAATCTTCCGTCGGGACCGAACTGATGAACATCCAGATGTCGCCGGGACACTCCACCATTAACATGCCACCCAGAACGACGCCAAGCTTGGATAGGGATGAAATAACGGTGGCGGCGAACACGCGGTAAGTCCTTCACTCATGGCCACCCGAATCCGCGTCATTCTGGCTGTCTTGGCCGGGTTTGCCGCCGTGCTGCTGGCGATCTGGGGCGCGGACCACGGAATCGTCCAATCGGCATGGCGGACCAATCGCGTTTTGATAGGCTCTTTGGGGTTGGCCGCTCTGGCGTTGCTGCTGGGTCAGGTTTGGTGGTTCAACCGGGCTCGACGGGGCGAGATGGAGACCGCGGTGGCCGCCTGGGGCTCCGCGGCCCTGGTGGTCTTGATCGGCCTGACCGTGACCGCCAGCCTGTATGGGGATTTGCGCCAACACAGCCAGACCGCGCTGACGCGCGACTTCCAGGCGATGGCCGCCATGCAAATCGACCGGGTCATCGGCCGATTTCGCGACAATCTGGAGAATGTCGATGCGACCCGCCGTTTCCTGGAGGGCGCGGGCGTGGTCGATCGGGCGCAATTTCGCGCGTTCGTCACGCCCTTTCTGAGAGGCGGCGGTTTCCAGGCCTTGGAGTGGTTGCCGCGAGTCCCACGGGAGCAACGGGCTGTTTACGAGGCCATGGCGCGCCGGGATGGCCTGGATGGTTTTCAATTTACCGAAAGCGATTCCGCCGGCCGCTTGGTTCCCGCCACCGATCGCGCCGAATATTTTCCGGTCTACTATCTGGAGCCGCTGGCCGGTAACCGGGCGGCCCTGGGCTTTGCCCCCGGACCCAGCCATCCGGCCCGCGGGACGACCTTGGCCCAAGCCCGCGATCACGGCCAACTGACGGCCACCGGCCGCTACATTCTGGTGCAGGAGACCGCCTCCGAACCGACCTATTCCGTGCTGGTGTTCGCCCCGGTGTACACCGGAGCGGCGGCGATGCTGGACGTGGCGGCGCGGCGCGAGCAGTTGCGGGGCTTTGCGTTGGGGGTGGTGCGCATCGGCGATACGTTCAACCGCGCTCTTGCTCCGACCGGCCCCGCCGGGCTCCAGTTTCGCTTGCTGGATCTCTCCGCGGCGGCGGATGCCCAGGTGTTGTACGCCCTGCCGCCAGCGGCGAGCGCGGCCGAACGGGAAACGCCGTCCGATTTTCTCCACCAAACCGAGGAATTCCGCTTCGCCGACCACACTTGGCGGGTCGAAGCGACCGCGACTTCCGCGTTCGTCGTCCGCCATCGCGAGACGATTTATCAGTGGATTCCGGCCTCTGGCGGGTTGCTCACCGGATTGGCGGCTCTGTATCTGTTTGGGCTGATCGCTCGACGGCGGCGGGCGGAGGCGCTGGTGGCGATGCGCACGGCCGAGTTGCAAGCGAGCGAGCAAGGATTCCGCCGCATCGTCGATCAGGCTCCGTTCGGTTTTCATCTGTACCGGCTGACGGAGGACGATCGACTGATTTTCGACGGAGCCAATCCAGCGGCGGACGTGATCCTGCGATTTCACCACGCCGATTGGAAAGGCCATCCCATGGAGGCGATTTTCCCGGCGCTGGTCTCGACCGAGATCCCGACCGTCTACCGCCGGTTGGCCCGTCAGGGCGGGGCGCATCGCTGGGAGACGATGGAATACCGGGATCGGCGGATCGCCGGCAGCTTCGATGTCACGGCATTCCAGACCGCGCCGAACATGCTCGCCGTCGCCTTCATCGATATCACCGACCGCAAGCAAGCGGAAGCCCGCATTCACGACTTGGCGTTTTTCGATGTGCTGACCGGCCTGCCGAACCGGGCGTTGCTAGCCCAGCGGGCCGAGCTGGCGCTGGCGCTGGCGGCGCGAAGCCAGGGGCCGTTGGCGGTATTGTTTTTCGATCTGGATCGATTCAAGGAAGTGAACGATTCTCTCGGTCACGCCGAGGGTGACGCCTTGCTGAGGCAAGCGGCGGCGCGGCTTAAGGCGCTCGTTCGGGTGGAGGATACGGTGTGCCGGCTGGGTGGCGATGAGTTTGTGTTGTTGTTGCCACAGGCCGACCAGGCCGGCGCGCTGCGGGTGGCGGACAAGGTGCTGGCTGCCTTCCGCCAGCCGTTCGACGTGGCCGGTCACGCCTTGCAAGTCACCGTCTCCATCGGTATCGCCCTTTACCCGCATGACGGCGCCGACTTTGCCGAGCTGCTGAAGAACGCGGACACCGCGCTGTACCGGGTCAAGCAGGACGGCCGCAACGCCCGGATGTTCTACGACCGGGCGATGAACGAAGCGACTTTCGAGCGGCTGCTTCTGGAAACCGAGTTGCGCCGGGCGCTCGCGAGCGGCCAATTGCGCGCCCATTACCAACCCAAGGTGCGCCTGACCGACGGCGCGCTGGTGGGAGCGGAGGCTCTGGTGCGCTGGCAACATCCCGAGCGCGGCTTGCTCCCGCCGGGGCTGTTCGTGCCGGTGGCCGAGACCAGCGACCTGATCGTCGCTCTCGGCGACTGGATGCTGGACGAAGTCTGCCGGCAACTGGCGGCCTGGCATCGGGCTGGGCTGGCGCCGCCGCCGGTGGCGATCAATCTGGCGGCCCGCCATTTCCGCCAGCCCGGTTTGGCCGACCGGATTTGCGGTTTGTTGAAGTCCTATGATCTGTCGCCACAGGCGCTGGAGCTGGAATTGACGGAATCGACGCTGCTGGAGGCGGGCGAGGATACCACCGAAACCCTGCGGCGATTGAAACGGCTGGGAATGACCCTGGCGCTCGACGACTTCGGAACCGGCTATTGCAACCTGGGCTATCTCAAACGCTTACCGATCGCGACCTTGAAGATCGACCGGAGCTTTGTGCGCGACCTGGTGATCGATGCCGACGACCGCGTTTTGTCCGCCACCATCGTCGCCCTGGGTCATCATCTGGGTCTGGCGGTGGTGGCCGAGGGCGTGGAGACCGAGGAGCAACGCCGCATTCTGCTGGAGCAGGGTTGCGACTTGGCGCAAGGTTATCTTTTCAACCGGCCCGCGCCGGCCGAGATCTTCGCGACCTGGCTGGCGCCAACGCACGCGCGGCCGGATTGAACGGATCAATGCCAATAGAAATTCAGTCGAGACTGAGCGGCGCCGATGGTTACGGGTTGTCGCTGGGTTTGATCGAGCGTGCCGACTTCCACGGTGTAGGCGCCCGGCGGTAATTGGGCGTAGAACCAGGGGCCGTTCGAAACGGCGCTCAGCACGGTTTCGCCGCGCTGGCCCACGATGACGACCTGGATGTCCGCCAGATAGTCGCCACTGCCCTGCATGGCGAACAGCAGCCGCAGATTGAATTGGTCGGATAGCGTGTCGAGTTCGGCGCGTTCGCTTTCGCCCACGCCGCCCGAGGCGTAGCGGATGCCTCGATCATCCTGAACTTGAATCAGATTGCCCGGCGGCAGCCAGCCGGGTCCGGTGTCTTCCGCGTAGGGTGAATCCGCTGGATATTCCGTCGGAGGCGTGGGCGGTGGGGCCGCATAAGGGCGTGGCGGGAGCGCGGGCGCCACCGGGGATTGCGCCGGCCCAAGCGGGCGGCTGTAAAACTGGATGGGTTCTCCAGGCGCCGGTTCGTAAGCCGGTTTGTAGGAGGGGTTGGGCCTGGTCGGCGGTTCCTGGTAGCGCGGCGGCGGCGGCGAACCGTAAGGAGTGGGGGTGTAGGTCTGTTGCGCGCTGACCGGTTGCGGCAATCCACCGCTCAACGCCAGCGTCGCCGCAATCAAGCCCATCGTTCGCATCGTTGCCATTTTGGACCTCCTGCTGTGTTCCGTGAGCCTTGTCAGAGAAGGGGTTTCCGGTGGTTTCTTTTTAACATCCTTTTAGAGTCCGCGGGATTGTGTTTGATTTCCGCGCCACTTATACCGTTTCTCAATAGATTTTATGATTCAGAGGGGTAGGGCGGGTTAGGGCGTCGGCCCGTAACCCGCCGATTTGATTGTGACTTCGGCGGGTTACGCTGCGCTAACCCGCCCTACGCGGGAAATATAAAACTTACCGGGAATTGGTATTAACGGTTGGGTGCTTGGGCATACTGTTCCCGCATCGCCTTCTTGTTGAGCTTGCCCACGCTGGTTTTGGGGATGGAATCGACGAACAGGATCCGGTCGGGAATGCCCCATTTGGAGACGATGCCCCGATCGGCGAAATCCTTCAGCCAGTCGCGGATCGCCGTTTCGTCCACCTGCCGCGCCGGGCGCGGCACCACCAGCGCCAGCGGTCGCTCGCCCCATGTCGGATCGGGGACGCCGATCACCGCCGCTTCCGCCACCGCCGGGTGTTTGAGGATCAAATCTTCCAGTTCCAGAGAGGAGATCCATTCGCCGCCGGTTTTGATGACGTCCTTCAGCCGGTCGGTGATCTTGAGATAGCCTTCTTCGTCGATGGCGCCGATGTCGCCGGTGTGCAGGTAACCGCCGCGCCAGAGCTGTTCCGAGCTTTGCGGATCCTTGAGGTAGCCTTGAGTCAGCCACGGGCTGCGCGCCACCACCTCGCCGGCGGTCTTGCCATCGTGGGGCAGGTCGTTCATATCCTCGTCCACGATTCGCAGTTCGACCAGCGGCAGCGGCAGGCCGGTCTTGCAGCGAATGTCGAGTTGCCGCTCCTCGTCCCAGTCCAGCATGTGCGGTTTCAGGTGGGCCAGGGTCAGCAGCGGGCAGGTTTCGGACATGCCGTAGCCGGCGAAAATGTCCACGCCCCGGTCGCGCGCCTGCTTGGCCAGCGTTCGCGGCAGCGCCGCGCCGCCGATGATCACTTTCCAGCGCGACAGGTCGGTTTCCTCCACCTTGGGGCTGGCCAGCAGCATTTGCAGGATGGTCGGCACGCAGTGGGAGAAGGTCACGTTCTCGCGCTGAATCAGGGTTAGCAATTGCTCCGGCGCGTAGCGCCCCGGATAGACTTGCTTGACGCCCAGCAGGGTGGCGACGTAGGGAACCCCCCAGGCGTGAACGTGAAACATGGGGGTGATCGGCATGTACACGTCGTCGCGGTTGAAGCGGCCCTGGCCGGTTCCGGTCACCGCCGAAAGCGCGCCCAGGGTATGCAGCACGAGTTGCCGGTGACTGAAATACACGCCCTTGGGCAGGCCGGTGGTGCCGGTCGTGTAGAACGTGGTGGCGCGGGCGTCCTCGGAGAAGTCCGGGAATTTATGGCCGGGATCGCCGGACGCCAGCAGGGTTTCGTACTCGGCGCCGATGTCCAGGGTGGTGGCCGGCGTCTGGCCGCTGTCGTTCAGCAGCACCAGTTTCTTGACCGGCTCGATGCGGTCGCGGATGGCTTCCAGAATCGGCAGAAACTCGGTGTTGACCAGAATCACGTCGTCTTCGGCGTGATTGATGGTGTGGAGAATCTGTTCCGGAGACAGTCGGATGTTCACGGTATGCAGCACCGCGCCCATCATCGGCACCGCGAAGAAACATTCCAGATAGCGGTGGCTGTCCCAGTCCATGACCGCCACGGTATCGCCGCGCTTGACCCCCAGCCCGGCCAGGCCGCTGGCCAGGCGGCCGATCCGTTCGCCCAGGTCGCGGTAGGTTTGACGCGTGCAGTCGCCGTAAACGATCTCCCGCGTCGGAAACTGACGAATCGGGTTGCCGAGCAGGTTTTTGATCAGCAGGGGATTGTAGTGAGCGGACGGGGTGCGTTCGATCGATTTCTCGGACATTTTTTTCTACTCCGTAGCGTATTGTCGCTCAGCCCGCGTGTCGGGCGATGTACGCCTTGACCGCCGCTGCCTCCGGGTCCATGACCTCGAACCGTTGCGGCAGCGCTTCGATGTTTTCGTAACCGGCCGGGCGTTCCGGCGGGCGGCCCAACGCTTCGACGATGGAATCCTCGAACTTGGCCGGCAAGGCGGTTTCCAGGCACAGCAGCGGCACGCCTTGCTCGCGATACTCCAGGCCGACTTTTATCCCGTCGGCGGTGTGGGTGTCGACGATCACGCCGCATTCCTGGTGAACCCAGCGGATCACCGCCATGCGGTCCGGGTGGTTGCTGGAGCCGGACACGAAGCCGGATTGCGCGATGGCGCGGAAGGCGTCGGTGCCGGATAAGTCGAAGAACCCGAGGGTTTCCACCTGTCGCCACAGTTCGCGGACCACCGCCGGATCGCGCCCGACCGCGTCGAAAACGAAGCGCTCGAAATTGGACGCCTTGGAAATATCCATCGAGGGGCTGCTGGTATGCGCCACCTGATCGGTCTGGCGCACCCGGTAGACGCCGGTGCGGAAGAACTCGTCGAGCACGTTGTTTTCGTTGGTGGCCAGGATCAGCCGGCGAATGGGGAGGCCCATGCGCTTGGCGATGTAGCCGGCGCAGATATTGCCGAAATTGCCGGACGGCACGGCGAAGGAAACTTCCTGGTCATCGCGTGTGGTGACCGCCAGCCACCCCTTGAAGTAATAGACGATCTGCGCCGCCACCCGTGCCCAGTTGATGGAGTTGACGGTGCCGATGGCGTGGCGGGCCTTGAATTCGGCATCGTTGCTGACGGCCTTGACGATGTCCTGGCAGTCGTCGAACACGCCGCGCACGGCGATGTTGAAGATGTTGGGATCGTGCAGCGAAAACATCTGCGCGGTCTGGAACCGGCTCATTTTCTGATAGGGCGAGAGCATGAACACCTGGATGCCGCGCTTGCCGCGCATGGCGTATTCGGCGCTGGAGCCGGTGTCGCCCGAGGTGGCGCCGAGGATATTGAGATGGCCGCCGGTTTTGAGCAGGGCGTACTCGAACAGGTTGCCGAGCAACTGCATGGCGATGTCCTTGAACGCCAGGGTCGGGCCGTTCGACAGTCGCAGCAACCAAACATTGTCCAGCAGGTTGGTGACCGGCGTAATGGCTTTGGTGTGGAAATTATCGGCGGTGTAGGTGCGATCGACCAGCGCGCGCAGGTCGTCGGCTGGCGGATCGTCGGCGAATTTGCACAGGATGGCGAACGCCAGCTCCGGGTAGGACAGGCCACGCCAACGGGTCAGTTCGCCGGGCGCCAGGGTTGGGTAGTGCTCCGGAACGGTCAGGCCGCCGTCGGGCGCCAGTCCGCCCAGCAGGATCTCGGAAAAGGTCGCGGGGGCCATGCCGCCCCGGGTGCTGAGGTAGCGCATGTGGTCGGTCCTCGGGAAGCGCGGAAGAACAAGGGTCTATGAATTATTGTACCCTTCCGGTTTCCCAAAGGCGCCGATCGTGCGCGAGGATTGAGGAAGAGATCGTACACATCTCCAACCTCTGTTCGTTACGCACAAATCTCCCTCCCCCTTGCGGGAGGGTTGGGGTGGGGGGTTGCCCGATTCTCGGGTCGCGAATTCAAGGGGTTGCGATCGAACCTCACCCCCCTCCCTCGTCCTCTCCCGCGAGGGGGGAGGGGATTTTCCGTTTTTAATTCAATAAAATCATGACATTATAGATAATGTATAACGGACAGCTCCATCCTGCCTTGCACGCGACGTTCACACGGGCGTTTGAAGGCGTTTCGGAATGTCTTCCACTGGGCTGTGCGCGGGGTTGCGTCCGAAAGGAGTTGACCCCGATCCGCGTTTAGAACCCGAGTCGCTTCCATAATCGCCCGAAGATGCTTGCGCCGATGCGCCCGGCGCGCGGTGGGTCGACAACCTCTGTCTGGTCGATCGATTCGTGCGGATCCTGGATGTCGCGAGGCTGTGCGGCGCCGATTTCTTCGTCCATGTATTTTTGGGACGGCGGTGCCGCTACCGAAGTAGTAGGCGGTTCGGCCCCGAGCGCGACTGAAATGGCCGGTGTGGGCGTGAGGGCGATTTGAACTGGTTTTGGGATTTGCGGCGCTTCGCCGAGATAGGGGTCAAAGTTGGTGTAGTCCCGCGTCACATAGCCCGCGAGAGTCCATTCCCGCAACATCAATACCGGATGCCAGCATCCCTGTGGCGTCGGTGCGCGGTGCGCGGTCGTGCGCAGGTCAAGATGTTGCCCTTGGCCTGGGAGTGAGCCGATAACCACACCGGCCAGTGGAATACCATCGAAAGCGCCCCCGGCATAGGGTGCGGCCAAGGCCCACAATTCCAGCGACAGAGTACCGCTCATGTTGACTGGATCGCGAGGATTCCGGATCTCGTCGACCGTCAGTTCGATTTGGTCCTCCGTGAGCCGATATCCCACCTTGCCCAGGATGCGCGGCAAGGCGAAACGTTCGGGGCGAGGATAATTGGCGAAGGCGTGAATGTGTCGGAAATCCCCATCCTCGCCAGCGGCAAGCACCAGGAGCAGGGTCCAGTCGCGGGCGCCGGCAGGAGGCGAGACGAAGGTGGAACCCGCGACGGTGATCGATGCCGAGGCCGTTTCCGGCAGGGGATCGAGGATAATTTCGGCGACCTTGATGCCTGGAAGTTCGCCACCCACGAATGGCGTGTCGATCGCCCAGAGTTGGAGTGTCCAGGCAGTGGACGTCGCGTATTCGAAATCGAGGATGTTTAGATCGGCGTTGAGGTGAATCTGGTCGCCGGCGATCGCGTAACCGTGGGATGCGCCGAGACAAATCGCGGGCGAGTTGACCGTCGATGGAACAGTGGGATAAGCAGCCATGGAGTGTCGTGTTTCAAAATGATTGGTGCGATATGCTGGGTTCAAAGGTAAAGCGGTTAAGTGCTCCGCTGCCTTGCTCGGCGACGAGGCCGCTTGCCGACGGGCGAGCGATGCACGTCCGGGGTTGGCGCGACTCTTGCGCGCGCTCGCTCAAAGAGCGGGGCGGGAGTCTAAAGCAGATCCAAAAATCTGGCCATGTTTTCTTCATGGTTTTCTTCGCGTCGGGCGTGTGCGTGCAAGGAACAGGGTGGGGTGTTTGGGTCGGCGACCACAATTAGCCGGAGTTTTTCCCGTCGGTCATGCCCGTGGTCGTGGCGGGTTGATGGCGACGATTCGGCTCGCAGGCGGTCCGTGGGGTTGCTCGTGCGTCGCCCAAGCGCCTTTATCGCGGCGCGTTGGGTTGCCTGAAAGTCATCCTTGTCTCAAGAGGCGAAGGGGCTTTCCACCATCTGCTCGTGCCATAGGAGAAAGGTGACGAGCATCCACAGCTTCAGGCCATGGCGCAGGCCGGGGACACCCTCCATGTCGTAATTCAGCAGGCGTTCCACATAGTTCGGGTTGAACAGACCGCCACGCCGGATTTGTGAACGGGACAGCAATTTCTTCCCATAACGGCGCATGTCGCCCTGAAACCAGAACCGTACCGGCACCATCATCCCCGATTTGGGCCGGGCGATGATCGCTTCCGGCACCCAATCCCACACCGCCTGCTTGAGCACGCTTTTTTCCACCGCGCCCGCCAGTTTCGCGCCCGGCGGGCAGGCCATGCTGGTTTCGACGATCCGTCGCGAGAACAGCGGCGGCAGCGCCAGCAGGCCATGCGCCGAACTCATTTTCTCGACCTTGACCAGAATCAGATTGGCGCCCTTGAGCCGGATGTTGATGCTCATCAGCTTGTTGACGAAATCCAGCGGTTCGGGTTCGCGGAAATACGGCTCCAGCAAGGCGATCAACGCCTCCTCGCCGCCGGCTTCCCGCAGCAGCGCCGGGTCCAGCAAGGCGCTCAAATCCTGATAGCAGCGCTGGAATGCCCGCAGATAATTGCGCTCCAGCCAGCCGGCGGACGGTTCGCCCGGCAGGGGGCCGTACAGCCGGGCCAGCAGCATGGGAATATTTTTCGGGCCGCCGAAGCAGGGATCGCCGCCCTCGCCATTCAACACCACGTCCGCGACCTGGGACGCCGCCTGCGCCAGCAGATAATTGGGCACGGTCACCGGGTCGCCGATGGGATCGTCCAGCCGCCAGATGATCTCCCGTAGCCGTTCGAGAAAACCGCCGGGGCGGATTTCCAGCCAGCGATGATCGGTGTGGTAACGATCCGCCATCAACTGCACGAATTCGTTTTCCCGGGCGTACTCCGCGCCGAAATGCGCCGAAAAGGTCGGGATGCGGACTCCCGGCAACTGCCGGGCGGCGACCGCCAGCACCGCGCTGGAATCGATGCCGCCCGACAGGAACACCGCCGGCGGTTTGTTCGGACCGACCGCGAGGCACTCGGCCACCGACCGCTCCAGAGCGGCGCGCACCAGGGCGGGATAGTCTTGCGGGGGAGCGTCGGGCGCCTTTTCCAGCGTTTCGAAGCGGAAGTGCCGCCGCACGCGCGCTTGGCCGTGGCGGAAGTGCAGGAGTGAGCCCGGCTGCAATTCCTCGATCCCCTCGAACATGGTGCCGACGCCGGGGACGAAACTGAAGCTCAGGTATTCCGGCAACGCACCGGCGCGCATTCGGCGGGGCAGGGTGGGATCAGCGAACAGCGCCTTGATCTCGCTGGCGAACAACAAGCGGTTCTGGTGGACGGTCCAGTACAGCGCTTTGACGCCCGCATGATCGCGCAGCAGGTAAAAAGCATCGCCCAAGCGCGCGGCCAGCACGAAACAACCGGTCAATTGTTCGAGATAGGGTTCGGGCGCATGGCGGAGACTCGGCTCCGCCAGGAGCCGTTCCGCGCCATCGGTTGCCGAATCATCCCGCGCCGCCAGTTCATCCAGATCGAACAGCACCCCACCATAACCGAGCAGGTCGTGATCGCGCCGGGCAAGTTGCGAGTTCTGGTTCCAGGCGGCGATGCCATGGCCGATTTCCACCCGATCCCCGGTCACGGTCGCGCCATCCACGCGCTCCCAACCCAACGGACAACGGTGGGCCAGCAACGTCGCCATGCGCGCCAGTAGGCCATCCGCCGGTGGTCCGCAATAACCGAACAGGCAGGCCATGGGCTAACGGTTTTTCGGGGTTTCAGCCATAGTCGCTTTCCACCTCGACGCCCGCCGCGTTCGGAGACTCCGGCGCGAGCAGCAGCGCGCCGCCGACCACTGCCGCGCTCAGCAGACCGATCAGTGGTTTCGGGCCGACGTAATCGAGCGGAACCCGATGACCGGTACGCAACCATTGCAGGTGGTTGGCGCTGAAGGCGCCGCCGGATCGGGAGAGAGCCGGTGGCAGCCAGGGTAGGGCGCCACTGCGTTGCAACGCCGCCATGGAGATACCCAGATCGGTCAGGCGCGCGCGCGCGAACCGCCATTTCGAGTCGTCGGCCAGTTGCGCGGCGAGCGCGAATCCTTGCGTGGAGCCGTCGTGAACCAGTTGCACCGGGGTGTCGGGATGATTGCGCAGGAATTCCCGGCAGGCCTCGAACACCGGTTCCGGGTAGCCGGTACGGCTGACCGCCACCGCCTTGGCGGTCAAATGGAAACGGTTGCGGATCAGCATATCCACCAGATCGTCCCGTTCCACCACCAAAATCCGCTCGGGTGCATAGTGCGGGTCTTGCAGGTCGAGTGGCGCGGCTTGGCGGCGGAATGCCGTGCCGTCCGCCAGTGCCTGGATCGGATGGGCCTGATGATAGTGCTCGACGATCTTGCGGGCCTTGTCGAACGGCAACTTGTTTTTCCCGCGCCGACCCAGCCAGATCGCCAAGGGCAGCAGCACCGCCAAGATCAATGCTCCATCCCACCCACTCCATTCGCTGAATGTGAACAGGCCGACGATCGCGCTCACGACGAGCGCGATGACGCCGCAGCCGATCGGTCCCAGCGTTTTTTTGCGCCAAAGCCGGCAGATGGCCAGGGCAAGCTGGGTCGTGGTGAACACCTGCTGTCCGTTGTCGGACAGGCGCTGGATGATTTGCCGCAGAGTAAAATCGCTGATCCGATCTTCCTTTTTGCGAAATACGAACCGATAGCGACACTTGTTGCAGCGCGTACCGTCCTTGTACTTCTGATTATGTTTGCACTCGGGGCAGCGCATCGACGAGTCCTCCCAGTGAGAGCTACGTTCTCCATACGGTCATATCGTTATTGCCTTCCATCATTTCCTCGGTGCCGGCGGCCAATTGGTGGAGGATGGCTTCGCGGTAGATTGGGTTGGCGATCCGCGCGGGTTTGTCGGCAGTGGGATTGTCGTTCGAGCTAACGCGCTCGGAGCGGCCGGCCGTGGAGGGTCGCGCGTTGAAGCGAAGGGTTAGGCAGCGTTCCTACGGCTTGCTCAGGAGGCGGGCCGGGATCCCTTCTTCCAGTACGCGGGGTTTGTATTTCGTGACCCACCTAAAGCCCAAGCTCAGCGTCCCTTGAAGCGACAAGTTAGCCGATGCATTTTAAATTAACTCTACAAGCGCAAGTAGTTAATAGGGTTTTCGTTTGCGATTTTCCAAAAAAGATGCTCGCCTAAGGCGAATCGTAGATCGGTAGAGAATCGCTTTTCTGAATACTTCTCGCTCTCAACCATGTAGAAATCTGATCCGAAAAGAACTTTGCTCTGTATGACTGGATTCTCAAGCAATATTTTCAGTAGCGGAACGTTTTCCTGAAAATTGAATATCGTGTATGAAATGTCCGCATAGAGATTCTCGTATTCGCCACCCTCCATCATCTCGACGATTTTCGTAAGCCAGGTTGGATTTTCGATAGCACGGCCTTCATTGAGATGGCGTCGCCATTCGCCGATACCACCAAAATGACCAAGGCAGATTCGCAATTGTGGAAATTTTTTTAGCACCCTCTTGTAGTTAAATGGGTCTGCAAGGGAACGTGCTTCTTCTATCGGTAGATCCTTAGAATTCACAGATCCCGGAGAGCAGTGCGCAAGCAATGGAATGTTCTTTTCGACCATGTAGGGGTAAATATCATTCATTAGAACGTCATGATCTGGTCGATACCCTAGCGTGGGATAAATTTTTACTCCCTTGAAGCCATCATCTTCGACCAGTTTTTTTAATCGGCCCAAGGCGTTAGGTCTTCTTGGTTCAATGTGCGCAAAGGGTATCAATATATCCCGATATATCTCGCTCTTTGATAGCCTTGCCAATTCAGCATGTTGTGGATCGATATCTTCCTTGACCTTCCCAGCCCCCATGCAACTCATGTCCATCGGGAGAATGATGAATTTTGTCCCGCGAGGATAGTAACTAATCAGAACCTGAAGGTTCTCTTCCTGCGATTTGCGGTACGTTGCGTTAATAAATGCGGCATACCTATGGGCCTTATCATTTTTTGAAAACGGGACTATCGCCTTCATGGTGTTTTTCAACGCCCATCGGAAAGGGGCGATGCGTGCAGCCTGAACCAGGAAGAACGGGAAATATCCATTAGGAACATTCTCGTGCGTGAAAATGTGATTATGGCAGTTGTATATCGCTTTTTCAGGCATCAAATTCTCCCTTGATGGGCATGTTGACGGCTAACGACTCGCTTCACCTGCCCCGCGTAGCGGGGTCAGGTGCAAGCCCCAGTTAGGCCAGTTGATTAAGTAGTTAGGTTGCCGAAAAATGGCAATCCAACCTACGCGACTAGGCAACCTTTTTCTGGATTTGTGAAAGCAGCATACTTTCAATACTTAAGTGATAATCAAGAGCAGGCCATTCAATACCTGTACCTTGGCAAATAAATTCGTAATTTGCCAGTTGGCGCAGTGAGGCATCTTGTAATTCTTTATACCAAGATATAGGAGTTGAAATAATTCGTTCATCTTCAAGCTCCACATGAAGATAACGGTCATCAAAGTGAACAATTTTACCTCTGACCAAAGTATTCATCCCATTTCCTTTCAAAATTACCTTTGTTTGCTTCGGCTATGGATAACGCTTTTTTTAAGTCTTTAGGTCTCATATGATTGTTAGTAACACGCAGTGTTGCCAATTCAATTTTTGCAAATCCATTCGCATTTTCAACATGAATGTGTTTAGGTTCATGCTCATTAGCATAGAAGAAAAACTTGAGCCCTTCTTGAATTAGCAATGTTGGCATATTAAACCCAGACTTATCTTTACTCCGACGTCCTTACTAACTCAAACTGAACTAACTGTATTAATTGCTTATTCGCATCTTTTCCAGTAGTCAAAGATTTAACACTGCGCCGAATCTCGGGAACATACCAAGATACATCAGTACCATTTATCTTCTCTCCTGTAGTTGGATTGAATAGTTCCGTTTGTAATGAAATTTTGATAGCATGAAATGTGCCAGCAGGTACAGACACATCTTCCCATTGTTCAACAATACCGGAAATTTTATGTGTTCTTGTAGCTCCAGTCTTGATATTAGTTTCTGTTGTTGTTTGCTGCCACGTTTTACCTAGATAAAGAGGAAAATCAAAATACTTTAATGGTGGTGAGTAATCAAAGCCACTATTATCAGAGTTACGAGTTCCAATAAGATTCCATTCGTTTGTAAAGTATATACTTTAGCTAATTCCAATTTTAACTTCCTTAAAGGATTGGAAATTGAAAGTG
>JARSSH010000058.1 GCA_029624815.1 Candidatus Competibacter sp.
AGTCAATCATTTCATCGCTTAAAAAATTATGGAAATTGTTGCCCATTACTATAAAATCTATTGAGAAACGGTATTACCCCTCCCGCTGAAAGGTCTGATTCCGGGCCAGCCACTCCACCAAGGTGGCATGGGCAATCCGGTGATGGCAATCGACCAAAAAAGAATCCAGGGCGCGCGGATCGCGCGGTGGCACGGCGGGCAACTTGGCCGCTGGTGTTCGGCGGGGTGAAGGACGTAAAGCGCGGGTTTACCCATGCCTGCCAGATCGCCGGCATTGAGGATTTCCGCTTTCACGATCTACGGCACACCTTCGCAAGCTGGCTGATGCAGGCCGGCGCGGCGCTGGCGGAAGTGCGGGATTTGCTGGGGCACGCCAGCATCGAAATGACCGAACGCTATGCCCACCTTGCGCCTGAACGCTTGCGCGGGGCGGTGGCGCGGCTGGATTGAGCGTGAAATGCCCCTTCCTGTCCGCTCATGTCCATTCGTGTCGCTTCCTGTCCACTCCCAGGGCCGAAGGGCTTGGTAAAACGAGGTTAAGTGCTTGAAAAGATGGCGCGCCCGGCGAGACTTGAACTCACGACCTTCGGCTCCGGAGGCCGACGCTCTATCCAACTGAGCTACGGGCGCGCGGGGAATCGAGGAGCGCCAAGATACCCCGATTGCACGCTCCCGTCCAGTGCCGGCGACGGCTTGGATGCTCGACCGGCGCTTCGAGATGCTGGCTACCCCGCTCTCTCCGCCAGCCAACGATAACGTACCGGTTTCCAGGGAATTCCAAATAACATTATAATCGGCGCGCTTAGCCGTGCCCAAACCACAAGATAACAAGCCCAAACCAAAACCTTCCCACCAACGGTGCTCCCGCGAAGACTCGCACCTGGCAAACGGGTGACCGGTCGGATCGAGTCTGCCGCAACATGGCCGGAGATGTGCAGGTTGACCATGCGTTCAATGAGGTGAGAGTGTGAACCCGCAAGTCGATAAATCCGTTATCACCACGACCGTCACCCTGGTTGCGGCATTAGTGTTGCTGGCAGTCGTGTTGTTCATGGCTGCCGCCCTCGTCGGCGTGGTCGACAATGTCGCCCCCGACGATGGATCGCGAAAGCAATCCGCCGTGCTCGAACGCATCAAGCCGGTCGCGCGGGTCTCCTTCGAACAACCCAAACCGGTGGTTGCGGTGCAATTATCCGGCAAGCAGGTTTACGACAAGGTCTGCGCGGCCTGCCATGCCGCCGGCACGCTGGGCGCTCCCAAGACTGGCGACAAGGCGCAGTGGGAACCCCGCTTCGCGCAGGGTCTCGATACTCTGGTAACCCATGCCACCAACGGTATCCGCGCCATGCCCGCCAAGGGTGGCGATCCATCGCTAACCGAAGCCAACATCAAGGACTCCATCGTTTACCTGCTGGAAGAAACGGGGATCAAGGCCGAAGCCAAGTAATCCCATCACGCTTCGGCATCGTTCCGATGCGAGGGCCATCCTGCCGGGATGGCCCTTAATTTTTTAGGCGAACCCGCCATGCCTCCTAACATCCGCCATACCGAAGCTCCTCACCGCGAGCGCCGCGACTGGGACAATCTCCGTGCCCTGCTGCCGTATCTCTGGGAGTATCGCGGTCGGGTATCGATGGCGCTCGGTTGTCTGATCTTGGCCAAAGTGGCCAACATCGGCGTGCCGTTGCTGCTCAAGCAGATCGTGGACAGTATCGACGGCAGCCGCCAAGTCATGGTGGTGCTGCCGGTGACCTTGCTGTTGGCCTATGGCGCGCTGAAGCTGGGCAATGCCCTGTTCAGCGAACTACGCGACGTACTGTTCGCCCGGGTGCGTTACCGAGCCATGCGCCGGTTGACCTTGCGCACTCTGGAACACTTGCACAACCTGTCGTTGCGGTTCCATCTGGAGCGCAAGACCGGCGCGATCAGCCGCGATCTGGAGCGAGGCGCGCGCAGCCTGAGCACCTTGCTGAATTATCTGGCCTTCAGCATCCTGCCGGTGGTGGTGGAATTCCTGCTGGCGGCGGCGCTGCTGCTGAGCGGCTACCCGCCGATTTTCACCCTGATCGTTTTTGGTAGCGTCGCCGCCTACGTCGCCTTCACCCTGGCGATCTCCAACTGGCGAATGGAGCATCGCCATCTCATGAATCGCCTGGAATCGCAAGCTGGCAACGAGGCGCTCGACAGCCTGATCAACTACGAAACGGTCAAGTATTTCGGCAACGAAAACTGGGAGTTGCGGCGCTGCGACGCAACCTTGACGGGTTGGGAAAACAGTGCCGTGTTCAGCCAGACTTCGATGTCGGCGCTCAATTTCGGACAGGGTGCGATCATCGCCGTCGGAGTCACCTCGATCCTGTTCGTCGCCGCCAGTCAGGTTGTCGCCGGACGGATGACGCTGGGCGATCTGGTGCTGGTCAACGCCTTGCTGCTGCAACTGTTCATCCCGCTGAATTTTCTCGGCATCGTCTATCGGCAAATCAAGTACGCCCTGGCTGACATGGACGATCTGGTGCGCTTGTTCGAGCGCACGCCGGAAATCCGCGATGCCCCCGCCGCGACCGAATTGACCGTCACCCGGGGCGAACTGCGGTTTGAGCAGGTGGATTTCAGCTATCAATCCGACCGACGGATTTTATTTGACGTGAGCTTTACCGTGCCGCCGGGGCATAAGCTGGCGGTGGTCGGCGCGAGCGGGGCCGGTAAATCCACGCTGGCGCGGTTGCTGTTCCGTTTTTACGACGTGACCGGCGGGCGCATTCTGATCGACGGCCAGGATATTCGCGACGCGACCCAGCACAGCGTGCGCGCCGCCATCGGCATCGTGCCGCAGGATACGGTGCTGTTCAACGATACGCTGTATTACAACCTGGCCTACGCCCGGCCCGACGCCAGCCGCGAGGAAATCGCCGCCGCCGCCCGGATGGCGCAGTTGCACGACTTCATCGCCGCGCTGCCGGCCGGTTACGAGACCGTGGTCGGCGAGCGCGGCCTGAAACTGTCGGGCGGCGAAAAACAGCGGGTGGCGATCGCCCGGACCATTCTCAAACGACCGCGCATTCTGATTTTCGACGAAGCGACCTCGGCGCTGGACAGCAAATCCGAGCGCGCGATCCTGCACGCCTTGCGCGCGGTGGCCGCCGATCACACCACCCTGGTCATCGCCCATCGGCTATCCACCATCGTCGATGCTGACCAGATTGTGGTGTTGGAGCACGGCCGGGTGCGCGAACAGGGCACGCATCGGGATTTGCTGCAACAGGACGGGCTGTACGCCCAGATGTGGACCTTGCAGCAGCGGGAACAGGAAACCCAGGAAGAGGAACGCTTGTTGGGCCTGGTTTGAATTTACTCGTCGTCCCAGCCGTCCGTGCCGAAAGTCAACAGCACGCGTTCCGTTTCGCTCAGCACCACTAGGGCGCCAGCCTGTTGGCGTTGTAACCACACCAGACGTTCTCGATGTTCGATGCGTTGCTCGTCATCGATTTCCACCGACTCATGCAGAATCGCCGTCAGTTCCGCGACCGCTGCTTCCAATTCCTCCAGCTCGTCCAGCAACTCCCGCCGCCGGAGCCGTAAATCGCGGAATGTCGCCATCGCCTTCCCCCGGAAAAATCACACCAATCGTAAAACCGCTCTACGGTCTCGCCATTCCCGAAAAACCGCTCATGATTCCCACGATCATGAATCCCGCTACCGCCGCGTAAAACAACCGAGGCACCCATTCCGCCAGCGTATCCCATCGCAGCTCCAGTTGCGCATCCCACTGACGCAGTTGGTGGCGGATGACTTCGTCCAAGCGACCCGCCGCCTCGCCGCTGGCGAACAACGCCGTGGCGCTGGCATCGTCCACCACGCCGTAGCGCTGCAAGGTATCGGCGATCCCCGACCGCTCGTCGGCCAGCGCCGCCGCCGCACCCGCAAACCGGGCGCGCAACAGGGGATCGGCGACGCTCTTGCCGGCCAATGGCAGCGCATCCAGAATCGGCACGCCGGATTCCAGCAACAGCAGCAGACTGAACAGTCCGTCGCGTCGCTGCTGCCGGGCCAGCAACCCGCCGAGCACTGGCATCGCCAGTAGCAGTCGCGCCCAGGTCACGCCGGTTTCGCGGGCCAGTTGTTGGCGGTAGGCGAACGCCAGCAGGCGCAGACCGCCGTACAGCAGCAGTGGCGGTCCCATGGCGCGGAGCAGATAGCCGCCCAAGCCGATGGCGCCCTGGAACAGCGCGGGGAAAGGCGCAACGAAGGTCGCCAGGGTCAAAATCAGGAATGGAAATACCAGTCGCGACTTCAGGCGGTCAAGCAACTGGGCGCGGCTGGCGTAGTGTTCGCTCAGACGGTTGAATAGGGATTCCAACCGCCCGCCCGTCGCCGCCGCCCGTACCAGTCGGACTTCCCACGGCAGCAGCACAGCGCTGCTTTGCCCTGCTTTCGCCAGATCCGCGCCCTTCGCCAGATCCGCGGCGGTTTGCCTCAAGGCTTGCCGTGCATCCGCTGGTAAATCGCGCCCGATCATGACGAATGCTTGCGCCGGCGTAATGCCGGCGTGCTCCATTGTTGCCAGTTGCGAGAACAGATGGGAACGTTGGTGAGCGGTCAGTAGCACGAAAGTTGCTCCGGGCAGGTCACAATTCGGTGGTTATGCCTATATAGCGATATCAATCAATCTGTTATTCATCGCTACGCTCTGTAGATCCACCGGGAATCCTAACGACAAGCATTGGGGTGGAAGCGTTTATCATGAATACCGGCGCTTCGATTGCCCACCCAGCTTCATGAACGGGGCATGGCGCATCGTTGGGCTGCATGAAGTAGCGGCAACCCGCGGCGCCAGCATTCACTCCTCGCTTCGTAACGGTCCGCCGGGCCGGCGACCCTGCTTTTTCTCCCCGACGCGCCGCTTTTCCTCCAAGCGCCGCTGTTTGGCGGCCCGCGAAGGCCTGGTTTTGACGCGCGGCCTCGGCGCCGTCGCCGCTTGCTGGATCAACCCGACCAAGCGCTCGATGGCATCCTGCCGATTGCGTTCTTGACTGCGAAAGCGCCGGGCGGTGATCAGCAGTTGGCCGTCCTGGGTCACGCGGCTTCCAGCCAGCGCCCGCAACCGCGCCCGCACCGCGTCCGGCAGCGAAGGCGAACGCGCGACATCGAAGCGCAGTTCCGCCGCCGTCGCTACCTTGTTGACGTTCTGACCGCCGGGGCCGGACGCCAGTTTGAATTGAAACTGGAGTTCGTCCTCGGGAATGTGAATATCGGGCGTGGCGATGATCATGGCGCACATTCGCAACCGGCGGGACGCGATTTCTTGGCCCGGTTCACCGCCATCGCCACAACGAGGCCGCCAGGGCGATGCCGCCGCCGCTGGCGCAAAACAGCACCAGCGAGCCGGGCGCGGGGCCCTTGCCCTGGGCAATGGCGTCGTCCAGCACCATCGGAATGCAGGCCGAACCCGTGTAGCCCCATTTATCCATGATCCAGTGCGTTTTTTCCAGCGGCTGGCCGAGCGCCGCCATGGTGGCTTCGAGGGTGCGCAGGTTGACTTGGGTGAAGTAATAGCGGTCCACGTCGTCCGGCCCCATCCGCGTGCCGGTCGCGGCGCTGGCCTTGGCCAGCGCCCGCTCGATCAGCGGCGGCCATTGCTCGGTGTTGAAAGTGGCTGGAAACTTGCGCACGAACCGCACGGTTGGCGGCCCGTAGCGCTCCAGGTTGGCGAGGTTGGCCGGGCGGAAAACACCGCCGGTATAAATGCCGAGCGCATCGTGGTACTCGCCGGCGGCGGCCAGGGCGGTGGCCAGCCAACCCGGTTGCGAGCCAGCGCCGACCACCACCGCCCCCGCGCCGTCGGCGAACAGGGTCACGGTTTTCTTGTCGCCCCAATCCAGAAACCGGCTCATGCCATAGGCCCCGATCACCAGCACGAAGCGCTCGTCGGGTTCGGTGGCCAGCGTCTTCGCCGCGATGTCCAGAGCGATGACCCAACCGGCGCAGGCGCTGTTCACGTCGAACACTCCGGCGCGACGCGCGCCCAGCTTGGCCTGCACCACCGCCGCCGTGGCTGGGCTGAGATAATCCGGCGTGTCGGTGGCGACGATGATCCGGTCGAGATCGGCCGCGTCCAGGCCGGCGCGCTCCAGCGCTGTTTTCGCGGCCGCGACCGCCAGATCCGAAGTCGTCTGATCATCGGCCATGAAATGACGCTCGCGGATGCCGACATTCTCCACCAACCAGTCGCCGACCGACTCGCCCAGTAATTCGTCGAATTCGGCGTTGGTCATCAGTCGTTCCGGGACGTAGCCGCCGGAACTCAGGATTTGGGCATGGCGCATCGCAACCTCCACAAGGCAATACCGGCGGCTCCGCCGACGACGGTCATCGTGACACTACTCCAGACTGGCGAATAAATCCCAGTGGCCGACCGACAGGCGTGAATGGCCGCGCTCGATCAGGCTGCATCGATGCCGCGACCAAGCGTCCAGCCAGCTTGTCGTTTCGGGCGCGATCCGCCGCACGGCCTCCGTCCAACCGTCCAGCAGCGCCGTTTGCAGGGCGGCGTCTTGCGCGGCCAAGCGCCAGGGACTGGGCCGCAACTCCACCCGATAATCCAGCCGTTCGAGCAGGGTCGCCAGCGTGGGAGCGGCGTCGGGACCGAGCGCCGGACCGAAGCCCTTGTCCGTGCCCTGGTGGCGGTTGATCCATTCGCGCATCCACTCGTCGCCCTCCGCCGCCGGCTCCCAGACGATGGACCCATCGTAGCTGAGCACGATCAGCACCGCCGCCCGCCATTGCCGACAGCGGCGGGCCAGTCGTTCCAGCCAGTCGGCCGATACCAGATCGATCAGGGCGGAGGCCGTGACCAGTTGCGCGTTCGCAACCGCCAGCCGCTCCCAGTCCGCGTTCAAGTCCAGACAGGACCATTCCAACCGGCACTGCCGCGTTTCGTCCTCCAGGAGCAGGGTTCCACTCTCGTCCGTTACCTTCATGCCCCGCACGACCGCCCACCGGCGGAGCGCCTCATCGGCCCGCGCCAGCAACGCCGGGTCGTGATCCACCAGCCGCCAATGCTGCTTCCCGCCGAGAGCAGGGGCGAGAATACGGACGTTGGCCCCGGCGCCGCTGCCGAGATCCAGCACGGACAATGCATCGTATCGCCGCCGCCAGACGATCAGCCGAGCGGTCAGTTCCGGGTTGCGGGCCGCCGCATCGGCCGGTTCGCGCAGGCGCAGCCATTCGGCGGAAAAGCCGCTCATGCCGGAATCTCGTCCAGCGCCGCGGCGAAGCGGGCGCAGATCTCCGGCCAGTCCGGCAGGGACTGGCGAGCCGCGCGGGCGCCGGTGGCTAGACGTTCGCGCAATGCGGGTTCGGCCATCACCCGCGCCAAGGCCTCGGCCAGCGCCGTCTCGTCGCCGGGCGGAACCAGCAACCCCGCGTCCGCCGACACCGTGTCGGGAATCGCGCCCGCCGTGGTGCTGACGATCGGCAATCCCCGCGCCAGCGCCTCGGCCAGCGCCATGCCGTAACCCTCGTGATGGGACGGCAGCACGAACACATCGGCCCGCCGGTAGCGAATTGCCAGGGCCGCCTCGTCCAGTTCGCCCAAAAACGCGATGCGCCCGGTCAAGCCCAGATCCTCCGTTAAGTCGAGGAGAAGAGCGGCGGTGGGTGGATGCAGCCGTTCGCTGCCGGCGCAAAACAGCCGCCAAGGATGGTGTTGGAGTCGCGCCAGGGCGCGGAACAGTACGGCATGACCCTTGCGCGGGGTCAGCGAGGCCACACATAGCAGATCCAGGTTTCCGCCGCCCGAGCCTTCCGCCAGCGGCGCGGGATCGGTGCCGGGCGGAATCGCGACGCAGCGCTCCGGCGTCACTTCGTATTCGCTCAGCAGTGCCCGCGCCGTACTGGGACTGGTGACGATCACCCGGCGGACATGGCGCAATGCCTCGCGCTCGCTGGCATGGAGTTGCCGACGTAACGTTTCGTCCAGCCCGGTTTCCAGCGCCAGCGGATGATGGAGCAGCGCCACCAGCCGCAACCGGTCACGCTGGGCGGCGGCGACCGTCGGCATGGCGCCTAGCGCCAGGCCGTCGATGACCGTCAATGCCCGATCCGGCAACGCGGCCAGTACCTCATCGGCCTCGCGCAGCGCCGCTGGAGTCGGCCGCGGAAAGCCGGCATCGAGCCGCCGGAGTTCGACCCGCCAGTCCAGCGCCGCCAGTCCGGCCATGATCCGCCGGTCGTACAGATAGCCGCCAGTGCGGGTATCGGGATCACCGGGAATCAGGAACCGGACCGATTTCAAGGCAGTGTCCCTTCGTAGGACGCCCAGGCGACGTGGGATTCGTGCAGGGTGACGCGCATCGAACTCAGGCCGACGGCATTCGGCCCCAGTCGCCCTTCCTCGATCCGCAGCGCGACGCGATCGAAGATCTCGCGGGCCAGAAATTCGGTGGTGGTGTTGCGGCCGGCGAATTCCGGCAGTTGGTCAAGGTCGCGAAAATTGAGGTCGCCGAGCACGGCGCGCAGGCAGTCGCCGAGCTTGCCGATGTCCGTGACCACGCCGTCCGGGTCCAGTTCGGGACGGCGCAGTTCCAGATCGACGATGTAGGTTGCGCCGTGCGGGCGTTGGGCGGGACCGAAGGTTTCCCCTCGGAAGCTATGGGCGATCATGAAGTGGTCACGAACGCAGACGGTGTACATGGTTTAGCCTTGGGTTGGGTGGTTGGGAGAAAGAACCGCCGGTTAACGCCCTGGTTTCGATTCCGGCGGGCGCGAGTTTACCGATAAATAGCGCGCTGGCCGCTGGTGGACGCCATTCCATGGCCTCGTTTATTGGCGCGGTTCCAAATTGGGCTGGATCTTCGTCACATACACCGTCCCATCGCGCATTTCCCAATGCAGATCGAAGTCGTACAGCCGCATACCGTAACTCCGGGAGGCAGCGTCGGCGCCACGATAGGCCGGGCGCGGATCCTGGCGCAGGATCTGGACGATCAGGCCGCGCAGATGGTCCGCCGGCCAAGTCGCGCAGAACGCCGCCGCCGCTGGGCTGAACTCAACCGGCAGGTGTGGCGGCGCTTCGCTCGCGAAGCCACCGGTCGCCTCGGGGAGACAGTCGGCGTAGGGCAAATAGGGTTTGATGTCCAGCACCGGCGTTCCATCCAGCAGATCCACCCCCGAAAGGTGCAGCGTCACCCGCTGGCCGACGACAGCCACCCGTTCCAGCCGAACCGCCGACAGCCCGATGGGGTTGGGACGAAAGGTCGAGCGGGTGGCGAACACCCCCAGCCGCCGGTTGCCACCCAGGCGCGGTGGCCGCACCGTCGGCTGCCAGCGACCGGCCGGCGTGCCATGGAACACGAACACCAGCCATATGTGGGAGAAGGTCTCCAGTCCGCGCACCGTCGCCGCTTGACCGTAGGGCGGCGACAACTCCAGCGTCGCCCGCGCCGACGGCGCCAGCCCCGGTTGGCGCGGGATGCCGAATTTCTCGCGGAAACAGGAGCGGACGAAGCCGATCGGCGTGAACTGGAACATCTATAGCCACCCGGCTTTCCTCAAATAACGATACAGCAACAGACAAATTACCGTTACACATCCCATCACGATGGGATAGCCGTACGTCCATTCGAGTTCGGGGAACCAACCCTTGAAATTCATTCCGTAGATGCTGAACACCACGGTCGGGATCGCCAGCAGCGCGCCCCAGCCGGCCAGTCGCTTGGTCGCCTCGTTCTGACGGGCCGCGCCGAGCGACAGGCTGATTTGCAGGGCGAACGCCAGTGTTTCCCGGATGATTTCCACGACTTCGTTGATGCGCAGGGCATGATCGTGGACATCGCGGAAGTAGGGCCGGATATCGTCGGGAACATGGTTGCTAAACACGTCGGTCAGCAAATAGTTGCAAACCTCGACCAGCGGCGCGGCGGCGCGGCGCAACTCCATCAGATCGCGCTTGAATTGGTAGAGTCGGCTGAGGTCATCCTGACTGAAATCGCCCTTGAACAACCGTTCCTCCAATTCTTCCACGGCATCTTCCACAGAGTTCAGAATCGGGAAATAGTTGTCCACCACGAAGTCAAGAATGGCATACAGCACGAACCCCGACCCCCTGCCCAGCAGGTTCGGATTACTCTCGCAGCGGGCACGTACCGTGGCATAGGACAGCGCGGCGCCATGCCGTACCGACACCAGATAGCGGGGTCCGACGAACAGATGGGTTTCACCGAATTCCATCTTGCCGGCTTGCATTTGGACGGTCCGCAGCACCACGAACAGACAGTCGCCATACAGTTCCACTTTGGGACGCTGGTGGGCGCGGTGCGCGTCCTCGGTGGCCAGTTCGTGCAGACCGAACAACGCCTGAATCCGTGCCATCAGTTCCTCGTTCGGCTCGCGCAGTCCCAGCCAGACGAAAGTGTCCGGCCGATCCCACAGCGCCGGAATGTCCTCCAACAGGATGTCGGGCAGCTTACGACCGTCGGCATAGGCGACGCAGTTGACGATCATCTGTTTATCTCCCTCCTATTACCTTACAATAAGTGTCATTTTTAGGGGTGTGAGGAGGGTTGCGAACCTCCTGCTCATCGCATTATTGAGTGATCGCGGAGGATCGAGATGGCGCGGCATCGGGTTTGCGACGAAAGCGATATTCCCGTCGGGGGGGTCAAGATGTACCAAGCGGATGGTCGAACCGTGGCGGTTTTTCATCTGGACGACGGCTTTTACTCGACGCAGAATGACTGTACTCATCTATTTGCATCCCTGCACAAAGGCAAGATGATCAAGGGTGGCCAGATCGAATGCCCACACCACCGAACGCGCTTCGACATCCGCACCGGCAAGGTGGTGTGCTGGGCCAGCCATCCGCCGGGAGTACGGCTACTCAACTTTTTGCGCGCCAAAAAAGCCCTAAAAACGTATCCGGTCACGGTCGAGGCCGGACAGGTATTCGTGGATATTTGACGGTCGTCAGTGCGAATGCGGTCGCGCTTCCGGCCGATAGGGCTCCTCGCGGTCGTGCAGGTGCATGCGGTAATCGACGAAGCCGGCACGGTCGTCGAAATGCAGGAAGGGGTTGCCGGCGAGTTGCTCGGCCATGGTCGAGGTCGGCGTGATACCGTAGTTGTGGCCGGGCCTGATGAGCGTGTGGTCCGGCAGCCGCTCGCCCAACCGGCGCAGGGTGTGGTACATCTGTTCGGGATCGCCGCCGCGCAGGTCGCAACGCCCGCATCCGAATACGAACAGGGTGTCTCCAGTCAGCACCTGGTCGCCCAAGCGATAGCAGGCCGAGCCGGGCGTGTGGCCGGGCGTGTGCAGCACTTCGATCTCCGTTTCGCCCAAGCGGATGCGGTCGCCGCCCTCGTGCAGGGTCGGCAAATCGAGGTAGCGATCCCAGAACGCCGCTTCGATTCCAAGCAAGTGCAACTGGGCGTCGCTGGCGTTCAATAGCGCCTCCACCCCGTTGATGTGGTCGAAATGGCTGTGGGTCAACAGAATATCGGTGATCCTCAGCTCGCGCCGCGCGGTCAGGTCGAGGATGGCCGGCACGTCCCAGGCCGGGTCCACCACCGCCGCGCGGTCGCTGGCGTGATCGTGAATCACATAAATGAAATTGCCCATGCGCCCGAGTTCCAGGGCATGGATGGTGTAAGGGGCGGTGTGATCGGTCATCGCGCGTTCTCCCGGTTGCGAAAAGCCGCCGCCCGCGATCGCGCCATCCGAACGCGGCGGCGGAGCCTTGGAACATCGACAGCGGTTGTTACTCTGAAAATGCCGAACATGAACCTAGCGCGTTCGGAGACGTCGGGCACTTTTAGCCGGAGGGATTGTATATGCGCTTCAGTCAGGATATCGATACCAGCCTGAACTTTGTCCGGGGTTATGGCCCAGGCTGGATCAGGATCAACGAACGGGAAATCCGCCGCAGCGTGATTGTGACCCCGGAACGATTGATCGTCGATTGGCCACCGCAAGTCTTCGCTGATCTGGAGGGCGCGCATTTCGAGGCGATCGCCCGATTGGAGCCTGAAATCGTAGTGCTGGGAACCGGCGACCTCCAGCGGTTTCCGCACCCGCGCCTGACGCAGTCGCTGCTGGCGCGCGGCGTGGGTGTAGAGGTCATGGCCACGGCCGCGGCCTGCCGGACTTACAACATCATCATGCTGGAAGGCCGCCGGGTTGCGGCCGCGTTACTGCCGATGGCCGATTAGGGTGACGGAATGAAGCCGGCAGGGGAACCCGAGAATCTCCCGCCGCCGGCACCAGGGGTCTTCTAGAGAAAATCCTGCGAAAACCCCTCGCTTTCCAAAATCTTGCGCAACCGGCGCAGCGCATCGATCTGTATTTGCCGCACCCGCTCGCGGGTTACGCCAATTTCGTTACCGACCTGCTCCAGGGTGGCCTTTTCCTGACCGCCCAAACCAAAGCGCCGCTTGACCACGATCCGTTGCTTGTCGTTCAACTGGTCCAGCCACAGATCCAGCTTCTCGTTGAGATCGGCATCCTGCAGCAATTGCGAAGGATCGGGGTTGTTGTCGTCGGGGATGGCGTCCAGCAGCGAACGGTCTTCGTCCTTGCCGATCGGGGTATCCACCGAAGCGACTCGTTCGTTGAGTTGCAACATCCGTTTCACGTCGGCAACCGACTTACCCATGACCTGGGCGATTTCCTCGGCGCTGGGCTCATGGTCCAGCGATTGCGCCAGTTGCCGAGTCGCCCGCAAATAACCGTTGATTTCCTTGATGATGTGGATCGGCAATCGGATGGTGCGGGTCTGATTCATCAGCGCCCGCTCGATGGTCTGGCGGATCCACCAGGTCGCGTAGGTCGAAAAGCGAAAGCCGCGCTCGGGATCGAACTTCTCGACGGCGTGAATCAACCCCAGGTTGCCTTCCTCGATCAGATCGAGCAGGTTGAGGCCGCGGTTCATGTAGCGGCGGGCGATTTTCACCACCAAACGCAGGTTGCTTTCGACCATGCGGTTGCGGGCGGCGGCGTCGCCCTGCAACACCCGGCGGGCGTAGTACACTTCTTCCTGAGCGGTCAGCAGCGGGGAAAAGCCGATTTCGCTCAGGTACATCCGGGTGGCGTCCAGTTCTTCCTGGCTAAACTCGCGCGCGGCTGCCGCGGGAGCCTGCCAAGGCGATTCCACGGCGTCCATCTCCCCGTCCTCTACGACAACGTCTTCCTCCTCGGCATCCTCCAGTTTGTCTTCGTCCAGCAGTGGATCCTCTATGTGCAATTCGTCGTCGCACGCCACTGGCTCCAGACAGGCATTCATCCGTCGGGACATCGATACCTCCTCGACATGTTTCGCTTGGTGGGTTGTCTTGATGGCGCCAGGGTTAGTGCCCATTGCGCCTTGTTATATTTTTGTGAACCGATTTTTGTGGGGGTGGCATCGGCTCGTGTCGGCGCGCCTTGGCGCCGCCGCGCGCCCCCACCCGCGCTTGGGAAGTCGGAATCGATCCATCCCTGCTCCAAACCCCAAACGCCGGACGATGATAAGCCTTCCATGGTGGGTGAGTCCACTAGTATTGTGTATATTATTAGAGGCAAACTGGTTGAATTTTCGCATTTCCACAAACCGTTAGTCCAGCAACCACTGCGTCAATGTAGCGAGCGCGCCATGACGGGTTAAATCGACCTGCAAGGGCGTGATGGCGACATACCCAGCGCGCACAGCGTGGAAATCGGTGCCCGGACCCGCGTCTTGTTCGGGGCCGGCTGGCCCCACCCAATAGATCGGCCGGCCGCGCGGATCGGTGCTTTTGACGACCGGTTCCGATTTATGGCGATGCCCGAGCCGGACGACCCGGAATCCGGCCAGTTGCTCCCACGGCAGATCGGGGACATTGACGTTGAGAATGGAGTCGGAGGGCAGTGACCGCTCCCGCAAGCGACGCACCAGCCAGACCGCCACACGGGCGGCGGTATCGAAGTGCTGGGGGCAGGGCGATGCCTGCGAAACCGCGATCGCCGGCAGGCCGAGAAAGCGGCCTTCCATCGCCGCCGCCACCGTGCCGGAGTAGATCACGTCGTCACCCATGTTCGGCCCGCTGTTGATGCCCGAGACCACCATGTCCGGCTCGCGCTCCAGCAGGCCGGTAATGGCGAGGTGGACGCAATCGGTCGGCGTGCCCTCAACGCTGTGGAAGCCGTTGTCGTGGCGGGTGACGTACAGCGGGTTCTTGAGGCTGAGCGAGTTGCTGGCCCCGCTGCGGTCGCGGTCGGGAGCGACCACGGTGATCTCCGCCAGTTCGCTCAAGGCGGCGGCCAGGCAGAGCAGGCCCGGCGCCTGATAGCCATCGTCGTTGCTAACCAATATATGCATGGAGGATCCATATCTCGTGGGCCGGGTGGCTGCGTATCGTACCCGGCGATGCTGACGTTAAAATGACAAGCCGCCTGCCGTCCCGGCCGGACGCCCTAACGACATCCAGCGAGGCGCCCATGAGCAAGACGTTCGCGCTCGATCCGCGGGATCGGGAATTGTTCCGACAGAGCGTCGGTCCGGTCAAGTTGCTGCGCTGCGACCGGATCGATCCCATTTCGCCCCATCCCGCTCCCATTCCCCGTTTTACCCGAGCCGACGAACGGCGAGTGCTGGACGATATGATCTCGGATTATTTCGAACCGGCGGAACTGGATACCGGCGAGGAATTGTACTACCGCGCCGAGGGCGTGCAGCAGGCGCTGCTGCGTAAATTGCGGCGCGGGCAATTTCGGGTCGGCGCGGCGCTGGATCTGCACGGCATGACGGTCGCCACGGCCAAGGCGGCGCTGGCCGAATTTCTGCGCGCCGCCCGGCGGGAAAGCCTGAGCTGCGTGCGCGTCGTTCACGGCAAGGGCAACGGTTCCCGCCATCGCGGGCCGGTGTTGAAACAGAAACTCAACCACTGGCTGCGCCAGCGCGACGAGGTGCTGGCGTTCTGCTCGGCGCGGCCGGTGGATGGCGGGACCGGGGCGGTTTACGTGTTGCTGAGGCGGCTCTAGCGAAGCGTGGGCTTAGCCGCATGAGTTCCGACAGAGAAACTCCCGCGGAAACGGCAGCCAGTCGCCGAAGAAGCGAACGGCTTCAGGGTCTTGCCGCATGCCGCTAATGACGTGCTCCCCCAGTGCGCCGCCGCCCATGGCGTAATATCCGAAAGCGCCGCCACCGATGGCGATCCCCCCCACAGCGCCGCCACCGATGGCGATCCCGCCGATGGCCAGGCCACCAAAAGCCAGCGCGCCGATACTCAGCCCGCCGACACCAAACAGCAGGCCGAACGCCAGGCCACCGACGGCGACGAGGCCGCGGGCGATGCCGCCCAGCGCCAGCGCCCCGGTGGCGAAATCACCGATGGCGACGAGGCCGCGGGCGTGGCCACGCGGTTCGCCCTTGGCCGGATCGGGCCCCATGGCGATGTCGTACAGAGGCAGGCCCCAGACCATTCGGCTGGAACGCTTGCGGATACCCCGGTAGGGAAAGCCGCGATTTTTCAGCGCGGCCACTTCCCGTTCGAGCGTTTCGATACGCTGCTTGAGTTGCGCGGACTCACGTTCTTTCATCACGGCATCCTCCATGGGATGCGGCCTTGCCCTCGTTGGCGTCATCCAGATCCGGGGCGCTCTCGCCGGGAAAGAGGATCGAGCTTCGACCGGGCTGGATTGACGCATTGTAGGGCGGATCGGCGTAACGTATCCACCTGGTCGTTCCGTCGTTGGGTGGACGCAACGCACGACGCTTTGTCCACCCTACTCATCCCGACCTCGTTCGAGGTTGGTTGAAGGCGCTAGACCCATGCCATGCCCAGCGCGGTCGCCGCAAGCAGGAGGCCCATGACGATATTGAAGCGCCGTAATCGCGAACCCTGCCGTAGCCAGCATTGCAACGCCGCGCCGAGGATCGCCCAACAGGCAATGCACGGACCGCCGATCAGCACGAAGCATAGGGCGACCGCCAGCGTCGCCGTCGTCTGGTCGCCGGAGGTGGCCGGCAGCAGTCCGGGCAGAAAGGTCGAGGCGGCGGTCATCGCCATCATCCAAGCCTTGGGATTGGCGAATTGAAACAGAATCGCCTCGGTCGTGGTCAGCGGTCGGCGGATCTCCCGCGAGTCCAATCGGGCGCCGGATGCGCACAATTTCCACGCCAACCACAGCAGATAGCTCAATCCCAGCGCGCGCAACGCCGATTCCAGCCCCGGCGCCGTCAGCAGCAGCGTCGCCACTCCGGCGCCGGCCAACCCGATCAACACGCTCATGCCCGCCAGAATACCGGCCATCGCCGGCACCGTGGCGCGTAGACCGAACCGGGCGCCCGTAACGGTCAACATCAGGTTATTGGGTCCGGGGGTGATCGATGTGGTGAAGATAAAAAGCGCCAACGCGGCCCAGGGCGCAAGCGGAAGCGGTTCCGGCGACATGACGGCAACTCCTCAACGGGGATATTGGGCGCTACACTAGCGCGAGAAACCAGTACAGTGCAGATACAATTTTTAAGACAATCAACTCATCCGTACTGAGCATTTATCCCCAACTGGCCTGGAGCCGCCGCCATGACACTCGATGAAACTCCCTCCACACTGGAGGTATCCACCGACCCGGAGCCGCCGATCCCCTGGATGCGGCTGACCGGCGAAGCGGGAACGACCCTGGTCGAACGCCTGGTCGGCGGGCTGCGCCACCGTATCGATCAACGCCTGTTGCGCCCCGGTAGTCGCCTGCCCTCGATCCGGCAGTGCGCCGACCGGCACGGTGTGTCCCGCTTTACCGTGGTCGAGGCTTACGAGCGACTGGTGGCGCTGGGGTATCTGGAATCGCGGCGCGGTTCCGGCTTCTATGTCCGCGAACGTCGCGCCCTGACCGCACCGCCGACTACCGAGCCAGCGCCGCCGGCCCTCGACGTGGTCTGGCTGGTGCGGGCCATGTTTCAGGATCTGCCGCCGGAACGAATGCCCGGATCGGGTTTGTTGCCGCCAGACTGGCTGGACAGCGCGCTGCTCGGGCGCGGATTGCGGGCCACGACGCGGGGGGATAGCGCGTCGCTACTCGGTTATGGCGACCCTCAAGGTTATGCGCCGCTGCGGAATCAATTGCAGGTCAAGCTGGCCGAAATCGAGATCGCCGCCGCGCCGGAACAGATCGTCCTCACCGCGGGAATCACCCAGGCGCTCGATCTGATCGCCCGCCAGTTCCTGCGGCCGGGCGATGCGGTGCTGGTGGACGATCCCGGCTGGTTTCTGATGTTCGGCATGTTCGCCGCGCTCGGCGCCCGCCCCATCGGCGTCCCGCGTCAGAGCGACGGCCCGGATCTGGCGATGCTTGAGCAACTCATGCAGGAACATCGGCCGCCGCTGTACGTCACTACCTCGGTTCTGCACAACCCGACCGGAACTTCGCTGACTTCGGCCAAGGCGTTTCAGGTGCTGCGCCTGGCCGAACAGTACGGCGTCCTACTGATCGAGGACGACATTTACGCCGACTTCTGCGAAACGCCGGCGGTGCGCCTGGCGGCGCTCGATCAATTGCGGCGGGTGATCTATGTCGGCAGTTTTTCCAAGACCGTGGCCGCCAATCTGCGGGTCGGGTTCATCGCCGGCGAACGAGAACTGACGCGGGCGCTGGCCGACCGCAAGCTGCTGGCGGCGCTGACCACCCCGGAATTGGGCGAGCGGGTGATGCATCAGGTGTTGGCGGAGGGACATTACCGCAAGCACGTCGAGCGCTTGCGCAGGCGGTTGGCGGCCCGGCGCGAGCCGGTGCTGAGTCGATTGGAGCAGTTGGGTTTGCGAGTCTTTGCCGATCCGCAGGGTGGCATGTTCGCCTGGCTGGACATGGGCCGCGACAGTCACGTCCTGGCCGCCCGCGCCTACGAGCAGCGGTGGTTGCTGGCGCCGGGCAGCCTGTTCTCGCCCGGTCAACTCCCGTCGTCGTGGCTGCGTTTCAACTTGGCGTCCTCCAGTCATCCGGATCTGTTGCATTTTCTGGAACGGGCGCTGGCTGGGTGAACCCTTGTCCGGGTGGATGAGCGCGATTCGCCGCCGCCACAAACCCGGCGAATTTCGACAAGCTGTTCGGTTTCCGGCTGAAGGAGCAGCCCATGGATGCGTTTGTGTTCGCCAGAGTGCCGGGGGAAAAGCCGGAGTCGCGAAAAAGATCGGTCCGTACAAATTGCGCCATGCTTACACCGCCACCAAGCGGGACAGCGTACAGTCCTTCGACTCGTCGCCGCCGATTCCGAGGGGGCAACAATCGTCTGGGCGGGCGGCACGATCCCCGATACGCCGCGGCATCTACCAAGGGTTGACTATATGCTCGGCAATCGCGGCGGCGCACAGATTCAAGCCTACAAGCTGAAGCCTTGAAATTGCGCAAACAAATCGGAAACGAGAATGTTTTCCGGGTAGATCATCGAGAGGCGATTGGGGCGGCTCTGGCGGCGAGCCGGATCAGGCCGCTGGTGGAAAGCCGTTATCGCCCGCCAGCATCAAGCTGCCCCGCGCCAGCGGCCGGCCATCGTCCCCCAGGCAGTCGAAGCGAGCCCCACCGGAACCGGATTCCGTGAACCGAATCGTGAAGGGCTGCTCCGGACGCAGCGGCGCCAGAAACTTGGCCATCGGAATCCCGAGCGGCCGGTCGGCCGGACGCCAGACCGCGAACGCCCGCAATAGCTCATCCAGCAGAACGACCCCCGGCACAATCGGGTTGCCAGGGAAATGCCCGGCCAGACAGGGATGGTCGGCGGCGATCGCGCCGCGCCATTCAAAGCCCATGACCGGCCTCGACGGCCAATGGCGATCGGGCGAGCGTCCGCAGTGCGTCCTGCGTAATCTTGCCGGTTTCGTTGCGCGGCAGGCGCTCGACCTTGAGCAGCGGGCGTGGCAAAAACAGCGGATCGAGTCGCTGAGCCAGCGCGGCAAGCACTTGGCGCTCGCTCAGACCCGGCGCAACGACCGCGGCACCGAGTCGCTGGACTTCACTCCCGATTCCGTCCGGCAACCAAAACACCCCTTCCACCACCCCTTCAATCTGGTTGAGCTGGTGGTTGAGATACCCCAGCGACGTGCGTTTGCCAGCGATATTGACTAGATCCTCAAGCCGGCCGAGTAGCTTGAATTCCGCCTCGCCACAGGGTTCGACATCGTCGCTTAGAAGCACCGGCTCCGGCAGATGCGCACCGGACAGCGCGCCGTCCCGCAGGCAAAAACCGTCGTACAGCCGCCAGCGGTCGCCGTCCAGGGTGCGGCGGCTGGCGATGGAGCCGGCTTCGGTGCAACCGTAGATTTCCAGCACCGGCGCACCGAACACGGTTTCGGCCCGCCCGGCGAGCGCGGGCGACAGTGGCGCGGTGGCCGAGATCAGAAAAGCCGCCGCCGGCCAGCGCAACTCGGCCCGGATGCAGGCGCGCAGGTGGACGGGCGTGGTCACCAGCACGCGCGGCGGCGGCGCCGATTCCAGGGCCGCGCGCACGTCCTCGGGGAAAAACGGCCGGCCGGCGTGGACGCCGACGCCACTGGCCAGCGGCGTCATGATCGTCGTTTCCAGGCCGTACATGTGCTGGGCCGGTACGGTCGCGACGACGGTCATGCCGGGCTCGAAACCGAAGCGTTGCCGCGCCTGACGCGCGCCGCTGACCAACTCGCCCCAGCGTTTCGAATGGGGTTTGGCGCGGCCGGTGCTGCCGGAGGTAAACGCAACCGCCATCACCTGATCGACCGGCAGCGCGGGGATGGCGGGCATGACGTCGCTATCCATCGCCTCCGGCGCAAGCCGGGACTCGATCCAGGACTCGATGTCGCTGTCCGCGATGCGCCGGCTGTCGGGATAATCCCCGGCCAGATCGCGCAGGTGCAGACTGGCGCGGCTGGAGGGCAGCAGGCTGGTTTGCCCGTTCGCGCCCACGGCGGCGAACGCGACCAGGAACAGGTAGCGATCCTCGCACAAATTGAAAATGAAGCGCGCGGGCGGCAAGCGACCGGCGACAGCGCCCACATGGCGCAGAAACGCCGCGCGGTCGATGGGCCGATTCCGCCACCAGGCAATCGGGGTATCGAGCGCGACCGCTGACAGCAAGGGCGATTTGACTGGCATAATGGCAAGGATGGCCCGGCAACCCCGGAAAAATCGATGAAATCCGCGACGCAAGCGCGGCATTCACGCCGGCAAGGCGGCAAGGCCACACAGATAGCGACCGTTGTTAATTTAGCAAAGTTTAGAGGAACCCGATGCCTTCCAAACCCGATTCCGGCAAGACTGGCGACACGTCCGCCCCTTCTCCCGGCCCGCTGAGCATCATCCTGAGCGTGCTGTCCGCTTTCTTCGGGGTGCAAAGCGAGAAAAACCGTGTACGGGATTTCCAGCACGGCCGTCCCATCCATTATATTCTGGTCGGGCTGATCATGACCCTGCTACTGATCCTGGGGGTACTGATCGCGGTCAAGCTGGCATTGCGCTCCGCCGGCGTCTAGCCTGAAGCGGCGACCCTCCGCCAATTCTCCACTACCCACCGCAACGGGGTTCGACGATGAGCCGCATCGTACTGACCGAGGAACTGCGCGACGATTACCGGCGCGCATTCGCCACCTGCATGATCCGCGAGGAACGGGCCGCCGAGGTGGAAGCACTGACCGAAACCCTGCTGGCGCGGCGGACACGCTACCAAACCGTGGGCGAGCGGTCGAACGTGCCCTGGTTCGTGGTGGCGGCGCTGCACTACGCCGATACCGGCGGCGACTTCAGCGTTCACCCGCACAACGGCGACCCGCTGACCGAGCGCACCCGCCATCTGCCGGACGGGCGACCGGTCGAGGGCGAACCGCCGTTCACTTGGGAAGACAGCGCCGTCGACATCCTGCAAATGCATCACTTCGACCAATGGCGGGATTGGAGCACCGCCGGGAGCTTGTTCGTGCTGGAAAGTCGTGGTGGCTGGGGCTACCGGCTGCATCATCCCGACGTGCCTTCACCCTATCTGTGGAATTACTCCACCCACTATCGCCAGGGCAAATACGTCACCGACGATGCCTGGAACGAGAGCGTCATCGCCCAGCGTTGCGGCGCGGCGGTGCTGCTGCGCCGGTTGGCGGAACGCGGTCTGATCGATTTCGCCGCCGAGGGCGAGCCGGCGGCAGGACCGCCGCTGCGCTACGACGAGAGCGAAACCTCGTCCTGGGCGGAAACGCTGCAAGTATTTTTGAATACCCTGCCCGGCATCTTCGTCAAGGTGGACGGCCGGGCCGGACCCCGCACTTCGGAAGCGTTCCACCGGCTGACCGGGCTGTATCTGCCGGGTGACCCACGATCCGGGGAGCCCGACTAAAAGATCCCGCCCGCTTCAGGATCGCCCGCGAATGTAGCCCAGCCCTTCCAGCTTGAGCAGGATGCGCTGGGCCGCTTCGCCCGGGCTGCAATCGCGGGTATCGATCGACAGCTCCGGGCGCTCTGGCGCTTCGTAGGGATCGCTGATGCCGGTGAATTCCTTGAGGATGCCGGACCGGGCCTTGGCGTACAGCCCCTTGCGGTCGCGGATCTCGCAGGTCTCCAGCGGGGTGGCGACGTGGACCTCGATGAAGCCGCCGAGCGGCGCGATCATCTCCCGAACCTCGCGGCGGGTGACGGTGTAGGGCGCGATCGGCGCACAGATGGCGATGCCGCCATTCTTGGTGATCTCGCTGGCGACGAAACCGATCCGCAGGATGTTGATGTTGCGGTGTTCCCGCGAAAAGCCCAGCTCGCTGGACAGGTGCTTGCGGACAATGTCGCCGTCCAGCAGGGTCACCGCCCGACCGCCCAGTTCCAGCAGTTTGACCATCAGCGCGTTGGCGATGGTGGATTTGCCGGACCCGGACAGGCCGGTGAAGAACACCGTGAAGCCCTGCCGGTGGCGCGGCGGATGAGTGCGGCGCAGCTCCGCCACCACCTCGGGGTAGGAGAACCATTCGGGGATCTCCAGCCCTTCCTGCAAGCGGCGGCGAAATTCGGCGCCGGAGAGGGTCGACATCGCCTCGTCGGCGCGCAGGTCGTCCGCCGGAACGTACTGGGCGCGCTCCCGCACATAGACCATCTCCTGAAACGCCAGCATCCGAATGCCCAATTCGTCCTGATGGCGGGTGACCAGTTGCTGGGCGGCGTAGGGTTCGTAAAAATCGTGTCCGGTTGAATCCTTCCCTGGCCCACCATGGTCGCGGCCGACGATGAAATGGCTGCACCCGTGGTTCTGGCGGATAAGGGCGTGCCACAGCGCCTCGCGCGGGCCGGCCATCCGCATCGCCAGGTTGAGCAGGCTCAGGGCCGTGGTCTGTTCGGGATAGGTATTCAGCAGATGCTCGTAGCAACGCACCCGCGAGTAATGGTCGATGTCGCCCGGCTTGGTCAGACCAACGGCGGGATGAATGAGCAGGTTGGCCTCGGCCTGCTGGACAGCGCGCAGGGTCAGCTCCTGATGGGCGCGGTGCATCGGGTTGCGGGTCTGGAACGCCACCACCCGCTGCCAGCCCAGCTTGGCGAAGCGTTCGCGCAACTCGCGCGGCGAGTCGCGCAACTGGGGAAAATCGTAGTGGGTGGGCGGCTCGATGCCATACAGCCGGCCCCCGACATAGACCGGACCGGTTCGATGCAATAGATGGAATACGCCGGGATGCCGCTCGTCGGCGCCGCCGAACACCCGCTGGGCTTCGTGGCGCCGGTCGGGTCGCCAAACATCGCCCACCTCCAGCACCGCGATCAGCACGCCCTCGGGATCGCGCAGCGCCACCCAGCCGCCGCCGCCGAGCTGACCGGCGAACTCCTCGGACACGTCCAGCGTGACCGGCATCGGCCACAACGTGCCGTCGGCCAGCCGCATGTCCTCGACCACCCGGTCGTAATCGGCCCGGTTCAGAAAGCCATCCAGCGGCGAGAAGCCACCGTTCAACAAGAGTTCCAGGTCGCAAAGCTGACGCGGCGTCAGATCCCAGCACGGATACTCCCGAGCCTGGGCCTTGAGCGGCGCGGAGTCCTCGGCGCTGAGATAAAGTTCCTTGAGAGCGCCTCCGTGAGGCTCGATCAAACGAATCATGGTGCTCGCCACGGGTGGAATGATGAGGGCATGGGTTAAGGTGCGATTATATTTTCTGGCATGAAAGAACCGACATTCCAATAATGATTGGTTATAAACATAGTTGTGGGAAGCCGGTCCGCATCTCGAAGTCTCGGGATAAAGCTCGATTTGGCGGTGTGATCTTGCAGGGTTTCGCTGACGTACGCCCGTCGTTGCGGTCTTGCGCTCACGATCCAATCAGGTTTTGCAACTCGGCGACACGGCGATTGAGCAACTCCGGGTCGCCGCGCGTTTCCACGTTCAGGCGCAATAGCGGTTCGGTATTGGAGCAGCGCAGGTTGAACCGCCAGTCGGCGAATTCGACGCTGACCCCGTCGGTTTCGTCCAACGCCGGCCGCAGGGATGCGTAGGCGGCCAGGATTTTCTGGATCGTGGCCGGCGCGTCGTCCACCCGAAAGTTAATTTCGCCGCTACACGGGAAGGACTGCATACGCTGGTTCACCAGCGCCGACAACGGTTGGCCGGAACGACAGAGCCGTTCGGCGACCAGCAGCCACGGGATCATGCCGCTGTCGCAATAGGCGAAGGCGCGAAAGTAGTGATGGGCGCTCATTTCGCCACCGTACAGCGCGCCTTCCAGCCGCATCCGCTCCTTCATGAAGGCATGGCCGGTTTTACTCTGTACCGGCACGCCGCCGGCGGAGCGGACCACATCCTGCGTGTTCCAGGTCAATCGAGGGTCGTGGATGATCTTGGCGCCGGGGTGCTGGATCAATAGAGTTTCCGCCAACAGCCCGACCAGATAATAGCCTTCGATAAAGCGGCCGGTTTCATCGAAGAAGAAACAGCGGTCGAAATCGCCGTCCCAGGCCAGTCCCAGATCGGCTCGATGTTCGCGCACCGCCTGTGCCGTGGCGGCTCGACATTCCGGCAGTAGCGGATTGGGAATGCCGTGGGGGAAGGCGCCATCCGGTTCGTGGTGGATTTTGACGAATTGGAACGGCAAGTGCGGCTCCAGCGCATCGATGATCGAACCGGCGCCGCCGTTGCCGGCGTTGACCACGATCTTCAGCGGCTGGAGCGCGGCGCCTTCGATATAGCCGAGCAGGTGATGGACATAGGCGCTTTTATCCTCACGCCGCAACCGATGGCCGTAGCGGTTGGCCACCGTGAATTCATCGTCGGCGGTCAGATCGCGGATGGCGAACAGTCCGCTGTCGCCACTGATCGGCTTGGCCTGCTCGCGCACCAGCTTCATGCCATTGTAATCCATCGGATTGTGGCTGGCGGTCACCATGATCCCGCCGTCGAGCCGGTAATGAAAAGCCGCGAAGTAGATTTCCTCGGTGCCGCACAGCCCGATGTCCCAGACCTCCACGCCGCCATCCAGCAAACCCTTGGTCACCGCCGCGCTCAGCGCCAGGCTGCTCGGCCGCACGTCGTGACCGATCGCCACCCGGTGCGGCTGGAGAAAAATGGCATAGGCGCGGCCGATGCGATAGGCCAGTTCTTCATTCAATTCGTCGGGAATTCGCCCACGAATGTCATACGCCTTGAAACAGCTCAGCTCACCGTTCATCGTTGCCGCACGCCCTGCGGAGTTGTTTGGGTAATGGTTGGGTTGTGCTGGTAAATGTAGACGATGGCAAGGCCTGTTTCCGTTGAAACCGCTCGCACGCGAATATCGCGCCTGATCCGTTCATGCGATCCCCAGCAACCGCGCCGCCACCGGCAGCACCCGATCCGCCCGCGCCACATCCACCTCGGTTTCGGAGGCGATAGCGGTTCGCTTCACTCCACCGCGCCTGACCCGTTCGCCGATCTGGCGCCGTTCGGGCGCGGGGAAGCCAGCGAAAGTACGGCGCAACAGCGGCAACAAGGGGGTGAACGCCTCGCCGGGCAGCTCGCTGACCCAAGCGTCCAGAATCCCCCACAACGCCTCGTTATGCAGCAGCAACAGCCCGCTGCCGTGCAGAAAGCCTTCCAGCCAAGCCGCTGCCTGGATCGGCTCGCCGGTCAGGGACAGCGCCAAGCCCATGCGCCGGGCTGTCTCCGGCGGCGGCAGCGCGCCCTGCTCGAACAGCAGCCGGCAGGCGTAGCCGGCCAGTAGCCCGTGCAATCCGGACTGATCGGACAGTTTCGCCAGCGCGCCCTGCCAAATGGCGGTCTGTTCCGGATTCCGCAACAGACCCATGACGGTGTTCGTCGCCCGCAATCGGTCAAACATCGCCTGCGCGGCTTCATCGTCCAGCGAACCGCACGCGGACGGGAGGCCGATGGCGATGCGGGCGATCAGTCCATCCACCACATGCCCGACCAGTCCGGCATCGGTCTGGCGAACGTTGCCGTAGCGCAGCACCCGCGCCAGCGGCGGCAGGCTGTCCATTAGATGCGGGATGTCGCTGGTCAGCGCGGCGACGTTTTGCAGCCGCTCCATCACCTCGCCGATGGCGTCCGGCAATTCGGCCAGCAGAGTTTGCTCGACCAGATCGGTCAATTCACTCAACTGTTCGCCGTGTTGAGCTTTGTCCCGGGCGCGGGCGGTGGCGGCATCCAGCACGGCGTTGCCCCACAGGTTGGCTTCGATCACCGCAACCGCCAGTTCCGGTTGCCATCGCAACCGCCAGTGCTCCTTGAAGGTGCCCTTGCCGCTGGCGCGCTCGGCCCGGCCCCAAGGGATATCGAGCAGGTTGAGCCGATGCAGCAGTTGACTGCGTTCCAGATCGTTCGGCTTGCGCAGATCGAGCTCCAGCAGGCGCTGACCCGCTTCCGGTGGCAGCCGCAGCCGCTTCTGCTGGCGCTGTAGATCCTGCTGCAAGGGCAGCATCGACGTGCCGTCGGGTACTTCGCCCAGCCGCTCGCCGAGGATCAGTTGTTCCTCGATCAGCCGCAGCGGCGCGGTCTCCCCGTGGCAGAGCACGGCCAGGGCCGCCTCGTTCAACTCCTCCAGCGTCGGTCGGGGCCGCTCGCGCAGGGCGGCCAGCGCCTCGGCCAGCCGCGCCGCCTCGATCACGCTGGCGGTGGACGCGATCAGATCGTGTTCGCGCAGCAGTTGAGCGATGCGCGCCAGCCAGCGGGTGGTCGGTTCGCCGGCGCTGTCCCACAGATGCTGATAGAACCCCGGCGCCTCAACCCCCGCGCCGTAGCCGCTGGCGTGGGTCAGTCGGCCGTGAGTCCACGGCACCCAGGTCGCGGCCAGTTTGCGCTTGGGCAAGCCCTTGAGTCGGGCGTTGTCCTCGCGGGCCGGCGGCACGTCGCTCAGGGCGGGGACGTGCCAAGCGCCGCAGATGACGGCGATGCGTTCGAATCCCTCCTTGCGCGCCGCGCGCAATTGGACCCGCATTGCCGCCTCGCGCCGCTGCTCCGCTTCTTCCGGCGGCGATTGCGCGTCGGCCTCGGCCCGCAGCGTCGCCATCAACTCCCGAATCGCCTGGAACAGCTCGCGGCTGTCCTGACGTTGCTCGACCAGATGTTCCCACCAGCGCTCGCCGTCGCCGTAACCGGCCGCTTCGGCGACCCAGCGCAACGGATCGCGGCGAAGATCGGGCAGGGTGGACGTTTCATCCTCATCCTCATCCTCATCCTCATCCGAATCCCGGTCCTCCTCCGTGGGGTTGACCGCCGGGGGTTCGCTGGAATCGGCATCGGCGGCGGCCTCGTCCACCGGTCCGACCGGTTCCGTCGTCGTTTCCGCTTCGATTTCCAGCGCCAGGCGGATCGCCTGCGGCAAATCCATGAGGCGCACCGGGATGGCGTGTTGCAGACCGTGGCGGATCGCCTGCCATTCCGGGGAAAATTCGGCGAAGGGATAGTAGACGGCGCGGCGCGGTTCGGCGGGATCGTACAGCAGCAGCGCCACCGGTGGCTTCATGCCGGGGTCGGCGGCCAGCGGCAGCACCTCCTGGGCGTCGGGCGGGCCTTCGACCAGGATTAAATCCGGCTGTAATTCCGCCAGCGCCTTGAGCACGCTGCGCGCCGAGCCGGGTCCGTGGTGGCGAATGCCGAAAATCGCGGGTTCGCTCATGGCCCACACTACGAGACTTCGCGGCAGGCGCGGTAGAGATCCTTCCAGCCGTCGCGTTCCTTGACGATGGTTTCCAGATACTCGCGCCAGACGATGGCGTCCTGCACCGGATCCTTGATCACCGCGCCGATCAGGCTGGAAGCGAGATCGCCGGCCTGCAAGCGCCCGTCGCCGAAGTGCGCCGCCAGCGCCAAGCCGTTGTTCAGCACCGAAATCGCCTCGGCTACGCTCAGGGCGCCGCTGGGCGATTTCAGCTTGGCCTTGCCGTCCAGCGTCACCCCGGCGCGCAGTTCGCGGAAGATGGTCACCAACCGGCGGATTTCCTCCAGCGCCGGCGGTTCGGCCGGCAATTCCAGCGCCCGGCCCAGCGCGGCCACCCGCTGCCGGACGATCTCGACCTCCTCCTCCAAGGTATCCGGAGTCGGCAGCACCACGGTGTTGAAGCGCCGCTTCAAGGCACTGGACAGTTCGTTGACGCCCCGGTCGCGGTCGTTGGCGGTGGCGATGAGATTAAAGCCCTTCAACGCCTGCACTTCAGTATCCAGCTCGGGAATCGGCAGGGTCTTCTCGGACAGCACGGTGATCAGCGCATCCTGCACGTCGGAGGGGATGCGGGTCAGCTCCTCGATCCGGGCGATGCGGCCGGTTTGCATGGCGCGCATCACCGGGCTGGGCACCAGCGCCGCCAGCGAGGGGCCTTCGGCCAGCAGGCGCGCATAGTTCCAGCCGTAGCGGATGGCGTCCTCGCCGGTGCCGGCGGTGCCCTGCACCAGCGCGGTGGAATCGCCGGAAATCGCCGCCGCCAGATGTTCCGACACCCAGGTCTTGGCGGTGCCAGGCACGCCCAGCAGCAGCAGGGCGCGATCGGTGGCCAGCGTGGCGACGGCGATTTCCATCAGCCGGCGGTTGCCCATGTATTTGGGGGTGACAACGAAGCCGTTGTCCAGCGCGCCGCCCAGCAGATAAACCGTGACCACCTGTGGCGACAAATGCCAATTGGGCGGCCGGGGGCGCCGGTCGGTCTCGGCCAGAACGCGCAGTTCCTCGGCGAATTGCTGTTCCGCGTGTTCTCGTAGCAGGGTGCTCATACGCATCGGGTTCCCGGCGGCGACTCGACCGCCCGCTGGTCGAAAGGATTAACGTCGAAAGAACCAACAGTGTGTAGTCTGTACAATAATTTTTGTACAGAAGGGAATATCGCCATTCTGCGTTGTCGGATTACCGACCCGACTCTACTCGCCAAGAAGCTATCCGGTACAAGACTCGCTCTTTAGAGCATTGGTCGCAAGTTACGAAATTTCAAAGCTTGTGAATCCCCTACATAGCGCGATTGGCCTGGCCCCGTACCGGCGGCGCTGGCGAATTGAGGACGCCCATGCCATCATCGTTAAGCGCTTGTTGGGATTGGCTTAGTAAAGGTTGCGTTGCGGCCGGACCTGTGTGACCGATGGCGATGGCGGCTTCCTTGCCGCCGATGTTCGCTGACTGACCGGTTGCGCCTTTCTAATCTTCCTTGGCCATGATGAAGAGCCGTAGGGCTTGTTTTTGTCCTTCCGATGGGTGGCGCCAAGATACCGCGGCTAGGCTAGCGATCACTCTTGCTTGTTTTCGAACCACGGACCGGGGCCGGCGGTGGGTTCGACCATCACGGCCAGTTCCTGGGTATAGGTGGCCCGTACTTGATCGCCCTTCTTCAGATCCTTGATGTCCATGTCGGCCGGGATTTTCAGAGTTACGTGATGGACCGCGCCCTGGATCAGAACCGTGCGTTTCGCCTGATCGACGGCGAGGACCGTGCCAACCATCTGCACTTTCTCTTCGACTACGCCGGCCGGCATCGCCCCCGCCGGCGCGCGGCCGGCGCTGACGGTGACCAGCCGGGCGTTGATGCCCGTGCCCTTGACGACCTCAAGATCCACGGCCAAGGCTTGGCGGTAGGTTGCCTTGACCGTGTCGCCAGCCTTCACCTGCGCCAGGTTGCGCACCTCGTCGCCGACATGAATGGTGAAGGGTTTGCCGTCTTCGCTCTTCAGGGTGAGCGTCCGGCGCCTCTGATTCACTTCCAGCACCCTGGCGGTGGCGGTCATCTTCTCGCCAACCTCCATGGCATCGGCAATCGCCGCCATGGTCGGCGCGGCGGCCGGAGCCTTGTCCTGCGCCATCGCGGTGGCGGTCAGCAGGCTGGCGGCGGCCAGAGCGGTCAAGGTCATGACTTTCTTCATGCTGCATTCCTCAAGGTTTAGGTTTGGGGTGGCTTGGGTCAAAACGGGTTGGCCACGACGGTGTAGTACACGCCGTTGCCGCCGAAATGCGGCTGGTAGTAACTGCTGCCGCAGTTGTAGTAGGTAATGCCGTTGGCGTTGACGCTGGAGCAGCCGCTGCCAGGCAGGGCCATGACTTCGGTGCCGATGGCGGGGCCGGTGACATACACCGGCTGTTGCACCACCACCGTCGGACTGCTGGCCGCCGAGCCGATGGCCGCGCCAGCAGCCAGCCCCACTACACCGGCGGCGGCGACCGCGCCGGCGCTGTAGCCGCTGCAACCCCAGCAACCGCCGGCCGCATACCCCGGATGATAATAGGCGCCGCCGCCATAGCCAGCGTGATAAGCGCCGCCGTAGCCGACGTGAGTCACCCCGCCGTAGCCAACGTGGGTCACCCCGCCGTAGCCGGCGTGATAGGCGCCGCCAAAGCCGCCACCGCCGTAACCGGCGTGATGCCAGGAGGTGAACCCGCCCGCCCCAGCGTGAAAGCCGCCGCCAAAGCCGCCGCCGCGCCAGGCGTTGGCCTGCAACGGCAGGATCGACAGTCCGGCTATTCCGAGTATCAATAGATGTTTACGCATGGGTGTCGCCTCCAAAGTCGTTATCGGCCCGCCCCGGTCAGGGCGCGGAAATCCATCGCTTGAGCGCCTTCGGGTTTGGCAAAGGTGAAAAGTTTGTCCGGGAGTTTCGGTGTGAGCTTCCAGTCATGGAATTCCACCGTGAAGCGGGGGGCGCCTTGCACATCGAGCAAGGCGCCGGCGATCAGGCAGGGTAGATCGGTCTTGGCGTCGATCCAGATTTCTCCCGCAATGCCCGGCGCGGCGAGCGCCACATGTTCGCAGCGGGCGCCGCGAATAACCGAGTAGCCGGCGTAGAAAGCGCTGGTTATATCCTTGGTCAGGATCGCGTAGGGGTCGCTGTGGAGTATGTCTTCGAACGGCAGCAGGATGCCGGCCGTTTTGGCGGCGAACGCCGGCAACTCGTCGAGAGTCTTGGGTGCGTCCATCGTGGCGTAGAGTTTGTGGGTCGGCTCGTAGGCGGTCATCTTTTCGCCATTGAAGTAGAAATCGAACGGCGGAGCGTCGCCGCGAATCTCGGCGCTGAGTTTATTGGGCCGCTTCACCGCCACCACCGATTCGGTGAAGAAGGTCAGGAACTGCCCGGTACCGCCCGGTGCTTCCGTCGAACCGCGGGTACGCACCACGAATTCCGGGGTGGCGGCCAGCTTGGCGCTCATCTTCTTCAATAAATCGAGCGCGCCCTGCTCCATGACCTGGGCGGGCGTGGCGGGGGTTGCCGCCGCTTCCTTCTCGGGCGTCGGAGTCTTCTCCTGGCTAAAGGCCGTGCCCAAGATTAACGGGAATAACAAGGCGAACGTCAGGGCGTTTCGCCAGAGTTTAAGCTGCATGGGTGTTCTCCAAAGGGCTGATGAAGGAATCCTTACTTGAATAAAGACGGGTTAAGAATCTATAGGATAGATCGGGATTGGTGACCGTTAGTGAAACGTTGCGTTCGTTTGCTCCACGAAGCATCGAAAAAATGATGTTCGATGGGCATCTCGAATACTATCCGCGGTCTTGGCCAGGCTACTTGCGTAACGGGGACGATGGCAAAAATCGGTTGTGGCGTTGACCGTTGACGAGGTGGATCGGTTCCGCGATGGAACCGACCGTCGGTTTATCCGGTAGGCGACCGCGCTGCGTTTCGGCGGCGCGGGGGCTTTGACGCCAATCCACGCGCCGCCGGTTACGCTCACCGGGAATATACACCGTCAACTCACCACTCGCACCGGCGAACCGCTTAGAAAGCCGGCGATATTCTCCGCCAGTTGCCCGATCAGCCGCTGGCGCGATTCGCGACTACCCCAGGCGCAGTGCGGGGTAACGATCAGATTGGGGATATCGGCCGCCAGTAGCGGGTTGTCCGCCGTGGGGGGTTCCAAACTCAGCACGTCCACGCCGGCCCCGCCCAACGCGCCCTGGCGCAAGGCATCGGCCAGCAGCGCCTCGTCCACCAGACCGCCGCGAGCGGTGTTGATCAGGATCGCGTCACGACGCATCAGCGCCAGTTCCCAAGCGCCGATCAGGCCACGGGTTTCCGGCGTCAGCGGACAATGCAGGCTGAGTACGTCTACTTGGGGCAGCAGGATCGGCAACGGTACTCGCCCCTCTTCTTCCTCCACCGCGCCGGGGCGCTGGGCAATCAGCACCCGCATCCCGAACGCCTCGGCTATTCGGGCCACGCCACGGCCCAGTTCGCCATGGCCGACGATGCCCAGGGTCTTGCCGGCTAGCTCCCGGATCGGGAAATCCAGCAGACAGAACTGGTCGGCCCGCTGCCAGCGACCCTCGCGCACCGCCCGGCGATAATCGGGCAAGCGGGTGACCAGCGCCAGCAGCAGCGCGAAAACATGCTGCACCACCGCTGGCGTGACATGGCCCCGGCAGTTGCACACGGTAACGCCTCGCGACGCCGCCGCCGCGCGATCGACGTTGTTGACGCCGGTGGCGGCGATGCAAATCAGCCGCAATCGGGGAGCGCCGCGTAGCGCGGCGGCGTCCAACATCACCTTGTTGCTGACGACCACTTCGGCCTCGGCGATGCGCGTGGCCACCTGATCGGACGCAGTGACGGGGTAATAGCGCAGATCCGGCAGGATGCGGTCGAGGCCGCTAAAATCGAGATCGCCGCAATCGAGCGAATCCCGGTCGAGAAAAACTCCCAGCATGGCGATGGCTCCCATGGACGATTCGCTTCATTATAACCGCCGAGACATCGAGGCACCGAGGCATGACGCATCATGAAGCAATCGATCCCTTCCACCGGCTTCTCCCACGACCAACCTACTTGCACCGGCGTGCTGCTGACCAATCTTGGCACCCCCGACGCCCCGACGCCCGCCGCCCTGCGCCGCTATCTGGCCGAATTCCTCTGGGATCCGCGGGTGGTGGAGCTGCCCCGGCCGCTGTGGTGGCTGATCCTGCACGGCATAATCCTGCGCATCCGTCCGGCCCGGTCCGCCCGTAAGTACCGGACCATCTGGACCGAGGACGGCTCGCCGCTGCTGGCGATCGGCCGCCGGCAGACCGCGGCGGTGGCGGCGGCGCTGCGCCAACAGTGCCTGGGTCCGGTACAGGTGGCGTTGGGGATGCGCTACGGGAATCCCTCCATCGCCTCGGCGCTGGCCGGACTCCGGGACACCGGTGCGCGCCGGCTGTTGGTGCTGCCGCTATACCCGCAATACTCCGCCGCCACGGTCGCCTCGACCTTCGATGCGATTGCCGCCGAATTGCGGCGCTGGCGCTGGCTGCCGGATCTGCGACTGATCACCCACTACCACGACGATCCCGCCTATCTGGACGCGCTGGCCGCCAGCATTCGCGCCGCCCGCGCCGAATGGCCCGGCGAACGGCTGCTGTTCTCCTTCCACGGCCTGCCCAAGCGCAACTTGCTGGCCGGCGATCCCTACCACTGCGAGTGCCACAAAACCGCCCGGCTGGTCGCCGAGCGGCTGGGCTTGCACGAGGATCGGTGGGCGGTGGCGTTTCAGTCGCGCTTCGGCCGCGCCGAATGGCTGCGGCCCTACACCAGCGAGCTGCTGGCCGCCTGGGCGCGGGCTGGCGTCAAACGCGCGGACGTGGTCTGCCCCGGTTTCGCCGCCGATTGCCTGGAGACACTGGAAGAAATCGCCCTCGAAAACCGGGAGGCGTTTCTGTCGGCCGGCGGTGAGCACTACCGCTACATCCCGGCCCTAAACGACGCGCCGGCCCATATCGAAGCGCTGGCCCGACTGATCGTCCGGCACGCCGCCGGCTGGCCGGAATTCGACGCCGGCTACGATCCGACCGCCGCCGCCGTCGAACGGACTGCCCGACAGGCCCGCGCCCGCGCCTTGGGCGCGAGCGCCTGACCACTGTTGCGTCGGATACGCCACGGGAAAGCCGGACAGTCGCCCCCCGCAACAGATTTTGCCCTGCATCGGACCCGCCGGCTTCTATACTCACTCGATAAATATGGCGACAGGGATTTCCACCGCGCTATCCGACCCGATGAGGGCAGTATGATCCACGGCGTACTATTTGATCTGGAAGGCGTGCTGTACGTCGGTGGCCATCCTCTGCCCGGCGCCCGCGAAGCTCTGCTCAGCCTGCGCGCGGCCGGCGTTCCGGCCCGTTTCGTCACCAACTCCACCCGCCTGACGCGCGGCGCGATCATCAACCGGCTGGCGCGGATTGGATTGGAGGTTTCGTTCCAACACTTGTTTACCCCAGTAGTCGCGGCCCGCAATTATCTGATCGCCCGCAAGCTGACGCCGCATTTGCTGGTGCATGCCGACATTCAGGGTGAGTTCGCCGATTTGCTGGGCGGACCGCCCGGCGCGGTGCTGCTCGGCGACGCCGGCAACGCCTTCAGCTACGAAGCGCTCAATCAATGCTTCCGGCTGCTGCTGGACGGCCTGCCGCTGCTGGTGATGGGTTCGAACCGTTATTTCCGCGAAAACGGCCAATTGAGCTTGGATATCGGTCCATTCATGGCCGCGCTGGAGTACGCCGCCGAAATGGAAGCCGTGGTTTTGGGCAAACCCTCGTCCGAGTTTTTCCTGGCGGCGGTCAACAGTCTCGACCTGCCGCCCCAGGATGTCGCGATGGTCGGCGACGACGCCGAGATGGACGTGTGCGGCGCGCTGGCGGCCGGACTGCGCGGCGTGCTGGTGCGCACCGGCAAGTACCGTCATGGCGACGAGGCCAAGGTCGTGCCTCACGGTGGCCGGGTGTTCGACGATCTCGACGCGGTGATCGATTACATTCTCTGAAACACCGCTATTGCGGGTAGAATCCGCCCTCGTTCTCAATCCTTCCGCCGCTGGCGGTTCCGGAAAATCATTGGTCGACTCGCCCCCCTTCCGCACCGGATCGGAGTTCTCATGCGCGTTCTGTTTCCCGATATCAAACCCTATTCTACTCAACGCCTTGCGGTGGACTCGCTGCATACCCTGCATGTCGAGGAATGCGGCAGCCCCAGCGGCCTGCCGGTCCTGTTCCTGCACGGCGGCCCCGGCGCCGGTTGCGAGCCGATGCATCGGCGTTTCTTCGACCCGCGGCGCTACCGTATCGTGCTGTTCGACCAGCGTGGCAGCGGGCAATCCAGCCCGCATGCTGAACTGCGCGACAACACCACATGGCGCCTGGTGGCGGACATCGAAAAACTGCGCGAACACCTCGATATCGACCGCTGGGTGGTGTTTGGCGGCTCCTGGGGCTCGACCCTGGCGTTGGCCTACGCCGAAACCCACCCGGATCGGGTGCTGGGTCTGATCCTGCGCGGGGTGTTCCTGTGCCGCGACCAGGATATCCACTGGTTCTACCAGCACGGCGCCAACCGCCTGTTCCCCGACCTGTGGGAGCATTTTCTGGCGCCGATTCCGGCGGCGGAACAGCATGACTTGGTCCACGCCTACCACCGGCGGTTGACCGGCGCCGACGAACTGGAGCGGCTGCGGGCGGCCAGAGCCTGGTCGGTGTGGGAAGGCGCCACCCTGACCCTGGAAAGCAGCCCGGCCACGGTCGAGCACTTCAGCGATGCCCGCCGGGCGCTGAGCCTGGCTCGCATCGAGTGCCACTACTTCGTCAATCAGTGCTTCATGGAACCCGACCAGTTGCTGCGCGACGCCGGTCGGCTGCGCGCCATTCCCGGCGTCATCGTTCACGGCCGCTACGATGTGGTCTGTCCGCCGGATAACGCCTGGGCGCTGCACCGGGCCTGGCCGGAAGCGGAACTGCGGATCGTCACGCCGGCCGGGCACGCCGCCAGCGAACCGGGCATCGTCGATGCGCTGATCACCGCCACCCAGGCGTTCGCCGATCGTTTGGCATGATCGGGCTGCTGCAACGGGTTACCGAGGCGCGGGTCGAGGTCGGCGGCGAAACCGTCGGAGCCATCGACGCCGGCCTGCTGGCGCTGATCGGGGTCGAGCGCGGCGATGCCGAGATCCAGGCCGACCGGCTGCTGGAGCGTCTGCTTGGCTATCGGGTATTCGCCGACGCCGACGGAAAAATGAACCGGAGCCTGCGCGAGGCCGGCGGCGGATTGCTGCTGGTGCCGCAGTTCACCCTGGCGGCCGACACCCGCAAGGGCATGCGTCCCAGCTTCACCCCGGCCGCGCCGCCGGTCGAGGGCGAACGATTGTTCGGCTATCTAGTCGAACGGGCGCGATACCAGCACGCACCGGTCGCCACCGGCCGCTTCGGCGCGCACATGCGGGTCGGCCTGAGCAATGACGGCCCGGTGACTTTCTGGTTGCGAACGCCCCCGACCACCGTTGCTTAACCTGCCCTCCCTTCAGATCCTCGCCATCCGCATGATCCCGCATTTCCCGTTTTTCCCCGGTACCGCATCGCGTACCGGAAGCTTGGTCCTGATCCTGTTGCTGGCGTCGCTCATGCTGGCGTCGAACGTCTGGGCGCAACCGACCGCGCTGGCGGCGACGCCGGCCGACCCCGCCAAAGTCGCCGATCGGCAGGCGGCGCGTCGGCAAGCCCTGACGCACGACCGGGAATCCGCCGAACAGTCTCGCCAGGATCTGCTGGCGCGGCTCGCCGATCTGCCGCGGCAGATGGAGGCGCTGCGCCCGGAGCAGATCGACGAGGCCATGCTGGAACAGACCCGAGTGGATGCGGAATCGGCGCGGTTGCGCCAGGAAAGCGCGCTGTCGGAACTGAGTAACAGCAGGCGGCGTATTGAAGACCTGCAAAAGGGGATCGGCGAACTGGAAGCGCGCGAGCAACTGCTGAAAAATCCCGCCAAGGATGCCGCCGAAGGGGCGGCGGACCGCGCCGAGCAACTGCGGCAGACCAGTCTGGCCCTGACCCAGCAGCGCGCCGATCTGGAGCTGGAGACCCTCAATCTGGCCAATCTGCGCGACCAGATCGACATCGCCAAGCTGCGCTTGAAACTGGCCGAACAGTGGCGGGAACGGATCGAACGGACCTTCCAGCAGCGCCAGGAACAAGGCCGGCAAAGCGCCCAAGCCGAACTGGTCGGTCGGTTGCAAACGGATCTCGCCACCCAACAGGATCGGGCCAACGCGCTGCGCCAGCGTCTGTCTCAGAATCAGGGCGCGCTGCCGCTGGCGCTGTGGCAACGCCTGGTCACGGAGCTGCGAACGGTCGAGGAGCACATCAATCTATTGAGTCTGGATCGTCATCTGGCGGAGACCGCCAATGTGCTGGCCCGCCTGAAGGATCTGCCGAACAATGCCAGCACCGACCCGGACGATCTGCGGGACGCGCTCGAACAGCTTGCCGCGATGCGCGACGACCTGCGCCGCACCGAAGAACTGCTCCAGCGGAAAAGCACCGTCCACGAGCAACAGCGCCAAGTGATCGAGCGGCGCGAGGCGACGACGACGAACGACCGGCGGCTGCGCGGCGAGGAATTGCAACTGGCCGGCCAGTTGCTGACCGATCTAAGCCAGCGCGCCGGTCAGGCGCAGGATCAGTTGCTGCAACTCGGCGGGATCACGGTACAGCTCGACCAGAACTATCGGGAGCGCTTGCGGCGGGATCTGTTGACTCGTAAACCCTATCCGGAAACGGTCGATGCCTGGCGGCAACTGCTGGAAGCCATGGCCACCGTGCCCCAGGTTCTGTTCTACCAGATCCAGCTCAGCCTGGAATCGACGATCCGGGCCCTGCTGGATGCGACCGTGTTGCGCTGGGCGGTGCTGGCGGTGCTGGAGGGTATGCTGGTCTGGGGGCTGATGGCGGCCGGGCGCGGCTTGCGGCAGACCTCGCGCCGCCTCGGCGAGCAGCGTATCCAGGGCGACAGCTTCCTGCGCCAGTTGATCGCCAGCGCGCTGCTGCTGGCCCGGGCCAATCTGGGAGGCGCCGGCTGCGCGGCTGCCCTGCTGCTGCTGTTGTGGTTGGCCGAAGCCCCCCAGCCGGGGTTCGGTATCCTGATGACGCTGGCCCTGTCGTGGCTGGGAATCAAGCTGCCGGTTAGCCTGGCCTGGCTGCTGCTGGTTTCGCCGCGCCTGCCGGTCGAACAGCGGCAACCGGCGCTGTATCGCCAATTGTTCTGGACTCTGATCGGTGGCGGCGCGCTGGTCGCCCTGGTGGCGCTGGCGCATTTGAGCGATTTATCCGCCATGGTGGTCAACGCCTTCGACCGCCTGTTCATGCTCTACTGGTTTTGGGCCTTCCTGCCCGTGCTGCGCATCCGTCGGCTGGTGATGGACCTGCTCGGCGCCCTGTACGGGGAACGACTCTGGTTCGTGATGCTGCGCTTTGGCAGCCTGCTGCTGCCGCTGTCGCTGCTGGGCGCCGCCGTGCTGGGCTTGCTCGGCTACCTGCGGCTGGCCTGGCTGGTCGCCGGCTACCTGCTGATCTTCATCGCCGCGCTGGTGGGCTGGCTGCTGGCGCGCAGCCTGCTGAACGATTTGGCGGTGGCGCTCAAAAACTTTGCCGTGACTCATTCCGGCTACGGTTTGCTGTGGACTCAGGACATCATCACACCCCTGCACCGAATTCTGAATCTGCTGCTGTTTCTGGGTGCGTGGGTCGTGTTGTTCCGCGCCTACGGCTGGAACGGCGAATCCGCGGTGGTCGCCTCCATTCGGACTTTCCTGGAACGGCCACTGTTTATCGTGGGCGCGGCCGAGATCACCACCTGGCGCATTCTGATCACCGTCACCATCCTGCTGGTGGTGATCTGGCTGGGACAATGGAGCCGGGCGATCAGCTACCGCTGGGTGCTATCCCACATCAGCGATCTGGGTGTGCGCCACAGCCTGTCGGTCTTCGCCCAGTACGCCGTGGTGCTGGTCGGGTTGCTGTTCATCCTGCGGGTGGTCGGCATCGATCTCACCACCTTGGCGGTGTTTGCCGGGGCGGTGGGCGTCGGCATCGGACTGGGCATGCAGAGTCTGGCCAACAACTTCGTCAGCGGCCTGCTGCTGCTGATCGAGCGGCCGCTGCGCAGCGGCGATATCGTCCAGGTCGGCACTCACCTGGGCGAAGTCACCAGCATCGGCATGCGCTCGCTGACCGTGCAGACCTTCGACAACGAGTCGGTGATCATCCCCAATGCCGAGGTGATCGGCAGCGCCTTCACCAACTGGACGCACGGTGATCGGGTGCTCCGCACCATCCTGTGGGTCGGCATCAGCTACGATGCCGACCCCCATCAGGCGCAAAACATCATCGAACGGATCCTGCGGGAGCATCCGGCGGTGCTGGCGGAGCCGGAGCCGTTGGCGCTACTTTGGGATTTCGCCGATTCCTCGGTAAAATTCCGCGTTCAGTATTTCATCGATCTGGGCCGGAATCACCTGCTGAAAACCCAAAATGAAATCCTGTTCTCGGTTTGGGACCGATTCAAGGAGTTCGGGATCCGCATCCCCTACCCGCAGCACGATCTTTATCTCAAGGAGTGGCCGGCGTCCGGTCCGGCCGGCTTGACGCCCCCCTTGCGCAATCCCGGTTCGCCATCCGGTGGCGCCGGCTCTCTCTCCACCCACCATACCGATGCCACTCGATGAAAACGATTGAATTCCTTCTCGAACGCTTCATCCTGCTCAGCCGCTGGCTGCTGGCGCCGCTGTATTTGGCGCTGATCGCCATCCTGATTCTGTTCGCGGTCAAGGCTTACCAGGAGGTGATCCATCTGTTCGCCGCCATTGCCACGATCACCGAGGCCGATCTGGTATTGGCGGCACTGGCGCTGATCGATCTGGCCCTGGTCGCCAACCTGCTGGTGATGGTGGTGCTCAGCAGCTACGAGACGTTCGTATCCAATCTCGATGTGCGCGAAGGGCAGGAAAAACCGCCTTGGCTGGGCAAGATCGACGCGGCGACCATCAAGATCAAGCTGGCGGTCGCCATCGTCGCCATTTCGTCCATTCATCTGCTCAAGGCGTTCATGACCGCCCCACCCCAGAATGGAGATCAGCCTTTATGGGATAACCAATTATTCTGGCTGGTGGTTATCCATCTGACTTTCGTGCTGTCGGCGTTGCTGATGGCGGTGATCGACCGTATCGCCTTCGCCCCGCACCGTAGCCATTGAATGTGGCTCAAAGACCGTGCCGGCCGACCCAGTCGCGGGCGAACTGCCAAGCGACCCGGCCGCTACGCGAGCCGCGCTGCAACGCCCATTGCAACGCCTGTTGGCGGGTGGCCTCGTCCAAGCCCGCCGGCCATCCCAACTGTTCCAGCCAATGGCCGACGATGGCCAGATAGTCGTCCTGACCGAATGGGTGAAACGATAGCCATAGCCCGAACCGCTCCGACAGCGAGATTTTTTCCTCCACCGCCTCGCCGTGGTGCAACTCACCGTCGATGATACGGGCATCCTCGTTTTCCCGCCGGTATTCGGGCAGCAGGTGGCGGCGATTGGAGGTGGCGCAGAGCAACACGTTGTCGGGCGCGGCGCTGATCGAACCGTCCAGCATCGCCTTGAGCGCCTTGTAGCTGGGGTCGTCGGCTTCGAACGATAGATCGTCGCAATAAAGCAGGAACCGCTCCGGTCGCTCGAACAGGGGATCGACGATGTCGGGCAGGTCGATGAGATCCTGCTTGTCCACTTCGATCAGACGCAAGCCACGCTCGGCGTACTCGTTGAGCAGGGCCTTGACCAGCGAGGATTTGCCGGTGCCGCGCGCCCCCCACAGCAGCGCGTTGTTGCAGGGCCGTCCGGCCAGAAACTGCCGCACGTTCAGATCCAGGGCCGTTTTCTGCCGGTCGATCCGCCGCAAATCGGCCAGCCGCAGGCGGTGAGGATGCCGTACCGGCCGCAGGGCGCCGCGCTGGCCGATCCGCCGCCAGCGGAACGCACGGTCGCATTCCCAGTCCGGCGACTCCGGCGCCGCCGGCAAGCCCTGCTCCAGCCGTTCGAGCGCGAATGCCAGCCGTTCGGCCAGCGCGCGTTCGAGCGACAGCGTGACCGGCGGCATGGCTGCTAGCGGCTCCCCATGACCACAGTGCTTTTTGTGTCCGACGCGCTGGCCAGCACAACCAGATCGGCGACGATGCGCGCGCTTTCGTCCAGGGCCGCATCCGGAATCGCGCTGTCCTTGCCGATCGGGATCTCGTCGCCCGCCTTGAGCGGCGGCAAGTCCTTGGCGGCGCGGTAGCGGTTCTCTCGATCGCGCTGCCAGTTTTCGATGCGCTCGTGCTCGGCCCGACGCTGTTTCTCCTGTAGCGAGACGGTGGTTTTGTCCCGCTGCTGCCTGGTGAAATCGAGGTCGCGCAGAAACGCCCGATAATCCGGATCGCTGGCGGCGCGTTCCTGGTGCCGTCGCGCCAGCTCCGGAACCAGCGCCGTCAGATTCCGGCTGCCACGGTAGCGGGTGGGGGCGATTTCGTCCCAGGGCAACGCGTTCTTTTGGGCGCTCTCGCCGATTTCCTCGCTATCCACCACCGAGGGAATGGCGATATCCGGCCGAACTCCGCGATGCTGAGTGCTGCTGCCGTTGATGCGATAGAATTTGGCAATGGTCAGCTTCAACTGGCCCTGCGGATCCTTGGCCCGGGTCAAGCGGTTCAGATCCACCAGGGTCTGCACCGTGCCCTTGCCGAAGGTCGGATCGCCGATGACAACGCCGCGGCCATAGTCCTGAATGGCGCCGGCGAAGATCTCCGAGGCCGAAGCGCTGGCGTGATCCACCAGCACCGCCAGCGGCCCGCCGTAAAGCCGGCCACCTTCGTTGTCCTGCTCGATTTCCACCCGGCCGCTGGCGTTTTTGACCTGCACCACAGGCCCATCGCCGATGAACAGGCCGGTCAAATCCACCGCTTCCTGCAGGGAACCGCCGCCGTTCTCGCGTAGATCCAGCACCAGTCCGTCAATTTTGCCGTCCAGATCATTCAGCAACTGCCGAACATCGCGAGTGGTGCTGCGATAATCCTCGACTCCGCGCCGGGCGGCTTCGAAATCGCTGTAGAACGCCGGAACGGTGATGACGCCGATCCGCGACTCGCGGCCTTCGGGGCCTCGCACCACCTTAATCTCGCTCTTGGCGGCCTGTTTCTCCAGCTTGATGGTGTCGCGGACCAGCCGCACGGTTTTCTCGGCCGCGGTCGCGCCGGCCTTGCCGGGCAGCACTTTCAGGCGCACCACCGTACCGCGCTGGCCGCGGATGCGCTCGACCACATCGTCCAGCCGCCAGCCGACCACATCCACCCATGGGCCGTTGTCGCCCTGCGCCACCGCGACGATTTTATCGGCCGCCTTGATTTGCTGGCTGAGATCGGCCGGGCCGCCGGTCACCAGTTCGACCACCGTCACCTGTTCGTCCTCCATCCGCAGCACGCAGCCGATGCCCTCCAGCGACAGGCGCATCTGGATGTTGAAATTCTCGGTGTTGCGCGGCGAGAAATAGGCGGTGTGTGGATCGAAGGCCTGCGCGACCGCGTTCATGTACAACTGGAACACGTCGTCGCTGCTGGATTGCCGCGCCTGGTGCAAGCGGTTGTCGTAGCGCTTGCTCAGCAACTCGCGGGCGGCGGCCTGATCCTTGCCGGACAGGATTAGAGTCAACATCTCGTGCTTCAGCCGCTTGCGCCAGATTTCATCCAGCTCGGCCGGGTTGGCGGCCCAAGGCGCGTTTTTGCGGTCCACATTCAGGGATTCGTCCACATCGAAACGAAACTCCTTATCCAGCAGGGACTGGATGCGGGCGGTTCGCTCCGTCAACCGGCGCAGGTAGACGTTGAAAATGTCGTAGGCCGGGCGCAGATCCCCTTTCTTCAGGGCATCGTCCAGAGTATTTCGATACTGCTCGAAACCGGCGATATCGCTGGCCAGAAAATAGGAGCGGCTGAAATCGAGATCATCGAGATACGTGGTCAGAATGAGCGCGGACAACCGGTCGTCCAGGCTACTCTGTCGGTAATGGTGCTGGGACAACAGTTCGGCGATGGTCCGGTCCAGCGAGGCATGCCGGGCCGCCGGCATCAGGTCGCCGCTGGCGCCGTCCGTGCTGGGAGCGGTCGATTTGGCGAATGCCCCCGGAGCGCCTAGAACCAAAACCAGCGGCAGCAGGATCAGAAACTTCAGAGCGCGAATGTTGTGCATGCTATCTCTCGACGAAAACGGTCCTCGAACGCCACTTTCCCTCATCAGGACGAGATGGGATGGACCAGAACGATATCGGTGGCAACCGGTTGCTTGCCGTTCGGTTCGGCCAGGGTGAACTCGAAGAGGTGGTTGCGGGACGGCAGCTTCATGACGTTGAAGCCATCCGGCAGGCTGGAGTCATGAAAAAACGCCGTTCGGTAGGGGGAGTCGGGATCGCGGGAATCGGTTTTCCACAGATATTGCGACAGCTTGACCAGAAACCGCATGAAGCCAAAACTCTTGTTGTCGTCGTGGTGGTAGCAGTAGCCGCGCACCCGCGAACCCATCGCGCCCCACATGGGCGCCGCGTAATCGTCGCCGCGAGTCGGCAGCAAACCCGGCACTAGATAGCCGGATACGTACATGTCCGCTTCCCGGCGCAGTTCCTCCGACACGTTGTCGAAGGCCAGCACCTCGACTCGACAACCCTTGTTTTGCAGGGCGCGGACCACCTGCACGAAATCGCCGTCGCCGGTCGCCAGCAGCACCCGGTCCAGATTTTCCGATTGCAGCAGCACGTCCACGGCCATGTCGAGATCGGCGTTGGCCTTGCCGTAGCGGTTGCCGGCCTCGTCCTGGAACCACTTGACCCGCTTTTCGATGACCTTGTATCCCAACTCGCGCAGGGCGGACTGGTAGGCGCGGGCCTTGTCACGATAGGTCGTGTTGGTTTCGGCGCGTTCCTCGTCGTAGGACAGATAAACGTTTAGGCGCAGCGGCTCGGCGTGATCGCGGCAGGCGAATTCGCGTAGGATGTCGTATTGCATGCGTTGGCCGCCGTTGCGTGAAATATTGGCGGCGTCTACGTAAACGCCAACCTTGGCATGAGATTTGATATCGATGGTCATATGCTTATCTGAATGTAAATGGGAATGTCGTTGATGGGTTGGAGGGAATGAACTGTAGTACTTGGGGGAGACGGATTGCGTAATATTTTTATCATAAATCTCGCGGGGATCCGCTACATTTTTAGCGGGCTGGCCACGTAAGGCGGAACGTGACGATCGGTTCCGGTTTCGAGCGACGGCACCAGTCCCGCCGATCGCCCGGCCGATCCCTCAAGCGTGCGCCGGATCAGCGGCGGTCGGCGCTTCCCGCCGACCGCCGCTCCGCGTCCAGCAGCGGCCTGAGCAGATCCATCGGCACCGGAAATACGATGGTGGTGTTGTTTTGGATGCCGATGTCGTTGAGCGTTTGCAGGTAGCGCAACTGCAGGGCCTGCGGTTGGGAGGCAATGATCGCGGCGGCCTCGCGAATCCGATCGGCGGCCTGGAACTCGCCCTCGGCATTGATGATCTTGGCTCGCCGCTCGCGTTCGGCCTCGGCTTGGCGGGCGATGGCGCGGATCATGCTTTCGTCGATATCCACATGCTTGAGTTCGACATTGGACACCTTGATGCCCCAAATGTCGGTTTCGGCGTCCAAAATATTCTGAATATCCCGATTCAGCTTCTCCCGTTCGGCCAGCATCTCGTCCAGCTCGTGCTGGCCGAGCACGGAGCGCAGCGTGGTTTGCGCCAGTTGGCCGGTCGCGGCGTAGTAATCCTCGACCTGGATGATGGCGCGCTCGGGGTCGATCACCCGAAAGTAGATCACCGCGTTGACCTTGACCGAGACGTTGTCGCGGGAGATCACGTCCTGGCTGGGCACGTCCATGACGATGGTGCGCAGATCCACCCGCCTCATCTGCTGGATGACCGGCACCACGATGATCAGGCCCGGTCCCTTGACCGCCTGAAAGCGTCCCAGAAAAAACACCACGCCGCGTTCGTATTCGTACAGCACCTTGATCGAGGCGGCAACCAGCACCAGCAGCACCAGCAGCGCGATGAAGAGCGGATTGAAGATCATGACGGTTCCTCTTTGTCGGAATCCAGCGGTTGCACGAACAGTATCAATCCCTCGCGACCAGCGACCCGAACCCGGTCACCCTGTCGCAACGGCTGGTCGGCGCGGACGATCCAGGATTCGCCGCGAATCCACGCCCGGTCATCGTTCGCCATTACCGTGCCCACCGCGCCCAGCAAGGTTTCCGCGCCGCCGACCACCGGCCGGCGGCGCTGCCGGGCGAACAGGGTCGCCAATCCGATCAGCACCACCGCGCTGGCCAGAGCGAATCCCGCGATCAGTCCGATGGGAATCTCGTAACCGGGACCGGTTTCGTCCCACAGCAGCAGCGAACCGGCGACGAAGGCAACGACCCCTCCCAGCCCCAGCGCGCCGAAACTGGGCACGAACGCCTCGGCGATCATGAAGGCCAGACCGAGCAGCAGCAGCGCCAGACCAGCATGGTTGACCGGCAGCACCTGAAACGCGAACAGCGCCAGCAATAGGCAAATGCCGCCCAGCACGCCGGGCAACGCCGTGCCGGGATTGGCCAGTTCGAAGAAAATTCCGTATACCCCGATCAGCAGCAGCACATAGGCCACCATCGGGTGGGCGACCACCGCCAGCAGCCGATTGCGCCAGTCGGGGACGAGGGTTTCGACAGTCAAATTCCGGGTGGATAGCGTTCGTTTCTCACCGGCAATCTCCACCAGGCGGCCATCGGCTTGTCGCAATAAGTCGGAAACGTCAATGGCGACCAGATCGATCACGCCTTTTTGCAGGGCATCCTGGGCGCTGAGGCTGGCCGCGTCGGTGACCGCCTGCTCGGCCCATTCCACGTTGCGGCCCCGCAGTTGGGCCAGCGCACGGATGTAGGCGCGGGCGTCGTTGATCAGCTTGCGCTCCATGTCGGAACCCGCCGGAACGGGTTTGTCGGCGGGCTTCTCGGTGGGGTTATCGGTGGATGGGTCGGTGGGCTTCGCGGTATCGGGCTTCGCGGCATCGGGCGCTCGGGTTCGATCCCGGTCGGCCGGCCGGCCCGGCAGCGGCAGGCCACCGATTCGCACCGGCGTGGCGGCGCCCAGGTTGGTGGCGGGCGCCATGGCGGCGACGTGGCAGGCGTAGAGAATGTAGGTGCCGGCGCTGGCGGCGCGAGCGCCTTCCGGGGCGACATAACCGATCACGGGTACCGGCGAGGCCAGAATCGCCTGGATGATGTCGCGCATGGAACTGTCCAGGCCACCGGGCGTGTCGAGTTTGAGAACGATCGTCGCCGCGCCGCGCTCGCGCGCCTGGTCGAGGCCACGCAGGATGAAATCGCGACTGGCTGGACCGACGGCGCCTTGCACCTCCAGCAGCAATGTCGGACTAGACGCCGGCGCCGCCGCCGCCAGTGCGCTTCCCGTCCATGCCGCCAGCCATGCCAGCACCAGCGCCATCGCCGCTCGCCACACGCGCATTCCACAGCCTCCGTCGATCGCCGCGCCCCCTAACAATCATTTTAGACTGCCGGACACGGGCGCGGTGCGGCGATCGCGCGCTCAATCTTCCAGCGCCTCCCGAATCCGGGTCGCCAGTGCTTTGAGTTCCTCGGGGTCGCCGGGTGCGCGACCGTGGGCGCCGGCGCGCTGCCCTTCCCGCATCGGCACAATGTGGACATGGTAATGGGGCACGGTCTGACCGGCGGCGGCGCCGTTGAACTGGCTGATGCGCATCCCGTCGGGCGCCAGCGCCTTCTGTGCGGCGCGGGCGACACGTTGGGTGGTTTTGGTCACGGCCAACAGGTCCGGTTCGGCGATCTCGAACAGGTTGGCGGCGTGTGTCTTGGAAATCACCAGCGCGTGGCCCGGACTGGCCGGCTGGATATCCATGAAGGTCAGGGTGTGCTCGTCTTCGCAGACCGTGACGGCCGGGATGGCGCCCCGGACGATTTTACAAAAGATGCAGCTTTCGCTGGAGTTCATGCGGCTGGCCTCCTGAACGGCAGGCGGTTGGGCGGAAAAAGGTTTTTCGGGTAGGGGCGGTTCCGGCACGGGGCGAACCCGGTTCAGGGCTGGCGCTCGATCATTCGGATTTCCATGCGCATCACCTCCTTGCCTTTCTTGTGCTGGGCAACCCGCACCGGCAGGTAGCGCAGTTCGGGCGCGAACCAGAAGGTGGTGATGCGAGTGTTACCGGGTTTGGAATGGCTGACGCGCAGGGCGCGAAGCCGGCCGAGCGGGGTGTCCAGCACCTCCTCGCCCTCGTTGCGGATCCGGAAGGTTCTGAGTTCGGTCTCCTCCACCAGCGTGTACTGCTCGGGCAGGCGGTCGCGTTGCAAATCCCGCATCACCACCATGTTGAGGCTCAGAGGATCCACCACGCCGGGCGACAGCGGCAGCGTGGCCTGTCGCGTACCGCTGCGCGCTTCGACCCGGCCGGCCCGCCAGTCGAAACGCAGTTGCACATCACCGGATTTCCCGCCGGTTTCCATCTGCCGTTCGTAGTGGGTTGGCTGAATCCGGTCATCGTGGATTTCCCCGCTGGCCCGTTCGTAAACGCGGGCGGACGCCAGCAGCGCCACCAAACCGTTGGGGCGAACATCGGAACTCATTCGGTAGCCGCTTGAACCGACCGCGGCCAAGCTCATGACCGCCTCGCCGAGCGAGAATCCCTGGCCGTACACTTCGTAACGGGCCTGGAAAGGCGCGACGGGCAATCCGTCGCCGACGGCGGAGTTCGAGGAGCCAAGCGCCAGCCCAGCGACCAGCAGGATAGTGCGGAACAATCGTTTCATGCGGCGGCGCATCCTCGCCGGCCCGACGGCCGACAATCGGTTTCAAGGATAACGACCGCGCATGATAGACCAATCCCGGCGACCGCGGGCCACGGATCGCCGCATTGGGCGGGGTTCAGGCTTGCAGTTGGGTGAGCTGGCCGCGGCGTTCGCGCAACAGGGTTTCATAGGCGCGGCTGAGCGCATGTTCGTAGGCACAGTCGCCGGTCTCACCCATTTCATTCAGACGCGCCTCGAAAAAGGCGATTTCCTGGCGCAGAAAATCGACGGCCCGATAATCGGCCATCGGATGGCCGCGGCTTCCCTGGCGGGTGCCCAAGGCAAAATCGGCGTACATAAGCTGCTTCTCCTCTGTTGTAGTTTTCGCGATCCAATCATAGCGTAACTCGAATGGGTTAATTCTCTATGACATCGGCATGAAATTCGTGCTTCACAAGGTACGGAAGCGCATGGACAGATCGATCGCCCGCACGTCCTTGGTCAGGCCGCCGATGGAGATGTAGTCGACTCCGGTTTCGGCAATCCCGCGCACGGTATCGAAATTGACGTTGCCGGAGGCTTCCAGCTTGACGCGTCCACCCACGATCCGCACCGCCTCGGCCATGGCGGTCAGATCGAAGTTGTCGAGCATGACGATATCGGGCCGGGCGGCGAGCGCCTCTTCCAGTTCGACCCGATTCTCCACTTCCACTTCGACGGTGACGCCGGGATGCAGGCCACGAGCGGCGGCGATGGCGTTGCCGATCGAACCGGCCGCCATGATGTGATTTTCCTTGATCAGCACCGCGTCGAACAGGCCGATGCGGTGATTGCGGCAACCGCCACAGCGCACGGCGTACTTCTGCGCCAGCCGCAGGCCCGGCAAGGTCTTGCGAGTATCGAGAATGACGGCCTTGGCGCCGCTCACGGCATCGGCATAACGACGAGCCAGAGTGGCGGTACCGGACAGCAATTGCAGGAAATTCAAGGCAGTGCGCTCACCGGTCAGCAGAGGACGCGCTGGGCCGCGCAGAGTGCAGAGCAACTGCTCGGGTTCGACACGGTCGCCGTCGGCCGCCCGCCAGTCGATGGCGATACCCGGATCGAGCTGGCGGAACACGGCATCGAACCAGGCGACGCCGCACAGAATCGCGGTTTCGCGACTGATAACGGTCGCCTCGGCCTGGGCATGCTCCGGAATCAGCGCGGCGGTCAAGTCGCCGCCACCGACATCCTCGGCTAGCGCCAGGGCAACATTGGGATTGGGATCGGGCAGAGTCATGGCGGCTCCTCGGAAAGCGGTTTTGGCGCAACTATAGCGCAGCGGGGGCGCGGTATCGCGCGGCGAGGCATAAACTATGGGCTTCTTTGAATCACTTTGTCTAAGGAGCAAACAAATCCATGCGAGCCATTCCCTTCGGCATACTGCTGGCGTTCGGCGCCGCGGCGTTCGCGGCCGATGGCAATCCCCTGCGCATCGAGCAGCCCTGGGCCGCCGAAACGCCGCCGGCCGCCCGCGTCGGCGCCGCCTACCTGAGTATCGTCAACGGCGGCGAGGCCGACCGCCTGCTTGGAGCCAAGGCGGAGGTCGCCCGCCACGTCGAACTGCACCGCACCGCCATGGAAGGCCACATGATGCGGATGCGCCAGGTCGAGGCGCTCGAAATACCGGGCGGCACGACCACCGTGCTGGAACCCGGCGGCATTCACATCATGCTGATCGATCTGAAGCAGCCGTTGCGCGCCGGCCAAAACGTCCCGCTCACCCTGGAGTTCGAAAAAGCCGGGGCGCTGCAAGTGCAGGTTCCGATCCGCAGGCGCGAAGAGATGCAACCTTCGACCACACCGCCCATGCACGAGCACAACCATGGCGACGGGCAAAAAATGAAGAGGGAATGAATCTCCACCGCCCTCGCTTTTACTCCGCCCGTTCCAGCACCGCCGCATGAGTACGGCAACGGACGCGCAACGCGGCGGCGAAAGCGGCCAGCGCCGGCCGATCCGGGAACCGATGGAGATGGGCGGCACAGCGGCAGTCGGAGGCGCCGAAGCGAAACGGCGGCGGCGCACCGCCCAAATCCTCCCGCAGCACCGTCGCCCATAGACATTCGCGACGGATTGGATCGTGGCTGATCCAAACCGCCCGCAAGACGGCGCGACTTCTCAGGTAGTCGATGTGCCAATGCGGCCGGACCGCCGGTCGGCGGTGATGGGCCAACCGCCCCGCCGCGCCACCCGGCCCGAAGGCGCTGCCGACGTACACCGCCCATCCGGGTTCCAGCCGCAATCGATGGCGCCGGCCGATCGCGATCTCCTCGGTGACATCGATGCGCAGCAATAGCGCGTAGGTTCCCGCTCCAGCGGCGGATGCCGGCGGCCTCGTGTGCCTCCTCCATTCAACGTCGGCTTGTGCCATTACCGACAATCGCTATCAGTGCGCGGTATCCTCTACTACAGATTATCATTGCTTTTTTAATAACTAATTATTTTATATAGTAAATTATATTATCTTCCTTCAGGCACGGCGGTTGCTAGCGACGGTGTGCCGTGCGTTTACGGACGGCGGCGGACCATGTCCGCCCTTGAATATTCACTGCTCAGGTCGCCATTGAAGGAAGAATTGTATGACATTGAAAAGTTCGGTCTTCGCACTCACAGGGCGTCAGAGTGCGGCACGCTCGTTGCTGCTATTGCTGCTGCTCGCGTTCGGCATGGGTGCATCTCCCGCCTTCGCCGGAACGGTCCATCACGTCAGTGAAGCCAATCTGGCGCTGCCCAATCTCAACGACACGGCACTGGCCAGCTTTGCCGGCGGTGTCTCGGGCTGGACCTTGCTCGCCTGGGGTCTGCTCGTCTGCACCGGTGGCTTAGTGTTCGGCGCGGTCGTCCAAGCCCGGATTCGCCGCTTGCCGGTCCATCGCTCGATGGCCGAAGTCAGCGAGCTGATTTACGAAACCTGCAAGACCTACATGTTCACGCAAGGCAAGTTTCTGCTGATCCTGGAAGCGTTCGTCGCGGTCATCATCGTGGCCTACTTCGGCTGGGTCCAACAGATGAACGTGGCGGAGGTGCTGCTGATCCTGGCCTTCTCGTTGATCGGCATCGCTGGTTCGCTGGGCGTCGCCTGGTTCGGTATCCGCATCAATACGCTGGCCAACAGCCGCACCGCCTTCGCCGCGCTGCGGGGTCAAGCCTATCCTGTGTACGCGATTCCGCTGCAATCCGGCATCTCCATCGGCATGTTGCTGATTTGCACCGAACTGCTGATCATGCTGGCGATCTTGCTGTTCGTACCGCCGACGCTGGCCGGCAAATGCTTCATCGGCTTCGCCATCGGCGAGTCGTTGGGCGCGGCCGCCCTGCGCATTGCCGGCGGCATCTTCACCAAGATCGCCGACATCGGCTCCGACCTGATGAAGATCGTCTTCAAGATCAAGGAGGACGATGCCCGCAATCCGGGAGTGATCGCCGACTGCACCGGCGACAACGCCGGCGATTCGGTCGGTCCGACCGCCGATGGCTTCGAGACCTATGGCGTCACCGGTGTAGCGCTGGTCAGTTTCATTATGTTGGCGGTGCCGGAAGCCGCCGTGCAGGTGCAACTGCTGGTATGGATTTTCGTGATGCGGGTGATGATGGTGGTCGCCTCCGCCGCGTCCTACCTGGGCAACGAAGTTTTCGCCAAGCGCCGCTACGGCGGGCAAACCCGCTTCGACTTCGAAGCCCCGTTGACCTCGCTGGTGTGGATCACCTCCGCCGTGTCGCTGGTCCTCACTTTTGCGGTGTCGTACCTGTTGATCGGCGGCATCGATATCGGCGGCACGGTCTACGCCCATCTGTGGTGGCAATTGTCGCTGATCATCACCTTCGGCACGCTGGCCGGCGCCATCATTCCGGAAGTGGTCAAGATCTTCACCTCGACCAACTCGGCCCATGTGCGCGAGGTGGTGACCGCTTCGCGCGAAGGCGGAGCGAGCCTGAACATCCTGGCCGGGCTGACCGCCGGCAACTTCTCCGCCTTCTGGATCGGCGTGGTCGTCGTTGGCCTGATGGCTGGCGCCAACATCGTATCACAGTACGAACTGGCCGCCGTCATCAACCCCGATCCGGCCAAGGCCGCCATTATGGCCGCCGTGTTCTCCTTCGGCCTGGTGGCCTTCGGCTTCCTCGGCATGGGTCCAGTGACCATCGCGGTGGACAGTTACGGTCCGGTGACCGACAACGCGCAATCGGTGTACGAATTGTCCACCATCGAACAATGGCCCGACATCGAAGCCGAGGTGCGGCGCGATTTCGGTTTCAATCCCAACTTCGAGGTCGCCAAGGATTTGCTGGAAGAGAACGACGGCGCTGGCAATACCTTCAAAGCCACCGCCAAACCGGTGCTGATCGGCACGGCCGTGGTTGGAGCCGCCACCATGGTCTTCTCGATCATGATGCTGCTGACCGGCGGTCTGACCGAAAATCTCGAAAAGCTTTCGCTGCTCTATCCGCCTTTCCTGCTGGGTCTGGTTTCCGGTGGCGCGACCATCTTCTGGTTCTCCGGCGCGTCCACGCAGGCCGTATCGACGGGCGCCTATCGCGCGGTGGAGTTTATCAAGGAGCATATAAAACTTGATGGCGCGACCAAGGCATCGGCCAAGGACAGTAAAAAGGTGGTCGAGATTTGCACGGTGTATGCCCAGAAGGGAATGTTCAATATTTTCCTCGCCGTGTTTTTCGGTACCCTGGCCTGCGCGTTCATCGAACCGTTTTTCTTCATCGGTTATTTGATCTCGCTGGCCATCATCGGGCTATATCAGGCGGTGTTCATGGCCAACGCCGGCGGTGCTTGGGACAACGCCAAAAAGATCGTGGAAACCGAGTTGCACGCCAAAGGCACCGAGCTGCACGCCGCCGCCGTGGTGGGCGATACCGTTGGCGATCCGTTCAAGGACACCTCATCGGTGGCCATGAATCCGATCATCAAGTTCACCACCCTGTTCGGTCTGCTGGCGGTCGAGATGGCGGTCGGTCTCGCCGCGCAAGGCTTGCAGGTTCTTGCCTTGAATCTGGCGGCGCTGTTTCTGGTTCTGAACCTGGTGTTCGTGTTCCGCAGTTTCTACGGGATGCGAATCACGGTTGCGGTGCCCGGCGATGACAACGAACCGGAAGGCGAAACTGTCACAGAGTCGGTCTGAGCGGTACTGTTTGCGTTATCTTCCACTGGTCAGATAAAAAAGCGGTGAAGTCCTAGACTTGCTGGAAAAGTGAAGGAGCGGGATGCATCCTGCCG
>JARSSH010000059.1:0-13930 GCA_029624815.1 Candidatus Competibacter sp.
CCGGCAGGATGCATCCCGCTCCTTCACTTTTCCAGCAAGTCTAGGACTTCACCGTCGAAAGGAGCGCTCCCTGGCACGGTTTTTTCCATGGTGCTCGACCGCAAGCACCCTACGAGCGAGCGGGGCCAGCGACAGTCATCACCGGCTTACTCGTCCCGCCGGGTAAAACGGACGATGCGGCGACGATCCTGCTTGGTGGGACGAGCGGCGGGAGGGGGAGAACCGAGTTGCGGCAGGCGCCGCTGCTCGCCGAGTGCTTCGCGGCGCTGGCGACTCTCGGCGCTTTCTTCGTACAGCAAAACCGCTTCCTTGGCGGGGCCGCGCCGATCGCTGAGCGCCTTGACTGTAATGATGTATTGATCTGGACCGCGCTGGATATACAGGATTTCCCCCATGCGCACGGCGTGAGCGGGTTTGACGCGCTGGCCGCCGGCATGAACCTTGCCGCCAGCAACCGCCTCGGCCGCTAAAGCACGCGTCTTGAAAAATCGCGCGGCCCACAACCACTTATCGAGCCGAATCCGGTTTTCGATATCGCCCACAACCACCATCGCCCCTACCTTGATCCAATGCTAACCCGGTCATCCTAGCGCTGACCGAGGCGCTGTTCTTCATCAGGCAGGGTGATGTTCAACTCCAGAATTTCGCAGTCTCCTTCACGATCCAAATGCACCTTGACCTGACTCTGATCGATCGGCACATACTTACGCACCACTTCCAACAACTCCTTTTTGAGCACTGGCAAGTAGTCGGGGCTGCTACGGCGGCTACCCCGTTCATGCGCAACGATGATCTGTAATCTTTCCTTGGCCAGCGCCGCCGATTTGCTGGGCGGCGAGCGAAAGTAATCAAAAATGCCCATGGCTTAGTTCCCGCCAAACAGACGCTTCAGAAACCCTTTTTTCTGGGTCACGAGAAACCGATGCGGCAAATCTTTGCCCAGGAAACGGTCGACCAGATCGCTATAGGCGGCGCCCGCATCGCTACCTTCCTCCAAAATCACGGGAACACCGGCATTCGAGGATTGCAAAACGGTCGGCGATTCCGGAATCACACCCAACAACGAAATACCCAGGATCTCCAGCACGTCATCCACACCCAGCATATCGCCCCGATCAGCGCGCTCCGGCGCGTAGCGCGCCAACACCAAATGCTCCTTGACTGGCTCGTCGCCTTGCTCGGCCCGACGCGAGCGGCTGGCCAGAATACCGAGGATGCGATCGGAATCGCGCACCGACGAAACCTCCGGGTTGGTGACCACCAACGCTTCGTCGGCGAAATACAGCGACATCAACGCCCCCCGTTCGATGCCGGCGGGCGAGTCGCAGACAATGTAATCAAAGCTCTGCTTAAGTTCGTGCAGGATTTTCTCCACGCCTTCCTTGGTGAGCGCCTCCTTGTCGCGAGTCTGCGAGGCCGGCAAAATATAGAGATTTTCCACACGCTTGTCGCGAATCAGGGCTTGGTTGAGATTGGCCTCGTTGTTGATGACGTTGATGAAGTCATACACAACCCGGCGTTCGCAACCCATGATCAGATCCAAATTGCGCAATCCGACATCGAAATCGATAACGGCGGTCCGGTAGCCGCGCTGGGCCAAGCCGGTGGCGAAACTGGCGCTGGTCGTGGTCTTGCCCACACCCCCCTTGCCGGAAGTCACAACGATCACGGTTGCCAAGCTGCTGTTCCTACAAGTTGCGTTTTATGAGTTAATGAATTGAACCGAACCCATCGGTCAACGGGTCAGATGATCGATAATCAATCGGTCGTCCGCCAAACGGATCTGAGCGGCCTTACCCCAATCGTCCGAACCGATCTGCTCGCTGACCCGGTAGCGACCGGCGATCGAGATCAATTCCGCCTCCAGTCCCTGACAGAAGATTCGTGCTTCCAGGTCGCCCCTCACCCCCGCCTGCGCACGCCCCCGCAGCAATCCGTAAACGTGGACATGGCCGTCCGCCATGATCTCGGCGCCGGCGCTGACCGTACCCAAAATGATCAAATCGCCATTTGGAGCATAGATTTGCTGGCCCGAACGCACCGGATGGTTGACGATCCGGCCGCGCGCCGCCACCGGTTCGGCCCCCTGCTCAGCTTTCTTGACGGAGCCCACGGAGCGGCTTTCGGGCAGCAACGGCAATCCAGCCAAGCGGGCGACTGCTTGCAGCTTGGGATTGCCGTTACGAATCCCCACCGGCACCATGCCGCACCCTTTCAACAGCTCGTACAGCGCGGCGAAATCCACGCCATCCCTGGATTCCTCCAGCCCTTCCAGATCGATCACCACCGGCGTATTGTTGAAAAAACCGGGAGCCTGTTTGATTTTCTCCGTCAGATGCCGCTCGATGGCAACCCGATCCAGTTTAAAAAGATGCAGGACGGTCAGCGTGAACAAGCTGCCCTTGAGATCGAAGGGCGGCGGCTCTTCGCTGGCGAGAGAAGGGGATCGCAGCAGCATGGCGGTTGAGGCACCTTGGGCTAAACGCGTGTGTAAGGCATCATTTTACACATCAACCGTTACCGGTGAACACACTCCGGCCAACCCGGCCCAAGGCAATGGCGCTATGTGTCTTTCCGAATATTCATCAATTAGTTGCAAAACAAAAGGCATGGCACACCAGAAAAATACTATTCAGGAAATCAATTTGTGATGCCGACATGGCGCGATTGCCCCGCAGCCCGGCCGTCGTTGCCGGCTCAGTGATCGCGTCCGTGCGAATGAACGTGCCCGTGAGATAACTCCTGTTCGGTCGCGTCTCGCACTTCCAGCACCTCTACCTCGAAATTCAGGTTTTTGCCGGCCATCGGATGATTGGCATCCAGAACCACACCTCGTTCGTTCACCGCCAACACCGTAAAATTCAGTAGACCGTCGGGGCTTTCGCCCTGGACTTGCATACCCGCTTGAATTATCTCGTTTGGGGGAAACTGCTCGCGCGGCACTTCGAATACGGCCTGCGGATTGTATTCACCGTAGCCATCGGTGGGCGTCACTTGGACGAAAGAATTGAAACCGGCCCGATTACCCTCCAGCGCCGCCTCCAAACCCCGAACGATATTGCCGTGGCCATGCAGGTAAGTCAGCGGCTCGCGCCCGCGACTGGAGTCGAGAGTCACGCCGCCATCATCGGTCAAGGTATAGTGCAGGGATACGACTTTATCTTTTTCCGCCTTCATGAACACTCCATCTCAGGTTGAAACAAAATTGTACTATAGACCATCCATGGTGTTTTCGCCGCACCCAACCCGGCCATTCAGCCATGCAAGCACATCGCTCGCCACCTTCCGATCTCCCGATCAAACGCAGCCTGACCTCTATACTGTAGCCATCCTTAGCTTAAGGGGAACTGTCGCGATGCCTATCCGATCATGCGCCCACCGGGTATTTCTTGCGCTGCTGCTACCCGGATTGTTCTGGCTGGGCGGCTGCGCGACACCGTTGGCGCCAGCCGACAGGGTTACGTACACCGCCGCACGCCAGCGTATTCTTGGCGCCGCCGAACGGCTGATCGGCACACCTTACGTGTTGGGTGGCGAATCGCCCGGCGGGGTGGATTGCAGCGGTCTGGTGCAGTATGCCTATTCGCAGGCCGGCATCCGGCTGCCACGCACGGCAATAGAGCAATTCCAGTTGGGGCAACCGCAACGCAGGGTTTTGCCTGGCGATCTGCTGTTTTTCCGCACCGGCAACAGCGCCATGGTTTCACATGTCGGCATCTACGCTGGCAAGGGGCAAATGATCCACGCATCCTCCGGCAGCAACCAAGTCCGCAAAGTCAGCCTGAACCAGCGCTACTGGCAACAGCGATTGGTCGGAGGCGCGACATTCCTCGGCGGCACGGCGCCCCTGGCCCAACAGGCGGCGCCAACCAGCGGCGGCCCTTCCGGCTAATGTTGTTCGAACAGGGCCACCGGCTCGCCAGCGTCAAAAATCGCCAGGGTTTCAGCGCTCATGATCGTCCATGGCTCGTTGTCAGTCAGCGGCCGGGTCGCCACCACGGTCACGACATCGTCAGGCGTGGTTTCCGCCTGGAAATCCACCATCATGTCGGCGTCCATCAAGCAAGCCTTGCCGAACGGCGCCCGCCGGGTCAGCCACGACAGTTGCGTGCTGCAATGGGCATACAGGTAACGGGCGTCGCTGAGCAGGAAATTGCAGACTCCCCGCGGACTCAATTCCCGCGCCAAGGCGTGGATGTAGCGCCACAGCACCGCTGACCGACGCGGTGGCTGGGGAAATCGGGCGCGGATGCGATCCAATAGCCAGCAAAAAGCGTGCTCGCTGTCGGTGCTGCCGATGGGTTGGTAAAAGTGCAACGGTAGCCGTTTTACCCCACGTAATTGGCCATTGTGAGCGAATACCCAGTGCCGACCCCACAACTCGCGACCGAAGGGATGCGTGTTCTCCAGGCAGACCCGGCCGCGATTGGCGCGGCGGATGTGGCTGACCACGATTCGGCTCTTGATGGCGTAGCGCTGCACCAAACGGGCGATTTCCGACTCGGCGCTGGGGTGGGGATCGTGAAATGAGCGGCAACCACGCCCCTCGTAAAAGGCGATGCCCCACCCGTCCCGATGGGGTCCGGTTCTGCCGCCGCGCTGCATCAGGCCGGTAAAGCTAAAGCAGATGTCGGTGGGCACATTGGCGCTCATCCCGAGCAATTCGCACATCGTCCTCTAACCCCGGCTCGGCCCCAGCGGCGACCGCCAGCCGGATGGCTCCGCCACTCCCCGCTCGCGGCGCAGATAATCCAGAAACGGGTTACTCTCCAGCTCCTGCTCCAAGGTCGTTACCGGTCCGTGGCCGCTGCATACGATCAGATGTCCCGGCAACTCCAGCAATCGGCGCAGGCTGGCTTGCATCAGATCCGGATCGCTCATGGGAAAATCGGTTCGGCCGACGCTGCCGGCGAACAGCGTGTCGCCGACGAAGACATAGGTGTCGTCGTAATAGCAGCCCTGCCCCGGTGTATGCCCCGGCGTGGACAAAAAGCGAAAGCGCAGTTCGCCGCCCAGTTGGAGCGTGTCACCGTCTCGCACTTCCTGGTCGACCCGGCCGATCGGCCGGTCGAAATCGGCCATGCCGAACAGCAGAGACCCCTGCTGGGGCAGCACGTCGAACATCGGCCGTTCCAAAACCGGCAGGTAGGTGAGCGCCTCGGGAAACTCCCGTTGCAGATCGACCAAGCCACCCGCATGGTCGAAATGCGCGTGGGTCAACAGGATGGCCCGCAGGTTCGGGCGTGGCTGCATGCCTGCCAAGGCGTTCGCCAGTTGTGGACTGTCGCCGGTATCGACCACGGCGCAAACTCCCGAGACCGGATCTTCCAGCAAATAGGCATTGACTTGAAACGCGCCCAGGGTAAGACAGCGGACTTTCATGACGGCCACTCGATGATATGGTCTTCCAAGCGCTGGTTACGCCGCTCCGGCACTACCCAGCCGCACACGCTCATGCCCACTCGGCGGGTCGAGTCGGGGTCATGGGTCCGTAGCGGATGCCAAACCGGCAACGGTTTCCGCTCCGCCCGCAACCGATACGCACAGGTGGGCGGCAACCAGTTTACCCGTTCCACTTCGGCCGGCGTCAACCGCACGCAATCGGGCACCCAGCGAAACCGGTCGGCGTAGCGAGTGCAGCGCCCGGTTTCGAGATCCAGCAACCGACAAGCAACGTTGGTGTGGAACAGCTCACCCGTGTCTTCGTCTTCCAGCTTGTGCAGGCAGCATTTACCGCAACCGTCGCAGAGCGCTTCCCATTCGGCCAAGCTCAGATCGGCAAGGGATTTTTCTTCCCAGACACAAGAAATGGTATCCATGGCGGCCGACCAGCAAGAGAGGAAAACAGGGACGCCGGGCAGCGTCCCCCCAACCCCGGATCAGGAGTTGATGTACTCACGCAGGGCTTGCGCTTCAACGGCGGTCTCTTCGAGTTTGGCTTTCACCAAGTCACCGATGGAAACCACACCCACCATCCTGCTGTCCTCCACCACCGGAATATGCCGGAACCGTTTGGCGGTCATCGCGGATAGCGCTTCGCCAACGGTGTCGCCCGGCTTGCAGACGTAGATGTTGGTGGTCATCCAATCCTTGACCAGCATGGTTTCGAAATCGCTTTCGCCCTCGGCATACAACCGTATCACGTCCCGCTCCGTCAGAATACCCATCGGCTCGCCGCCAGGCCCTTGCACCATCACAGAGCCAACGCGTTTGGCATTCATGGTTCGAATGGCGGACGCCACCGTGCTGGCTTCCGGCACGGTCACCGGTTCGCCGCCTTTGTTCTTCAGCACTTCCTTCAGTTGCATCATGGACAGACACCTCCCTAATCATGAACTTCATCAAGTCGAGCAGCAAAACAGCTCGTCAATAATAATTTATCAGAATCGTCGGTTTTCGCGATAGAAACCACCCCAGCAGGGATTGACCTTGCCGCTAACGGATCATGCAACCCTCTCGCCGTGTAGTGTAGGCATTTTTTAGCGGCCCAGCGTCAGCAACAGACCGTTCAATCGCTTCACAAAGCTGGCTGGATCTTCCAGTTGCCCCCCTTCCGCCAGCACCGCCTGCTCGAACAGCAGGTGGGTCCAGTCGCCGAAGCGGCCGGCGTCCGCTTCATCCCTCAGCCGGGCAACCAGCGGGTGCCGAGGATTCAATTCCAGGTGCGGCTTACTTGCTGGCACGTTCTGACCCGCCTCACGCAGCAGGCGTTCCAGGTGAGAGCTAAGCGCATATTCGTCCACCACCAGGCAAGCCGGGGAATCGGTCAGCCGCGAGGAAACCCGCACTTCGTTGACCTTGTCGCCCAACACATCCTTGACTCGGGTCAGCAAATCCTTGAACTGATCCTCGGCCTGCTTCCGCTCCTGCTTTTCCTCCTCCGAAGCGATCTTGTCCAGATCCAGCGCACCCTTGGCGACCGACTGAAAATGCTTGCCTTCGAATTCGGCCAAGTGCGACATCAGCCACTCGTCCACCCGATCCGTCAGTAACAAAACCTCCAAGCCTTTCTTGCGGAACACCTCCAGGTGCGGGCTGTTTTTGGCGGCGGCGAAGCTGTCGGCGCTGATGTAGTAAATCTTGTCCTGACCTTCCTTCATCCGGCCGACGTAGTCCGCCAGCGCGACCGTCTGTTCGGCGCCGTCGTTGTGAGTCGAGGCGAAGCGCAACAGTTTGGCGATTTGCTCGCGATTGCCATGATCCTCGGCCGGCCCTTCCTTGAGAACCCGTCCAAAGTCCTTCCAGAACCTGCCGTATTTCTCGGCGTCGCCGGCCGCCATGTCCTCCAGCAACCCCAGCACTTTCTTGACGGACCCGCCTCGAATGCTGTCCACGATTTTGCTGCTTTGCAGGATTTCGCGGGAGATATTAAGCGGTAGGTCGCTGGAATCGATCACGCCACGCACAAAGCGCAAGTAACGCGGCATCAGATGCTCGGCGTCGTCCATGATGAACACGCGCTGCACGTACAGCTTTACGCCATGACGCTGTTCGCGATCCCAGAGATCGAACGGAGCGCGCGCCGGGATAAACAGCAGCGACGTGTATTCCAGCTTGCCCTCGACCCGGTTGTGGGTCCAGGCCAGCGGGTCTTCGAAATCGTGGCCAACGTGCTTGTAGAACTCCTTGTACTCCTCTTCCTTGATGTCCTGTTTGGGCCGCGCCCACAGCGCCGCCGCCTGATTGATGCGCTCTTCCTCGACGGTCGGCGGCGCGTCCTTGTCTTCGCCGAACTTCTGCACCGGCATCAGCACGGGCAGGGTGATGTGATCGGAATACTTGGTGATGATGGAACGCAACTGCCATTCGTTCAGCAGATCGCTCTCATCCTCGCGCAGATGGAGAATCACCTCGGTGCCGCGCGCGGGTTTCTCGATGGTTTCCAGTGTGTACTCGCCCTCGCCGGCGGATTCCCAAAGCACTCCGTGCTCCGGCCCCATGCCGGCGCGGCGGGTACGCAGCGCGACCTTGTCGGCAACGATGAAGCTGGAGTAGAAACCGACGCCAAACTGGCCGATCAAATTCGCGTCGCGGGACCGATCGCCGCTCAGTTTCTGCATGAACTGGCGGGTGCCGGAACGAGCGATCGTGCCGATGTTGTCGATGACTTCCTGCCGGTCCATGCCGATGCCGTTGTCGGACACGGTGATGGTGCGCGCATCCTTGTCGAAACTCACCCGGATTTTCAGGTCGGGATCGCTCTCGTACAAAGCGCCATCGGTGAGGGCCTCGAAACGCAATTTATCGCAGGCGTCGGAGGCGTTGGAGATCAATTCGCGGAGGAAAACCTCCTTGTGTGAATACAGGGAATGCGCGACCAGGCGCAACAACTGCTGCACCTCGGCCTGAAAGCCGAGGGTTTCCTTATGGGCTTCGACGGTCATGGGAACGGTCTCCTGGATGGTGTTCGTATGCCAGGAGCGGATATGAGGGCGGCTGGAGGGATTTCAAGCGACCAGACCGTCCACACCCTCGTGCCGCAGCAACCAGCGCTTAATGCCCAGAGAATCGCCGCTCACCGCGCCTGCGTAACCTCCCAATCCCTGTCGGGCCACCACTCGATGGCAAGGAATGAAAATCGGAATCGGATTGCTCCGGCAGGCCCCACCGATGGCGCGGGCGGCGGTGCCGAGTCGCGCCGCCAGTTCGCCGTAGGTCAGCACCGTCCCCGGTGGAATGGTCCGAAGCGCTTTCCACGCCCGTTGCTGGAACGCAGTGCCTCCAAACGCCAACGCCACCGTAAACGGAGTGCGAGAATCGTGGAAATAAGCTTGCAACTGGGCCACGACAGTCTGGGTTGCGGCATCCGCCGGCGGCAGTTCGGGGGCATCGACAGGCAGGTAATCGAGTTCGCTCACCGCCTCGTCCACCATGCGGATACCGATTCTTCCCAGCGGCGTGGCGATAACGGCCCGATAAGCCTCGGTCGCGATCATGTTCAACCCTCGCGCGGAACGTAACGCAGCCAGTCGTGGCTGGCGTCGCCGTAAACGATGAAGTACGGGTTCAGCAGGGAGTCGCGTGTGTTGTAGCGCAACGGCTCGCCCGTCTCCGCCGATACCACTTGGCCACCGGCCGCTTCGACGATCACTTGCGCGGCGGCGGTGTCCCATTCCGAGGTTGGGCCAAGCCGGGGATAGACGTCCGCCGCACCCTCCGCGACTCGGCAGAATTTGAGCGAACTGCCGATGCTCACCAGATGATGCGCGCCCAAAGCGGCAACGAAAACCCGCAATCCCGCACCCCCGTGGGTTTTACTGCCAGCGACTCGCACCGGTTCGCCCGCTCGCAACGGTCTGACCGAGATCGATTGCGGCGACTGGTCCGGCTCCGCGCGGAAGGCGCCGTAATGGCGCGCGGCGAAGTAGCACAGGCCGGTCACCGGCGCCCGCACCACCCCGAGTACGGGTTCGTGGTCTTCGATCAGAGCGATGTTGACGGTAAACTCGCCGCTGCGCTTCACGAATTCCTTGGTGCCGTCCAGCGGGTCCACCAGCCAATAGCGCCGCCATTGCGACCGTTCGGCGAACGACACGGCGGCGGATTCCTCGGACAGAATGGGAAGGTCCGGCGTCAAGCGCCGCAGGCCGGCGATGATGACGTAATGGGCGGCCATGTCGGCGGCGGTCAGCGGACTGTCGTCTTCCTTGGCGGTCACCCCGAACGCCGTGGCGTATACCTCCAGGATACGCTCGCCGGCTTCCTCCGCCAGCATCCGGACCGGCTCCAGCCAATTCAACCATGGGTCGTGCATGTTACCCCCTCGTTCTCGGCCTCCCTCTCCCCCTGGAACAGGGAGATGCAAATAAAAAAGGCGACCCTGGAATGGTCGCCCCGCCGGTCGCCCCTGTCCGTGAGTTTAACGCAACTTTTCCTTGATGCGGGCCGCCTTGCCTTCCAGACCGCGCAGGTAGTACAGCTTGGCGCGGCGCACGTCGCCCCGGCGCTTGACGGCGATGTCGGCGATTACCGGGCTGTAGGTTTGGAACACCCGCTCCACACCCTCGCCATGGGAAATCTTGCGCACGGTGAACGCCGAGTTCAAACCGCGGTTGCGTTTGGCGATGACAACGCCTTCGAAAGACTGCAAACGCTCGCGGTTGCCCTCCTTCACCTTGACTCGCACCACCACGGTATCGCCGGGATTAAAGGCTGTGATCTCGCGGTTCATCTGTTCGCGTTCGAATTCTTCCACCAGTTTGCTCATGACACTACGCTCCACGTTGCTTCAGGAGGTTGTCCGGCGGCGCCGGCGCTCCCCGTTTCTCTAGGTATTCGCAAATAAATTCATCCAGCAGCGCCTGGTCTTCGACCACCAGTCTTCGCCGGGCCAACAGGTCAGGCCGTCGCAGCCAGGTTCGTCCCAAAGCCTCGCGCCGACGCCAGCGGATGATGGCGGCATGATCGCCGCTCAGCAACACCGCCGGCACCCGCCGTCCGTCGATCTCTTCGGGTCGAGTATAGTGCGGGTAGTCCAGCAACCCGTCCATGAACGAGTCCTGCTCGGCCGATTCGCTGTCGTTCAGCGCCCCTGGCAACAACCGGGCCACGGCGTCGATCAGCACCAGCGCGGCCAGCTCGCCACCACTAAGCACGTAATCGCCGATGGAGCATTCCTCGTCCACTTCGGCCATGATCAACCGCTCGTCGATACCCTCATAGCGACCAGCCAGCAAAATCAGCCTTGTTTCCCGCGCCAGCTCCCGCACGCCATCCTGGGTCAGCGGCCGGCCCTGCGGGCTAAGATAAACCGTTTTTCCCGGCGCCCGCGCCGCCGCCTTGGCTCGTTGCAGGGTATCGCGCAGTGGCTGCACCTTCATCACCATGCCCGGACCGCCGCCATAGGGCCGGTCGTCCACGGTGCGATGGCGATCATGGGCATTGTCGCGCGGATCCCAGGCATCCACCCGCAACAACCCGCGCTCAACCGCCCGCCCGGTGACTCCGAAGCGAAGCAAAGTCTTGACCATCTCGGGAAACAGGGTAACCACATCCACGCGCATGGCCGTGCTCCCTAGCGCCCCTCTCCCACGCGGGGAAAAGGCTTGGGAATCGGGGGGCTCAAAAATCCGGCTCCCAATCCACCCGCAACATGCCCTGTTCAAGGTCGATTTCGACCACTACCTGGCCCCGCACGAACGGCAGCAACCGCTCCCGTTCCCCTCTGACGATCAGTACATCGTTGGCGCCCGTGGCGAACACGGAGGCGACCGTGCCCAAATCGACCCCGCCCAGGGTCACCACCCGTAGCCCTTCCAGGTCCGCCCAGTAATATTCACCCGGCTCGGGCGGCGGCAGTTGCGAGCGGCGTACCGCGATCTCGCTCTGCAACAGCGTCGCGGCCCGATCGCGGTCGTTGCAATCGACGAACTTCAGCACCACACCTGGTCCGTGGGCGCGGCCGGCTTCGATTTCGAAAGATCGCCACTCGCCGCCGCGATGCAAGAACACCGGGTTGTAGCGGACGATCCCCTCGCGCGGTTCGGTGTGGGAAAACACCCGCACCCAGCCCTGCACACCGAACAGACCGGACACTCGGCCCAACACCACCCAATCCGACATCGCGGCGACGGTTTCGTCGCTTCAGGCGCTATTGAACCGGCTGCTGGCGGGACTGTTCCTTGATCAGACTGACCACCCGCTCGGACGGTTGCGCGCCGTTGCCCAACCAATACCGCAAGCGTTCCTGATTCAGATTCAAACGCGCTTCGTTACCGCTGGCGATCGGGTTGAAAAAACCAATACGTTCGATGCAGCGACCGTCGCGCCGGTTACGGCTATCGGTCACGACCACGGTGTAAAAGGGGCGCTTCTTGGCGCCGCCGCGGGATAGGCGGATAGTAACCATGCGCTGCGAATACCTCTTGCGAATTCCGATTTTCCGGTAGATGAAGGAGCTGCCCATGCGGGGCGGCCGGACGAAGCGGGGAATGGTATCCGAAATTTCCGGCGTTTGAAACCGTTAGGAACGGTTGGCCATTGGCTTCATTCGCGAAGGGCTCTCTCGTTTCACCGCTTCAGCGGCGGTAGCCCACCCATCGGCAGCTTGCCCTGCAGGCCGCGCATCATCTTCATCAACCCGCCGCCCTTCATTTTCTTCATCATCTTTTGCGCCTGATCAAACTGCTTCAGCAGCCGGTTCACGTCCTGAATCAGGGTGCCGGAGCCGGCGGCGATGCGACGCTTGCGCGAACCCTTGATGATGTCCGGGAAGCGGCGTTCCTTCGGGGTCATCGAATTGATGATGGCGATCAGCCGCTTGACTTCCTTGTCCGCCGCCTGGTCCTTGAGCGCCGCCGGCGCGGCGTTGAATCCCGGCATCTTTTCCAACAGGCTGGCGATGCCGCCCATCTTCGTCATCTGCTCCATCTGCTCGCGGAAGTCTTCCAGATCGAAGCCCCGCCCCTTCTGGACCTTCTGGGCCAGTTTGAGCGCCTTGTCCTTGTCGACCTTCTGCTCCATCTCCTCGACCAAACTCAACACGTCGCCCTTGCCGAGAATGCGCGAGGCCACCCGGTCGGGAAAGAACGGCTCCAGGGCGGCGGTCTTCTCGCCGACACCGAGAAACTTGATCGGTCGACCGGTGATCTGGCGGATCGACAGCGCCGCGCCGCCGCGGGCATCGCCATCGGTCTTGGTCAGCACCACGCCAGTCAGCGGCAGGGCGGCGTTGAACGCCTGCGCGGTATTGGCGGCGTCCTGTCCGGTCATGCTGTCCACCACGAACAGGGTTTCGATGGGATTCAGGGTCGCGTGCAACCGCTGGATCTCGGTCATCATTTCGGCATCGACATGCAAGCGGCCGGCGGTATCGACAATCAGCACCTCGACGCCGTGCAGGCGGGCATGATCCAGCGCCTGGCGGGCGATGGCTTCCGGAACCTGCCCGGAATCGCTGGGAAAAAACTCCGCGCCGACCTCGCCGGCCAGCTTGCGCAACTGCTCGATGGCGGCCGGCCGGTACACGTCGCAGCTCACCACCATCACCTTCTTGCGCTGGCGCTCCCTCAGCCAGCGGGCCAGTTTGGCGGCGCTGGTGGTTTTACCGGAGCCTTGCAAACCGGCCATCAACACCACCGCCGGCGGCTGGACCCTCAGATTCAGTTCGGCGTTGGCTTCTCCCATGGTTCGGATCAGTTCTTCGTGAACGACTTTGATCAACACCTGACCGGGCGTCAGACTGAGCAGCACTTCCTCGCCGATCGCCCGCTCGCGCACCCGGCCGATAAACTCGCGCACCACCGGCAGCGCCACGTCCGCTTCCAACAGCGCCATGCGCACCTCGCGCAGGGCGTCCTTGATATTGTCCTCGGTGAGGCGGCCCTGGCCGCGCAGATTCTTGACGGTGAGCAACAAGCGTTCGCTGAGATTTTCGAACATACGGGAAACCTTGATTCAAAATCGGAGAACAGTGGAGGATTATAGGGAGAATCGCCCGGCTTGGCGCGGCGCGCTTCAAGCGGCCGCCGTTCCATGCCATCATGGTTACGGATATTGAATGTGCATGGCATCCCAATGAACGCGGTCACTGGCGGTCTGGCCGCCCTGCTCTACCTGCTCGCCAGCGGGCTGCTGGCCGTACGGCTGGCGCGCGCCGGCGCCACCACCGCGGTATCCAAGGGCGGTTCGTTGGCCCTGGGCTGGGGCGCGGCCATCCTGCACGCCATGATTCTGGCTCAGACCGTGTTCCAGCCCGCCGGCCTCAATCTCGGCTTCTTCAACGCGCTGTCGTTCACTGGCTGGCTGATCAACGTGGTTTTGCTGGCCGCGGCGATGGTGCGGCCGGTCGAGAACCTCGGTATCGTTGCGCTGCCGTTCGGCGCGCTGACATTGATCCTTGGCCTGTCGTTCGCCACCGAGCGCATCGTCGCCGATCCTGGACAATGGCCGCTGGAACTGCACATTCTCATCGCCATCCTGGCCTATTCGC
>JARSSH010000059.1:14030-52154 GCA_029624815.1 Candidatus Competibacter sp.
CCTGGACAATGGCCGCTGGAACTGCACATTCTCATCGCCATCCTGGCCTATTCGCTGCTGGCCCTGGCGGCGGCGCAGGCGGCGCTGCTGGCCGTCCAGGATCGCCGCCTGCGCCGCCGCCAGCCCGGCGGTTTTCTGCGCGGCATCCCGCCGCTCACCGCGATGGAATCCCTGCTTTTCCAGATGATCGGCGCCGGTTTCGTTCTACTCAGCATCGCTCTATTCAGCGGATTGCTGTTCCTCAAGGATGTCTTCGCCCAGCACCTGCTTCATAAAATCGTGCTGTCCTTCATCGCCTGGGGCGTATTCGGGGTGCTGTTGTGGGGCCGCTGGCGCTTTGGCTGGCGCGGCCGCACCGCGATTCGCTGGACCCTGAGCGGTTTTACGTTTCTCGTGCTGGCGTATTTCGGCAGCAAATTGGTGCTGGAGTTGATCCTGCAACGTCACTGAACGTGCGCGCCTCAAACCGTCGAGCGCATCGCTTCAGGCCAATCAATGGCTTGACAGCGCACGCCAGCCACTCGTAAATACGCTTCAATCCACCCAAACCAAGGTTTCGCGATTTGGACGATCTTCATATTGGCGTGTTGTGCGTCGCCCTGATTCTTCTCATTGGCTGTTCCGCCTTTTTCTCCAGCTCCGAAACCGGGCTGATGACCCTCAACCGCTACCGCCTGCGCCACCGCGCACGGGAAGGCCACAAGGCCGCGCTGCGCACCAGCCGGCTGCTGGAGCGGCCGGATCGGCTAATCGGCATCATTCTGCTCGGTAACAACTTCGTCAACATTCTGGCGTCTTCGCTGGCCACCATCCTCGCCATCCACTTCTTGGGCGAAGCCGGCATCGCGGTCTCCACCATCGTCCTGACGCTGGTTCTGCTGGTGTTTGGCGAAGTCGCGCCCAAAACGCTGGCGGCCCTGCATCCCGAACGCATCGCCTTCCCCGCTTCCGCGGTGCTGGCGCCGCTGCTCAAGACATTCTACCCGCTGGTGTGGCTGACCAACGCGGTGGCCAACAGCCTGTTGCGGCTGTTCCGAGTGACGATTCAGACCTCCAGCCAGCACTCGCTCAGCGCCGAGGAACTGCGCACGGTGGTGCTCGAAGCCGGGGTCATGATCCCCAAGCGCCATCAAACCATGCTGCTGGGCATCCTGGAGCTGGAGGAAATCACCGTCAACGACATTATGGTGCCGCGCAACGAGGTGGAGGGCATCGACCTGGAAGACGACTGGGCGAAGATCGTCGCCAAACTGACCCGCAGCCCCTACACCCGCATGCTGGTCTACCGCGACACCTTCGATCAGGTCGTGGGCTTTTTGCACCTGCGCAAGGTGCTCAATACGATGATGGAGAAGCCGGATTTCGATCGAACCGATCTGGAGAGCCTGATCCGGGAACCCTATTTCATTCCCGAAGGCACCTCGCTGACCCGGCAGTTGCTCAACTTTCAGCAGTTGCGCCGACGCGTCGGGCTGGTGGTGGACGAATACGGCGAGGTGCTGGGGCTGGTGACGCTGGAGGATATCCTGGAAGAGATCGTGGGCGAATTCACCACCGATCCCGCCGCCATCGGCAAGCACAACCTGGTTCCGCGCGCCGATGGCGGCTACATGGTGGACGGTCGCACCTCGATCCGCGGCCTGAACCGGGCGCTGGACTGGAAGCTGCCCACCGACGGCCCCCGCACCCTCAACGGCCTGATCATGGAGCACCTCGAAACCATCCCCGAACCAGGCGCCCGACTGTCGCTGATGGGTCACCTGACCGAGATCGTGGAAATCTCCGGCAACCGAGTCAAAACCGCGATCATCTGGCCGACCGCAGAGGTGGCGCCGGCAACGCAGACCGACTGACCATCGCGTTCACCCGCTCCTGCCGCCGATCCGCCAACCAGATCCAGTCCTCGATATCGTTTTCCGGCTGGTACTCGGCCACGGCTTCCCGCAGGATCGCCCGTACGGTCGGATAGTCGAAACCGCGCGAAGCGGTGGCGAGCCGTTCCAGGCAGTCCCGGACCGCCAGCCATGGCAAATTACGCTCGCAGGCACGGCGGATCATCGGATGCTCGGTAACCAGATCGTCGCTACCGATCAGCAGTTCCTCACGCAGTTTCTCGCCGCTGCGCAGGCCGGTGAAACGGATTTCGATATCGCCCTCGGGATGATCCTCGTCCCGCACTTCCAGCCCGGACAGCCGGATCATCCGCCGCGCCAAGTCGAGAATCCGCACCGGCTCGCCCATATCGAGCAGGAATACATCGCCGCCCTGGGCCAGGGCGCTGGCCTGAACCACCAATTGCGCCGCCTCGGGGATGGTCATGAAATAACGCTCCACCTCGGGATGGGTTACCGTCACCGGTCCGCCCTTGCGGACCTGCTCACGAAACAGCGGCGCCACCGAACCGGAGGAATCCAGCACGTTGCCGAAGCGAACCATGCACAGCCGAGTGGGGCCGCCCTCCCCCGCCAACCCTTGCAGGATCAGCTCGGCCAGCCGTTTGGTGGCGCCCATCACGTTGGTCGGGCGCACCGCCTTGTCGCTGGAAATCAGCACGAAGGTTCCGACCCCGGCGGCGATGGCGGCCTCGGCGGCCCGCCAGGTGCCAAACACATTGTTCTGCACCCCCTCGATGGGGTTGCGTTCGACGATCGGAACATGTTTGTAGGCGGCGGCATGATAAACGGTCTCGACCCGAAAGCGCTCCATGGCCACTTGCAAGCGACGCTGATGAATGACCGAACCCAGCAATGGGATCAGTTCGATGCTCCCTTCGCCCGCAAACTTCCCCTGCTCCGGCGAGTCGGCGGGCTGCATGTCCGTGCTCCCTTCCGATCCCGAAGTCGCCGGGTCATGGGTAGTGACGGGACGGGCATGCACCATGTTGGCCAACATGGCGCGCAGTTCCTGCTCGATGGCATAGAGGGCGTACTCGGAGCGCTCGAACAGCACCAGCCGGCACGGCCGCAACAGCAGGATCTGCCGGCACAGCTCGGCCCCGATCGAACCGCCCGCGCCAGTCACCATTACGCTCTTGCCGCTCACCCGCGCCCGCAGCAGCGCCTCGTTGGGCTGGACCGAATCACGGCCGAGAATGTCTTCGACATCGACTTCGCGAAATTCATCGATGCGCCGAGCGCCGCTGGTCAGCTCCGCCAGGGTGGGCAAGGCCAGCACCCGCACCGGCAAGCCGGCCAACGCTTCCAAAATATCCCGGCGACGACGGTGCGACGCCGACGGCAGCGCCAGTAGAATCAGGCCGCCTTCATGCTGGGCCACCAGTCGCGGCAGCTTGAACGGCGCCCGCACCTTAAGACCCAGCACCACGCTGCCCCACAGTTGCGGGTTGTCGTCGACAAACGCGACCGGCACGAATTCGGCGCTATAGCGCAGGGCGTTGGCCAGTTGCGCGCCGGCTTCGCCCGCGCCGTAGATGATCACGGGCGCGCGCGTCGCGCTGGCCCGGAACCGCTGGCGCAGGATGCGGCGAATCGCCAACCGGCCGCCGCCGACCAAGGCGACCAGCACCAGCCAACCAATCGGCCAAGACGATCGCGGCACCAGTCCCTGGCGCAGGAACACCCAGACCGCCATCATCAGCAGAATCCCGGCGCTCACGCCAAACACGATGGTGTACAGCAGGCTTTCGTCGGCATAGCGCAGGATCGGGCGATACAGGCCGACCGCCGCGAAGGTCGGGATGAGGATGAATACGGCCAACGGAAAAAGCCAGACCACCTCCTGCAACATCGGCGGCCACCCCTCGCCGAGGCGAATGGCGAATGCCGCCCAGACCGCGACCAGCACGGCGAGCACGTCGCCGGCAATCAGCAGTGCGCGGCGGGCGGTGGTGGGGAGACCGAGGAAATGTTCGAGCATCACGGGACCGATACTGTAGCATGCCGCCGTTCCAGCCGCCCCACTCCCCACATCAGGAGGCCGTAGACCAGTATCCAAACCATCGCCAGAATTATTTGCCCGGCGGGCGGCAGCCGAACCGCCAGCAAGGCGGAACCGGCGCAGGCCAGCATCAGCGTATATTCCACCAGCACGGTACGACAATGCCCCCAGCCGAGCACCACCATCCGCTGGTAATAATGGGTTCGGTGCGCTTCCCAAATCTTCTCCCCGCGCAGCAACCGACACGATAAGGTCACGGTGGCATCGACGATAAAGGGGGAAAACACCAGCAGCGCCGCCCAGAACGGGAATAAGCCGGCTTTGGCGCCCCACAGACCACACCCGGCCGCCAGAAAGCCCAGCGCGGTGGAACCGGTGTCGCCGAGGAAAATTTTAGCGGGTGGAAAGTTGTAAACCAGGAAACCCGCACCGGCCGCCGCCACGATCAGACAGAAAGTCGCAAACCCGGCGTCGGCCCAACCCAGGCAAGCCAGCGCCGAAAAACCGATCACTGCCATGCCGCTGGCGAAACCGTCCATGCCGTCCATGAAGTTGTAGAGGTTGATCATCCAAACGATGAACAGCAGGGTAAGAGGGATGGCAACCCAAGCAGGAAGAACCAAGGCAAGACCGGGTAGGGCCAATGAACCGGGCGCCAGATCCGCCACCAACAAGCTGACAGCGGCCAGCAGATGAACTAAGATGCGCCACCGGGCAGCGACGCTCTTGCGGTCATCCTGAAACGACACCAGCGCTAGTGGAATCAGGCCGGCAAGCAAGAACCCCGTGATCCGAAAAAGCGAGGAGGAGGTGGTTTCGATAATCACGGCGATCGATACGCCGGCGAAGATCCCTCCCAAAACCGCCAATCCCCCTGTTCTTGGAACAGGCTGTCCGTGCAGGGAACGAGCGGTTGGATAATCGATGAGGCGCAGATGCACAGATGCATTCAAAAGACGCCTATTCAAAAATAATGTGATCGTGAATGCCAATAGCGCGTTCATCGTTACAGTCCGGAGACAGGTATCCACTTTAATAATGCTTGAGTACGACTCTAGCAATAGACCACCACCAGTGATTGACGAGCTTATTCAGCTCGTTCATTATCGTGACCTAATCTTTCTGATGGTGGAAAATATCATAAAAAATCGCTACAAGCGTTCGGTGCTTGGTATTTTTTGGATGTTGCTTAATCCATTACTGCAAACGATAGTGCTCACCATCGCTTTTGGCGCAATGTTTAAATCATCGCTACCCAATTATGCGATTTACCTATTATGTGGCTTACTGGCATGGAATTTTATCACACAAACCACTCAGTACGCCATGAGCACCATGGCGTATGGTGGGGGTTTACTCAAGAGGGTATATATTCCACGAGCCACCTATATTGTTGCGGCGGTTGGAAATGGGTTAATTAATTTTCTGGTTTCAATTGCTTCCTTAATTATTATCGCCATTTTTCTCGCTCATCCGATAACGCTGACTTGGCTATTTCTACCAGTCAGTATCCTTATTTTAGCTATATTTGCGCTTGGATTTGCGTTGCTTTTATCTACTTCGTCTGTATTTTTCACGGATACAGTGGATATTTATCAGGTACTGATTCAAGCTTTCTTTTTTCTGACGCCTATCATGTACCCCTCCTCGATCCTTCCAATCGAGTTGAGCCGCTTATTGGCATTTAATCCATTCTTGATATTAATCGACATTTTTCGCATACCCATATATGTCAATCAGTTGCCTAGCGTCGATCTTATCATAAGCTCGATATTGCTCGCACTCATGACCTTAGCTGCTGGCTGGATCATGTTCACAAAAAAAGCCGACCAGATCGCTTATCGTCTTTAAAAATGAACGATATCGCCATAAAGCTTGAGAATATAACGGTTCGGTTTCGTATTCCACATGAAAAAATCCCGACTTTCCAAGAATATGCGATTCGCTGGCTGAAGCGGCATAGCGTTAATTATTCAGATTTCAATGCCTTAAATAATATTAGTTTCTCAATAAAGAAAGGTCAAACCTTCGGAATTATAGGTTCCAATGGCGCAGGGAAAAGCACTCTCCTCAAAGTAATCTCACGAGTTATTCGCCCTACTCAAGGACGGGTTTTCTTGAGAGGACGCATTGCGCCATTACTCGAACTTGGCGCAGGATTCGACTATGAAATGACGGGCCGTGAAAACATCTTTCTGAATGGCGCGGTATTAGGGTTCAGTCGCAAGCATATAGCAAGTCGTATAGAGAAAATTGTGGAATTTTCTGGTATTGAGGAATTTATTGACGCCCCAGTTCGCACCTACTCCAGTGGTATGGTAGCAAGGTTGGGATTCGCGGTCGCGACGGATGTTCAACCTGAAGTTCTTGTCATCGACGAGATACTATCGGTGGGGGATATTGATTTTCAAAAAAAATCGGCAGAAAGAATTTTGGAGTACTACAACAATGGTTCAACGATTCTTGTTGTTTCCCATAATCCAGCTTCGATAAGGCAACTCTGCACTCATGTAATATGGTTGGAGCATGGTTGCATAAAAACGATGGGGCCTGTGGACGATATTATTAATGATTATTCATCGCCACTTTCATAAAGCATCTATGAAACAGCTTCGTGCAGCGATAGCGCATTAGTAGCAAGTCAGCCCTAGCAAAGCCTTTGGATTTACGGAGAACTCCTCAAAGGCACTAAGGCCATGCACACTGCCCGAGGCGGCAGGTACTACTAGCGAAAAAATGCCTATTCGCTAGAAAAATGCTTGCAATCACTTTGGATCTATCGTTGGGAACCTGATCAATGAGCTATTAATCGATAACTAGCGGTGGTCAATATCCTCCGCATCCGGCTGTGCTATAAGCCAACTTCTCTGGACAAATTCGAATATTATGCGCCCCAGATAGAACTGGAGGCTGACCTAAGTTAATTATCTATTATCTAAATTATTGAAGGTGCCTTATGCAGATCATTATCCTTGGTATGCACCGATCCGGAACATCGGCAGTAACTCGCTTAGTGAATATGATGGGCGCTTATATTGGGCCTGAAAACCTAATTGGACAACCAGCGTTAGACAATCTTAAAGGATTTTGGGAACGATACGATGTGCGCGCATTAAATGACGACATTCTGAAAGCGCTTGGTGGAAACTGGAACCATTATGTAAAACCGGATATTGAAAAACTATCAGACAGTGATTTGGAGCGATTTAATAAGCGTGCGAAAAATATGGTTTTTAATCTTGATACCCATCGACCATGGGTACTCAAGGATCCTCGGTTATGCTTACTTTTTCCCTTCTGGCGCACTTTGTTGGAAGTTCCGATTTGCTTAATCGTTTACCGCTCACCATTGGATGTGGCATTTTCAATAAAACGGCGTAATCAATTCCCTCTTAGTGTTGGAATTGCTTTATGGGAATTTTATCAACGCCATGCGCTGGTGGCTTCAGAAGGACTACCAAGAATTTTAGTTTGTTATGCAGATCTCATTAAGGATCCAGTTAAGGAAACCACCCGTTTATACACAGCGCTAGAAGATTTAGGTGTACGCGGATTAAGATTACCCTCTGAACGTGAAATCCGAGCGTTTATCGACTCTGCCCTCCAGCACGAATGCACGGATATCGAAGCGTATTACGAGCGCTTGAATTTCCAACAGCAGGAGCTTGTACGCCATTTTGAAAATGGCACTGTTCTCAATACTAGGAACACAACCGCAGAGCTATCGGCTAATGCACATGAGTTGCTGATTATTGCGACCGACCTCGATACCGCCCGAGCCGACCTCGATACCGCCCGAGCCGACCTCGATACCGCCCGAGCTGGCAATCTTTCCTTAATGGCTTTAAAAGAAAAAGATGAGCGCAACTCGATTGAGCTAAAACAACTAAAATTGACACAAAACAATCTTGAAGATCGCCTTCATTACTTAGAATATCGCGAGGCGGAACTAACCCGCTGGATTAATGCGTTACTCTCTAGCGTGAGCTGGAAAATCACAGCCCCATTACGAGCAGTCGCAAATTTTAAAAACTGGGTAGCCTTGAGAAACCATGATGTAAAAGATGCCTATAAGAAAGGTGGCATTCTTAATATAGTCAGCCATACGTCGAGTTACTTTTCTACAAGCTTATTTGGTGCAAATCCGGCTAAGCATCCAATCCTGCAGCACAATAGTACAATCGTTCAATTACCTAATGACTCACCATCGAAAAATCCTCAGCTACTCGATAGCAACATCGTTTCTCAAGCCGTATCACAGGTAATTTCATCTCAGTTTGATGTGGTTTGTTTTGCAAATATTGAATGGTCAGCACGCTATCAACGCCCTCAGCATCTCATGAGTCAATTTGCAAAAAATGGCTATAGGGTATTTTACATAATTGCTTCAAGGCGCCCTCCAGCAAATGTAGCCTATATGATCGATGAAGTAGCTGAAAATATATATGAAATATGCCTTCACGTAGGTTCTGTTCAAAATTTCTATGACGAGATAATTGAGCACAATAACCAGCTTGATTTTCTAAATTCCTTGGCTGAATTGATAAAAGATTATCGAATAAAAACTGCCATTTCAGTGGTTCACTTGCCGTACTGGACACCACTGGCGCTTGAGCTAAGATCTCGATATGGCTGGAAAATTCTATACGATTGCATGGATGAGTGGATTGACTTTCCGAATATTGGCAAGGCATTGATTGAACAAGAAGAAATTCTTGTTCGACAAAGTGACCTTGTAACTGTTACGGCATCACTTCTTTATGATAAATGGTCGCCAGTCGCTCGACACTGTATATTAATAAGAAATGCCGTCGATTATGTGTTCTTCAGAAAACATTGCTCTCCTAATCCACTCTTGGACGATATAGCTAGGCCTATAATTGGGTACTATGGAGCACTGGCTGAATGGGTTGATTTTGAACTACTATCGTTCTTGGCGGAAGCTAGACCCAACTGGAGCTTTGTGTTAATTGGAGATATATTTGTTGACGATATTGCTGGACTGGAAAAAATGCAGAATATTTTCATGCTGGGCCGTCGGCCTTATACAGATATGCCACGTTTTCTCTATCACTTCGATGTATGTCTAATTCCATTTAAACTTAATAATGTGACGCATGCAGTCGATCCTGTCAAATTTTACGAATTTGTTAGTGCTGGAAAACCTATCGTGTCGGTCCCACTGAAGGAATTGAAGATATATGGCGATTATATATATTTTGCCGATCAGCCAGAAGATTTTTTGAAGCAATTAGAAACCGCACTGGTTGAAAACAATTTTGATTCTTTTAATAAGCGGATTGAATTAGCCCAACAAAACGATTGGTCTAATCGTTTCGATAAGATTCTTTCATCGATTAATGAACTTTATAAAAAAGCTTCCTTTATTATCGTCACCTATAATAACTGCAATCTTACACAGCTTTGTGTTGAAAGTATTTTTCGAAATACGACATACCCCAATTATGAAGTCATTTTAGTTGATAATGCCTCGTCTGACGATACTCGTAATTATTTACGCTATTTGGCTCGCACGTCTGACCGTATTAAAATCATTCTCAATGATCAAAACTTGGGGTTTGCAAAAGCAAATAATCAGGGACTCAAGGTAGCAACAGGCGAACTTCTTGTGCTGTTGAATAATGATACCGTAGTGCCGCGAGGCTGGCTTGATCCACTACTAAAGCATCTAGAAAATCCAGATATTGGTTTGGTTGGACCTGTAACCAATTTTGTTGGAAACGAAGCTAAAATCGATATTGACTACCAGTCACTCGATGAGATGGAATTTTTTGCCGACCGCTATACTGACGCTCATACAGGTAAGGCTTTTGATATCGCGGTGCTCGCGATGTTTTGTGTGGCCATGCGCCGTAATGTCTTTGAAAATATCGGCTTTCTCGATGAAAAATTTGGAATCGGCATGTTTGAGGATGACGATTATAGTAACCGTATTCGTGAGAAGGGGTTACGTGTAGTATGTGCTGAAGACGCTTTTGTTCACCACTTTGGGCAAGCTGCATTTAAGAAATTAATTGAAACGGGTGAATACCAGAAAATCTGGGCTAACAATCAGGCCTACTATGAGGAAAAATGGGGAAAATGGAAGCCTCATACGCACCGCGGCTAGCTGTTAATTTCTTCCATAATTCGCGATGATATAATCTTTTCGAATAGCGTTATTTTGGAGGCCGCCGATGAATAATGATAAAAAAAAGACTGCCGATTATTGGTCGCAAAATGTGGCGGGATCGAATCCTTTTTCTCCTGATGTCTATTGGTTGGCTGTACCAGAAGTACAGAGGCGCTATCAAAAAAAGGCTTGTGCTAATAAGCCTTTTCCAAGCTGGGTAGAATATTGCGTTAAGGAATTTTTAGGAAGTAATATTCCTGTACAAAAAATGCTCAGTATTGGCTGTGGAATTGGCGGTTTGGAGCGCCATTTATTTAATTTAAATGCATTTCAACATTGTCATGCCATCGATATTTCTCCAAGAGCCATCGAAATTGCCAAGCAAGAGGTAGAGCAACTCGGCATAACCTCCATCATATATTCAGTATATGATGTCGAGGTTATGGATCTAGCAGTAAACCAATATGATGCGGTTTGGTTTAACGGTTCGCTACATCATATTAAAGAATTGGAAACAGTTTGTAATCGGGTCAAGCGAGCATTAAAACCGGGAGGATGGCTATTTTTTAATGAATATGTTGGCTTTAATCGGTTTGCCTTTTCAAGCCGCCAACGTGATATTATCCAACATGCGTTTTACCTAATCCCATTGCGGTATCGACGCTCTTTCGTGCATCAGACTACGAATACATACCAGGAAACTCCACCCATACCCGACCCCACGGAAGTTGCGCGCACAGATCCCTCCGAAGCGGTACGATCACAAGATATTTTGCCGATTGTCAATAAGTTGTTTGAGGTCGTAACCACTAACAACTGCGGCGGCTCTCTGCTGCAATTCTTGCTTAGTGGAATTGCCGGTAACTTTAAGTTATCCGACCCCCAATCAATGCTAATTCTTAACATGTTATTTGAGATAGAGGATGCACTTATCGACGCTGGAGATATTCAGAGCGATTTTGTTGTATTAGCAGCACGAGCTAATTAAGAGCAACAGTTTACTTCAAATATTGCCATTTCAGGTTTGAACGAGATTCAATCCTTGAACTATACGCAATATTGCTAGTTGGATGACTGTTCTATACTGCCGATCCCGAACTGATCTGTCAGCCAGCGAGACTAACCTCGGGTAGAATTCACCTCGCATCCAAGCAATGGAGTCCGCTAAACCAAATGGTTGATATCGACTTGAGCCGATTACAAAAAAAGGTCGGGGCTCGCTGGCGGATACTAATCAAACGCAATCACGCGGCACCCCGCTTCTTTAAATCACAAAAAAAACGAGACGCCTACATCTCGGCAGCGACTCAAAATGGCGAGAGGCTATGAATACTCGCACGTCCAGAATTCTCTGTGTTATTGGCACCCGACCCGAAGCCATTAAAATGGCGCCAGTCATTCTGGCTCTAAGGAATGAGGACTGGGCCGATGTCCGGGTGCTAGCCACCGCCCAGCACCGGGATATGCTGGACCAAGTGCTGTCGATCTTCGGTATCGACCCCGATATCGATCTCGATATCATGCGTCACAATCAGGCGCTCACCACGCTGACGGCGCGACTGCTGCTTGATCTCGACGATGTGCTGCACGCCGAACGACCCGAAGCAGTCCTGACTCAAGGCGACACCACCACGGTCATGAGCGCGGCGCTGGCCTGCTTCCATCACCGAATTCCGGTCGGACACGTCGAGGCTGGTCTGCGCACCGGAGATATGCTCAATCCCTTCCCGGAAGAAATGAATCGGGTGTTGACCGGCCGCCTGGCTCGATGGCATTTCGCCCCCACGTACAGCGCCAGAGACAACTTGCTGCGGGAAGGCATACTGGATGAAACGATCCATGTCACTGGCAATACCGTTATCGACGCACTTTTGAACGTGGTTGATCGACACCCAACAGTCGGTCTGCCGCTTGATCCCTCTAAGCGGTTGATTCTGGTAACCGCACACCGACGGGAAAATTTCGGTGGGCCTTTCCGAGCGATCTGCCGCGCCATTCGCATCCTGGCGGACCATAACGAGGATATCCAGATTCTCTATCCGGTCCATCCCAACCCTAACATCCATACGGCAGCCTACGAAATGTTGGACGGTCACCCACGCATCGTTCTCTGCAAGCCCTTGGACTATCTACCCTTCGTGGGTGCGATGCAACAATCCTATTTTATTTTGAGCGATTCAGGCGGAGTGCAGGAAGAAGCGCCGGCTTTAGGCAAACCGGTCCTGGTGTTGCGGCGCGAAACCGAACGGCCTGAAGCGGTTCGGGAGGGCGTGGTCAAGCTGGTGGGGCCCAATCGGGATCGTATCGTCTCGGAAGCTCAGCGCCTGCTAGACGATCCCGCTGCCTACCGAGAAATGGCTCGGGGTGTTTCTCCATATGGCGATGGCCATGCCGCCGCAAGAATCGTGGCGGTACTGCGCGACGCGTTAGTGGGGTAAGCTGATTGCGCGTTCTTGTCATTGCCTATGAATTCCCCCCCATCATCGCCGCTCAATCGCTCCGGTGGTTTTATCTGACCCAAGAACTGGCACGCATCGGCGTCGAGGTTCATGTGCTATGCCCCTCTTTTCCAGCGCTTGAGGGATTGCATCCGGTCATCTTCGAGCCCGGTATCGTTCTCCACCGGGTCTGGCCCGGTCCATTCGTCGGACTGTCGCAATGGCTGGTTCGCGCTACGCGTAGCAATGCCATCACTGGCGCGTCGGATACCGGCAACATCCAACCCTTTTTTCTGCGAAGCTATCGGCTGACGCGCAAGCTGCTCGATCATCTGCTTTTTCCAGACCTGCGCACGGAGTGGTATCCCTTCGCGCGCCGAAGACTTCATCGACTGCTGATCGATTACCGATTTGACGCGATGATCAGTTCGCACGAACCTGGGGTCGATTTATTGTTGGGTCTATGGGCACAAAAGCAATTTAAGGTTAAGTGGATCGCCGACCTCGGCGATCCCATTCTGACACCGTATTCGCCGGGCTGGCGGCGGAAGATCGATACCCAGTTCGAGAGTCGCATCTTGCGGCAAGCCGATAGCGTGCTATTAACCAACGATTGGGTCAAACGCTTGCTTTGCGATCGCCATCGATTCACGGATGTTTCCAACAAGCTGATCTGTATTCCACAGGGCTTTCCAGAGCATTTGCCATTCGGTCATTCGGAAACCAGCCTGCTTTCCACTGGGGTCATGAATATTGTCTTTACTGGAACATTCTATCGCGATTTTCGTAGCCCACTACAATTTGCCCTAGCGTTGCGAGACATGAACGCGGACGACATCATGATGACGGCGATTGGTGACAACCTCGATTTCATCCCAATATTTAAAGACATATCCAACATCCGCTTTCTCGGCAAGATCAATCACTTCGAGTGCCTTGCCGCACAAAGGGAGGCGGATCTGCTATTGAATATCGGTAATCTCCAGAGCTATCAAGTTCCCGGAAAAATCTTCGAATATCTCGGTGCAGCCAAGCCTATCCTGCATATCAAGACCAGCGAGGATGATATTGGGGCCAATTTGGTTCAGGAATTAAATGCTGGTCTAGTGGTGAAAAACGACCGTATCGCAATCAAGACTGGATTACAACATCTACTGGAATTGTGGCGAAACCACAGACTCACCCAATCATTCCCACCCAATTTCGCCGCTATTGCACAATATTCCTGGTCGGCGCGCGCCAAGGATTTGCTTCAATTACTTACCCGCTGAAGGAGTCGCCGACTATCCTTTCGTGACTGTCAGATTACATGAGCGATTCTGCTGGAAGACGTCAATTCATACTTTACGACTACCTGCAAGTGGCTGGCGGAGCGGAGCGGCTGACACAAGTACTGGCGGAGGCTCTGCCGGATTTCCAAATGGTGGTCTCCCAGATTTATCCCGACTACCGGTACCTTGCCGACCCCTCCTCCAGTGCGCCACTGATACTTTCAAAGGGCATCGATCGGCTATTGGGAAGGATACCCGCCGCGATTTTCAATTTTTCCCTGCGGGCACAATTCCTGCGCGATGCCGATACTGTTCTATACAGCGGTTTTTATGCACCGCTGGCCGTTCGTCACCAACGGCGAGGATACAAGATCTATTATTGCCATACACCACCGCGTTATGCCTTCGATTTGAAGCAAGAGTATCTCGATCGATTGCAACCATCCCTACGCCCTGGGTTTAAGGTATTCGCTCACTGGATCAAAAAACGTTATCTCGCATCCATGTATAAAATGGACCGAGTTATTGCCAATTCGAACAATGTTCGATCCCGGTTATTAAATATCGCGGGTATCGATGCTGAAGTCGTCCATCCACCGATCGATACGGATCTATTTTGCTGGCTGGGGCAAGGTAATTATTATGTTTCAACCGCACGATTGGAACCGAACAAACGTGTCGATCTAATCGTCGAAGCGTTTCGACGCATGCCTGACCAGCGACTCATCGTTCTTTCGGGAGGCAGTGCGTTCGAACGACTGAAAATCAGGGCTGGGAAAATGAGTAACATCCATTTCACCGGCTGGCAAACAGACGAGCAACTCAGACGATGGATCGGCAGAGCCATAGCCACTCTCTACATTCCAGTGAACGAAGATTTTGGCATGTCGCCGGTGGAAAGCATGGCGGCCGGCAAACCCGTAATCGGGGTTGCCGAAGGTGGCTTACTGGAAACGATCCTGGATGGAAAAACTGGAATCCTGCTGCCGGCGGAACCGACTGTCGATCACATCGTCGGAGCCGTCCGACAACTGACAGCCCATCGTGCCTTGGCGATGAAGCCGGATTGCAAAGCTCGCGCCCGGTTATTTTCCAGGAGCATCTTCATCGATCAAATGCGGACTATTCTTAAAGGCACTTCTTAAGTGGTGACCTTCACCGATAAAAGCACCGACGCCATGCGCCAAACCGAAAAAATTTCAACCGATCCTGGTTTCGTTTTCGACCGGCGAAAAGCCCAATGAGCGGACCGCATCCATCGCAATGCCGGATTCGATCTGGATCGCCAGAACACTACCGAAGGAACAAGTTGCAAGATCGTTCGTCTACACTACCCTATGCAGGGATTGCCGTTTGCGCCCACACCACGGATCAAGGGCTGGGGACGGAGTGGACATTGTCTGAACAAAACTTATTATGAATCAATGTGTTATTTGTATGGCTGGCTTGGCGACCAAGGAGAAAACACGGCGGCTGAAGGATGAGTTGTGGTCAATTTCCAAAATTTGTTGTAAATTTGAAAAGAGTTGTAAATTTGAAAAGAGTATTGTAGATTGTGATCAAGGTTCTGTACGAGCCCAAGGAGTACATGGTGTATTTGTTACGTCGTCTGGTCATGATATTGTTAGTGTATCCCGCGATGACCGCCTCGGTTGTCGCGGCCGCCGAGGCGGTTCCGGCCGCCGAGGCGGTCCAGGCGCGGCGGGCAGTCCTGGAACAGCGTGTTGCTGCTTGGTGGGATGCGTTGATTCGCCAGGATTTTTCGGCTGCCTACTCCTTCACCTCACCAGGGTATCGGAAGTCCTACTCGCTTACCGCTTTCAAGGGTAAATTTGACAAAAAGTCAGACTGGCGAGGCATCAAAGTCGTCGATGTCGATTTCAAGGGCGATGACGCCGCGACGGTCGGCATCAATATGCATTTCGTGTATCATGACCCGCAAGCCGAGCGGGATTTTGATATGCGGACTTACGTCCAGGAACCTTGGGTGCTTGTGGACGGGCAGTGGTGGTATCTGGTGAAAGACTGATCCGAGGCTTGCGGTGGGCTCAAAGTATCCAGGCCGTTTCGTTTTTTTTCGTTTCGTTCCGTTTCGTTTAGTTCGCCTTAATTAAGGAGTTGTCGACATGATCAATCGAAAGATGAAGCAACTGGCATTGGCGGTAGGGGTGGCGCTGGGCGGCATGGGCCTGTTGCCGTCCGCCGAGGCGGTGAGCGTGTCCGCCGACAATCTGGGGCAGGTGCTGATCTTCCCCTACTATACGGTGCGGGGTGGCTGGAACACGCTGTTGGGCGTCACCAACACCAGCGATCGGGTGGTCGCGGTCAAGGTGCGTTTCCACGAAGCCCTGAACTCGCGCGATGTGTTCGACTTCAATATTATCCTGTCGCCGTGGGATATCTGGACGGGCTGGTTGGCGGAGGGCGGTAACGGTCCGGTCCTCAGCACCACCGACCTCAGTTGCACGGTTGGCGCCATTCCCGCCGGAGGCCAGCCGTTCACGACGACGGCCTATACCGCTAGCGGGACGGATGACGGTGGCCCGACCACGGTGGATCGGCTGCGCGAAGGTTACGTGGAAATGATCATGATGGGCGCGGCGGTGGCCAATACGACCAATCCGCTGGCCGCTGGCGCCATCCACAAGAACGGCGCCGCCCCCACCGGCTGCGGCGCTCTGACCGCGGCCTTCACGTCTCCCACCGGCCTCCCCTCTTTGCAGGCCGCGTTCCCCGAATACATCCCCAGCCCGCTCAAGGGCACGTTCGCCTTGGTGAACGCATCGCCGGGCAAGGGCTTCAACGCCGTCGGTCTGCCGACCGCGTTGAACAATTTCCGGACCACGCCGTTCATGACGTTGCAACTGCCTCCGAGCGGTAACGTCCCCTTCACGAGCTCCGGGTACGAACCCACCTTGGCTGCGGCCACCACAACTGGCGTCTATTATAACGCCAGCACCGACCTGCCGGTCCCCGGTGCGCCCAGCGGGGCTGCCGCCGTCTCCAGCGCACTGTCGGTGAGCAGCGTCCTCAACGAGTGGTCGCGGCGCGACAACCCCGGCGCGGGCTGGTCGACCCTGACCGATTGGGTGGTTACCTTCCCCACCAAGGCGTTTTATGCCGATCAAAACACGAGTGTGTATGGTGGGTGGGGTCCTCCGGGTCAGCGTCAGGGTCTGCCTCAGGGTGTGGCCCCATTCACCGAGACCTTCACCGAGGGCCAATCTTGCGACCAGGTTAACCTAAGGATATATGACCGGGAAGAGCAGCCGGCTCCGATTTCCGCATTCTCGCCGTGGGTCACTCCCCAACTGTGCTATGAAGCCAACGTGTTGACCTTCAATCAGGGTGCGCTGCTGGCCTCGCCGAATGCTTCCTCCATCAGCTACCCGACCAGCTTCCTTTTTGGTTGGATGAGTATCGACTTCACCACCCCTCTGCCGGCGATCGGCTTCGCGATCACCAGCCGGGATAGCGGCAACGCCTTGTTGAGCGAGGCGGCCTTGTACGATCATTCGTACATCCGGCCTATTCGCTAGTGATTTGCCGATGTAAAAGCTGTATCGCTTCAGTCTAGGCCCGGGCCCGCGTTAAAAGCGCGGGCCTTTTCGTTGCTATCGGGGAAACGGCACGCGCTTCCCCTTGCTTCCATCCGAGAACCTTGCGATGACGACCGTGCGTTTTTTACTGATCGAAATGCTGCTGTTTTCGCTATTGGCCGTGTCGGTGGCGCACGCCGACGATCAAGATCAACAGATTCTCCTGAGCGCCGGGGATCTCATCGTCACCGAGCAGGATCTGCAACAGGAACTACTGCTGCTGCCCGAGATCGAACGGACTCAGACCCTGGCCACACCGACCAAGCTCAAGGAACTGCTGGGCCAGATTTTTCTGGGCAAGCGCATGATCGCCGAGACCGAACGCTTGGGTCTGGAGCAGACGCCGCTGGCTCAGGCCCGCCTGGCGGCGGCGCGGCGACGGGCTCTGTCCGAAACCCTGCGCGATCATGTCCAGAAACAGATCGAACCGCCCGATTTCGCGGCGCTGGCGCGCGAACACTATACCGTCAGCCGCGACGAATTCCGGTTGCCGGATCGCTTCAAGGCCGCGCATATCCTGAAAAAAGTCAATTGCGACTGCGAACGGGAATCCCAACGGCAGAAAATCGAAGCCTTACTGACCCGCCTGAAAGCCGGGGAGGATTTCGCGGCCTTGGCCAAGGCCGAATCCGAGGATACCGGCAGCGCCGAGAAAGGTGGCGAGCTGGGCGACTGGGTCAAGCGCGACGATCTGGTCGCGCCATTCGCCGACGCTCTGGCCAAACTGGACACCGGTCAACTCAGTGATATCGTGGAAACCCAATATGGATTCCATATCGTCAAGCTGCTGGATCGGCAGCTCGCGCGACAGCAAAGCCTTGAGGAAGTCCAGCAAAGTCTGGAACAGCGTTTGCGCCAGACCTACACCCAAGAGCAATTGCGCAAACAGCTCGGGAGCTACATGCCCGGCGCGGACGCGAAATACAACGAATCCGCACTGAACGCTTTGTCCCGCGGCCCATGAAGTTTGCAGGAGCCGATCACTCCTTGAATTATGGCGCCTGCTCCAAGCCTGCCTCCACAGGGGAAGCGGTTAGCGAACGCTTCCCCCTCGTTCTGTTTGGCATCGTCCTGCTGCTGAGCACCTTGAACGCTTTCCACCACTACTTGGGGGCTGGGCGAGACGATGTATTCATCACGCTGTGGGCTGCTAAAACACTGGGAACCGACTCCTGGTTTATCAATTACAACGGCGAACTCCAGGAAATCTCTTCCAGCATTCTCGGCGCGCTAATCGCCAAGTTCGCCTATATTTGTTGCGCGGAAAACTACTATCTAGCCAATAAACTATTTGGGTGGGGAGCCGCGCTCACGACTCTAACGGTTATCTGGTTCCAGCAACGGACCTTTTTCCGCTACTCTCCCGCTTTCAGCGCCATCGCCACGGCCGCTCTACTCGGCTTCAACTCCAGCTTTGCCTACTGGGGTTTCGGTGGGCTAGAAACGCCCTATTACGCGCTGCTTATCCTCCTCTATGTCGCCCTCGCCAGCCGGCTTTTTTGCCTCTCTGGCATGGAGGTGTCAGGAAGGGTTTATCATGCCTTGGCTATCGTACAGATTTTCGCCATTCTCTGCCGACCGGAAGGATTCTGGCTGATCGGCGCCACTCTGGCTTTGGTGTTGTTGTATTGGCCAGCCGATTCGAACCGAGGTGTTCGAACGATCAAAATCGCGGTTCTCCCGCCATTGGCTTTCCTTATCGCCTTATTCGCGATCCGCCATGGGATGACTGGCGCTATTTTCCCCAATCCCGTCTATGCCAAGGTATCGATGAGCCATCTTGGCGGCTTTCGGGAAGGCTGGGATTACCTGAGCCAATTTTATGGCGTTGGAGTTCCAGGCATTCTCCTGTTTGGAACCACCATCCTATCCTTCACATGGGTGGGCCATGCCGCTTTCAAACGTTTCTTGTCTCACCCGGAAAGCATTCAACTTGAAAGCCGCATTCTGGTACCCGCCCTTTGCATCTGCGCCTACGAAGCTTTTGTCGTCATCGTCAAGGGCGACTGGATGGAATATTATCGATTTCTAGTACCGACATTAGGATTAAAGATGCTGCTGCTGGTTATGCTGGGCGAAAAGCTCCATGGCTTGACGCCTTCTTATTCCCGCCGAGTAGCATCGGCATCGGTGTCAATAATCCTGTTTTTAATCATAGCGGACGAATTGCGATATCGGTCTCCGAAAGACTGTTCGAAGCGTCTTGACCTTGGGTTTTTTGAAAAATTTCTTGCTCATCCCAATGACGCAATCATCACCCTCAATTGCGCTCACCAGCGCGACCGTTACGCGATTCGACCCTTCATCGAGCAGGAATTACCCGCCTATCTGGCGCAAAAGGGTCACTTGACCATCGTGACTTATCAAGGCGGCTATTTCCCTTATTTCCTTCGGGAAAAATTCTCGCCAGAGGAAATCACTCTCGTTGATACAACCGGTTTGCTCAATCTTGAAATTGCCAGGATCGAGGGAGAAAAAATTCCGACCGGCAATAAATATCTTGACGATATTCCAGCTATTCTCAGCGGTGAGGTTCCTAGACTGTCGGAACGAGTCTTCCGCTATCGACCGAATATGATTTATATGCTGGGCGAAAGAGAAACCGATCCAGCCAAACTCAAAGTGATTGGATTCGATAAGATTCATCAGGCACCCGGCGCGGTGGTCTATCTCAAAACCCACGATGTGGCCCACTGACCGAACGAGTGAACCGCCGGACCCGACCGACCGCTTGCGGACAATTCTCCATCGCTATCCAAACGCGCGTACACTGAATCGCGACCCCGGATCGAAGGAAGCCATCACATGACCATGACCGACCTCAAGGCGCAACTACAAGCCGAACTCCCCGAACTGCTCAAGCAGGATCACAACTTCCGGCAATGGTTGGAGCAACTGATCCGACAAACGGCGGTCATGCCGGAAAGTTTCGACGCCCGCTTCGACCGGATGCTGCAAGAATTCGCCGCTGACCGCGCCGAGCAGCGACGTAAGTGGGATGAGCACGACCGCGCATGGGAGGAATGGTCGGCCAAATTCGATGCCCACGCTGAGGAGCAGCGCCGCAAATGGGACGAACAAAACCGTAAGTGGGACGAGCAAAACCGTAAGAACAACGAATTACTGGAGGAAATCAAGCTCTCCCGCTCACGCCAGGATCAGGGCATCGGCGCATTGGGGGCACGCTGGGGCATCGCTTCCGAACACAGTTTCCGCGCCGCGCTGAAGGGAATACTGGAAAAAAGTTTTGGCGTCGAAGTGCTAAACGTCAACGAGTTCGACGACGAAGGCACGGTCTTCGGTACGCCCGACCAAATCGAGATCGACATCATCATCAAGAACGGCGAACTGATCCTTTGCGAACTGAAATCCTCGATGTCCAAGTCGGACATGTACACCTTCGACCGCAAGGTGCGCTACTACGAGCGGCGCCATCGACGCCAAGTCCAGCGCAAGATCGCGGTTTCGCCGATGGTTCCTCCACCCGTCCGCGCCGTCGCCGAAAAACTGGGAATCGAAGTGTTCGGCTACGCCGAGGACGTCACTGGCGCGTGAAAAAGGCGATCCCGCTCCCACCGGCCGCGCGCGGACCCGTCGATGGCTGAACCCGGCTGCCCCATCGCCCTGATCCCCGCCCATAATGAGGAAGCCACCGTCGGGACCATCGTCGCCCAGGTTCGGGAGTTGTGGCACTGTCCGGTAGTGGTCATCGACGATTGCAGCACGGATGCGACGGCGCGAACCGCCCATGCCGCCGGCGCCACCGTGCTGCCGCTGACCCTGCAACTCGGGGCCTGGGGCGCGATTCAGACCGGTTTGCGCTACGCTCTGCGCCAGGGCTACCGCACCGCCATCACCCTCGACGCCGACGGCCAGCACGAACCCCAAGGCATCGGCACCCTGCTGCAACCGCTGGCCGACGGCCAAGCCGAGATTGCCATCGGCGCCTTTCCGGAACGCGCTAGCCGCGCCCGGCGGTTCGCCTGGAGCTATTTTCGCTGGCTGACCGGTCTAAAACTGGAAGACATCACCTCCGGCTTCCGGGCCTACAACCACACGGCGATGACCGCGCTCGCCTCCCGCGAAGCCAGCCTGCTCGACTATCAGGATGTGGGCGTGCTGCTGATCCTGCGCCGCAAGGGTCTGCGCACCATCGAAGTGCCGGTGGCGATGCAACCGCGTGTGCTGGGCGCCTCCCGAGTGTTTCGCTCCTGGTGGGTTGTGGGAAAATACATGCTGCAAACCAGCCTGCTCTGCCTCGCCCGGGTCGGCTACAATTTGCCGCCCGGAGCCGACGACTGACACCCCTGATGATTACCTACCAAATTACCTCGATGGCAATCGGGGTCGGCCTCGCCGCTATTATCCTGTTCCTGGTCCGCCGCGATCATCTGCACGGTCCCTATGCCCTCTGGTGGATCGGAGCCGCCGCAACGGTCGCCCTATTGGGTCTGTTCCCGCGCCTGTTCGACGTTCTGGCCAATAAGATGGGCGTTAGCTACCCGCCGATCCTCGCCATCGTGCTGGGGTTCGGCCTGCTGCTACTCAAAATGTTGACCATGGATCTGGATCGCTCTCGGCAGGAACGGCTGATCCGCCGGCTCGCGCAGCGGCTGGCCATGTTGGAGGCGCGGGAAAGTCCCTCTCCTTCCCAAGCTCTCCCTCCTCCAGGGGCAACAGAGAAAATAGCCAGCACGGACCCAACGGCATTGGATCTCGTGGCAACTGCTCCTCGGCGTGGAAGAGATCGAGAGTAAGCGGGCATGCGCGCGCTCCATATCGGCAAATACTATCCGCCGTTCGCCGGTGGCATCGAGCATTTCCTGGCCGACCTGCTGCCGGCGCTGGGGGCGCACGACATCACGGCGGCGGCGCTGGTGCATGACGAGCAACCGCGCTGGGGTGGCCAATGGCCTTCCACCCTCGCCCCACCCCTCTCGGAGGGGCGGGAAGAAACGCCGATCTACCGCGCGCCGTGCTTCGGCCGACTGCTGTATGCCCCGATCAGTCCCGCGTTTCCGATCTGGCTGCACCGGGCAATCCGCGATTTCCGCCCCGACCTGCTGCACCTGCACCTACCCAACACCTCCGCGTTCTGGGCGTTGGCGGTTCCCGCCGCGCGCCGCCTGCCATGGATCGTCCATTGGCACGCCGACGTGGTGGCCTCCGCCATCGACCGGCGGTTGGCGCTGGCCTATCGCCTGTATCGACCGTTCGAGCAGCGTCTGTTGGCCGCCAGTCGGGCGGTGGTCGCCACCTCGCCGCCGTATCTGGAGGCCAGCACCGCGCTCGCCCCCTGGCGCGAACGCTGCCACATCATTCCGCTGGGCCTGAACCCCACGCGCATCGCCGAGCCCGACCCGGCGGCGCGGACCCGAGCGGAATCATTATGGGGAACAACGGGATTTCGGGTGCTGGCCATCGGCCGCCTGACCTACTATAAAGGCCACGATGCACTGATCCGGGCCGCCGCCAGCCTTGAAAATAGCCGGGTGCTGATCGCGGGCGCCGGCGAGCGCCGGGAGCGGCTCAGCGCGTTGATCCAGTCGTTGGGGTTCGGCGAGCGAGTGGGTCTGCCCGGCTTCCAGCCCGAGGCCGTCCTCAACGCCCTGCTGGCCAGTTGCGACCTGCTATGCCTGCCGTCGCTGGAGCGCACCGAGGCTTTTGGGCTGGTGTTGCTGGAGGCGATGCGCTTTGGCAAGCCTGTCGTGGTGAGTGACATCCCTGGCTCCGGCGCGGGCTGGGTGACGCGGCAAGCCGGTCACGGTCTGCTCGTTCCACCGGGCGACGCGGCGGCGCTGGCGGCGGCGCTACGCGCGCTCCAGCACGACCCCAACCGGCGGCGAACCCTGGGTCAGGCAGGCGCGGCGGCGTTGCGGGAACGATTTGGCATCGAGCCAGTCGCCGCGGCCGTGGCGGCGCTATATCGGCGGGTGCTCGCGGCCGCGCAACCGTCCGTTCCGTTCTCCCCCGGAGGGAAAAGGATGGGGGGCGAGGGATGAGGGCTGAAACACCGTCAATATCCAGAACAGGAACGCGGGGACGAACTCCAAAAATACCCGATTGATACTGGTGTACTGCTCGGCCCAAAGCTGGGCATCGGTTAGGAAAAACAGTACGAACAGGGCCAGCAGGCTGGTGGCGACAAAAACCAGTTCCGCCCGCTCCCAGCGCGCCGCGCCGCGCCTGACCACCGAAACCCCCGCCACCCCCGCCGCCAACAGCATCAGATACCCGAACAAATGCCAGTTCGCCAACACCAGAAAATTCATCACCACCGGGTCCCAGCTCCCCCGATAACCCAGGGTAAACCGACCCAGATAAGGCGCCTGGATCAATGCCGGCGTCAGCCGAAATTCCCCCAATCCTGGAATGCTGAATACCACCCCGCCCGCCAGCCACCAACCCAATCCGACGAGCAGCGCCAGCCCCGCCAGCGCCAGCAGCCACCCTCCTCGCAGGCGGGCGACCAACAACGCCGGCACAAACAACAACAGCCAGACCGTTCCCTCCAGCTTGATCGTGGGGCAGGCCAGCGCCAGCAGCAGCGCCAGCCAACCCTGCCGGCGATCACCATCCCGCGCCCACTGGAAGAAAGCGATCGCCGCCAGGCCGAACACCGCTGCCAGCCAGAGATCGGCGTAACCCGCCAAGGCGACATGGGTATCCAACAGCGGCAACGACAAGAGCAGCCAAGTGAAAATCAGCGCCGTCAAAGATGAGACGCCCCACAGTCGAGCCTGTCCGTAAAATCCAAAACCCAGCGCCAAGGCCGCGCACAGCCATGGCAGGTTAGCGGCGGTCTCGTTCCAGGCGCCGTACGCCAAGGTCGGCCACAGCACCAGCAGCGGCGCCGTATATGGATAGGTCCAGGCATGGATGGTGTAAGCCGAATTACTGGGGTCGGCCAACCAATGCCGCGGGTCCACGAACGGCGTCAACCGCCGCAACTCCGACCATACTCGCGGCCGAACGGTCCAGGTGGTCCATGCATCCCAGGGGTACAGGGGTTGCCACCAAATCTCCCGCGCCAGATCGGCCAACCGCCACCCCAGCCAGAGCAGCAACACTACGAATAATGCCCGCCGCCAAACTTCCTGCCCGCGCCAATGGATTCCGTTGGAACTCGCGTCCGGGTCGCGCCGCGGTCGCCGCCACGCCAGCCAGCCGCCCGACAGGGCCAGCAGCGTCAATACCGCGATCGGACCGGCAAAGTTCAGCGGCAACCCCACCGCCGCCTGCACGCGCAGCAGCAGAGTTACCGCCAGCAGGCCCATCACGCCGCCATACCCCAGCGCCAACGGCCAGATACCCGCCGGGGCATCGCGCCAGAGCGCGCGCAGCCAGAGCACACCCGCCAACCACGGCAGACCTAATGCCAAACCAACCCGCCACCACTCCATCGCCGTTCAGCCTCCACGCACCCGAAACAGCGCGCCCGCCGCCGCGACATGCAGCATCTCCGCCGGCAACCGCCCACCTTGCCATTCCAGCGCTTGCGAGCCGCGGTTATAACCCACGCCGTTCAGAGGCGACAGGATCAACACATAATCGCCGGCGCGCGCCTCGCCGGGATTCGGTACTTGCGAGAAACCGGCATAGCCATTGTGCGGCAACAAATGATAGCGGGCGCGACCGGCTTGGAATCCATAAGGATCGGCACTGACGATGAACAACCGGATCGGCCGTTCCGGCAAGCGCCGACGCACCTCCAGCAGAAATCGGTACAGATCGCCGTCCAGCGCCGCCAGCCGCCGATCCTCCTCGGTCTTGCCGGCGAAATTCTTCACGGTTTGTTCGAGCCGCTGGCGCAAGTCCCACTGCCAGCGCAGGTCCAACGCCAGCCAGCCGAGCAAAAACAGCGCGGCGTAGGGCATCAACTTTCGACGATGCGACGGATCGAGCAGCGCGTACAACACGCCGCTAACGCCGATCCATAGCGCCACCACCAACACTGGCGGAAACAAGGCATCCAGCGGCGCACCCGCCGTGTAATTGATGGAGCGCTGGCTCCAGTCTTCGAACGAGGTCCACTCCTCCAAAGCCCAGCGCAGCAAGTCGCCAAAGGAGAGCGACGCCGGCCGCAACTCCAGCCATTCCAACCGCGGCGGTTGCGGGAACGGTCCGGGCACGATCAGACCGAGGGCGGCAATCCGGCCTTGCCAGTACGGTTCGGTGCGCAAATCCAGGATGCCGATTCCGTCGGACCCGACTGGCGGCAACGTGAGCACCCGGTTCTTTTGCGGTTCGGCCAGCGTCACCCAGACCAATCGCAACTGGCGGTTCGGTTCGAGCCCATGCACCCGCCAGGACAGGCGGTCGTACAACGCCGCCCGAACCATGCGCCGCACCAAACCCTGCGCCACCGCCACCCCTTCCGGACCCGGTTGGCGGATTTCCAATCCAGCAGGACTGGACTCGCCCCGACCGACCACCAATCGCAGCTCGGCCCCCGCCAGCACCACCGGCGGCGCCACGACCCGCAAGCCGCCCAACCGATAAAACAGCAACAGCACCAGCATGCTCGCCAGAGCGCCGCCAACAACCGCTAGCAACCACAATCCATACGGCCGCGGCCCGCGCGACCAATTCCAAGTTTTCGTCATTGGGTCGATTTCCGCGACTCGTTGTTGAAGTACCGCTCCAACGTCCATGCCGGCCGAAAACCCAACTCCCGCTCGATCCGCATGGAACTGTAACAGGCCCACCCCAGCAACTTGTCCAACACGGTTCGCGCCCGACGATCACGGCGACCGACCAGCCACAACAGAGCATCCGACAAATCGGCTACGCCGTAAAGCACGCCGGCCGGCACCGCCCAAGCGGGCACGGATCGCCCCAGCGACCGGCGCGCCATCGCATACAATTCCCGACCGGAATAGGGTTGTCCGTCGCTCACCAGATAGGTCCGGCCGGCGGCGGCGGGCCGCGTGGCGGCCAGCAGCAGGGCTTGTGCCACATCGTCCACATGGACCAGCGAGCGGCGATTGCCCGTTTCCGGCAGCGGCGGCAACCAGCCGCGCCGCGCGACGGCGATCAAGCGCGTTAGATTGCCTTTCATCCCCGGACCATAGACCAGAACCGGCCGCACATTGACCGCATGAAAACCATGCTCGCGACCCATCGCCAGCACCCGCTCCTCGGCGGCGCGCTTGGCGCGACCATAGGGCGTATCCGCCGCCGCATCCCAACTTTCGTCCACGCAGCGCGGGCCGGGATCGCCCACCGCCTTGCAACTGCTCAGGAAGACGAAGCGCCCGACTCCGGCCGCCGCCGCCGCATCGAGCAGGCGAAAAGTTCCCTCGGCGTTCACCGCCCAGTGTCGGGCCGCGAAATCCGGCGTGTCCGCCGCGTCGGCATGGGCGAAACCGGCGACATGCAGCACCGTGTCAATCCCCACACAGGCGCGCGCCAGGCTGGCGGCATCGCTCAGATCGCCGATCGCCTTCTCTACCTCATTCCAATCCTGGCAGCCACCCGTGCCCTGACTCCTGACCAACACCCGCACGCACGCGCCCCGTTCGCGCAGCGCGGCGACCAAGCGGCGGCCGATAAAACCGGTTCCGCCAGTCACCAGCACCGCTCTTCCCCGGAAAAAATCCGCCGCTACCACCCGCGCCAACCGTACCGGTTGAAGAACTTCACCGCCGCTCGCAGAAACAGACCGACATGGCGGACTCCCTTGCGGGCGGCATGGCCGCCAAGATGGATGACGCGCACCGCTGGCACATACGCCAACCGAGCCACCTCCGCCAAGCGCAGGCTTAAATCGAAGTCCTCGAAATAGAGAAAATATTCCGGCCGGAATCCTCCAACCCGCTCCAGCGCCGTCCGCCGGCACAGCATGAAACAGCCGCTGGCGATGGGCGGGTTCCACAGCACGGCGTCGCCGATTCGATCGCGCAGTTCGTAACGATCCAGCCGGTTGCGAAAACGCCGCCGCAACCCGGCCGGGGCGAATCCGCGCAAGGCCAGATCCAGCACCGTCGGGTAACGTTTGCACAGATACTGCCGTCGGCCGTCTCCGTCCCAGACCGCCGGCGCCACCAGCCCCGCATCGGGATGGGCGACCAGAAACGCCAGACCCTCGCTCAGGGCGTCTTCTTCGAGCAGCACATCGGGGTTGAGAACAAGGTGAAATTCGCCGGCGCCCCGATAAAACGCCAGATTGTGGCCAGCGCCATAACCGACATTGCCCTGCCCGCTCAGCAATTCGACCGTTGCCGGCAAATCCGCCGCATCCAGCAACCGCCGCAAGGATTCGCGCCAATCGGAACCGGGACCGTTATCGACCAGGATCAATCGCGCCCGATCCAACAGCCCTCGTTCAGCCGCATGCCGCAATGCCCGCCCCAAGCGTTCCAGCACGGCGGTCAGCACGGACGGATCGGGGGCGTGGGTGACGATGGCCACGGTCAGCGTGGTGATCACGGGCGGCTTTCGCGCCGCCAGCCGAACCGCCAACGCCGCCTGGGCCGCCTGGGCCGCTTCGGAGGGGACGGAAATCAGCGTGTCGCCCGCGCCATCCGCCGGAACGGCGGTCACGATGAACTGATAAACCAGCGCCTCGGGCCGATCCAGCAAGGCGCGGATTACCTCGACCGGCAGCGTCTCGACCCAGCCGCCTTCGATCCACTGCTCGGCGAACTCGGACCGGTCCAGGTCCATGATCGTCGTTTCCAGCGCGACCGCCCGTAGGTCATGCTCCTCCAGCAAGCGAAGCAGAGAGTCGCGAGTAAGGAAACGTAGATGGGTTTCGTCGAGCAGTCCCTCGGGCCGATAGCGGAAATCGCCAGCCAGCAGTTCGGCGATCAGACCGGCATAGGCCGCGTTCGGCACCGACAGCAGCACCCGCCCGTTCGGGGCCAGCAGGCCGGGCAGTTGCGCGAGAACCGCGCCGGGCTGGCGCAAATGCTCCAGGATATCGGCGCAGATAATGAAGTCGTAGCGCTGGCCGGCGAAACATTCGGCCAACACGATGCTTTCGAGGTCGACACACTCCAGGCGGCGGTACCAGGATGTCGCCGCCGCCACCGCCACCGGGTTGTATTCGACCCCGTCCACCGCGCAATCGAGCGTTTCGGCCAGATAGCGACCCAGCACACCCGGACCAGCGCCCAGATCCAGCACCCGGCTGCCAGGCCGGATCTGGCGGGCGAGTCTGGCCAACGAGTCCTGGCTGTTTGGGTCCAGGGTACGATGATAAACGTGTGCGGTGGAAACGCCGGACATGGATTTCGATCCTGCTTCAGCCGCCGCCGCGACGGTAAAGCGTCAACAGACCGCGGCTCATCGTCCGCCGCAACTCCCAAGCCGAAACCCGGCGGTGGGCCTGGATGACGCGCCGCTGCCGCCAGCAGCGCGAAAACCCACAACAAAGCGCATCCCGCTTGGCGCGTAGCAAAGGACCGGCCTGACCGCGCACTGCGTACCAGAACACGGCGCCCAGATTCAGCAGCAGATGCTGCGGCAGGTAGAACCAGAACAGAGGACCGGGCATGTTCTTGACATAGGTCCAGACCAGGTTGCGATGGCCGTGATAGAGCGAAAACGGGCTGCGCCGGCCAGTCACCGCCGAACCGACGTGCCGGACCACGGCATCCGCCACGTACCGGCTGCGATAGCCGAGCAAGCGCAATCGAAATCCTAAATCGACATCTTCGAAATAACAGAAATAATCTTCGTCGAAACCGCCTGCTTCGAGAAAAGCGTCGCGACGATACAGGGCCGCCGCCGCGCAGGGGGCGAAAATTTCTCCACTGACACACACGCCGGCGGCTGCGGGCCGACCGTGATCGCGCCGCCAGGCCAAGCCGCTGACATGATAAACATCGCCGGTGCCATCGAGCCGGCCGGAATCGCTGGCATCCACCAATCGGGCGCCAAAGCTGACGCATTCGGAATGAATCCGCGCCGCCGCCAGCAATCGCTCCAGCCAGTCCGGTTGCGGAAAGGCGTCGGGATTGAGCAGCGCCAGCCATTCCGCCTCGCCCGCCCGTCGCGCCGCCAGATTGTTAGCGGCGGCGAACCCCAGGTTGCGATTTGAACGGATGCATTCAATGTCGGGGTATTCGGATTCCAGATGATCGGCGGAACCGTCGCTGCTGGCGTTGTCCACCACGACGATTCGATCCGGGCGTCGAGTCTGGGCGCGCAGGTGACGCAAGCACTCCCCGAGCAGGTCTCCACTGTTGAAGTTGACGATAATCGCCGCCACGTCTCCAGTCGTCAAATCCCGTCCCCCTGCCCTGTCTTTCGCCTGGCGCACTGCCCGGCTCATTTCCCAGCGAATGCCAATACCCTAGAATGCCAGCTCAATGGAATCCGGCGCCGTACCCCGCTTCCTGGCGATGCAAGCCCACGGGGCGTCCACCATAGCGGTTCCATCCAACCGAAATCAACCGCCACCCACACGGCCCGTCGCCGGCCAAACCGCCTTCAGGCCCCGCCACCCCACATGCTGAGCAGAATCCGAATCCTGGCAGGAAAAAGCACTCGCTTTCTCTACCGCCGGCTGCCGCTGCCGCTGCCGGTTCGGTGGCGCATCAAATCTTTCCTCTACCGGCATCTTGGCCCGTTTCTCAAAAACAGCGCCAACTATCGGCAGTGGCTGATACAGACCGGGGCCATTCGATCAAAGCCGGCGCAATCACTCGATTGGGCAACGGCCCAATCGCCACCGATGCTGAACGTCGGCCCGGAAAACCCAGCCTCATCCAAAAATCCGCCAGACCCTGTCGCCGACCCGGTGCGCCTGATCGCTTTCTACCTGCCGCAATATCATCCGATCCCGGAAAACGACCGCTGGTGGGGCAAGGGCTTCACCGAGTGGACCAACGTCACCAAGGCCACGCCCAATTTCGCCGGTCACTACCAACCGCGCTTGCCGGCCGATCTGGGATTTTACGACTTGCGCGTGCCCGAGGTTCGCGACGAACAGGCCGCCCTGGCCCGGCAATACGGAATCCACGGATTTTGCTACTACTACTACTGGTTCGCCGGCAAGCGCTTGCTGCACCGGCCATTGGACGAAGTGGCGCAATCGGGCCACCCCGATTTTCCGTTCTGTGTCTGTTGGGCCAACGAGAACTGGAGCCGGCGCTGGGACGGCCTCCACGCCGACATTCTGATCGCACAGCAACACTCCGACGAGGACGATCTAAATTTTATCCAATCCCTGGAGCCCGCCTTGCGCGACCGGCGCTACATCCGGGTCAACAACCGGCCGCTGCTGCTGGTCTACCGCGCCAGTTTGCTGCCGGACCCGAGCCGAACCGCCGCGATCTGGCGGCGGTATTGCCACGAGGCCGGGCTCGGCGAGATCTATCTGGCGGCGGTGCAAAGCTTTGGCGCCGACGACGATCCGCGCGGTTTCGGTTTCGACGCCGCCGTCGAGTTTCCACCGCACGCCATGGCGGTGCTGGCCGAACGGCCAACGCGGATGCTCAATCCGGCCTTTCAGGGTATGTTCTACGATTACGTCGCCACCGCCGAGGTCTTCATGAACCGGCCGCCGACGCCCTATCCTTTTTTTCGCACCGCCATGCCCTCCTGGGACAACACCGCCCGCCGGCAAGACGCCGGCGAAATCTTCCTGAACGCCACACCGGAATGCTACGAGCGCTGGCTGCGACGGCTGGTGGAACTAACCCGTGGCTCTCGCACCGGCCCTGAACGTTTGGTGTTCATCAACGCGTGGAACGAATGGGCCGAAGGCAATTATCTGGAACCCGATCGACAATTCGGTCATCGCTATCTGGAAGCGACCCGCGACGCCCTTGGACGATGATCATGGCGAGGATGCACCGTCACCCACCGATGCCAAGGACTGCTCCGGAGTGGTGGAAACATCGTCGAGCAACCTGCCCAGCCGTTCCAGCCCCCGGGCGTAGGAAAAATTCTGCTCCATGAACTCCAGACCGTTGTCGGACAGATCGCTCCACAGCGCTTCATTCTGGTGCGCCTCGATGACCGCGTCGGCAAAGCGCTCGGCATCGGCGCCGATCATCACGTTGACACGGTCCGTAAGTCCCATGCCTTCGGCGGCGACCGGAGTGGCCACGCAAGGAACGCCATAACTCAAGCTGGTGCCGATCTTGCCCTTGATGCCCGCGCCGTAGCGTAACGGCGCCACCGACAGGCGGCAACGGGCGAAGATGGGGGCCAAATGTTCGACGAAGCCAACGATGTCCACGCCCGGCTCGCGCCCCAGCCCGGCGACTTCGGCCGGCATGTTGCTACCGACGATCAGGAATCGCATGTCAGGAACCGCTTGCCGGATTCGCGGCCAGATCTCGGCCACAAAGTAATTGACGGCGTCGATGTTTGGGTCGAACAGGAACCCGCCGATAAACACGATGTCGCGGCGCTGCCGGAAAGGCGCGGCCGAACCGTGAATTTCCCGCGCGTAGGGAATCGCCGCCACCCGGATATCCGGCCATTCGCGCCGCACGATCTCCCGTTCGGATTCGCTGATCACGATCGTCGCGTCGGACTGCCGCATCACCGCGTATTCCAGCGCCTTGGTCCGGCGGGCCTGTTTGGCGAGTTCGGCCGATTGTTCGATCCGCGCCTGTCGCTCCTCGCGGACAAAATGCAGATCGACCGTATTGAAGATCACTCGGGCGTTCCGACAGAAACGCCGCACCGCTCCAATATGCTGCGCCGCATGATGCGCGCGTTCCAGCATGACCAGATCGTAGTAGGCGCCGCGGATTTCCAGATGAGCGCTTAACGAGGACGTGTAGGGCTGGTAAAGGCACTCGACCCCAATGCGCTGGAGCGCTTCGGTATAGCGGCCGGCATGGCGTAAGTCGTGCGGGCAAAACACCACCTTAAAACCAAGCGCCTGCATCATCCGAATATATTGCAGGGTATCGATGGAGCCGGAATCCTTGTCCGGCATCGGCGTCGTCACATCGACGATTAGCGCCCACCGACGAGCAGTGCGCTCCCGCGCCAGCCAAGGATCGTTTTCGCGGGTTCCGTGCGCGGCCAGAACCTCTCGCCATTTGGCCAGAAACTTGGTTTGATTCACGAGCTGATAGGCTTTGACTCCCTGGCGAACATCGGTGCCGGAGGTGACGCCCTCGAAATGGATCACCCTGGAAAAGGGTTGCAGCAATACCCGATGGCCCGCCTGCCGGACGGCGAAGGCGAGATCCGTGTCCTCGTAGTAGGCGGGCGCGAACCGCTCGTCGAACCCACCCAAATCCTCGAACAGGGATCGCGGAATCATGAGGCTGGCTCCGGAGCAGTAGTCCACCTCTCGCAGGAAGGCGTACTCCGGCTTATTGGCGTCATCGTCGCGCCCGTAGTTCAAACCCGATCCATCGCTCCAGATCAGTCCGCCCGCCTCTTGCAGCCGTCCATCCGGGTAAACCAGCTTCGATCCGACCAAACCCACATTGGCGTGGGTGGCGAAAGTGTCCAGCAATTCGTCCAGCCAACCGGGCAGCGCTTCGGTATCGTTGTTGAGAAATAGGAGATAGTCGCCGCGAGCATGCACAGCCGCCTTGTTGCAGCTCCGTAGAAAACCCAGGTTCGTTTCGTTGTGGATTACGCGCACTCCTCGCACCAAAGCCAGCAACTCGGATGTGCGATCGGTGGAGCAATCGTTCAGGATGATCACTTCGTAAGAAGCGCGGGGCTGGCTACGCTGAATCGATCGCAAGCAGTGCAGGGTATACGCAACCTGGTTGTAGACCGGGACGACGATCGACACCTGGGGAGCATCGACCTCGGGAAACTCGATCGCGGCCGCATCCTCGGGCGTTTCCACCGGTACCGGCGTGGCTAACGCGGCATGAAAAACCGGCGCCGCCAGCTCCTGGGTTTCCCGCCAGCGCCGATAGGCCGCCGTGTCCTGGAACAGCCGGGGAAACCGTTCGAAGGCGCGATGCGCCAGTTCGATTTTGCTGGTGCGGGCCAACGGCATGTGCCGGTACAACCCGCGGATCAACCGCTGGGCCAGGGAGGTCTTGGCGACTTCCGATGTGGAGTATTCGCGGGTTTCCCACCAGTGCCGATAGGCCGCCGTGTCCTGGAACAGCCGGGGAAACCGTTCGAAGGCGCGATGCGCCAAGTTGATTTTCATGGCGCGCGTCAAGGGCATGCGCCAATAGAGCCATCTCAACACCCGCAGGGCATAACTCGCTTCGGCGATCACGGGAACAGGAGCGGCGCCGTCGGGAACTTGCGGTTCCGTCATCGCCTCGATCGGCTTGCTTTGTTCCATCGAAGGCTTCATCTCGATGATGTCGGCATGGCTGGCAACTTGCGGGGTATCGGCTGTTCCACAAACCGCGCGGAAGGTCGCCTCAATATAGGCATGCCCATACTTCTGATCGGGCTCAAGATGACAGCCCTCCGCCCATTCGTTCCAAGCGTTGATAAATATCAGGCGCTCATCGCCGCGCAAACGCTGGCAGGTTTGCTCGACCATTCGAGCCAACCACGTTTCATAGCGCCGCGGGCTTGAGTTGACGAAGATCAGACTGGTATCCTGCCGGCGCGCTGTATTATCCCATGAGGGCATGACGCCACGGAACAAGCGATAAGGCGGAAGCTCCCGGCGTGTGGCAACATCGATGACTCTCTGGATATCGACCAAGTGGCCACGGAAGCCCGAACTACTCAGTTGATCGTGGTACTTATCGTTGCAATTCCAGTTAAAATCGGTGCCATGAGGAGGAAACTCCACGGCGGCATCAAAACCATAGGGCGTTGGATCGCCGATGCCAAAACTCTGAACGGCAACCAGATAGGGATCGTTTAACCCCGCCATGGCGCACTCATTGCGCCATAGTTCGACAGTCCGCTTTAGATCGGGAATGATGTCGATACGATAGATCAGCAGCAGAGGGCGGCCGTTTACATGGATATAGCGTCGATCGAGGAAAAAGGGAAAAAGACTCTGGATAAAGTTACGACTATCTTCCTCGGAATGCTGTTGCCCGATCAGCACTTCACTCGACCGTCCGTCCCAAGCTCGGGTCCAGTCCTCGTTCGCCCAGCAAATGCAAAATGGGAAATCGGGCTCACCGCTTCGTAGAGTTTCCTCCAAGGGCCGAAATAGCAGCCGCTTGCCGGCAAACCAGTAATAGTAGAAACAAAAGCCATGAATCCCGGCGCGGCGGGCCAATTCCGCCTGTTCCAAGCGGGTTTCGTTGATACGCAAGTCATAAAAACCCAGATCAGCCGGAAGATGGGGTTGGTAATGATCCCTGAAGTTTGGGCGTGCCTTGACGACATTGCTCCACTCTGTAAATCCTTTTCCCCACCATTCATCATTCTCGGGAATCGGATGAAATTGAGGAAGATAAAACGCAATTGCACGCACATGTGGCAACGAGGGTTGCACAATCAATGCCTCCATTTTGAGCGCATTAAAAGCAAAGTAATGATTATCTTTACGACAATAAATCATTAAGCTTAATAGTTTCAAATCAAAAGCAAAATTTATTATATGAGGTGTAATACCTTATTGACCTGCTACCGAAAAGCGCAGAATTCTTCTTAATCAAACAAACTGTATGACCTCATAAATATGGTAAAAAACCAGTTTTGGCAAGCGAAGCTCCTTGATTTATAACCCATTTATTTTGGCTTTAAAAACAAGATAATTTGATATGGATCCATACTATTATACTCCAAACAAACCAAATCCCATTGTGGAAAATGGCTAACAAAATAATCCAGCGATATCGAGGTGTCACCATAGGTAATATCGCCATCGATCGGAGGCAGATCAAGCGGAGAAAAAGCAAATCCATTTTCATCATGGCTAGCCAACATCTCCGATGCTATTTCTCCTTTGTTGTGTATTTCCCAGTATTCTTTTGGCCTAATGGTAATCACTAACAAACCGTTATCCGCTATATAATCTCTCAAAGTCTTGAGTACAACATGTGTTGTTTTTTCGCTTAAATGAGTAAATACAGAAAAAGCAAAAATCAAGTCGAATCTTTTATTGAATGGTAGGCTTTTTGGTACCCACTCGGAAAGTGCAAGATTGGCTTTTATACCATGCTTCTTACACTCATCAATAGATTGATCCCAAGGATCCACCGCATAAATATTTTCGAAACAAAAAAATTTATACAAAAGCCTAGTCAATCTACCCCATCCACAACCGTAATCAAGAACAACCGTTTTTTCTAATGATTTCCCAGTAATTGCCATATATCCAAAAGCAAGCGCCTTTATGAACCCCAAGGACTGATCTAATAAAACCTGACCACAATTGCCTGTCCAGTGTCTTTGAACTTCTTCTGATGGCATAGTCGGAAAAAATGCCTTGATATTTGGATACTCTGTAGGTACTTCGAGTAATAGCTTACCAAATATTTCCATTGGGATATATTTAAATAGGCATGGTATATCAGATGGTTGCGCCATTGATATCTTTTTATCTATATCCTGTAATTTATCATCAAAGAGTGAAATCGTAATTTTATTATCAACCGCCTCAACCGCCTCAACCGCCTCAACCGCCTCAACCGCCTCAACCGCCTCGGCTTTCACAGTCACAACTCGGCGGAGACAATTTATCATTTTATCGGAAATCTGACGCACACCTAACAACCAATTTACGTTCATAATAATGCCTTATTAATCATGTTAAGCACCCTCGGTGAAGCTAGGGGCTTTAGTGTAGGAGCGCATCAAAGCGCTATCAAATCATGCGCCACCGAAGTTGACAGTGCCCACTCTGGTGGTTAAGCACCTATTCGGCTGGAAAAACAACTGCCACCACCTCGAATCTGTCATTAGAAAATCGCTCAATAAATTATCGGAAGCCAAGATACCAAGATTACTGCTCATTTTGTTGAAAAACCGCGTCAGTCACAGGATAATATTCACACAGTTTTAGTAAATTTAATTATTTGATCCTCAATAAGTTATCCTTAACTACCTTGCTGATAAACCGCAATGGCATTGTCACCTTCCAAGAGGTGGATGCATACAGATCGCTTACTGTCGCCTGTAGCATTGCACACTGCTTGCCAAGATCCTGGTAATTTTTTTGGCAGTTATCAAGCTCGGCTTGATATTTATAAACCAAAGTTTCTAATCGCTTTTGCTCCCTTTCTAGATTGGCACAATCACACCTGCATCTGGCAAGCTCCATATCAAGCCGTTCCATCTCCGCTTGCCGCCAAGCCCGCTCATCCTTTAGCTCTTGCAAGGCACTAAGATACTCACTAACTTGTCGCCGAACAAATCGTTGTTGCGGATATTCCGTGGAAAGAACCTGTTCCATAATTTCCAGCAAGTCGGTTCGATTCAAATTATCCAGATAGGTTTCAAATCTTAGAGAGGGAGGATAGTAGTATCCTTGTAGCATCGACCCAGCCTCGACTATTGGAGAAGCAGATATACTATCAACTAACTGGAGTGGCTCAGTATATCGCTGCAAATAGTCTTCAGGTATCATTACCTTATTCTCCAAGGATATACGATGGCCATAATTCAAACCATAAGAAAAAACGTGGTCTAGCCTTGAAATTGGAGTAAAGTTTCCACAACGCTTACGCAGTTCTTCGACCCGAGCGTAACTTTATTATTTGTTCAGGTACGGAACGCTTTTACATTCGTTGTAAACATTGAGGTCATCCGCCTGACCGAACTAACTGGAATGCCTGCGACGGCATAAAAATATGTTGATCGCCGCTTTGGGTCGACGGATGACTGTATTGAGTTTATTCCACAATAACTCGGGCGTTAATTGCCTGAATTGGACGATTATTTGGATGATGCATCGTATGAGCAAATTTTTTAATCTGCTCCTTGGAAGCGGTTTCGGCCTGTTTCATGACCAGCCACCACACGCCTTCGGAGCACGGCGGAGTGGTTAGCGAACCATTGAAACGATAGTATTCACGCTGCGGGGGCAGCAGGATGCCGGCATCAACCATCGACTCCAACACTTGGGCATTCCCCGCCTGTTCGGGTATCTGTGCCCAGATCTTTTCCAATCCAGCATTCGCTTTTTCTTCATTAAACATTACTGCAATGACAGCAAGATTACCATCCTGGTCCGCATGTACAAAATGTGCTTCCATGGGATAGGAATGGCCTTTGATCATATTTTCACTTGGTGAGTGAAAATGAAATTGCTTTAATTCGAATACGTGTCCATCCACACTAATTGTGCTGCCTGGTTTATAGTTGATTTGAATGGTATGACCATTGTTGACTATCTCATGACCTCCAGCTTTGTAATCGATCTTGATCTCTGAAAGGTCGCCTTGAATCATCCCAGTTAGATTGACAGGAGATTGGTTCTTACCGGTAGAACATGTGGAGAACTCTTTTGCCAGTTTACCCCAGTGCTCTGGACCTCCGGGGCCTGAGTATGACCAATGCGCCTGTTTATCGGCAATAGCCGATGTCGAAAGGCACATTCCAGCAAGCAGCAATGATGTGGCGATACTTGTCTTCATCGTTGGATTCCTCGCATTGGGGAACTGGTTAAAAAAATCTGATTTATCACATCAGGAGCACTAAAAAGTAAGCTCTTCATCGGTTCTTGTACATCTGGTCTCCAAAGACAGATTTTGGCCTGCAGGTTAACGGTTAGGTAAATATTTTTCAAGATCAGCTTGTTATTTACGAGCCATTAACCACAAACCACTTTAATGAGACACAAAGTCCTCATTTTCACAAGAATCGACGAAGAACCCCTACACAGCCATTGAAACCTTATTTTCCTCTACTTGCTCCAGCCATCAGCCCTGTAAAGGTGTGGTATTTTCATTAAGAAAGAAGCCTTGCTGTTGAAA